>CAYPEW010000012.1:0-76399 GCA_964409845.1 uncultured Jutongia sp.
GATTATGCAGAGAGAAGATATCGTTTCCAATTTCTCAATGAGTTGGATAAAGTGAAAAAATGAGATTTAATGGAGATAAAGAAAATGGAAAGAATGATTAAATCTATGGAAAATAAGTATCTTCTTCCTTCTCTTGCATTTGTGGAGGATGTTTTTGCAAAATGGGATAGACCCGAGGAAGGAAAGATAGTTCGAGATCTTGTGGAAGAAATAAGAAAGAAAAAATATTATATTCCGGACCTTGAATTTATTATGGTAAATGAATTTGATGAGATTATCGGATATGCAATGTTTTCAAGATTCCATATTGAAGGGAAATATGAGGATGAATTGCTTATCCTCACGCCTGTTGCTGTAAAAACAGAATTACAAAGAACACATATATCAAAGGAGTTATTGGAATATGGGTTTGTAAAAGCGGAAGAAATGGGATTTAAAGCAATACTTGTTGAGGGAGATCCTAAAAATTACAATTCTCGTGGGTTTCAATCAAGTTATAAATATGGGATAGAAGCAGGACCGGATATAAAATTGCCACATCCTGATTGTTTAATGGTAAAGGAGCTGGAAAAGGGGACATTAGATTATATGCGAGGTTTTGTTGATTATTCATTTTATGAGGCACTTCACGAAGGATAATTATTTATGAAAATAATACAGGAAAATCAGAATAGTTATGGAGGTTTTTTATGAATAAACTGTGTCACATTATAAAAAATATGGTTATTCCTAATTTTATTAATATGGAAACTGCATTAAGAACTTATGATAGAAATGCAGATTGCTATGGAGCACCTGCTTGGAGGTTCGCTTATCACGCATTACATTCGGCAGATAAGTGGTTTTTTAATCCATTTGAATATGATGAGCCTGCTTTTCATGAAAATGGAATGGATAATCCCGATAATATATGTTCCGTTGTTCTCTCCGATGAGCAGTTATTAGAATATCTTGCGAAAATCAGAAAAAAGACTTGCGATTATTTAGATACACTTACAGATGAAATGCTTTATGAAAAACCTGAAAATTGTCCATATACAAGATTAGAATTGGTCTTAAGGCAGTTTAGGCATCTTTCTTTTCATACAGGAATGTTGAACGGTCAGACAGCAGAACATACAGGAAAATTTCCGATATATGTTTCAGAAGATAGTATTTTTCCAGAGGACGGCTCTTTGTTTGGCAGATATGTAACGAAAAAGAAATAGGCATATTTACAAATAATTTAGGGGGATTAAATGGACGATTACCAAGATTGTTTGAGAAAACTACTATCCTATATACAAGAACTCTTTGCTAATGATAGCAGTGGACATGATTATTTTCATTCCGTCAGAGTATATAAAAACGCTATGAAAATAGCCGAAGATGAGGATTGCGACAGGCACATTGTTATGATGGCGGCACTCTTACATGATGTGGATGATGCAAAACTTTTTCAGACAGTGGACTATGCCAATGCCAGAAAAATATTGGAGGACTGTACTGTTTCTGGGACAGATGTTGAAAAAGTCGTTGACGTCATCCAGTCGGTGTCATATCGAGGAGTTGATTCGGTTACACCACAAACAATAGAGGGAAAGATTGTGCAGGATGCCGATCGTTTAGATGCTATGGGAGCCATTGGTATTGCCAGGGCATTTGCTTATGGTGGTTCTCGAGGGCGAAAGATGTATGATCCTGAAATTTCTCCCAAACTGGAGATGGATGAAAGGGAATACCGGGAGCAGGAGGGAACTACGATTAATCATTTTTATGAAAAACTGTTTTTGTTGAAAGATATGCTGAATACAGATACCGCAAAGAGAATGGCAGAGAAAAGACAAAGGTTTATGGAGCGGTTTTTAGAAGAATTTTATGCAGAATGGAATGGGGAGGAAAGAATGCTATGACAAACAGAGAGAGAAGAGATAGGCAGCTGCCATATATTTCAGACAAGGAAGTGATGGAGGAGCAGAAAAGGGCCAGAAGATTGACACAGGAATTAAATACAATAGACCGATCAGATTTTGATGCAATTGCAAAGATTGTGAAAGAATTGCTTGGGAAATCGGAGGGAGCTTTTATCAATCCGCCTTTTTATTGTGATTATGGAACGAACATTGAGGTAGGGAAAAATTTTATGGCGAATTATAATTGTACGATTTTGGATGTGGCAAAGGTAAAGATCGGTGATAACTGCATGCTGGCACCTAATGTGGCAATTTATACGGCGGGGCATCCCGTGTATCCGGATGTGCGTAATACTCAATATGAATACGGAATTGAGATTACTATTGGAGATAATGTGTGGATTGGTGGCAATACTGTAATCTGTCCGGGGGTACACATTGGAAACAATGTAGTCATCGGGGCAGGAAGTGTTGTGACAAAAGATATTCCAGACTGGGTAGTTGCGGCTGGAAATCCATGCAAGCTTATTCGTAAGATCACAAAAGAGGATGAAAAAATTTATTTCAAGGATCGGGAATTTGATCCGGAGGCATGGGATGATGTGCAAAGAATTCGTACTAAATGATTGGGTAAAATGGATTTGATTTTTATAGTGAAAGAACTGTATTTTTATCGTATAATAAATATAAAAAATAGGGACAAGGGCGTATGATGAATGGAGGCTGTATGACCAATCAACAGATTTTAGAAATTGCCATGCGGCAATCTGCCATAGATAGCAATTGTGATTGGCAGGACTTTAAGAGTGGCCAGAATAAGGTAGTTATTTCAAAAGAAAACTCGAATGCCAGAAGATATCTGGAGTTGCCTTTTCTTTGCGATCTGGCATCCTATGGAAGCAACATTGTGGCATCCGTTTCAGAGGAGCTGGAGGATATTGTGATGGCATACATCAACCGTTTTCCGGTAGAGCATTGTTTTGAAACGCCGAATTTGCATGAACTGATGCGCCAGATTCGTCCATTGGGATATGATGTTTGTTTCATGGCAGAATATTCTCTGCCAGATGTGGAGATTTTGCTGGGGACTGGATTGGTGGATTGTTTGCAAAAGCATTGTTCCTACGAAATACGAATGCTGGAGCCAAAGGATTTTCAGCATTGCTATACGGAACAATGGAGTAATGCGCTTTGTGAGAAGCGAAGGGAGCTGGATGTTATTGCAGCGGGAGCATATGATGGAAACAAATTAATTGGATTGGCAGGGGCTTCTGCAGATTGTGATTCCATGTGGCAGATCGGGATTGATGTATTACCGAAATATCGCAGATCAGATATTGCTGCCACACTTACTAGCAGCTTGGCGGTGGAAATTCTAAATCGTGATATCGTTCCTTTTTATTGTTGTGCCTGGTCTAATATTGGTTCCATTCGAAATGCGATTGCCAGTGGTTTTCGTCCTGCATGGGTGCAGCTCACGGTAAAAAAACAGGGTACTATTGCAGAGATGAATCAGGGAGGATGAATAGGAATTGTGTGTGGTATGAGGCAGAAATAAGAAAGCTATTGATATGCGATTGTGACATAATGGTAGTAGCTGTCAAGTAATAGGTATATACAGTGGGATATGTAGACTTCAAGCGATACAAGATCGTTTATTTCATTCGAGATGCTCCAGGATAACTGGCAACTGGAAACGCAGATAGGAAGATTGGAGTATACGAATGAAGAATTTAACAAGTTATAAAAATTATTTAATTAGACAGGAATTATCCGATGCCACGATTATGGTGTATATGCGTATTGCAAAGGAGTTTATCCGTTATGTAGACCATAGAAATCTTGATAAAAGAATCGTCATGGATTACAAAAAAGATATGGAGAATTCATCGTTAGCAGTGACAACGATGAATCAGCATATTATTGCAGTTAACCGTTATCTACGTTTTTGTGGGTATTCCGATTGTGTGATTAAGACATATCGGATCCAGAGACAGACCAGCCTTTCGAACGTTATTAATGATAAAGATTATCAGAAAATGTTGGTTTATGTAAAAGAAAAAGGGGATGACAAATATTATGCTCTTATGAAAACACTGGCATTAACGGGAATTCGTGTGAGTGAATTATCCTATATTACGGTAGATAATATGGAACAAGGGCATATTGTTGTTAGGAATAAGGGGAAAGTCAGAGAAATCTTTCTGCCGGACTGTCTAATCACTATATTGAAAGAATATTGCGAAAAGCATTACATTACGGGGGGATGTATTTTTCGGGGAAATGCGGGGAAAGCAATTAGCAGGGAGGCGGTGTGGGAGAAGATTAACCGGATTGCGGTAAAAGTGGGAATTGACCAGAAAAAGGCCCATCCCCACAGTTTTCGGCACTACTTTGCCCTGTTGTATTTGAAGAAATATTCCAATATGTTTGAACTGGCAGATATCTTGGGGCATGCCAGTTTGGAAACAACACGTATTTATGCTATGGCAACGGTGGAGGATAAAAGGCAGAGAATGGGGCAGTTAGATATTTGAAAATTTGACAGAATACAATATTCTGATAAGAAAGTCAAGAGGTAAAAGAAAAATTTTTTTTGGTAAAAGCAAGAGATATTTACATTGTGAGCATGTGATCAGTGTAAATGTCTTTTTTGATTGTATAAATATCTTATTATTTTCTTTGGGATCGAAGGACTTCAAACTTAGAAATATTCATCTATTATAAAAAATCAACAAAATTTAAATAGAAAAAACTTCTTATCAGAATATTGTATTCTGTAAATGCAACGATAAACAGTTTACTCAATTTTATAATTGAGCAATAGGAAAGGAGGTACAAGATGAGTGATCTTAATGCATCTGTAGGTATTGATTTTTCCCTATTAGGGACAAGTCTTCATGCAGCCTACGAAAAGAAGGGGGCAGACGGGTATGCCGTTCTGTTACTGCCAACGGAACAAAATCCCAATAATGGGGTGTCCATTGGAACTGTCATTCAGGACATCAAGAAATTAGTAAAAGGTGTGGACGACACAGCGAGTACAGAGGACATGGACAATGACCTGCTAGATGGCGTCAGCAGTCTGGCAATCAAAGGGGATCAGGAAAAGGATAAGGATAAGAAAAAGGGGCTGGACAATCTGATTGTAAAGCTTCAGATGGCTTATCTCTATATCCGCAAAGCCCCTGAACAGGAGTCACAGCTGGAATATGCATTTCAATTGCAGGTGATTGCCAAAGATGTGATTCCACCAGAAATCCAGAGTTTGGTTGATGTGGACAATGTGTCTATTTCTGTATGGAATACGACCAGACAGAAGATTTTGGACAAAATGTCTCTGGTAACGATTGACGAGTATATCGGTATTGCAGAAAAGCCGAAGATTGAGTCCAAGGCAGAAAATGCTTCCGGAGAGAGCGATGGAAAAAATGCTTCCGGAGAGAGCAATGGAGATAATGCCGAGTCCGAAAATTAGTACAGCGGAGCATTCCGGTTTGTCTGGTCGTAAATGCAGTTTGTAATTTGCCTTTAGATCTAATAGGGAGATCAGAAACTGGCCGGAATGGATTTGGAGATTATCATGCATCGGAAAGGGGGCAGGTCTATATGAAACAGAATGATATTTCATTTAATATAGCGGCAGAAGGAACGGTCTTGCATTATCCTGCCAGGATTATGTTGGGAAAACGTGGTGGTGAACTGGTTTTCTGTGGAACACTCCAGTGGAGCGGGGAGAAATTATCGGATTCGCTGGAAGTGATAGAGGATGGTATGTCGGATCGGTATAGCGCTTATGTAGACGACCTGCTCCCAAAACGATTGCCGGGAGAACTAACCATATATTATGAAAAGGACCTGCTGGAGCTGGGATTTCAAGAGAGCAGTCTATATTTCAAACTGGCAAAAGCAGAGGATGGTACGGCACTTTTATTTGCTTTTCATATACAAAATGATCCGACAGCCGGACAAGATCGATCGGCTTTACGGAAAGCATTGGAAACGGTAGCCGGCTTTTTTGGAATCCGGGAGTTTATCTTCTATGCGCAGACAGGCAATACCTGGATGCTGCCGCGATTGGCTTCTGGCTCTGCTGGTGTAAAACAGGTTCCGGCAGAAATCCGAAAATGCAGTTTTCTGACATATTCTCATATTGTTATGGAGGGAGACAGCATTTTTGTAAAAGCAGTGCGGACATTATTTGGCTTGAAGGAGACAGAACTGTTTTTGGGAGCGGGGAAGCAGCAATTTCTCTGCATGATTCGTATTCCTTCTTTTCAGACAGACTTTATGCAAAGCAGCGATATGTACATGCTGATGGAGCTGGGAAGCAGTCCGGCTTTTATTATTAAAGGAACATTTTCCTTTTCCTTTGTGCCAGATATGAAGTTCACCGTGGATTGTGGGGTGCGGGAGAATTCCTTTGTTTTGGAAGCATTTTCCCATGTAGAGAAACCTCTGCCGCTTTTTAGTATTTTTTCCATAGGGGATACCTGTCTGATGATTCGGGTATCAACAGGTTTAACTTTTGGTATGTATACCAATTTATATATTCGCGATATCCGGCTTTTTGCTGCTGTTATTTTGCGGGTTCAGGGCAGTGTTGTGATACCGGACTTATTGTCGGCAGCGGTCAGTGATCTGTCGATTCCGATTTTGATGGATAATCTGCTGGGATATCACTTAGATGGCATTGATGTAATGGATTTTATCCAGTTAAAAGGACTGCCGTTTCAGGCTCTCTCACCTTTTAGTCAGGAAATGGTTAAAAACAGAGACCTGGAGGGAATTGTTTCCCGGTTTAATACAGAAGTCAAGAATACTTCTCTCCAGTTGGATGCATCACAGGTTCAGATTACTGCATTTGGAGATGGGGTGGATGTGACGGATTTAAAGAGGATGCGGCATTATTACATTGACGCTTCCGGTCGTTTGAAACTCATGGCGCAGTTTTATTATGCAGCGGAGAATACCAAACTTGGAAATTACACCGTGGATCGTGGAATCTTTATTTGTGCTGTGATTGAAATATTTGGCAAAGCCTTCGAGGTACTTTTTTCGTTTCGTGAGGGGGAGGGGCTGCTTGCCTATGCCCGGGTGCCGGAAATTAATCTGGGATTTCTAAAGATTGGGGCATCGGAATTTAGCCGTAGCAGTGAATCTACACTTCCTGTAGCAAAGGATAGTGTTATCACGCAGTTTGTCGATCCACAGAGTGATGGAATGATTTTTTTCCTCTCTGCTGATAAGAAAGAAATTTCCTTTTATTTTGATGGAATGGTGGAATTTCTTAAACGCATTCGTGTGGATGCCCGGATTATTTTCTGCAAGGGCATGATTTCGTTAGATTTTAGGACGATCTGGTTAGGCATCTTTGGGATTACTCTCCAGATTCGGGTGGCTTATCAAAGTTTTCGTTCTGGGCAATTTGCTTTCTGCCTGGTAGTTGATACATCTCCATTGACGGAAAAAATGACGACGGTTACCCGGAATATTGATCAGGCAGTACAGAGACTGCGCAATAAAATCAACGATGCCACCAGAGAGATTGACCGGGCACAGGCACATGTTAATGAGTTATACAGCGAGATTGCACGTTTTGATCGTAAAATCCAGGAGTGTAAAGAAGCGATTCGTAATGCAAGTTGGTGGAAACGGGCTTTTGTGGCCATTGGAAAAGGAATCGAAATCGGCGCCTATGAGGTGGCGAAGGTAGGTATTTATGCTGCCATTGGTGTGGCGACAGCGGCACTTCAGGTGGCAAAGAAGGTAGTGGAATTCTCCGGCAAACTCGGAGAGGGTGTCTTAAAGGCAGTGAAGGGGGTTATTCAGGGGGCAATGTCTCTGTTTTATCTTAATTATATCCGCTTATCTGCCAGAGCAGATGCCAGTTTGCAGGGAGGATCGGCTGATTTTGAGGCAGAAATAGGATTTGTAGCACTGGGAAAAACTTATCAGCTGAGCCAGAGAATTAGCATCGGTGAACTGGAGAAATCGAATACAAAGGTCTTTGATCAATGCATTAATAAGAGATTGGAAGGTGATTTGAATAATATAGAAAATGGTTCCTTTCGGAGCAACTGGCAGAGATATCGCCATGAAAATTACACTACGATGCAACATTGCAAGAGGCTGGATCAGGCAAAAGAGCATTTGAATTCTTCCGTAGCGATGATGACCCGGATGCAGGATATCTATCTGGATGAATTTCAGTCACCAATGGAGGAATTTGATGAGATGAATGTATCTGTCATGGATGCCTTTGACCAGGTAGGTAATACACTGGCTACTGGTGCCAGGGCAGGAGATGTATCGCAGCTTGCAAATTCCATGGGTGGCTTGAAGAGAAGTGTTGCCTATCAGGAGAAGAAAGGCGTATTTCGCGATGAAGAACTGGCAGAGACGAAGGAACTGATTGCACAGTATGATGAGGCAAGGCTGCTATACGATAAAGTAGTGTCTGGTACAAATACGGTGCAAAAGCAACGGGAGAAACTGGAGAAGTATCATGAGGCATCCAGGGAAGAAACCAGAAAATCCTGTGGAGAATGCGTGGTAAATGGAAGCGAAGGGGATATGGCAGGTGTTTTGGCACAGGTGGAGGAACAGATGTATGAAAGTTTTCCGGTGGACCGGAGCGGGGCTGTCTTTATTAATCTGTCCAGAGAACCGGTGATCCAGGAAAGCTTTGCGGAGGCAGAAAAGGAACTGGGTGTTACACCTTCTGCGAATGTACAGTCTATGCGCAGCAGAAGCAGGAAAGGTGATTATACGAGAAGATTATAAGGAGGGATGGAATGGAGCAAAACAAAAAGAAGGCAAAAAAACCGATATGGATGGGTATTCTTGGTGCATTGGCAGCTGGTGCCGTCATTACTACGACAAACGGACTGCAGCGTGATGGTGTCAGAGTACAGCAGTATTCAGAATTGGCATCGAAAGCATACTGTACAGTTTTAGTCTATATGGATGGTAGTGATCTGGAAAGTGATTATGGGGCAGCGGCAGATGATTTAAAAGAAATGGAACAGGCTGTCCGAGATGCTGGAATGGATTCTGGATTGCTGCAGGTTGTGGTGGAAGCGGGCGGCGCTTCACAGTGGCAGTATGAGCCGATGCAGAATAAGGAGTATGGTAGATTTTGTATTTCCAGTGATGGGATACAGCAGGAAGAAGAATTAGAAATTAGAAATATGGGCAGCGCGGATACTTTGGCAGATTTTGTTAATTATGGGGTGCAGTCCTATCCGGCAGAGCATTACGGACTGGTCCTGTGGAATCATGGTGCGGGACAGATTGAGGGATTTGGCAGAGATAATAATTTTGATGCAGCTTCTCTGCCGTTGGAGAGCATCAAGGATGCGATGGAAGCATCCGCTATGAAATCATCCTTTGATTTCGTCAGTCTGGACGCCTGCCTGATGGGAAATCTGGAATTGGTGTCCCTGTTAAGGGACAAGACAGATTATCTCATTGCCTCCGAAGAATTGGAACCACAGAATGGATATGATTATGATTGGCTTCGAGCAATTGGAAAGGAGAGAGAAGAACCTTCCGCTTCCTTTGGAAAAGCGGTGGGAGAAGCGATGTTATCCTCCTACGAGGCATCTTATGCTGACAATGATTATAAGCTGACACTCAGTCTCATCGATGTGGATGCTTATGATGCTTTTCATGATATATTTCATCAGATGGTAGGAGTTGTTCTGAATCATGCGGACGAAGATTTGTACCAACAATTAGGACAGATGCGGAAAGAACTACAGGGATTCGGCAGCAGACAGGAAGGTATGGCGTCTGAGATCGTTGATGTTATGGATCTGATAGAAGCTATGGGCAGCCTGCAGGAAAACCAGGATCTTTATCTTCAGGCAAAAAAACAGTTTCAGGAGCTGGTACCGGCAAAGGTAACCAGTGGATATCAGGAAGAACCCAGTGGGTTGAGTATCTATTTGCCCAGTGGATCCAATGAGTGGTTGCAGAATGATATATCTGTTTATGATGGAATGTCCTTTTGCGAGACCTATCGGGAATTGCTTCGGCATTACCGGGATTATTTAATAAAAGAGAACAATATGGAATGGCGGACTCCGTCCAGAGAAAAGAAGAAAATCCGTTTGGATGTGGAACCAGACCAGATTGAAAACATTGCCGGAGCCTATCTCACAACATTCTGTCAGTCAGGAGATGGAACATCTTATCTGTTGAGTACCGACAGTGATGTAACAATCAATCGTAACGGTTATCTGAAAGCCAGTCCGGAAGAAACATATTGGGGGCTGCAGGGTCAGCCACTCTGCCTAGTTGAGACGTTGCATACCGAACAGTGTACGGAATATCATGCGCCAGTTTTATATAATGAAGAACTCTGTATGATGGTAATTGGTTTTGATGAGGATAATCCGGACGGTGTGATTCGGGTGATTACACCAATACAGGTATCGAAACAGGAGTATGAGATACGGGAGGGGGACAGTATTGTGCCGCTCTATCCCCTAGAGGATACAGTGGAGAAAGAGGAAAAGATTTACGACCAATCCTATTATATGGGAGAGCCGATTTCGATTACCAGCCTGGATGGAGGGGACGCCCTCCTGGAGCAGATTACAGTGGATCAGAATACCTGTTCCTTCGGTTTTCTGATTCAGGATACGACACAAAAACTTTATTATACTGATTTAGCAAAATAGAAAGGAGAAAAAGTGATGTTTCATAATTTTGGAAAGAGAGAGAGAAGACCTGTGGAAAGACCGGATTATTATGGTGAAGAGGAGTTTGTTCAGATTTTAATGAACCAATATGGGGTTACGGAAGAAGAATTGGAAGATGACGTCGCACCATCTGGTTCCTCCAGTGTATTCCGGGTAGATACAGCAAACATTTGTATACCTGAAAGTGGGACGGTTACCCTGTGTGCCGATGGGACAAGTTCTAATGATGTTCTGCAATATCTGCAGACCCTGTCTGCAGAAGACATTTTTAATCTATGGGCAATAAAAGAAAATCGGAAAGCGATTGGTGGACTAATTCGCAATCCTGGTGGGTGGCATGAGTGGTTGATGGTGGCAGCACTGCCCTATCTGCGGGCAATGGAAATTCCGCTTGCGTGGATCCGGGAATTCCGTACCAGAACCACTCAATGCAATTTTTATTATCAGGATGACGGAGGACGCTATGAGGGATTTCATGGTGGACCGGGAAGCACTAAAATGCATAATGACTTATTTCAGTGCTATGCCATGGCGTATCAATCTTTTGTGAATGGGGAATGTGCTTCTGGAAAAGAAGCAGGAAATCTCATTGGAAGAAATCTGTCCCAGTTTGCGGATAGACATTATGATGAAGAATTGACAATTGCGGACGAACTGGATCAATTGATTAAGAACTTACGATCCTAGTAATGGAGTGATGGGAATGTCAAAAGATGACAAAGGAACATATATGGTGTAGCTGGTATGGAAAAACAGTACAAGCAGAAACAAAGAAGAAAGGAAGTGTCAGATATGAACGTAGTAATTGGACATGCATCTATTGATGAGAGAGGCAGAGCAAGAGGTGGTCAGGCAGGAGACCAGACGGGCAGGGAGGTATATACCCGTAACTGGTATAACCATGGATGGAACAAGGTAATCCGTCCAAAGGATGAAAAGGAGGCTGCCAAGATTGCGAAAGCAATGAAGGCAGCGTGCAAAAACAATAATATCGGCTATGACCAGAATCAGCGTACGACTTTGTATGAACTGGCAAAAGCCAAAAAATGGGATATTGCGGCAGTGGATAAAAAATGTGAGACAGATTGTTCAGCACTGGTGGCGGTATGTGTCAATGCAGCCGGTATTCCGGTTTCCGGCTCCATCTATACAGGAAATCAAGCGGCGGCATTAGAAAAAACCGGTCATTTCAAGATATTAACGGATGCGAAATACACCAAAAGTGATAAATTACTGAAGCGTGGTGATATTTTGCTCAAAGAGGGAAGCCACACGGCAATTGTAGTATCGGTGGATTCATGACGTAGATATCTGGTAACGTTGGAGTTTGATAAACTTTTGCCCGTTATCTTGCCTACATATTACTAAGGTGGCTAAATAGCAACGTTTTTTAACCACCTTAGTAATAGCATCATCGGATTGCATGAAAGGAGGTTTACCATATGAGTAGAAACAAGCAGGAAGAGACTGAAAGTACAATGATAGACAGGGAAGAATCTGGTGGTGGGGATGCAGAATACCAGGATAGCAATTTTATCCGCTTAGAGGAATTGGTCTATGCCCCGCTCCATGCTCTGGTAAAATCCAATCAGCAGCTGCAATCCGAAGTTTTGGAGACGGTGCGCAGTATGGCAACGGTCAGGCAGCAGGGGCAGGAGGAGATTATTCAGCTGAATCATATGAATGTAGCCTATGACCAGATTCGGAATGAGGAAGATGATAACAGTAGAGTGGATAAACTGCAGATGCAGTTACCGCTGTTGTCGTTGGTTCCTTTAACCAGTCTGTCTATTGAGAAAGCGGACATTAGTTTTTCGGCAGAAGTATGTGTGGACGGAGAGCAGGAAGAAAATGTGGTCAAGGCACGAATCTGCTCTCCGGAACAGAGAGAAAGTGACTTTCTGCCCAAAGTAAATTATCACTTACAGGTAGGTGCTGTTCCAGCAGCAGAGGGAATTATGCGTCTGACAGATCTGCTCAGTGCAAATCAGGTAGTACAGCAGACAGATACTATGCCCATGGGTGTACAGGGAAAACCGGGTACAGCGGAGCAAAAGCAGATCTGGAAAGAGATTGACTGTCTGAAAGCAAA
Organism: uncultured Jutongia sp.; assembly: GCA_964409845.1. GTDB lineage: Bacteria > Bacillota > Clostridia > Lachnospirales > Lachnospiraceae > Butyribacter. The sequence continues at coordinate 12,696 of CAYPEW010000012.1, forward strand.
AGTAAAAAAGCTGAAACTGTTATTTCAGAAAGTGCAGCGTATGTTGGAGGAGCAGGAGAGGATGTATCAGATCAGCAGGGATGGTTTTGTGGAAAATGTATATGATTATGACCGGGATAAATATGCAATGGTGAAAACCAATATTATGAATCGGATTATGAAATACCAGACACGGATCATGGACCTGGAAATCGCTTATGGATTGGATCATGAAGGCGAGTAAAGAGAAGGGAGGGATATTATGGCAGCTATAGAGCAGTTTACAGGGATGGATATGGAACAGTTAGTGGCTGCACCATTGGTGGCAGCCTGTGATGCACAGATACAATTGGCACGTTCCACGGCAGGATTTATTCAGCAGGTGGGCGTGGACGAACAGGGGAAGACCCGAACAGCCAGTTTTCTGTATCAACAGGAGGAGCCAGAGGGAAGCATGCAGGAGAAACAGCAGAGTATGAAGGTAGAAGTTCCTCTGCTTGCAATGGTCCCTGTTCCCAATCTGCAAATTGATGAGGTGGGGCTGACCTTTGATATGGAAGTTCGGCAGAGTGAAAGGAAGGAAAGTGAAATGCAGGCAGACGGAAACCTGGAAGGGGGGATCGGTTTTGGTCCGGCAAAGGTATCTATGCGAGGGACGGTTAGTTCTCATAGCCATCATACCAGGGGGTCGGACTATTCTGCCAAATATCATTTTGAGATTCGTGCTGCCAATCATGGGACACCGGAGGCATTGGAGAGGGTGCGTGACCTGATGTTATCTGGTATTGTTCCGTCTCCGGTAAAAAGTGTTGCAGCGGAAAAGCAGAAGCGTGCCGTATCAGCCAATACCAAAAATGCAGAAAAAGACTAAGTGGCGGCATGTTTGGAAGTGTGAATAAATAGTGATTACAAACAGGAAATGGAGAGAAGCATGGAAATTAAAAAATACAGAAACGAGCAAAAACTAAGGTTAGAGCTTGTTGGTAGATTAGATACGACTACGGCTCCCCAGTTGGAAGAAGTGATCAAAAATGAGTTGGATGGAATTCAGGATCTACTGATTGATATGAAAGAATTGGTTTATTTATCTTCCGCAGGACTGCGGGTATTGCTTTTGGGGCAGAAGAAGATGAACCTTCAGGGGAGCATGGCAGTCTGTAATGTGGGAGAGACCATAATGAAGGTGTTTTTTATTACTGGTTTTGATGAAATTTTAACTATTATCTGTCCACAAGAGAAGGAGCAGACTTTTTTCATTGAGGCCAAAGCAGAAAATCTGGATCAGGTGTTGGATTTTATTAGGGGGACATTGGAAAAGCAGGAATGTCCTGTCCGTATTCTTGGACAGATAGAAGTGGCAGCGGAAGAGATATTTGTTAATATTGCCCGCTATGCATATGAAACAGGAGTTGGCGATGCAGGAATTCAGGTAGAGGTGGAACAGGATCCGCTGCGTGTAGCGATTACTTTTATGGACCACGGTGTGCCGTATGATCCGTTACAGCGGGGGGATCCCGATACTACGCTATCCGCAGAGGAACGACAGATCGGAGGCTTGGGGATCTATATGGTAAAAAAGAGTATGGATGATGTCTGTTATGACTATCAGGATGGTAAAAATATTCTGACGATCCGTAAGAACTTGCCGGATAGAGGGGAGAGTTAATGGAAGAAAAGCTGTTGGAATGGATCCGGGAAAATGCAGATACGGAGTTTGGGAAGCTGCATCGATTCCATGACATTCATAGTATTGCGGATTATCAGAAATATGTGCCGCTTTCAGATTATTCCGATTATGAAGATGCCATTCGGCGCATGTACGCAGGCAAAAGCAATGTTCTAACGGCGTATCCGGTGTATTGTTTTGTTACCACTAGTGGCAGCGTGGGGAAACCGAAGAAAATTCCTTTGACCAGGGAGGGGCTGCGTCCCTTTGCTGGGATTTATGACAATGTGATGAAGCAGATTGGGGAGAAATCCGGAAAACATATTCATTTATCCATATTTCCCGTTGATCTGGATGGAGAAGAGCGGGAGATGATGTTGACGGCAGCAGCGTATCGTTATTTATATGAAAGGAAGCTGTTTGATCCCGGACGCTATGTCGGAGGAAAAGAATGCTTGTTTTCAAAGGAAACAGAGAGTTCCTTATATATCAAATTGTGGTGTGCCCTGGGGGAGGAAAATCTGCTATCCATCCAAAGTATCTTTTTGTATGATGTACTATTGTTTTTTGCGTACCTCAGGGAGCATGGCATGGAGATGCTGTCGGCAATGGAGACAGGTGTTATTCCGGGGGAAATAAAGCTTACGAAAGAAATGAAAGCACGGTTGCTGACCAGCTTGCGTCCATCAGAGGAGAGAATTCGTTTTTTGAAACAGGAGTTAAGTCTTGGATTGGAAGCGATTGCTCCCCGCATCTGGAAACAATTACATATGATTAGCGGAATTGGAGGAAGTTTTTTTCGTTCTCGGGAAAGACTGCTCCGTCAGTACACAGGATCGGTTCCGTGGCAGTATTTTTTATATGGTTCTTCGGAATGTCTGGCTGCTTATGCGGAGGAACTGGAACGTCCCTATTATACCTTGATACCAGAAAGTGGATATTTTGAATTTTTAGATCGGGACACTGGGAATGTTTATACCACGCAGGAAGTAAAGGAAAATCAACAGTATGAATTAGTAATTACAAACCGATCGGGATTGTATCGCTACCGTCAGGGAGATTTGGTCAGGATTCAAGGTTTCCGAAATAGAATTCCCATGTTAGAAATCCTGGGGAGGATTAACCAGGTTCTCAATGTGGCAGGTGAGAAAATGAATGCTGCCATGTTGGAAGCTGCGGTTATACGTTTTTCAAAGCAGCAGGGAATCGCATTCCATGATTATGCAGTGGCTGCGGGGGAATCCGGTTTTCCTGTAGGGTATCTGGTATATTTGGAACTGGAAAGAGGACCGGTACGGGAAACGGTAGATGAAATGTCCCATAGTTTTGATCGTGTTTTGCGGGAAGTAAATCCAGATTATGATGATTTGCGAAATTTAGGAAGACTGGCGCTGCCCCGGATAATTTGCCTGCGGAAGGGAGAACTGGAACGCAGGAAGAAATATCGGAATACATCACAGAATAAGCCGGGACAGCCGATATTGCAGAAACCAATCCTGCTGAAATAAGAGTAGAGAGATAAGATGGAGGAGTCTTATGCGTAACAAGAGAAAGCTAGTGCAAAAATTTATTCTGGGTTTTGCATTAATTGCACTCATCATCAGTGTAATTAGCATTGTGATCGGTGTACGTGGATTTAGAAAATCCATCATTAAACAATACAATGAAACCGCTTATGATATTGCGGAAACGGTGGAGAGTTTTATAGGGCAGGAGGAATTACTTGCCTATGCGGAGATACTCAAGAGCCCAGAGAATGGTAAGTCGTTGAAACGGTACCAGGAGATTATGGAATCGGAACGATATCAGGAAATATGGAAGCAGATGAATCATTTGCGTGTCAGTATGGGGGCAAATGATATTTATGTGGTGCTGGCTGATATGGATCAGCTTAATCAAGAAGATGCTGCTAAAGGGGATTGGGCACCTCTACATTATTTATTGGATACTTACGAGAATGAAGAAAAATCTTATGCATTTGGCGAGACAGGTCCATTTAATCGTAATTTTGTTTTGGATGTCAAACAGCAATTGGAGACAAATAGCAGGGCGACAAATTATTATATTTCCAAGAGCCTTTTTGGTTATAACACGTCTGCGGTGCTTCCGGTACTAACGGAGAATCGGGATGTTTCTATGTTTATTGGTGTTGAAATACCAATGTCTACACTGCAGAGTGCAATTACAGAATTAGCATACCATACACTGGGATCCATTGTTGCTGCTATGGTGCTTATCATTCTGTTGTTTGTTTATTATCTGTATCGTACTGTGATTCATCCGATTGATATTATTGCAGAAGAGACGGAAGCTTTTGGGGATTCTGGTGTGCAGCTTTCGGAACGGCTTCCGACTATAAAAACAGGGGATGAGCTGCAGGGGCTTGCTGAGTCTGTCCTAAAAATGGAACAGGGAATATTGGATTATGTAAAAAATATTACGGCAGTAACTGCAGAAAAAGAACGCATTAGCACAGAGTTACATGTTGCCACAGATATTCAGGCAAATATGTTGCCTCGGATTTTTCCGGCTTTTCCTGATAGGAAAGAATTTGATATCTTTGCAGCCATGACTCCGGCAAAAGAAGTGGGAGGGGATTTTTATGATTTCTTTTTGGCGGATGAAGACCATCTGGTGATGGTAATTGGCGATGTATCTGGAAAAGGTGTTCCGGCAGCTCTGTACATGGTTATTGCAAAAACGCTTTTGAAGAACCGGGCAAGCAATAGTCTCTCTCCAGGAAAAATACTGGAAGAAGTAAATGAACAGCTCTGCGAAAACAACGAATCAGAAATGTTTGTAACGGTATGGCTGGGAATTATGGAGATCTCTACCGGCAGGATTCTTGCAGCAAATGCCGGGCATGAGTTTCCGGCAATTCGAAGAGGAGATGATGGTTTCTGCCTGCTACAAGACAGGCATGGATTTGTACTGGGTGGAATCGAGGGAGCAAAATATAGCGAGTATGCATTTGAAATGAAGGAAGGAGACAGTTTGTTTCTGTATACTGATGGGGTGCCAGAGGCTACCAATGCCCAGGAAGAACTGTTTGAAACAGAGCGTATGCTTCATGCTTTAAATAAAAAACCTTGTGCAGAACCTGAGCGGATGGTCCGGCAGGTTCAGGATGCTATAGATGGATTTGTGCAGCAGGCTCCACAGTTTGATGATATTACGATGCTGGTATTGGTTAGAAACCCCATTTTAATTGAAAAGGAAGTACCTATTCATGATAGCATTTCCTAGAACTAGAAAGAGTTGATTATTTCCGGATATATGGTATCGTATTATACAATAGCAGTGATGAATCAGGGAGGATGATCATGAAATTATTATACGGTACAGGAAATCCGGCAAAATTATCAGTTATGAGAAAAAAATTGGAAGACTTGGGAATTGAATTGATCGGTTTACAGGATTTGGATTGTGAAATTCCAAGTGTACCGGAAGATGGACAAACACCCCTAGAAAATGCCAGACAAAAGGCGATGGCATATTATCGGGCATTTCAGATTCCGGTCTTTTCCTGTGATTCTGGTTTATATTTTGATGATGTTCCAGATGAGGTTCAGCCTGGAGTTCATGTTCGTACAGTAGATGGAAAATATTTAACCGATGAAGAGATGCTTGTTTATTATTCTGGTCTTGCCAAACAGTATGATGGTTTAACAGCCAGATATGTGAATGCGATATGCCTTGTGATGGATGGGGAACAGATCTATGAGGCGATGGAGCCATCGATGGAAAGTGAACGTTTTGTCATTACAGAGAAACCACATGTGATTCGAAAGCAAGGATTTCCTTTGGACAGCTTATCTATTGATATCAAGAGCGGTAAATATTATTATGATCTGCCGGAAAGTGAGCTGGATCAGGTGGCAGTGGAAGACGGTTTTTTAGAATTCTTCCGTAATAATGTAAAACATAGCTAAAAAATAGCCGAAACGGGCACCATATCAATTTACCATTCACACCATATATTTACCATTCACGCTTATATTGATAAAATCCGCAGGAATTATGATACAATCAAACAAAAAATGAGGAAAGGAGATCTGTATGAAGAAAAAATGCATATCTTTATTTGTTTTGTTGTCGCTGCTTGTCCTGCAGCTGCTTTCGCCTATCGGTGGGAAGGGAGTGGCAGTATTGGCTGCGGATGGAGAAGATGAAGTATCGGCTGCGGATGAAGAAGAGTTTCCTCTCAGTCCGGAGTTCACATTTACGTGTCTGGATGGCACATCCATTTCCGCTCGCTCAGACTCCGGACAGGCTACGGTGATTGTCTTTGGACCGACCTATTGCCCTCTTACCGGGAAAACTCTGGAAAGTATTTCAAATAGCACATGGGTTGGACGTTCGGATATCCGAGTGATTTTTGCGGAGACGGGTCGGGCATCACGCAAAAAGGTGCAGTCTTATGCTGATACTTATACCTGTGCTGACATAAGCGTTTGCTATGATGATCAATCATGGAAACTCCAGAACGCCATGAGTGATTATAAACCTGATAATGCTTACACACCGGTTACTGTGTTGCTTGATGGGGAGAACCGAGTGCGAGAATGTCTGGTTGGCATGAAGTATGAATTTTGGATCATGCAATACATGGAAGAGTTTATTGCTCCGGATCCGGAAATGGATGAGGCAGAAAAACCGGTTACCGTAAATCTTCCAGGGAGGCAGATGTATGAGTATGGTGCAGAGGTATTGAAGCTGGTCAATGAAGAACGTGTCAGGTGTGGAGTGAGCGAATTACAGCTCGATGGAGATCTGACGACCATTGCCAATCAGCGGGCGGCAGAAATTGCTTTGTATTATAGCCATACTAGACCTACAGACAGACATTTTTATACTGCATCAAAGCGTGGTGAATACAAGCTGGAAAATATTGCGATGGGTCAGTTCAGTCCCGAAGAGGTAATGGAAGGTTGGAATAATTCTCAGGGACATCATGCCAATATCATAAATAGTCGAGTCAAAAGTATTGGGGTAGGATGTTTTAAGGACAGCCGGGGAATATTGTACTGGGTGCAGTATTTTGATGATGAGGATGCTGTTGGACCGGTTGCCAACGTGAGTAAGGACGTTTCTCTGTCTATATTCATCAAGAAGAAATATCTTCACTTGCAGACAGAACCCAGACGTACATTTCAAGAGACGGACAAGGGTACTTCTTATGAGATGGATATTTGGCAAAGTAATGAGAATAATACTGTAAGTGGATTACCAAGATTAGATAAGTCAGTTTTCTCCTTTAGCAGTAGTGATTCTACTGTAGCATCAGTTAATAAGAGTGGGAACATAACACTGAAGGGCCCGGGGACGGCTGTGATTACTGCATCCCTGAAAAAGGATGCCTCGGTTCAGGTAAAACAGACCGTTATCGTTCAAAAGAGTGATCCTGATCCAAGCAGCACACCGGAGCAGACAGACAGTCCGGCTTCAAGCGATGTGCCAGAGCAGACAGACAGCCCGGTTCCAAGCAGTGCACCGGAGCAGACCGGCAGTCCGGCTCCAAGCGATGTACCGGAGCAGACCGGCAGTCCGGCTCCAAGCAATGCGCCAGAGCAGACCGGCAGTCCGGCTTCAAGCGATGTACCGGAGCAGACCGGCAATCCGGTTCCAAGCGATGTACCGGAGCAGACCGGGCAGCCGATTCCAAGCGATGTACCAGGGCAGACCGGGAAGCCGATTCCAAGCAGTGCGCCAGGGCCGTCCACTACGCCGATCCAGAAGCCTATGCAGAGGAAGATCCCTGCGAAAAACAGTATCATACGGGACACTTCCGGGAATACCTATCAGGTGACACAGTCAAGTGAAGTCAATGGAACTGTGGCGTATGTGAAGGCAAAAAATAATCAGGCTACCACAGCAAATGTGCCGTCCAAAGTGACCATTGACAATATTACCTATGAAGTGACTTCCATTTCGGCAAATGCATTCCGTGGAAATACAAAGCTGAAAAAGGTAATTATTGGAAAAAATGTCAGTAGCATTGGCAATTCTGCTTTTGAGGGCTGTACATCGTTAAAGAGCATAGTTATTCCGTCTAAAGTCAGGTCGATTGGCAAGAATGCGTTTAAGAATTGCAAGAAACTGAAATCCATCCAAATTAAAGGGAATGTCCTGAAAAAAGTGGGTAAAAATGCATTCAAAGGCATCCATGCAAAGGCAAAAATCAAAGTGCCGAAAAAACAGTTGAAGGCATACAAAAAGCGGCTGAAAGGAAAAGGGCAGAAAAAGACGGTAAAGATTACCAAGTGATGAAGCAAAATGGTGCGCTTTTCCCTGCGTATCTGTAATATTGCTAGTTAAAGTTCCAAAGGATGTTGTGAAAGCTGTGCTATTTCAAAAGAATAATTAAATGAAGGAAAATGGTCCTGTTGAATTGGCAGGACCATTTTTTTCCATTTAAGAAGTAAATGCTGGAAATAAGACATCATAAGGAAGTATGAAGACAGTATTTTGCGGCAGGCGAAGTAGCCGAAACTATGATCGATGATATAGCCAAAAAATATTGAAAACAGTAAAATTTAACATTTTTGACCCTTTTATGTCTTTTCATGTAAAACTAGTAGAAAAAATTAGATGAAAAGTATAGTATCTAAAAAGTAAAGGACAACGGACTATGTGATTCGTTGAAAAATGATGAACAATCAGATTATGACAGAAGGGAATTGTTTGATATTAAAAACAATTTCAGTTTTCAGGAAATTTGTACATATTGGATCGTTTCTTGAACATGTCAAATGGTAAAAAATATATTGTGTCGAGCAATGCCAGCCGGTTTGTGCAGAGCTATTTTTGGGGATTGTGATTTTGAGATATTTTCTGTTCCTTTTTTAGGGTTTCGAGTCCTAAACGAATCAATTCCACAGTCGCCTCTGATCGTGTCTGGTAGCGATGTTCAAATCGGAAGTCTTCAATTTGCTGGAATAGTTCATTGTCCACGGACACAGTATATCGTGGTTTATCAGTTGCCATATTTAACCTCATTTCTGTGAGACGAATATGGTTCGTCTTGACATCATTTTTATTAAGCATAAAGTAACTGTTTTGCTTAATATTCTTACATATATATCTAAGATTATACATTTGTAACCCAAAGTTGTAAAGAAAAAATTATTGACAATGAACCAGTGAACCACTATAATAAGTAAACAAGAGGTGGTTCGATGATTCACTGAACCGCACAGAATCAAGGGGGTGACAATATGGCTGCAGATTTAAGACGGTTCACAATTTCGATATCACCCAGTATGGAAGTTGATTTAGGAATAGTAAAGAAAGAGCGCTATTGCCAGAATACGCAGAATGATATGATTCAGGACTTGATTGTCCGTGGCTTGGCTTCTTTGCAATCTGAGACGGAGGAGTCTGGTAATTCTCCGAATCAATTAACTTAGCTACCAAAGCTTGTATAGTTTCTCGATATGCTGGTTAATCTGCTGAGAAATAGCAATATTTTTCAAAAAGTGGATGGAAAGGAGAGAGGAAGTAGGCAGCAGAGAAAATAACAAAATAAAGTACAAGCAAAAAATATATTATCAAATGATTTATCAAGAAACATTTTTTATATCCATCTTGCGGAACTACACAATGGGTATAAAAATATAAGGAAGAAAGGAGTACGCTTATGAGATTAAAAAAATTTTTAAGTGTTGCTTTGTCAGCAGTAATGCTGGGAGCAAGCTTGGTTACTGGAAGTACTGCAAATGCAGCAACATCTAATCCGGAAGAAGGAGTGTATGCTGGCGATTATGGGTATATTGAGACGTTTTTGGCGTCCAACTACATGAGCAGCGGCAAAAATGGATTTCGACTGAAATATGAGTATACCGAACTGGGTACTGTGGAAACGCAGGACAACACAGGGGAAGGTGATGCAGAAGAGAAAGATCTGGGATACAACAACACATTACAGTTTGTGGTATTTGACACTTCTTGGGGCGGCTGGGAACCAACTATGATTGGTCCAAACGGCTATGACAAGGATGGATCTGTAGAAGTAGATACTGAAACGGAGTATACGGTAGATGTGCCATTTAGTGTGATTGAAAGCAAATTGGCTACTGGCCAGCCAGTGCAGGGTATTAATCTTCAGACAGGAGGAGTTAGTGACTGCCAGATTAAGATCAACTCTTTGACTTACGCTGACGTGGAAGAAGAAGTAGTTGATCCGGTAGAAAGTGAGCCGGTATTGATTGAAGGTGATTGGCACAAGACCAGTGATGAAGATGTAGACTGTGGCTCTATGAAAGTAGTAAAAGGTTCAGCTTATGTGAATGCTAATGCTTGGAATATCGGTATTTCTAACTTGAATGTATCTACTTTTAAGGAGCCGATGATTGCCGTGACGGTAGAGTATGGTGAGATTGCAAACCCACCGATTTATCCACAGTCTGAGGTTCTGGATGCAAATTATAATCCGATTGTACCAAATTATCCGCAGGTGTCAGAGGCAGGAGAAGTTACCTATCTCACACCAATTTCTAATACAACCTGGAATGTATATTTAGCATATGATACCTGTACCGTGAAAAAGGTTCAGATCTTTGACTATGCTGAATCATATGCTACAGAAGTATTGGATTTAACAAATGCTGACATTACTAAAGCAATGGGTTCCGGCTGGAATCTAGGTAATGCATTGGAAGCAGTGGCAGAGGACGGCGTGGTAAGTGAGACAGCTTGGGGAAATCCAGAAGTTACGAAATATCTCTTCAAAATTGTTTCTGAGGCTGGATTTAAGACAGTGAGAATTCCATTATCATGGGTAGATGCTGTTAAAATTACTGACAACGGCAACAAATATGATATTGATGACAAAAACTTTGAAAAACTTCTGGCAAGAGCAAAAGAGGTTGTGGATTGGGCAAGAGACTATAATTTATTTGTAATTATCAACATTCAGCATGATGGTGCAGATGATGTACCAGGTTTTTGGCTGGATGTAGATGCTGCGAACCAGACAGGAATTCGGGCTGCTTTTGCAGATGTTTGGGGCAGAATTGCAGACGAATTTCAGGGTTATGATCAGCATCTGATCTTCGAATCTATGAATGAAGTAATGGAAAAAAATAACTATGATGCTCCAGGTCAAACTACCTGGGATAACATCAATTACCTGAACCAGTCCTTTGTGAATGTGGTACGTGGCAAAGGTGGTCATAATGATGTGCGTTTCCTGCAGATTCCTGGTTATAACACCAATATTGACCAGACAGTGACCGATAGTTTTAAGGTGCCAGCATACAATGGAAGTACAGATAAAATCATGGTATCTGTGCACTACTATGATCCATATCAGTTCACATTGGATACCAGTGCAGGAAGTCAAAAAGAAATTTATCCATCAGATCTATCTGCAATTTCATCACAATTCCTTAAACTGAAGAGAAAATTTGTGGATAATGGAATACCGGTAGTGATTGGTGAGTTTGGTGCTGTTGACAAAGATAACATTCCAGAAATTAGTACTTATATTACAAGACTAGTTGCACAGGCAAAATTGAGAGGACTTGGATATATTTACTGGGATAATGGATACACTGGTGAGAATGGCATGGGATTATGGAATCGTTATACCTATGGTGAGTCTGATTTGGGTGAAGCTCTCATTCCAATCTTGACGGAATAAGAAACAACCAAAAAAGTGTGGTAGTAATTTCGAATTTTTCGAAAAAAAGGCACAAAAATACAAATGGTAAATGCAGGTCGGACACAGGGAGTCCTGTGTCCGACCTGGTATTTGAGGATATTGAAAATAAAATCAGTAAAGAAAGGTGTTTAGAATATATGAAATGTAAGCTAAAAAAAATAATTAGTGCAACTGTATCAGCTGCGTTAATTATGACTTCTGTTTTTGTACCGTCTAATCAAGGTCGGGCTTCTACAGGCCCCATAGATTCAAACCAGACCGACAGTGGAAGATATGGTGACTCAATTGATTATTTATATTACAAAGGAAACACTCTTGCAGAGTCTTTTTTAATTTTAGAAGGCAATGGTGAGATGCCTGATATACCAACATGGAACAATACGGTTGGCTATCGAGCAGCATATGAACAACAGGGATGGTATCCTGCTTGTGTAGACGCTGTGACGGATAAAGTGCCGGCCTACCAGTATTTATCGGAGATATATGTAGGAGGAAATATTTCTAATGTGGGAAAATATACATTCTACTTTCAAGGAATCGGAAACAAAACGATACGCTTAGGAAAAAATGTTTCCACACTTTCCGAAGGATCTTTGTCATGGGTGAATGCTAACGTATATATATATGGAGATTTAAGCTACGTTGATGATCTTGCAATTGATGATCTTTCGGGAACAATTCATGTTGCAACAGAAGAATCTCTGAAAAAAATTGAGACCGTTATCGAAGATAATGGATATGATAGCTTTGTTGTGGTAAAAGACCTTACCGTGGACGACACCCCGCTACGAATTGCTCTGAAGAAAGGCATTGCCTATCAAAATATGTATGAAGATAAAGAAGGGAACGTCAAAGGCTACACAGCAGGCAGTTGGAAGAATCTTACTGACGCTATGACGGCAGGCGAGGCACTTTTTGATGAAAACGACAAGATAAAGGATGGTATTACAGAGGATGGAGATGATGGCATCAATGAGAAAGCGGCAGACATAGAGGCAGCAATCGCTGGTTTGGTATCCTCTCAAGTGTTAGAAGAAGCTATTGCGGCGGCAAAGGCGAAGACCAGTAGCGATTATACTACAGCAAGCTGGAATGCGTTGCAACAGACTGTATCAGCAGGAGAAGCTGCGTTGCTTCCTACAGCAACGGAGATGAAACAAGAGGACATCAATTCTCTGGCACAGGATATTAATACTGCTATCAGTAACTTGGTGGCACTGACACCGGATAGTGCAAAAGCAGAATTAGCAGCGGTGATTGTAGAAACAGAAGGTTTAATTCAAAGCGATTATACCAAGAAAAGCTGGGATGCATTACAGGAAGCTCTAAAAAATGCAGAGACTGCAAAGGATAGTGATACGATTTCTACAATAACAGAAGCAAAAGAAAACCTTCAGAAAGCTGTAAAGGGATTGGTCGTAGAGTATCCGTTAGAATGGTTTTCTTTGGCGGGTATTCCTTCTAGTATGGAGAAGTGGGATAATCCTATTAAGGTCTCCATACTAGAAGGAAAAGTAGATGAGGCAATGGCTGGTGCTACAAAGGTAGAGGTAACTTTTGACTGTGCGGCAGACACCCAATATAATCAATGGACAGCTATTAACTTGGAATTGGGTGATGACTTTAAAGAATGTTTGGGATCTGGAGACGGTGTTACTGGTTCGAAAGGTCATAAAGCAACCTTGGAACTTAAATCAGGACTGAAAACAGGAGCTGCATATAACCTTACGGCATTTACACAGAACTGGAAACAGGCAGAAGGATATGTGTTTACCATTCGGGCTGTCAGATTCTTGGATGCTGACGGTAATGAGTTAAAGGTTGTGGAAGCGCCAAAGGGAATTGCTGATATATTGGATTCTGCTGCAAAAGATGCAGAAGAAAAGTTGACAGCTCTCTCTACAACAGGTGACTACACAGACGAAAGCATAGCTGCTTCTCGAGCTTATGTTGAGTCATTGAAAACGAAGGAAGATGTAGATAGTCTTCTTCCAAGTAAGATTAATGAGATTCTGACAAAATTAGAAGATGTAACATCTGAATTAACGCCTAGTGATAATACGACTGCCATGCAGACGCTGACTGCAAGCATTGCACAAGCAAAAGCACTAAATCAGAATGATTATACTGCAACTAGCTGGAAAGTATTATCAGATGCAATTGCGGCTGCTGAGAAGGCAACAGCCAGTACAGTAATCAGTGAAGTTAACACATTAAATAAGGCTATACAGGATGCGATTACTGGGTTGGTAAAGGCAACCCCGAATGCATCATCCGATCCGAATGCATCATCCGATCCAAATGCATCATCCGATCCGAATGCATCATCCGATCCAAATGCATCATCCGATCCAAATGCATCATCCGATCCGAATGCATCATCCGATCCAAATGCATCATCCGATCCAAATGCATCATCTGATCCGAATGCATCATCTGATCCGAATGCATCATCAAATCCAAACCCAACGAAAACTCCTGTTCCAACCAAGGCTCCAGGCAGTGCTAATCCAACAAAAGCACCAACACCTACAGGAACACCAGGAGCGGGGAATAATGCTCAGACTGTTGCTGATAAGACATTTGTTTATAAGGTAACAAAGGCTGCTACAGCGAAAAATGCAGGTACAGTGACCGTAACGTCTCTGTCTGCGGCGGGTAAGAAAGCAAGTAAGCTATCTATTCCGGCAACAGCAACTATTAATGGCAAAAAATATAATGTAACAAAGCTTGGCAACAATGCATTGAAGGGTGCAGCGGCTAAGAGTATTACATTGGGCAAGAATATCAAGTCCATTCCGAAGGGAGCATTTGCTAGTTGTAAGAAATTAAGTACTTTGACGATAAAAGCTAAGCTGAAATCGGTAAAGAAAGGCGCTTTCAAGGGCTGCAAGAAGAAGATTAAAGTAAAAGGCGGCAATAAAAAAACAAGAAAGGCCAACATTACAAAGTTAAAGAAGAGTGGTTATAAGAAATTTAAATAATTAGAATTACTCATTGTTTTATTCTCATTTTGGCATAGAGATATGCTGAGGGGAGTCATTGCATCGTAGAGAAATCATCTGCTGATGCAATGACTCCTCTTTTTCGTCTATAGAAAAGTTTTATATTGGACAAAGATTTGACGTGGTGTTATGATTGAGTAATGGGTAAACATGGAATACAGACTATCTTAAAATAAATATACAGCAATGGACGATGAAGGGGAGATGTTAAATGAACATTTACACCAAAAACTTAAATCGAATTGAATTTATGATGACTTTAGCGTGTACAGGGAAATGCAAGCATTGTTCCGAGGGAACACACGATACCAATGGAACATTTATTGAGCGTGACGCTGCGGTGGATGTGGTCAAGAAAGTGACAAGGCAGTACAGGATTGAATCATTAATGACCTTTGGAGGGGAGCCTTTGCTGCAATGGGAGTCGGTTTGCAGCATTCATGCGATGGCGAGGGATGCTGGAATTCCTCAAAGACAGTTGATTACAAACGGATATTTTGCAAAGGATAGCGAAAAAATTGGACTCGTGGTTCGGGAATTGGGAAAAAGTGGGGTGAACGTTATTTTGTTGTCGGTGGATGCCTTTCATCAGGAAACGATTCCGCTGGAAGTGGTAAAAGAGTTTGCGGTGGCGGTAAAGAGGGAGAATATATATGTACGGACACATCCTGCGTGGCTGGGGGACGAAAATGCAGACAATCCTTATAATCAAGAAACGAGAAAAATTCTAGAGGAATTTGATTTAATGGGCATTGCAGCTTCTGAAGGGAATACGATTTTTCCAGCAGGAAATGCACTTGATTATTTAAAAGAGTATTTTGATCCGGACAATATGGTTGTGAATCCGTATGTGGAAGATCCACGGGATATCTGTTCGATCTGCATAGGACCAGAGGGAGATGTTCTGGGAGATAATATTTATCAGAAAGATATTCTGGAGATTTTGTCGGATTATGTGCCAGAGTGATTGGACACGTCAGATAAAGCGATAAGATAGATCTATGCGATTATGTATAATTATGGTTTCTGGATTACTTGCTAATAAGCCATTATTGATTGCATTAGGGATTAAGGGAAATGATAGTGATGGAGAAGGAATATGAGTAAGTATGAAATTAAAAAAATAGTGGATAATCCTCAGTTAGTAGACGATGCGGCAAATTGGTTTCATGCAAAATGGGGAATTCCATTAGAAGCATACCTGGAGAGTATGCAAGAATGTTTGGCGGGGGAAGGTAATGTTCCGCAGTGGTATGTGGTGTCATGTGATGATCAGATTATTGCAGGACTTGGAGTGATAGAAAATGATTTTCATGATAGAAAGGATTTAAGCCCAAATGTTTGCGCTGTATATGTTGAGGAGACATATCGATGCAAGGGGATAGCAGGGGAAATGTTACAATTTGTTTGCAAAGATATGAAAGATAAAGGGATTGATACACTTTATCTTGTTACAGGCCACACCTCGTTTTATGAAAAGTATAATTGGGAATTTTACGGTATGGTGCAGGGAGATGGGGAGCCTGAAATGTCAAGAATGTATATTCATCATGCATAACAATGATAATGCTGTCCGGTTTTTTTGGACAGAATTTTGTTTGGAAAAAATGGGAACTCATAATATAACTTATCGGAAATTGCAACGCAATTTTCGATAAAAGGCACATGTTTTTTGTGTTACTAAGGAGTGACTATGTTGCAAGAATGAACATGGGGGAGTATAGAAGTTAAAAGGAATATAAAATTGGCAGTTAGGAGGCGATAACCAAGAAACCCAAAATTGGGAAATCTCCTGCCACAAATGCCGTGATATTTGCCCCTATCATCTGGGGAGTGAGGATACGCTCCATAACATCAATTGAGGGTAAAATATCTTTTGACCCCGATATCACATAATATTTAGGAGGATATACCAATGGCTTTTGATTATAAGAAGGAATACAAGGAATTTTATATGCCAAAGAATAAGCCGGAAATCGTTGATATTCCGGAAATGAATTTTATTGCAGTTCGGGGAATTGGTGATCCAAATGAGGAGGGAGGCGCTTATAAAGAGGCCATTGGTCTGCTATATGCCATTGCTTTTACTATTAAGATGAGCAAAAAGGGAAATCATCAGATCGAAGGATATTTTGATTATGTGGTACCGCCATTAGAAGGGTTTTGGTGGCAGGAGGGGATCGTTGGCATGGATTATACTAGAAAGGATGAATTTCACTGGATCTCGGTAATCCGCCTGCCTGATTTTGTGACAAAACAGGATTTTACGTGGGCTGTGGAAGAAGCAACACAAAAGAAAAAAACAGACTTTTCAAAGGTGGAATTTTTGACCATAGAGGAAGGCTTGTGTGTGCAGTGCATGCACATTGGTCCTTTTGACCGCGAACCGGAAACGGTTGCCTTGATGGATCAGTTTTTGCAGAAGAATGGATATGAGAATGATTTTTCTGCGAAGAGACTGCATCACGAAATATATCTGTCTGATGCCAGAAGAGTTTTGCCGGAGAAGTGGAGAACGGTAGTCCGGCACCCGGTCAGAAGGGCATGAAGTTACTTTGGCGAGATTGTGCCAAGGAAAAAATATCTTTCCTAATTGCAATATATCTGCATTAGCAAAATGTGGTTGACAAATTAAAATCAACACCCTATAATAGGTTTACGATATAGACCTATTATAGGGTGATTTTTTGATTGCAGAAAGAGGTATGATATGAAAAACAATAGGAATTATTTTCTGAAGTATCTGTTACGTTTTATCTTATTTGTGGGAATAGGAATGGGGATTATTTTTACAGCCGGAGCCTGCCCTGACATGGTAGCTGGAAGTGGAGTGAAAGATCAGCCGATTGCATCAGCTACACCGATAGCATTCTGTAGGATGTATCCTTATGCCAATGACAGGATGGTGTATATTGCACAGGAAGATGGAACGATAGAACAATGGAGCGTAGATGGAAATTATCAGAAAAAATTTGCGCTACCGATAGCACAGGATGATGAAGATTCTGCAGAGAACTTACTATGGGTGGATAATGAAGAAATTATATGGTATGCCTATGATGAGGAAACAGAAGATGAGGGAGACTATGAAGATCAGCATGTGTATGCTGCGCCGATAAAACGAAAAGGCAGTGGAGAGGAACCGGATTTTGAAATGGCAAGAGAGCTTTTTGTCTGTTCTAACAATCTTCAGGAAATTAACGGAGTTGATTCGGATCTTCTTTTCACAACAGGTTTGGGAAGTGTTTACGCAGATGACAGGTATCTGATCTATCGGTCTGGTGAGAACATATTATATGCCTATGATCGGATATCAGGAGGACAGCCGGTCGAAATATCTCCTTCTGATGAATATGCCAATCTTCCGGATTATGCCTATTTGCCATCACTGGTTACTGGAGATCGGATATTGTATCATACTGAGGAGTTAGGAAAAATCAATGAGCGTTTGTATGGCTTCTGGTGTTATAACTTGGTCAGCAAAGAGCTAGAGAATATTGATGACAGATGCCCTTCTGAGGCAGCTTATGTGGCAGATCAGACTAGGGATAAGGTGTATTATCAGATTATAGAGGATCAGAGTATCTGGGAGTGGGATTGCCAGACCGGAGAGCGTAGAGAATTGATTTCGGAAGAACAGTTTCGGAGATGTTACGAGGAGAGTGCTTTGGTCTGGGATGATGCTTATTATGATGATAGTATGTTTGTGGAAGGGGATCGGCTCTACTTGATCAAAAATCAGAAAAATCCACAAATTTTTTCCTATCTGTTTACAGAATCTACCTTGTATTACGAGGAAAAACTGACATTGGCGGTGCAGGATTCCGGGTATTTTCATTTGCCAGAAAAAAGGAGTGCTGATTATCTGGGGATTGCAGGGGGGAAATTGCTATTGCGTTATAGCATGGAGGAAGAAGTTGATGCTGAATATTATGATGAGGAATATTATATTTGCATTGATTTGGAGACGGCAGAGGGAAAAGCAGTGGGAGAAAAGGATGTGGAAAAAATATATTTTGGCATGCTAGGACTATGGCAGGAACCGGGTACTACCGGTAGCTGGGAATCGACAAATATGCTGGCAGGAAATGATGCCGGCCCTAGTGCTTCCAATGCACCACAGAGTATACAGCCGAAACCAACAGACAAAACAGATTCTATGCCACCGTCAGGATCAGAAGGGCAGAATCCATTATCCATAGAAAATCAGCTTGCCTGTATCAGTCGGTATATAGAACATGGAATGCAGGAGGAAGAATGGGTTTCTGATAGTAATTATTTTGCTGTTACTGACCTGGATCATAACGGAAGGTTAGAATTAATTCAGACAAGTGGAATGGAGGGAACTGGTCGTTTTACATACACAAATTACTATCAGCTGGCGGCAGACGGACAGAGTCTTCGTAAAATTACAGGTGCCGATGGAGAAATTGATATTATGGACGGTTTTGGTATTCATACTGCTTATGTGGATTCGGATACTGGTGCATATTATTATTTATCAGGCGATTTTGTATCGTTAGGTGTGGAAGGCAGGTGTTGGTTCTACGAAGCAATCATTTTAGATAACGGTATGCTGACATACCGGATTTATGCGGATGAGAGAGTAGAATGGAACAAAAAGCAGAATAAGGATGTCTGGCACGGTTATAGCTAT
The DNA here is from genome assembly GCA_964409845.1 of uncultured Jutongia sp. GTDB lineage: Bacteria > Bacillota > Clostridia > Lachnospirales > Lachnospiraceae > Butyribacter. Next base: position 31,667 of record CAYPEW010000012.1, read on the forward strand.
CCGGATGGCAAAAGTCAGAAAATGAAAAAGAAGGAATTTCAGGTGGATCAACTGGCGGATCAGTATTTTGAAGGAATGGAAAAAGTTCCGGCAAAGATCTCCTGGTTTCAGTGTAAGGGCAAAAAGCGTAATCAGACGCAAGAGAAAATTATGGAGAAGGTTCGCAGATCGTACCAGAAGTTTGCTCCCCAGTAAAAGAACATCTTCTTACATGCATCATATGATAAACTAATTTTATTTGTCAGAGGAGTCATAATTCAGCTAAATGTGATATACAGAGCCAGTCCAGCAGAAAATCTATTGTTTCAGGGTGGCGTAGTATTGGCACGGCTGAGATTTATGATAGATCATATGAATGGAGTATTTTATGCCTGGATTGGCACAATGTTTACCTTTGGAATTACCACATTCGGTGCAGCGGGTGTGTTTGTGATGAAGCGGAATATGATGGGCTGGGTTCAGAGTATGTTTTTGGGATTTGCAGCAGGTGTTATGATTGCCGCCTCCATGTGGTCCCTGTTGATCCCTGGTATGGAGCAGGCAGAGCAGCTGGGGCAGATTAGCTGGCTGGTATGTTCCATTGGATTTCTGTTGGGAGTTCTCCTGCTCTTTCTGACAGATTCCATTTTTCAACGTGTTTACCAGAAACTACAGGGCAGTCATCAACTTAGGAACTGCCGAAAAAGTACTTTAATGATGTTGTTTGCCATTATGATGCACAATATTCCGGAGGGAATGTCGGTAGGGATTGCTTTTGCCATGGCAGATCAGTTTGCGAATGAACCGGGATTTCTCTCTGGGGCCATTGCTCTGACTATAGGCATAGGTATTCAGAATTATCCGGAGGGGACTGCTGTGGCACTTCCCTTGATGCAGGATGGCATGAGCCGGAAAAGCGCTTTTCTGATCGGGAGTTTGTCAGCAGTGGTAGAGCCAATTTTTGGAGTATTGGCGGCAGCTCTAGCGGCATTTGTTGTCTCCTGGATGCCAGGTCTTTTGTCATTTGCTTCTGGTGCCATGATTTATGTTGTGGTGCAGGAGCTGATACCGGAGGCGCATCTCAGTTCTCCAGGAAAAAGCGGCACGGTGGGATTTATTGCTGGCTTTCTGATTATGATGATTCTGGATGTGGCACTGGGCTAATAGAAAGAGTTCTCATTCACAGCCTATTTTTATAGGTATTAGATATCTGAGAAAAAGGGTAGCTAACTGCTTTTTAAAATGTTATATTATATATGACAGTTTTAGAAAGGGGAAATACTTATGAAAACAACAGAGAATACAGTAGGGATGAAGCGGCTGACGGCACTAGACGAATACATTAATCGTGTCTACGTTCTGGTTTTATTGATGATACCAGGAGCGGCAACCTGTGCAGGATTGCTGTATACCTTGGAACGCTTCATTGGATTTTTGCCCGATGTTTCCTGGTCACAGCTCATTGTCTTTGATATTACCTGTGTTATTTATCTGGGGATTGGTATCTTTTTGGTGCGTACTGGATTTGAGAATGGCATTGTTGCTGCAGCGAAATTAAAAGCTGGCAAAATTTTTCTGGTAGCAGTCTGTATTATTCAGTTCAACTTTATTCTATACATGATCCCTGCAACAGATTTCTGGGGATTTGCTTTTTATTTTATCGTTTTAATGGCTTTTTTTCTGGATTACAAAATGGTAGCGATAGCATCGGCTGGTATTGCAGCTTCCCTGGTCGTTGCCGGGGTTCTGAAAGGGGAGGTTCATCTCCCTGCCCATGATACCTATTTTATGGCAAATTTACTGGATCGCATTGTCTGTGTTGTGCTGTCTTTGCCAACAACTGTTCTGTTGATTTATCTGATCAGCCATTTTCTGGTTAGTGCCAAGAAAGATGAAATGGAAAAGAATAATGAGCGGGTACAGAATGTGCTGGCAGCGGTATCCGATTTGTCGGATAAATTATTGGAAGCTGGTTCTGCACTGTCTCAAATCTCTGTGAACGAGAGTGCATCAGCGGAGGAACTGGCGGCTACCAGTGAGAGCTTGTTGATTAATAGTAATGCTCTGGGGGAAAAGGCAGACAGAAACATGGATCAACTTAATGAACTGGGTAAATGGGCAGATATGGTAAATGCCAATGTGGAAAAGGTGGAAAATACTTCCAGAAATTTACTGAGTCAGTCGGAGAATAGTGAGAAACTTCTTCAGTCTCTGCAGGGGATTAACTCTGAGGTAGCCAAGTCAATGAACGATACCAATGCCGTGGCAGAGAAATTATCGGAGGCAGTTAAAGAGATTGATGTGACATTAAATCTAATTAATGATATTTCTTCATCCACGAATTTGTTAGCATTAAATGCTTCCATCGAGGCAGCAAGAGCTGGTGAAGCAGGAAAAGGTTTTGCAGTAGTTGCTAGTGAGGTAGGGAATCTGGCAAATAGCACGCAGCAGTCTTTGGATGAGGTCAAAGGTGTGATTGATCGAGTGCAGGATAATGTAGGGGAAATGATCCGATATGTGGATGAAAATGCGCAGAAACTTGCCAGACAAAATGAGGTCTTTGAACAGGTATTTCGTGCTCTGCAGGAGATGATGCAGATGCTGCATCATTCCATGGAGGATATCAATACCATGAGTGAGGTGCATGACAAACAGACCGAAGTCATTATGGGGACACTGACCATTAGCAAAGATATTGTAGAAGATATTCGAAAGGAAAATCAGGAATTTAGTAATATCAATACGATGGTAGATAATAACGCAGCAGATATGACAGATATGGCAAAACAGGTTACTGCCATCAATACCATGGCAGATGAGATCAATGAATTGCTGAATCAGTAAGCATTCGTTAATATTTTCATGGGACGGATGTAAAGAATGGGAGTAACTGCTCTTTTTTAGAGTGGTTACTCCCGTTTGTCATCGAAAAGGCGTTTTCTGTGTCTTTGTTATATGGAAATGTATCAAGTTGTGTTTTGATAGAGTGAGATATTACTGTTAATTTTTGCCACGCTTCATGATGAGATAAATACTACCAGCCACCAGAACAATAATAATGATAACTGCAATGGTAATAGGCAGTGCCTTGTTATCCTTCCGCTCATCTTTCGCTTTTCCATTATTATCCTGATTTGTGGCATCTTTTTGGTCTGTAGAATCTTTTTTATCCTGATCCAGGGTAGTATCCTCAGTCTGGCCGTTAGCGTTTGGATTGTCATACTGGAATCCGCTGACATCAAAACCAATTTCCACAGTATCGTTCGGAAGCGTCAAAGATAAATTTTTGCATTCTTCATGCCAGGCATTAAAGACCTCCACGGTAATCAAACCAGGATCCTCAATGTCATCTTTATCATAATACACGTCATCTCCGGTTACAGTGCCTTTGTTCACTCCGTCAATGCGCACATTAATATTATCAAATTTGATCGTTTCATTTTTGGGAATATCGGTGGAAAATCCCAAAATACCGAATTCGGCATTATCTGCACCGACAGAAGGGGAGCCATTCAGGCCGGATAATCGCACCGTATAATGACCGTTTCCTTTGATGATGGTATCTTCCACAATACCATCCACCACAATTGGTGTGGTTACATTCAGAGATGTGAAGAGTTTGTCCCAGTTTTCACTGCTGGGTCCTTTATCGGCTTCCCAGAATTTTCCTCGGAATACCCAGCTGTTCTGTACCTGAAAGAGGATATAGGCATGGTATTCCTGCCCCTCATCCAGTTTCAGTTCCGCTTTTGCGGCAGCTTTTCCATCTTCATTTACATCGGCGGCAGATACTGTCTGGCTGAGAAATAGTGCAGAAAATAGGGCAATGATAAATACAAGGAGCAGTCTGGTTATTCTGGTAATTATACTGCTCTGGCATTTTCTATTGTTTCGGTTTTGATTCCATGGATTCATATTTAACCTCATTTCTGCCAGCGAATGTGATTACTAAGGTGGCTCAATATTCATGTTTAACTGTCTTAGTAATATTGCCAGCTTTTTTGTCTATATTTAGCTTCACTTTAGTATGCAGAAATTTACGAGATTTATACATGTTGGGCTTGTTTTGCAGAGTTGTTAATGGCAGCTTTTATTATTGAAGTAATTATAGAAGAAAAAAGTTATGCCTAATGAACTCTAGGTTAATAAGGAAAACTGAACTTCAATCGTGAAAATACCGTCCTCCATCATTGCCTGAATATCGCCATCCATTCGCTGGGTCAATTCCATGGCAATAGACAGACCCAGTCCATTGGAGGTATGGCTTCTGGCGGCATCTGCCCGGTAAAATCGGTCAAATACCTGTTCTGGATTAGGATCTTCCGTATCTGCTACTGGATTGCTGCATCGAAAAATTACCTGTCCATTCTGAATCCGGTAGCTAATCTGAATGCTGTCCTTGCCATGGATGGTGGCATTGCGCAATATATTGGTTAGAATACGTTTTACTGCAGATTCATTACACAATACGGGAGCAGGAGCTTCGTCGATTTCCAATTTGGGAGTGATCTGGCTTTCCTGCCATTGCTCATAAAAATCAAAGAGGCTGTTCATGACAATTTGACTAAAATTGGATTCTTCCAAAACCAGCTCATAAGAGGCGTTTTGTAATTTTGTGTAAGTAAAGAGCTCCTCCAACAGTAAGGTTACATCATCCATCCGATCTCGAATAACCTTTTCATAATATTTTTTCTGTTTTTCGTCTTTTTCCCGCAGATATAATTCAAAGAAACCCTTTATGGAAGTCAGAGGTGTGCGGATATCGTGGGATATATTGGCGATGGTTTCTTTGAGATGGTTCTCTTTTTTTCGAATCTCAATTTCTTTATTTTCCTGTTTGTCCAGAAGGTTATTGATCTGGACGGTTAGGTTGACGATATCCTGGCTGGACAGATCGGTTTGCAGCCTTTTATTGGTGGCTTCCTGTTGCAGAAACTCCAATTGGCGGCAAATCTCTTGGACTTGCCGCCGATACATCAGATATCGGATCAGTACATAGATGAATAAGACACAGAATATAATTTGCATTTTATACAACATCCTTTTTGGTAAAATATACAGTGCCGCACAGCAGATAAATCAGTAGAAATATTCCGCCCACATAGATGCTTTGTTGGATGCACTTGCTAGATGCACCGAGAAGCAGCTGTTGCATATTGGTGGTAATTAGGTACTTCTGTATTTTAACATGAAATAGTTTTTCCAGGTAGGGGATAAAGAGAGCCAGAAATCCCATATTAACAAGAAGGCCAATGGTAATACCTGCAGAAGTGCTTCGGGTTAGTGTAACTAATAGGGCGATTGCAGATACAAATGCCATGTATAGCAGGAAGGTTACCAGTAGTAATTTTGCACTTTGTGCAAGATGTTCTTTTCCAAATGAGAGCTGGTAAGGCAGAAATAGTTTCAACCCAATATAGTGAAGCAGTCCATAGAAAAGTATGAAAAAAGCGGCATAGATTGCCATGGCAATGATTTTTGCAATATAGATGTATGATTTATGCCTGGTCTGCCCAGCAATGTTCTTGATGAAACCACATTTGGATTCTCCGTTGATATATAGGGCACTGCCGATAATTAAAAAGAGCAGCAGCATGCCAGATGCCAGGTAGGCATGGAAGTATTCCAGAAAAACTGGATTTTTTCCATCTGTTTTGTCCGGTGTCTGGACAGCAATGCCAAAGCTTCCTTCTTCGGGATCAATTTCATCTGCTTTTTCAAAGGTAATACCAGTAGTTGTCTCGTTTTCTGTTAATGATTCATCCGTTATTGTTTCTGTTGTCTCTTTTTGAATTTCTATATAATCGTATCTGTCCATATAGCAGGACAGTAGACAGAATGACATGGAGCAAATCAATAAAATATACAGGCTTTTTGTTTTGATCATGCGGTATAAGTTCATGCGAATTAAATTTAACATAATTTCCCTCATTTCTGCGCTGCATTTTATATATACTATGATCTTTGTGCCACAGCGCAGGCACAAACAGTAGATGATAGAGTATTGTTGTGGAGTTATTCCTTGGTCAGGGCCAGAAAATAATCCTCCAGTTTATTGTGGACTGCCTGGATGGAATCAATCCGACATCCGGCTTTTGCCAGTTCTATATTTAACGCAGAGGCACCCTCTGTCAGTCCATAGATGTGGATGCTGTTCTGGTCGGTAACTTGATAATCCGGATATCCCATACGTTCAATAATGGGGCAGGCAAGGGATACATCTTGAGTTCGGATTTCTGTGTAGACATTGCATTTGGCATCCAGTTCTTCTTTGGTCAGTTCCTGTATGAGGGACCCCTTGTGAATGATGCCAAAGGTGTCGGCTATTTTGTAGAGTTCTTCCAGGATATGGCTGGAAATCAAAATGGTCATATTTTTCTCTGCCTTGAGGCGGAGTAGCAGAGCACGGACTTCTGCAAATCCCTGGGGATCCAATCCGTTTACCGGTTCATCTAATATGAGCAGGTCCGGTTTTCCCGTTAATGCCAGGGCAATTCCCAGACGTTGTTTCATGCCCAGGGAAAATTGCTTTACCTTTTTCTTGCCTACATCCTTTAAGCCTACAGTTTCCAACAGTTCTTTTTCATAGCCCTGCTGGTGGATGCCCAGCGCCAGACATTTTAGATGAATGTTGTCCTTGGCGGTCATGCCCTCATATACCCCTGGCTGTTCGATCAGATTGCCAATACGGCTATAGTGTATTGCAGCATTTTTGCCGCTTTTGCCAAACAGGTCGATGCTGCCGGATGTGGGTGTGGAAAGACCACTGATCATTTTCATGAAGGTGGTTTTTCCGGCACCGTTTCTGCCGATAAATCCATAAATTTCACCCCGTTTGATGTGCAGGGTAACATCATTTACCGCTTTGTTGCTACCAAATTGTTTGGTTAGGTTTTGAGTTTTTACAATATATTCCATACGATCCTCCATTCTGAGAGCATTTCCGCTCTTTGTGGTATTTGATGGAAAAAAGCTATCAAATTTCCCCATCACATAAGTAACTCTTGGCAAAACATCTTTTGCGTCTCGTCGACATTTGAGTTCCTTATGCGATTAGAATAGCAGGGAAAGATAAAACAAACGTCAATAAAGTTTAAAGAAAAGTTTAAGAATAAATTATCATTCACAGTCGATTTTGTCACGAATAATTTTCTGTTATCCATTAATTATCTATTTCGTCCTGTGGTTTCGCTTAAGGAATATATCAATATGTCCGAATTAACAAAATTTGCCCTGCCTAGCAAGTTTACGGCTTTCGGATAAACTATCTGCCGTCTGCTGTATCTGTCTATTGGCGTGCTCTTTCACGATTTATCTGTCGGCAAGCTGCGTTTTCGTGTTATGTGTTTCTGGCATTTTGAATACGCCGGTACTTACGAGGTGTCCTATACCTCGTTATGTACCGCTGCGTATGAAATTTAGCGCAAGCGTGCCAGAAACACATAACCGAAAACCTGCAGCGCCTTGCAGATAAAATTCACGAGCACGCACAGATACAGCATAGACGGCAAAGTTTCTCACGAAAGCCTATTGCACTACGGCAGGGCAAAATTTTGTCTAACTCGGACATTAACGACAATGTTTAAGCGAAACTGCAGGACGAATACAAAAATTTAATGGATAACAGAAAATTATCCTGTCAAAAAATGGGTTATGAATGGTAACAGAAATAGGGGAAAGGGAGATATGATTTATAATAGGCGGAATCCTAGTCCCCAGATTGTTTCGATATATTCTTGGTCGGTGATTTTCTTGATTTTGGCACGAATATTGCTGATATGCACGTTGATGGTTTTATCCTCGCCCATATAGTAGTCCTCCCAGGCATTTTCGTAAATTTCTCCCTTGGAAAATACCCGTTCTGGATAACTTAGAAACAATTCCATGATCCGGAGTTCATGGGCTGTTAATGGGACAGGTGTGCCACATACGGAAAATTGTTTTTTGTTTTTGTCTAGGAACAGGTCTTTGTAAATCAGGTTGTCATTTTCCTCCATATTGGATCCTGTATTTCTTAACTGCACCATAACCCGTGTTTCCAATTCCTTGAGGTTAAAGGGTTTGGTCATATAATCATTAGCTCCTAGAGTGAGTAGATCAACCTTGGTGTCTAGTTCGTCTTTGGCAGACAGTACAATGACAGGGATATTACTGGTTTTTCGTAGTTCCTGCAGAACATCCTGTCCGGGAATGCCGGGAAGCATTAGATCCAGTATCATTAAATCAAAGTTTTCTGCACGGTCAAATAGCAGAGTTGCCTCTGTGCCCGAGTAGGCACTGACACAGGAGTAGCCCGCCTGTGTCAGACTGGTTCGGATCATTTCGTTGATATTTGTATCGTCTTCTGCTATTAAAATTTTTTTCATGGGAATCCTCATTTCTGTGTAATTCATTGCGAAGAACCGCACGAGAAATTTCGAAGAATTTCTCGTGTCGGAACAAAGATATTCTTTAACGGATCAGTCCTTTTGCAGTCAACAGGAGTAAAAGCACCGGCAGGATGTAGGTTACATAAATTCGAATCCATCGAGGCATCTTTAATCCTTTGCCAGTATTGGCTTCCTTTAGGTAATTGTCAAATCCCCAGCCCCAGCGTGTAACGCAGAATAGCAGATAGCACAGGGAACCCACTGGCAGAATCAGATTGCTCACCAGAAAATCCTCCAGATCCAGGATAGTAGTATCGCTGCCTAGAGGGTGGATAGCAGACCACAGATTGTAGCCAAAGACACAAGGCAGAGATAAAATGCTAATGGCAAACAGGTTGACCAGACAGGATTTCTTTCGGCTCCAGTGAAATAGATCCATGCCACAGGAGATGATATTCTCAAAAACAGCCAGGATGGTGGAAAAGGCTGCAAAGGTCATAAAGATAAAGAACAGAGTTCCCCAGATCCGTCCTCCGGACATGCCGTTAAAAACATTAGGTAATGTGATGAAAATCAGTCCTGGTCCCTGATCCGGGCTGATATGAAAGGCAAAGCAGGAAGGAAAGATAATCAGTCCGGAAACCAAGGCTACAAAAGTGTCTAATATAGCAATATTTACAGATTCGCCCAAAAGGCTGTGCTGTTTATCAATGTAGCTGCCGAAAATTGCCATAGCACCAATACCCAGACTTAATGTGAAAAATGCCTGATTCATAGCAGTGGTGATTGTTTCCCAGATGCCAACCTCCTGCATGCGTTTGAGATCTGGCAATAGATAAAATTTCAGACCTTCCAAGCCGCCTTTCAAGGTAACGCTGTGGATTGCCAAAATGAGAATGATGCACAGCAGCAGTGTCATCATAATCTTGGTTATGCGCTCCACGCCTTTCTGCAGACCAACAGAACAGACAAACATGCCTGCAACGACGACGATTAACATAGTAATCAATAGGGTGCCTGGACTGGACAGCATGTTCTGGAACATGCCTGCCACTTCTGACGTGTCTTTTCTCTGGAAATTACCCATGAGCATCTGATAGAAATAATAGAGCATCCAGCCGGCTACCGTGGTATAAAACATCATCAGACAGTAGTTTCCTGCCATGCCCAAATATCCTTGCAGATGCCATTTTTGTCCCGGTTTTTCCAATTCATGGAAACTTCGGATAATACTTTTTCTACTGGCACGCCCCACCGCAAACTCCATAGTCATGACGGGGATTCCCATAATGACCAGGAAAAACAGGTAGAATAGTACAAAGATACCTCCACCATATTTTCCAGCAACATAAGGAAAACGCCATACATTACCAATGCCGATGGCGCAGCCTGCAGAGAGCAGAATGAAGCCAATTCTTGAATTTAATTTTTCTCTTTCCATATATAACAATTGAACGGTACAGAAGTACGGTTCGTCTCCTTTCTGATATGTACACCAGTATAACAAAAAAATTCATATATTTCCATTGTCATTTGTAATTAGTTGGATTATACTAGAAAGGAAAGTTGGACTAGTCGGCTGGCATAGACGGGAGGCGTTCATGCGAAAAAAGTCACACATTTCTTTAGCAAGACACATTGTAGCCATTTCAGGAATGCAGAGTTTTGAAAAGCACAAAAAAGCATTTTACGTTGGCAGTGTCCTGCCAGATTGTAAACCGTCCTTCATTACAAAGCGGCATGAGATCACGGGAACTTTTGATCTGGTGGAACATGGAATTGAAAAACTGACGCAGGGGTATCGGGAAATTGGGGAATTGTCCACGGCTTATTTTACGAGACTGGGTGAAATTGTGCATTATATTGCAGACTATTTCACATTTCCACACAACAAAGAATATCAGGGAAATATGAAGCAGCATTGTATTTATGAGGGAGAGTTAAAGCATGCACTTCGTTCCTATATTCAGAACATTCGCTTAAATGATTTGCAGAAATGGAGAATGGAACTGAAAATTGATGATCTTAGTGGGTTCCACAATACGGTGGATATCTGCAATTTTCTAAAGGAAGAACATGAAAAATACATTCACAAAGAGAATCATTCCATGCAGGAGGATCTGAAATACATTGTGGGTGTTTGTTCCAGAGTTACTATGGCGATTCTGCATGTCTGCACATTGGCAATGGTTTAGTTTGAAAAATTGACACAAAAAAGCAACCATCATTTGAAGGGATTGGTTGCTTTTTTATCGAATAGGAAAATCCTCCTATTCGATAAAAAACACTCCGTGTGGATCGCACGCAAATGCAGATGTATCATGTCGCTGGTGCGACGCATTTGCGGCGCAGAGTTTCGCAAAGCGAAACTCTTTGTTCTCATTTAAAATGTCAGGAGAGGAAGAATCCGGTTCCATCTGACGGAGCACCCTCCGACATAATTTGACGGATCAGTTCCAACAGTTTGGGAATATCCAGTGGTTTTGCCAAATGGGCATTCATGCCAGCTTCTTTGCTTTTTTGGATATCTTCTGGGAAAGTATTGGCTGACAGGGCGATAATTGGAATATTTGACAAGATTGGATGTTCCAGCTTACGGATGGCAGCAGTGGCTTCGTAACCGTTCATGACAGGCATTTGAATATCCATCAGAATCAGGGCATAGTTGCCAGGTTCAGAATGCTTGACCATATCAACTGCGACACAACCGTCGGGGGCAGTGTCTAGTGCAAAGCCCAGATCCGTCAATAGCTCTGTTTCAATTTGCAGATTTATTTCGTTGTCCTCAACGATGAGGATCTTTTGGCTGCCAATAGGAGACTCAGGAATATCTTCTTCTATACTTTGGGAAGACGGTAATTCATTAATTGGCATGTTGAGAGTGACTGTGAAGCGGGTACCAATCCCTGCTTCGCTTTGGACTTCGATTTCTCCCTGCAGCATTTCCACGATATTTTTAACAATGGTTAATCCCAGCCCCATGCCGTGGACACCGCTGATAGTGGTGTTTTCCTGTCGCTCAAATGGCTCGAAGATGTGGGGGAGAAATTTTCTGCTAATACCTATTCCGTTATCTTCTATTATGAAGCGATAGATTCCATAGCCAGAAGAACTAATATCTGTCAATTCGCCACTGATTCGGATTTGTCCATCTATTGGAGTATATTTGATAGCATTATCACAGAGATGCAGGAACAACTGGTTTAGTTTATCACTGTCGCTGAGGACTTTGGTATATTGTAATTTAGATAAATCCAGATGAAATGTTAAATTTTTGGCTGTAGCTCTGCACTCCAGGGTGTTTTGGATACTTTGTAAAATTTCGGCAAGATCACAGGGATCTTCTTTGGTCTGTAGTTTTCCGGATTCACTCCATGCAATTTCCAGCACGTCATTGAGCAGACGGAGTAGTTGTTCGCTGGAATCCGTAATCATATCCAGATCATTTAACAGCTTGGCAGTATTTCCGGCATGTTTTCTCGCCAGTGCTGTAAATCCAATGATGGCATTCATAGGGGTACGGATATCATGGGATATGTTTGAAAGAAATACATTTTTCGCTGCAACAGCACTTTTTGCCTGGACTAATGCCTTTGCCAGAATTTCCTTTTGTTTCTGTTCGTAGCGGACTTCATCATCAATGCTGCGTGTACCCAGAACGATACGGGAAATGTGATCATCTTCGCTGATGTTCACCACCCGGAGCTGAAAATATTCCAGTCTGCCACCAGCAGCAACCCGGAAATTGACATAATACATTTTATAGTCAGCCAGTTTGGAACAGATATAGTCGGGAGTTAAGGCCTCCATAAACATAGCACGGTCTTCTGGATATACCCAAACCATGGCATAATCCTGTCGGAAACCGGAAAAGTCACACATCTGGTTATTTTGACCAAACAGGTAGTCCAGCCTGGAATTGCTGCGGTAGGTATAGATCGTGTTTTTGTCCAGATCTACATAGAAGATAGATTCAAAGTCCATACTCAGTCCCTTGAACAGATCAGTTTCTTTGGGGGCAGTGTGAATGGTTTCATGTAATCCCCGTTCATAAATATAAATAGGCATCGTGTCTGTGTCTAATTCTGACTGGGATTCCTTCGGAATTTTTTCTTGCATAATATTTGCCTCCCTGTTATTTATATGATGCCAGGGTTAAAAGTAGATAGTAAATTACGAAGCAATGAAGCAATCCGTAGCATCATTTATAAGATAATTATAACAAAAAAGCATATATTATGATAGGGAAAATCAAGCTTTGGGAAAAAGAAAATGGAATCAATCATTTTGATAAAAATTTCTTAAGAAATTCTTAAATTTTAGCTTGATTTTTATAACACTACGTGTTATAATGTTCTTGGTTATCAGTTGATAACCAAGATATACCCCTCAAACCCCTCTCCTCTTTCAGAACATCTCATGTTTTGAAAGAGGAATTTTTTTTCCACAGAAAATATGTATTGAAAAGGGAGGTTATGCTATGGCAAAGAAAGAAAAAAGGAAAAAGAAATCTCAGGCGGTCAGAACTTCAGGTCAGATTCGTTTTTTATCTTCGATTCGTTTCAAAATTCTACTGTTAGTTGTTGTAGCTGTGGCATTGACTGCATTTGCTACCTTGGCAGTGATTGTACCAATTGTACAAAATACCATTCAGGAGCAGATGGGAAATTACATGTATGATGTGGTTACCAGTAATGGGGCGGTGTTGGAGGATATTGAAGAAAATAATGAATATGATAATTATATTAGATTAAGCAAAACATTTAGCACAGTAGGCTTGCAGGGGGTTAAGTCTAGTCAGGCATATGTGGTTGACAAGGATGGTACTTACAAATATCATCCGGATACAGAACAGGCGGGAAAACCGGTGGAGACCAAGGAGCTTCAAGAGCTGGTCCAGGAGCTGCAAATGGGAAAGCGGAGTGATACCGCTGTAATACATATTAAGGAGAATGGCAAGACCAATTATCTGGCATACTATGTGACGAAGAAAGTACCGGCAATTCTGGTAATTAGTGCAGAGGAAGAGGAAATCATGCGTCCGATTACCAAGGTACTCTACCTCAGTATCATCGTGTTTGTGGCAGTGGTGGTAATACTGGGGATTGTTGCCAGTATCATGGCAAATGTTATAGTTCGTCCTATCAAGAATGTTTCCGATGTGGTGGGAAGAATGGCAGACATGAATTTTACGGATGACGGAAATATGGTTAAAATCCAGAAACGCAAAGACGAGACAGGGCATATGGGACGTGCGGTGGCATCCCTACAGGCAGGGATGCATAAGATGGTGTCTGAGATACAGGAACAAAGCAGACAGTTATTTCAGGCTTCGGAACGTTTGGATCAGGATGCTTCTTCTACCACCAGGACGGCTGATCAGGTGGGGAAAGCAGTGGGAGATATTGCAGCAGGTGCCGGCAGTCAGGCAGAGGAGACCCAGAGTGCCAAGGAACATGTGGTTTCCATGGGAAACATGATTCAGGAAACGAACCGTGTAGCGGAGAAATTAGAGGACAATTCCAAACAGATGCAGAATTCCAGCGGTCAGGCGATGGAAATTATGCGGGAGCTGATGGAGGTTAATGAACAGACCCGGACATCGATTGAAGAGATTGCAGAGCAGACCAATATTACTAATGCCTCTGCACAAAAAATTAAGGAAGCAACCAATATCATTACAGCGATTGCGGAGGAAACCAATCTGCTGGCTTTGAATGCGTCGATTGAGGCAGCCAGAGCTGGGGAACAGGGCAAGGGATTTGCAGTGGTGGCGTTGCAGATTCAGAAATTGGCAGAGCAGTCTAATGATTCTGCTACGCAGATTGATGCGATTACCAATGAATTAATTCATGATTCCATGACTGCAGTAGAAACCATGCAGGAAGTTCGTGATGTTATGGAGCGGCAAAGTGACAAGATGGTTAAGACCAATAACGTATTCCAAGAGGTCAATGTAGGTGTAGAAAATGCCTTGAAAGGTGTAGTGCATATTACAGACCGGACAGAAGGATTGGATGAATCCAGAAACCAGGTTATTGATGTGGTGCGTAGTTTGTCTACCATTGCCCAGCAAAACGCTGCTGGAAGCCAGGAAACTTCTGCTTCTGTGACAGAGATGGGAGATACCTTAAAGAATATTTCTGAGAGTGCAACACAGTTGAAGGATATTGCCTATCAACTGGATCAAAGCATCCGTAGCATAAAGATCTGAGCAGGGTAAAAGCATAAGGAGACACCAATGTTTGATTTGCAGGAAGAACTGAAAAAACTGCCCGAAGAACCGGGTGTCTATTTGATGCATGATGAGAAAGATGCGATAATTTACGTTGGAAAAGCGATTAGTCTGAAAAATCGGGTGCGCCAGTATTTTCAAAAGAGACAGCGGACGCCCAAAATTGAAAAGATGATATCGCAGATTGACCATTTTGAATATATTATTACGGATTCTGAGGTGGAGGCGCTGGTGTTAGAGAATAATCTCATCAAAGAACATCGCCCTAAATACAACACCATGTTAAAGGATGACAAAACCTATCCTTTCATTAAGGCAACCGTATATGAGGAATATCCCCGCTTGATTTATTCCCGGGTGCAAAAGCGGGATAAATGTAAATATTTTGGTCCATTTACCAGTGCAGGTGCAGCGAAAGACACGCTGGATCTGGCACATAAATTATATAAAATCCGTACCTGTAACAGGATATTGCCACGGGATATTGGTAAAGAGCGCCCTTGCTTGAACTATCATATTAAACAGTGCCAGGCGCCCTGTCAGGGATACATCAGTCCGGAACAGTACCAGAAGCAGTTTAAGCAGGCCATTAAGTTGATCGAAGGAGATATCTCTGGTGTGTTACAGATGTTACAGGAAAAGATGGAGCAGGCGGCTGCGGATATGGCATTTGAGGAGGCAGCAGGATACCGAGATTTGATGGAAAGTGTGAAAAAAATATCCGTGCGTCAGAAGGTCAACGATTTTGGTGGTGTTGACCGGGATATCATTGCCATGGCACGCTCTGCCAAAGAGGCGGTCATTCAAGTGTTTTTTGTCCGGGAGGGCAGATTAATTGGCAGAGATCATTTTCATGTGGGAGGAGTGGAGGACGAATCCCCGAATGACATTATACAATCATTTGTAAAACAGTTTTATGCAGGAACACCTTTTATTCCGAGGGAACTCATGTTAGAATATGAGATGACAGATGCAGAATTGATTAGCAGGTGGCTCACAGAGCGCAGAGGCAGTAAGGTATCTCTGTTGATACCCCAGCGGGGAAGCAAGGAACGCTTGGTGGAACTGGCGCATAAAAATGCGGAGCTGGTGCTGTCCCAGGATATGGAAAAGATCCGCAGGGAGGAAGAACGCACTATTGGCGCCATGCAGGAAATCAGCGATTGGCTGGGATTGTCAGGAATTCGTCGGGTGGAGTCCTATGATATTTCCAATATCAGTGGTTTTCAGTCCGTAGGTTCCATGGTGGTGTTTGAACAGGGAAAGCCGAAGCGCAGTGATTATCGAAAATTCCGAATCAAGACAGTGCAGGGACCGGATGATTATGCCAGTATGTCAGAGGTGCTGGGCAGGAGATTTCGCCACGGCTTGCAGGAGCAGAAACAGATCCAGGATGGGGAACAGGTAAGCCAGACTGGTAAATTTCATTGTTTTCCGGATTTGATTATGATGGATGGTGGCGCTGGTCAGGTTCATGTAGCGGAACAAGTCCTGCAGGAATTGGGAATACAGATTCCAGTGTGTGGTATGGTCAAGGATGACAAGCACCGAACCCGGGGACTGTTTTTTCAGGATCAGGAATTACCAATTACGGTTAATAGTGAAGGCTTCCATCTCATGACCAGAATTCAGGATGAGGTGCATCGCTTTGCCATTGAATACCATCGTTCCCTGCGCAGCAAGGCACAGGTGAAGTCAATTCTGGATGACATTGAAGGAATTGGTCCCAGAAGACGGAAGCAATTAATGAAACATTTTCAGTCATTGGATGCGGTTCAGGCAGCTACCGTGGAGGAACTGGCAGCAGTGGAGTCCATGAATGAACGGGCGGCACAGAGTGTGTATGAATTCTTTCATGGTATGAATGAACAGGAATAAAGTAAAGAAAATAATAAAAACAATAAAAACAATATTACTCATGGGTTATGTGCCGAATCTTTTTTGCACTCAAATCCTATGTAGAAGTGAGGAGGATTATGGAAGGACACAGTGTAGCATTACAAGAGCTGGTAGAAAAATTGGAGTTAGAAAATTGTACCCCCGAAATTTCCATTGAGAAAATCAACATTACCCAGGCAGATGTAAATCGCCCGGCCTTGCAGTTAGCAGGTTTTTTCGACTACTTTGATTCGGGCAGGATACAGATTATCGGTCATGTGGAAAATACCTACATGCAGCAGAAGGGAATGGAATACAGCGCTTCCATGATGCGTAGGATTATGGCGGGCAGCGAGGAGTCTTCCAGACCACCGTGTATTATCTTCTGCCGTGAGATTGAAATTGAGCAGCAATTCAAAGATATGGCGGTGGAATATCAGGTACCGCTTTTGCAGAGCAAGAAGGCGACTTCTTATTTTATGGCAGAATTGATCCGCTGGCTCAATGGGGCGCTGGCACCTAGCTGTACCACCCATGGTGTATTGGTGGATATCTATGGTGAGGGTGTGCTGATTATGGGAGAAAGCGGCATTGGTAAATCAGAAGTGGCATTGGAGCTGATTCATCGTGGCCACCGTCTGGTATCGGATGATGTGGTGGAAATTAAGCGGGTCAGTGACAGTTCTCTGATTGGCAAGGCACCGGACATTACCAGACATTTCATTGAACTGCGAGGTATTGGTATTATTGATGCCAAATCGCTGTTTGGTGTGGAGAGTGTGCGGAATGAAAAAGAGATCAATCTGGTCATTAAGTTAGAAGAATTTGATAAAGAGCAGGAGTATGACCGATTGGGACTGGATGAGAAATATATTGAGTTTTTAGGAAATAAGGTAGTCTGTCATTCTATTCCGATCCGTCCGGGGCGGAATGTGGCAATCATATGTGAATCCGCAGCGGTAAACCATCGGCAGAAAAAGATGGGTTACGATGCTGCATGGGAATTATACAATAGAGTTACTAATAACCTGGCTGAAAAGAACAAACAATAAATTAGGAAAGAGGTGTGTGAAACATGATTTTTGTGAAAGCCGATGAATTAAAAGTGGGAATGCGTATCGCAAAACCGATCTATAACAAGAGTGGTGTCATGTTATATGAGAGGGATTCCAAGTTAACTGCACAGGGTATTGTCAGTATCCAGAACTTTGGACTGATTGGTGTGTATGTGCTTGAGCCAGCGGAGCCATTGCCGCCTATGTCAGAGGAGGATGTTGAGTTCGAGCGTTTTCAAGCTATGGCAGTATTTACTATCAAAGACATTCTGGATGCAGTGGGCAAGCAGAAAGAGCCGGAGCAGTTATATCAGTTGTCTAACCAGATTATCAAGAGCTATGGAACGTTGTATCACAAGATTAACTTTATCCAGAATTTACGTAGTGTGGAGGATTATGTTTATAAACATTCCTTAAACACAGCGATTTTGTGTGCCTTGATGTCGAAGCAGATGAATCTGGAATTTAAGGAACAGCTGGATATTGTAGTGGCAGCGATTCTGCACGATATCGGAACTCTGCTGATACCGATTGCCCTGCGGAAAAAACCAGTACTATTGCTGACGGAAGAGGAGCAGAAAAAGATCAATACTTATTATATGGCAGCCTTCCAGATGTATGCCAGAGACAGTTATCTGGATGCCGGAGTAAGACGAATATTGACAGATGTTATGCAGAGAATTCATCAGGTTGGCAATAAATCAGAGAGTGGCGATGGCTTTGCAGATGCAGAGATTGAGATTTTGCGGACAGCCGCTACCTTCGATCAGCTGACCGCCATGAATTATCAGGAGGAACCAGCGTCTGATGTGGCTGCACTGCGTTTCCTGATGGACGAAGAAAATGGATATATGCCAGAGACAGTGGATGCTTTGATTAACAGTATTAATATTCTGGAGCCAGGTGTATGCGTAGAATTGACCAATGGCGACAAGGGATTGGTACTGACAGCAGGTGTTGATGTATTAGAGCCATTTGTATTATCCTTCCGCGATAACAAGATCTATAACCTGGGTGAGAAGGAAGTGGCAGATCAGATGCAGATTAAAGATGTGATGAAGACTATGGATAACCGCCATGTTGTGGAGCCGGATCTGTTGAGTCAGTATAGTGGGGAAGTGGTTAAAATCGGAGAACGCCGGGAGAAGAAGAATTATTAAAAGGAAGCTGGGTCGTGCCCATGGTTTGCTATGGGGTATTTGACTTGCAGAAATGAGGGAAGATATGTATATCATTGTAGGTTTGGGGAATCCGGAACGAAAGTATGACGGCACCAGACATAATATAGGATTTTCTGCAATCACGGCATTGTGTGACCGTTATCACATTTCTTTGGACCGCCGGGAACATAAAGCAGTCTGTGGCAGAGGTTATATTGAAGGGCAAAAGGTTCTATTAGCTGAGCCACAGACATATATGAATCTAAGTGGGGAAAGTGTGAGAGCACTGGTGGATTTTTATAAGATTGATCCTGAAAATGAATTGATTGTGATATATGATGATATCAATCTGGCACCAGGCAGACTGCGTATCCGGGAAAAGGGGAGCGCAGGTGGGCATAATGGAATTAAGAATATTATTGCTCATCTGGGGACACAGAATTTTAAGCGGATCCGCATCGGAGTAGGTGAAAAACCAAAAGGCTGGGATCTGGCAGATTATGTGTTAGGTCGCTTTTCCGACGAAGAAAAGCCGGAGATCCGGGATGCGCTGGAGCGGGTTACAGATGCCTGTCAGCTGATGCTGACGGAGGATGCCGCTGCAGCTATGAACCGATTTAATTGATAGACATCAGGAGGAACAAAATTCATGGAAACTCTGATAGCGCCGCTGGAGGAGATCTATGCATACCGAAGTGCAGAGGAGGCAGTGGAACGTGGGAAGCTGCCCCTGCATTTATCCGGTTGTGTGGAGTCACAGAAATGTCACTTGATTTATGGTCTGGGACAGAAGAAACGATGGCGGGTTATTATTGCAGCAAATGAAATACGTGCCAGGGAAATGGTAGAAGATTATCGCATATTTGACCGGGAAGTATTGTACTATCCGGCAAAAGATGTGATTTTTTATAGTGCAGATATTCGTGGCAATGTTTTGGCAATTGAGCGCTTGAAGGTGATCCGTGCCTTGCTGTCTGGGGAGGGTGGAACTGTCATTACTACCATGGATGCTGGGATGGAATATACTCTGGCGATGCCGGTGTATGAGAATGCGATACGGAATTTGGCGGAGGCAGATATTGTTGATCTGGATCAATTGTCTCAGCAGCTGGTTAATATGGGATATCAGAGGCAGGCGCAGGTGGAGGCACCGGGGGATTATTCTGTCCGGGGCGGCATTATTGATATTTTTCCGGTTACGGAAGATAATCCATATCGTGTGGAATTATGGGGAGATGAGATTGATACTATCCGTTCCTTTGATGTGGAGAGCCAGCGTTCTATTGAGAGAGTCGATACATTACAGGTTTTTCCAGCGTCGGAGCTGATTCTGACGGAGGAGGAAATCCAGCAGGGATTTCAGCGTATGAAGCAGGATGAGGAAAAAGTGCTTCAGGAATTAAAAAAGCAGAAGAAGTTCGAAGCTTCTAACCGTTTGCACGATATGCTGGCAGAAGTCATGGAGGGCTATGAGCAATATGAAGGGCGTATGGGATTAGAGGCATTTCTGGCTTATTTTCCGGTGGAAACTCAGTCACTGTTTGATTGTTTTCCGGCAGAGACTCTTTATTTTATGGATGAACCGGCACGTTGTCTGGAAAAGGCACAGGCAGTGGAGGCGGAATTTCGTGAAAGCATGGAGAATCGTCTGGAAAATGGGTATATTCTGCCAGGACAAATGGATGTGCTTTACTCTGCGGAAACAGTGACGGCATTGTTGTTACGCAAGCCTTTGATTGCCTTGTCTATGTTAGATACCTTGCCACGGGAAGTTTCTATTTCACAGCAGCTGGCAATACAGGTGCAGCCAGTGGGATCCTACAATAAACAGTTTGAATTGTTGGTGGAGGATCTGAAACGATGGAAAAAGAATGGTTACCGGGTATTGCTGCTGTCTGCTTCCCGGACTCGTGCCAAACGTTTAAGTCAGGATTTGAATGAATATGAGATCCCCGCTTTTTATCGGGAGATACCGGATGAAGCATTGGAAGCCGGACAGATTATGGTGTCCTATGGATTTCTGCGCAGGGGATTTTCCTATGGAAATATTAAATTTTGTGTGGTAACGGAGAGTGATATTTTTGGAGCCAGACAGAAGAAGAAACGTCGGAAGCAGAAGCAGTATGATGGTAAGGTTATCCAGAGTTTTAATGAGTTGAATGTGGGAGACTATGTGGTACATGAGAACCATGGTCTGGGTGTGTACCGTGGCATTGAAAAAATTCAGGTAGATCAGGTAACCAAGGACTATATCAAAATTGAGTATGGAGATGGCGGCAATCTCTATGTGCCTGCATCCGGACTGGATGTTTTGCAGAAATACGCCGGGCAGGATGCTGCCAAGACACCGAAACTCAATAAACTGGATTCCAGGGAATGGCATAAGACTAAGAGCCGTGTCAGAGGAGCCGTCAAAGAGATTGCCAAAGAACTGGTACAGCTCTATGCCAAGCGGCAGCAGCAAAAGGGCCACCCTTTTGGAGCGGACACAGTATGGCAGAGTGAATTTGAGGAACTGTTTCCTTTTGAGGAGACACAGGATCAGTTAGATGCCATTGAAGCGGTTAAGCGAGATATGGAAAGTAATAAAATCATGGATCGTCTTATCTGCGGGGATGTGGGATATGGCAAGACGGAGATTGCCTTGCGTGCTGCATTTAAGGCAGTCAATGATGGGAAACAGGTGGCTTTCCTGGTGCCGACCACCATTCTGGCACAGCAGCATTACAATACATTGATGGAAAGGCTGGGAGATTTTCCGGTGCGGGTAGAGATGCTGTCCCGTTTTCGCACTCCGGCACAGCAGAAGAATGCACTGGCTTTACTGCGCAAAGGGCAGGTGGATATTGTGATTGGAACGCACCGTCTGCTGTCCAAAGATGTGGTTTTTCATGATCTGGGTTTGTTGGTTGTGGATGAGGAACAGCGTTTTGGCGTGACCCACAAGGAAAAAATCAAACAGATGAAGGGGAATGTGGATGTATTGACCTTAAGCGCCACACCGATTCCCCGTACACTGCACATGAGCCTGGTGGGGATTCGTGATATGAGTGTGCTGGAGGAACCGCCAGTTGACCGTATCCCGATACAGACTTTTGTAATGGAGCACAATAACGAAATCATCAGGGAAGCCGTGAACCGAGAGTTGGCACGAGGCGGACAGGTATACTATGTGTATAACCGGGTACAGCGCATTGAAGAAATGACAGCAGAGATTGCTGAAATGGTGCCGGATGCCAATGTGGCTTTTGCGCATGGGCAGATGAGTGAGCGGCAGCTGGAAAATATTATGATGTCCTTTATTGGTGGGGAGATTGATGTTCTGGTGGCAACCACTATTATTGAGACTGGACTGGATATTTCTAATGTGAATACTATTATCATTGACCATGCGGATCGTATGGGATTATCCCAGCTGTATCAGCTGCGGGGGCGTGTTGGACGATCGAACCGGACTGCATATGCCTTTCTGATGTACCAGAGGGGGAAAATGCTGCGGGAGGTAGCAGAAAAGCGTCTGGCGGCAATTCGGGAGTATACAGAGCTGGGATCCGGAATCAAAGTGGCAATGCGGGATCTGGAAATTCGAGGAGCGGGCAATTTATTGGGAGCAGCACAGTCCGGTCACATGGAAGCCGTGGGATATGATCTGTATTGCAAGATGCTCAATGAGGCAGTGCGTCAGATGAAAGGCGAAAGTACAGAAGATCAGGAATTTGAAACAGCGATTGATATTCAGATTGATGCTTATATTCCAGCGACGTATATCCGTAGTGAATTCCAGAAATTGGATATGTATAAACGGATTGCCAGTATTGAAAATACAGAGGAATATGCAGATATGCAGGAGGAATTGGAGGATCGTTTTGGGAATATTCCGGCACCAGTGGAAAATCTTCTGCGTGTGGCATTGTTAAAAGCGGAGGCACATCAGGTGGGAATTACACAGATCAGCCAGAAACCCAGTGGTTTGCAGATATATTTACATTCTGGTAAAAATATTGCTTCCGAAAAAGTTCTGGAAATGTTAGAATTATATCAGGGTAAACTGAAATACAAGGCAGCAGAGGGAGAGGAGCCGTATTTTCTATATCAGGTAAAAACGGCGCAAAGTACCAAAAAGAAACAGATTGCGGAAGATTTGTTCCAGGCAGTGTCTGAACTGATCCGGGGAATTGGAGGACTATATGAAGAAAAATAGAGCAGTAGTATTGGGATTGTGCATCTGTCTGGCGGTGTCTGTCCTGTGTGGAGGATGCGGTGGAGAGAAAAAGAAACCAAAAAGTAATGTGAAGTTAGAGAACGGAAAAATCAAGGAAAATTCTCTGGTAATTGCTGTGGGGAACGAAGGGGTAAGATACAGCGAAGTGCTAAATTATGGATATTTGCTTAAACAACAGTATGAGGGAAACTTTACTGGGGCACTCTGGGGATATCAGCTGGAAGAAGGGAAAACGATCGGGGAAGAGGCAAAGCAGGAAATTGTCAATATGATTACCCAGCTGAAGATCATCAAAGCCGAGGCAAAGGCGGAGGATGTCTCTTTATCCGGTGATGAGATTGATGAGGCATTGCAGAAGGCAGAGCATGTGATGGAAAGTGTGACAGAGGAAAACCGGGAAGCATATGCCTTGTCTGTGCAGGGACTTAGTGAAATTTATCAGGATAATATTCTCGCCAACAAAATGTTTTATATTGCTACGGATGATGTGGAGACGAATCTTTCCGATGAATTGTCCGATGAAGAAAAAGAGGAGAAGATTCAGGAGCAATTGACAGAACGCTTTAAACAGAAATATGAGAATTGGCTGAAAAAATGTGAGGTCAGAATCAGTGAAGAATTCTGGGATACTTTTCAATTATAAATTGTATTTTTTCAGAGATTAAACATTTACAGAAATGTCGATTTTTGTTATACTAGAACAACGTATATGATGAGATTTTTCAGTGGAGGTGGAGCATGAAAGCAGAACATATTAACCCGTTCATTATTTCGGTTTGTAAAATAATGAAGGATATGTGTGCCTTAGAATTAAAGATTGGCAAACCATCAATGCGGCAAGCTGCTTATGCAGGAGATGCTTCATTGATCAAATTGGGAATTGTAGGAAACTTGACAGGCGAGGTTCTGTTAAATCTGGATCACCAGACCGCTTTGGGGATTGTTTCTAAAATGATGATGACACCAGTGAATGCTATTGATGCTATTGGTGAGAGTGCTATTTCTGAGTTGGGTAATATGGTAGCTGGTAATGCGGCAACGGTGTTTGCCAATAGCAATATCTTGATTGATATTACAACGCCGAATTATTGTGTGGGAAGTGCATATCAGGATAGTGGACGAACGATGTTCAGCATTCCTTTCTCTTCGGAAATTGGGGAATTGACCGTAGATGTATTTATTCAGGAATAAAAGTGTGAAGCAAAAAATAGAATGGAGTGCAGGATGGCATATAAACGTTACCGTAAGGAAGATCCGGTATCCTATGCGTTGGGAATTACCTTGACTTTTGAGTTGCTGAAATATCGGACGGCAGAGGTATCACGGGTGTTTATCCATTCGGGAATGAAAGAGGGCGAAACATTGGATAAGCTGCTTCGCCAGTGCCGGGATGCAAAGATTGAAGTGATATATTCGGATAAGATTTTCCATGTCCTGTCCCAGAAAGAGAACTGCTATGTGATCGGGGAATTTCGTAAATTTACCGGGAGGCTGCAGCAGGAACATTCTCATATTGTGTTGGTCAATCCTTCCAATGCCGGAAATATGGGAACGATTATGCGCAGTGCTTTGGGCTTTGGTTTGGAGCAGATGGCAATTATTCGTCCGGCGGTGGATGCCTTTGATCCCAAGGTGGTACGGGCTTCCATGGGAGCGATTTTTTCTACGGAATTTTGTTACTTTGACAGTTTTGCGGAGTATCAGGCACAGTATGGAGCCAGAGAGATGTATCCCTTTATGTTAGATGGGGCAACCAGTCTGCATAAAATTTCTCCGTCTGAAACTTTTTCTCTGATTTTTGGCAATGAAGCCACGGGACTGCCGGCAGAATTTGCGAAGGTTGGTACTTCGGTGCGGATTCCTCATTCGGACCGGATTGACAGCCTGAATCTGCCTATTGCGGCCAGTATTGCTATGTATGAGATGACAAAGTAGTGGATTAGTTTGTCTAAAAATCAGATTGGAAAGATCCCTGGTTTTATTAGAACCAGAGATCCTTTAAATCTCGTCCAGTAATGGTTTCTAATTCCCGAACGGAATCATTATAAAAATCTTCTAGTTCCAATTGATCAAATTTGTCATTTTGGCATGAGTTTCAACCAAAGTGAATTTCCAGATAAAAAGAAATAGTTTTGTCACCATTTTTTGTATGCGTGGAGAAGCAGATTTCAGGTTAACACGAAGTGTCTGTAATTTGCCATTGATTCGTGCCGATAAATAATTCCTGGCAACTCTGTTTCCGCTATTGGAATGGGGAAGTATCCATTTTGAATAGCAAAATCGTTGATCCTTTTTAGAAAAAATATAGTCGTTCATGTAATCGTGAAACATCTCTATTGTGAATTTTTTGTACTTTTTATAATAGGTTCGCAGACGGGCATCCATGCTCCGTTTCATCATCATAATGAAATAGGAGTAGGTAGCGCTGACAGGATTGCGTACCAGGAAAAGAATCTTTGGTTTGTCGCCATAAGTCTCATAAACAAAATTGCATTGAAAGAAAAAGGTAGGTTCTATGCTGCCTAGTTTACAGTCGGTAGGTATGGTGTCATTAAAATAGATTTTATGGAATCGTTCTGGCGCATCGAGATAACGGTTTTTCCATCTTCCATAGAGAATTTCTTTCCGTTTAGGCAGATAAATCTGCTTGTTTTTGTTTAAAGCGGTATGCAGAGATGTGGTACCGCATTTGGTAAAACCAACACAGAGAAAATCAAGAGGAACATTTTCCCGCTTGGATAGAGAAACTAGTAATTCATAATGAATTATAACCAGTTGTGATTCAGACCAGTCGGATAGTGTCGATTTTAGCAAATCAGTTTGTGCGGAATCTCGCCCCAGAATGTAAATGTAGGTAGATTCATCTGGACAATAAGCACTGATCGGTTTCAAAGCCTTATTTAAAAGGGTAGTGCTTTCTTCGGCTGTTTGGGTGTAAGATAAACCGATAATCTGGGTGTCCAGACCATGTTGTTGGTAATAGCGCAGCATAATGACTGCCAGAGATTTTTCTCCATATAGAATTACCTGTTTTTCCTGTTGGGAAATTTCCAGAAGTTCTTTTTTGGAATGAATATTAATATTATTCATAGCATGACCCCAATCATTGTGTAGTATTTTTGTGCAACTCAGATATATCAATGTGAAACAGAGCCACATTGTTTTAATCGACTAAGGGAAATGTATCAATAGAATGTGACTGGAATCGAGCTTTTTTTGTCTATTTTTTGTTAATATTTTGTTATTTTTTTTCAGATTTTTGTCGCTTTTATAATTTGAGATTGCCGATGTTGAAATTGACTGTTATACTAGAAATAATGTGAAATGAATGAAAACAGGGAGGTGGTTCACATGGCAAGGACAGTGGCAATTGGCGTGCAGGATTTCGAGACATTAATAGAGAATGATTCTTTTTACATTGATAAAACAGGATTGATCAAGGAATGGTGGGATAGCAGGGATGCAGTTACCTTGATTACCAGACCCAGACGTTTTGGCAAAACCTTGAATATGAGTATGTTAGAACGTTTTTTCAGCATCAAGTATCAGGGACGGAGTGAGATTTTTGATCATCTGGATATCTGGAAGGATGAGAAATATCAGGAATTGCAGGGAACTTATCCGGTTCTGTTTCTATCTTTTGCGGGGATCAAACAGAGGGATTATCCTTCAACCAAACGTGCGATCTGTCAGATTCTTGTAGATCTATATGCACAGTTTGATTATCTCCGAACCAGTGATATATTGACGGACAGTGAACGGAAATATTGGAATCGTCTTTCTGCGGATATGGACGAAGTGGATGCCTCAATTGCGATCCGCAGTCTTTGTAATTATATCAGCCGCTATTATGGCAGGAAAGCGATTGTCCTTTTGGACGAATATGACACTCCTCTGCAAGAGGCATATGTATATGGTTATTGGGAGGAATTGGTAGCATTTACCAGGGCGTTATTTAACAATACATTTAAGACCAATCTTTATCTGGAAAGAGCTGTGATGACAGGGATTACAAGAGTCAGCAAAGAATCCATGTTTTCTGATTTAAATAATTTGAATGTAGTAACCATGGCGTCAAATGAGTATGCATCTTATTTTGGATTTACGGAAACAGAGGTGTTTGCAGCCATGGATGAATTTGGATTGGCGAATAAAGAGGAAGTAAAGGCATGGTATGATGGCTTTACCATTGGGGATCAGAGAGATATTTATAATCCTTGGTCTATTATTAGTTTTTTAGATAAGCAGCAATTGAAGACTTATTGGGCTAACACCAGTTCTAACGGACTGGTTGGTACCTTGATTCAGACAGGGAACAGAAACATTAAGATGCAGTTTGAAGATCTGCTGCAGGGACAGTCTATCCATAGTGTGATAGATGATGAGATGGTATTCAGTCAGCTGGATGAAAGCGATGAAAGTGCTGTCTGGAGCCTGCTGTTTGCCAGTGGATATCTGAAAGTGGTGGAGATTCAGGGAGATATCTATGAATTGGAACTGACAAATTATGAAGTGCGAAAAATGTTTGAAACAATGATAAATGGTTGGTTTCGCAAGAATTCTGCAGATTACAATGATTTTATCAAATCGTTGTTGTGTGCAGATCTGGAATCCATGAATGAATATATGGCACAGGTGGCAGAATCCATGTTCAGCTCCTTTGATAGTGGGGAGAAACCATCGACCAGGACTCCAGAGCGGTTTTATCACGGATTTGTCCTGGGATTATTGGTGGATCTCAGAGGTAGATATGAAATATTGTCGAATCGAGAAAGCGGCTTTGGACGTTATGATGTGATGTTAAAACCATTAGATCAGACAGATGACGGTATTATTCTGGAGTTTAAGGTCTATAATCCTAAGAAAGAAAAAGATCTGGAAGAAACGGTACAGGCGGCTTTGCAGCAAATTCATGACAAAAAGTACGAACAAACATTATTGGATCAAGGAGTTGGCAAGGATCGGATACGGAAATATGGCTTTGCATTTCGGGGGAAAGAGATTTTGATAGGCAGTTGATCCTTTGCCTATTTTAAAGATTAAATTACAAAATGCAAAAACGCAAAAATTTAGTGTTGATTGTAGTGTATGGATTTGGATCACAGCCAATGTTACTGCTTACAAATTAATATATGTCAGAAAAGAAAAAACTTTATATGATTGTGGAAAAAGTTTACCTGATGGGACTCCGTATTCACTGCACTAAGATTTCATGCTGTCATGGATCTGGGCTGCCTGCTTTACCACAGTTTGCAAGGAGAGCATCAGAACTATAAAGAAGATCAGGATGAACCAGATATTATGGATGTGGAACTGCGGATCCCATACTTTCCAGTCTGTTTCCCGGTAACTTAGTAACGCCATAAGATAAACACCCAGAACAATGCCAAGTCCGAGTCCAAGCAACAGATAAAGCAGGAGCTGTCGCCAGATGATTTTGCGGACTCGTTTCTCGGACATGCCTAATTGCCGCAGAATTCGGTATTCCGGTATGCGGGATGTAATCATATTTTTGGCAGAGTTATACCAACCGATACCTGCCAGGATGGTTAGGATATACAATACCACTTGCAGCATAGCAAACCATTCGGTCAGTCGCTGCTTCGCCCATTTCATATATGCAGTATAACTTTGCCAATGAAGATTTGGGTAGGTCATTCGCAGATCTTCTAATAAACTGTTGAGCTGTGTACTGTCTTTATTGGCAAACAATGCCAGAACTACCAGATCATCGTCCTGGGGTTGAAACTCTGGATTGTGAATATCATACAGGGTCGTTCCGTACCATAGATAATCCCGGGTTCCGGCCAACAATACCGATTGTTTCAGGTCGGGATCTTCATACACGTCTCCGAGTGGATATTCTTTTCCTGTCTGCCAGTTTCTTTTTTCTGCTTGACTTTCTGACAGCATGACGGCATTGCTGTAATCTTCTGCCTGGACGGAGATGATTTTTCGCTGGTATAATTTTTGGAAATCCGTTACGGCATCTCCGGTGAGATAGGAGTCGTGTGCCGTTTCATCTAGTTCAAATACTGGAAATACAGAGACGTCTGCATGTTCTTCTAAATATTGATAGATATACCATGCATCTTTCCATTTCATTGGCAGATAGTCTCCGTTTTCGATCATTACTTCATCCAGATATACGGAACGATAATACTCTCTGTTATTGGTTTCCAGCAGATTTATCGCATCATTTCCTGCGTAGGAAAAAGTAGTCAGAAACAATATGGTAAACAGGAGCAATATATTTTCCCGAATTTTGGGGATTGCCAGTTTATAACTGATCAGGGTATCTCCTCGTAAAACCCAGGATATTCCACGGGACAGCAGACTCTTACCGGTATAAGTAATATTTAAACGGTTCTTCTGCCGCATGGACTGCAGAGGAAGTCGTCTGACAAACAGCAGTATGGAGCCTGTCAGGAATAGCATAATCAGTACCAAGACAATCAGAACGATCCAGGCAGAAGATGTCACATGGATGTCGGTAACCTCAATGCCAAGATGATACCTGCGGGCAAAGGCTGTGAATAATAACTTACCCACCGCCATGGCGGCAAGAAAGGCAGACAGACAGGCTGTTCCGGTAATCCAGAAGCCAAGCAGCAAAAAGATCACTGTAACCTGCTTGTTTTTTCCGCCGATCGTTCGAAGAACCATGATGTCTGAAAGGTATTTCTGTAAAAAGCTGCGAAAGACACTGGCAATCAGTAATCCGCAGATACAGACCACGATCACGCTCAGAATATTCAGAAAGATGCGGTAGGATTCTACCTGTTCTCGGTATTGTGCCACATCTTCGACTAAAGTTACTTCCATATCAGGATCACTTTGCTGCAAAGTGTCTGCAATCTCTTGTAGCCGCCAGGCTTTATCCCGTTTGATAAACAAATAATTTGGTTCATCAGGGACATCCAACAATTCACATAAGACTTTTTGTGTCACAATGATAAGGAAACGGTTCTGAGGAGTAAAGGGATCATCCGAGGTGATTTCTACAATTTCTAGTGAATGTGAGCCTATAGTCAGCGTATCTTCCACTTGAAAATAATTTGCCATTACTTCATTGAGAATGACTTGCTGGTCGGTAATGTCGTTGGAGTATTGGTATCTGGCTTTGTTTGAGCTTCCATCGGTTACTCCTACAGTGTAGACAGACATATGCTGAAAATCTACATATCCCCAACGCCCGGATTCAATGGAGTCGATTCCCGGAATACTCTGGATCTCCTGCATTTGTTCCTGGGAGAAGGAGGTGTTTTCTGGAAGCGTAGCGATGATATCACAATCTCCCAGGGTGTCTCTGATATTCTGTGCAAAATCTTTTACCGCATTGATTTTAAGATTATACATCAGAACCAGTAGAAAACATGCGATAAACGTACTAAGAAAGCAGGCAATAGTCAGACGCCTACTGTTCTTCAGAAAAGTTATGCTGATTTGGTTCAGTGCTTTCAATGTTTCTGCCCTCCCGATTATTTATTTTTTGCGAAGGAAAATTCAGATGTGCGTATAAAATTGTGCATCTGGGTACAGTCCTATGCCTGTAGAATATCTGGTTTATGGGGTGTTCTTTTGGCTGGAAAGTTGGCGGAAAATATCAATAATGTGAGAACTATCGTTTTCGTTTTTCTGGTTCTGGTGTTCTGCCACTTTCCTGCCATCATGAAAAAAGATAACCCGGTCTGCATAGCCTGCGATCACGGGATCGTGAGTGACCAGAATAATACTTTGTCTTAATTCCTGTTGCAGGGAGCATAGCAGTTCCATGATTTCCTGAGAGGTGTTAAAGTCCAGATTCCCTGTAGGTTCATCTGCCAGTAAAATTTTTGGTTTAGCGATAATCGCCCGGGCGATCGCCACTCGCTGCCGTTGACCACCAGATAATTGGTTGATGGGTGAGTCCGCTTTTTCGGACAGACCTACCTGGGATAGAACGATTTCTAGTTCACTTTTGATTTCTTTTTGTTTTTTGCCATTTAGTATGAGTGGCATGGAAATATTTTCTCGAACGCTGAGATCTTGTAACAGATTAAATTCCTGAAACACAAAGCCGATATTTTTTCGTCTCATATCGGTAGCATAGGGTTCTTTGGAGTAGTTTTCCTCATAGACTCCATTCAAGTAGATTTTTCCGCTATCCGGGTTCTCCAGTGCTCCGACTATATTTAACATGGTGCTTTTTCCAGAACCACTGCTGCCCATGATTGCTAATAGTTCCCCTGTATGCAGGGAGAAGGAGATATCATTGACCGCTGTAATCGTGCCGGTTCCGTTGCGGAATGTCTTGATGATATTTTCAACCTGTAAAATGGTATTCAGATCAGTTGTACTTTGTTCTGGCATAGGAATCCCTCCTGTTTGCTAGGGTAAATTTTGGATTGTATCTATTATAGTATACTTAATTGTATTTTCTTTGGCAATCTTTCCCTGCTCTATTTGACTTTCCCCATTTTTTGCACACATAACCAAATGTTGGATAATTTCTGCTTATCCGTCCTATAGCGGTTTGTGTTTGCCGTGGATCTGTCTGCTTGCTTCAAAAAATTGTATTCTGTCCGAAACCAGAAGAAATTCTACCCTGACGTACTGCGACTAGCTTACGTGAGAAACCCTGACTTGCAGTGACGTATCTGTGCGTGCTCGAAAGCAATTGCTCAAGAGCAATGTCTGAACACGCATGCACAGTTTGTAGTTTCTTTTTAGGGCACGCTTGCGCTAAATTTCATACGCAGCGGTACATAACGAGGTAAAGAACACCTCGTAAGTACCGGCGTATTCAAATTGCCCGTAAAAGAAACATACAAACACAGCATGGTGTGAGTTTACTGTAGAGCACGCTAATCAACAATACGGCACGCAAGGCAGATGGTTTCTCCGAAAGCGTAAGGTCGCTAGTCAGGGCAGATTTCTTCCGGTTCGGACAATTCATAAAGTAGTTGACAAGCAGACAGACCCACGCAGACAATAAAATGTAGAAAGGACGGATAAGCAGGAATTATCTGTCCTGAAATAGTTTTGGCTTGTGTGCAAAAAAATGGGGAAAGTTAAACCTCTCTATTATTGACCCTGCTTGGCAAATACGGTATACTGAAAGATAGGTTATTGTCAAAGATTGGCAGAGGGAAAATGCTTGACAGAACGGAAGATACTCGGACAGGAATAATTCTCTTTGCCAGATCTGGACAAGTACAATATATTTTATAGGAGGTATTTATAATGAAGTTTTTTGTGGACACAGGTAAGATTGAGGACATTAAAAAAGCAAATGATATGGGTGTGATTTGTGGGGTTACAACAAATCCATCTCTGATTGCAAAAGAGGGTGGCAAGAGCCAGGAAGAGATTTTAAAGGAGATTGCGTCTATTGTGGATGGACCAATTAGTGGGGAAGTGAAAGCTACAACAGTAGATGCTGAGGGCATGATTGCCGAGGGTAGAGAGATTGCCAAGCTGCATCCTAATATGGTAGTTAAGATTCCAATGACTGTAGAGGGATTGAAGGCAACGAAAGTGCTGGCAAGTGAGGGAATCAAATGTAATGTGACACTGATTTTCTCTGCAAACCAGGCATTGCTGGCAGCAAAGGCAGGGGCTGCTTATGTATCTCCATTCCTGGGGCGCTTGGACGATATTTCTATGCCAGGTATTGATTTGATTCAGACCATCGCTGATATTTTTGCAAACTATCCGGAGATTGATACCGAAATCATTGCAGCAAGTGTCCGTAATCCAATTCATGTGACAGATTGTGCATTGGCTGGTGCGGATATTGCAACGGTTCCATATTCCGTGATTGAGCAGATGACCAAGCATCCGTTGACCGATCAGGGAATTGAGAAGTTCCAGAAGGATTATATTGCAGTGTTTGGAGAATAAATAGTTGAAGTATCACTAACACATGGAAATACCATGTGAAGTGATACTAAGTCAACAAGAGTTACTGAAGTAACTCTGGAAAAATGCTGTCGCATTTTTCGTTGATAAATATTTAAAAGAAAGGATAGTTTAGCATGGATACATTAGCATTAAAAAAGACTGCCAATGAGATTCGCAAGGGGATTGTGACAGCTGTTTACAATGCCAAATCCGGTCATCCGGGTGGATCTTTATCGGCAGCAGATATTATGACCTATTTGTATTTTGAAGAGATGAATGTAGATCCAAAGGATCCGAAAAAGGCAGATAGAGACCGTTTCGTATTATCGAAAGGTCATATTGCACCAGCATTGTATTCTACATTGGCACACCGGGGATATTTTCCGGTGGAAGATTTGAAAACGCTGCGTCATGTAGGATCCTATCTGCAGGGACATCCGGATATGAAGCATATTCCAGGTGTGGATATGTCCAGTGGTTCTCTGGGACAGGGAATTTCTGCTGCCGTTGGTATGGCGTTATCTTCTAAACTGGATAATGCATCTTACCGTGTTTATACCATGTTGGGTGATGGCGAGATCCAGGAGGGACAAGTGTGGGAGGCTGCTATGTTTGCCGGTGCCCGCAAACTGGACAACCTGGTTGTGATTGTGGATAACAATGGACTGCAGATCGATGGTGATATTGCAGAGGTATGTTCTCCTTATCCGTTGGCTGATAAATTCAAGGCATTTAATTTTAACGTAGTGGAAATTGATGCCCATGATTTTGATCAGATTGATACTGCTTTTGCTAAGGCAAAGGAAACCAAGGGAATGCCAACTGCTATTATTGCAAAGAGTGTGAAAGGTAAAGGAGTGTCCTTTATGGAGAACCAGGCAAGCTGGCATGGTTCCGCACCAAATGATGAGCAGTATGAGCAGGCAATTGCCGATTTAGACAAAATCGGAGCATCATTATAGAGAGGAGGAGAAACAGACATGGCAGACGTGAAAAAAATTGCGACAAGAGAAAGTTATGGAAATGCCTTGAAAGACTTAGCCGAAGATTATCCGGATCTGGTGGTGTTAGACGCTGACCTGGCGGCAGCTACCAAGACAGGAATTTTCAAGAAGGCATATCCGGACAGGCATATAGATTGTGGTATCGCAGAATGTAATATGATGGGTATTGCAGCAGGTCTGGCAGCAACCGGGAAAATTCCTTTCGTCAGTTCCTTTGCGATGTTTGCGGCGGGACGTGCTTTTGAGCAGGTTCGTAATTCGGTAGGTTATCCAAAATTAAATGTAAAAATTGGTGCCACCCATGCGGGAATCTCCGTTGGGGAGGATGGTGCTACCCACCAGTGCTGTGAGGATATCGCTCTGATGCGTACCATTCCGGGCATGGTAGTGATGAATCCTTCCGATGATGTGGAGGCAAAAGCAGCAGTGAAAGCTGCTCTGGATCATCAGGGACCAGTTTATATCCGCTTTGGTCGTCTGGCAGTACCGGTCATCAATGACAAGCCGGATTATAAATTTGAAATTGGAAAAGGAGTGGTACTCCGGGAAGGAAAAGATGTTACTCTGATTGCTACTGGACTGGAAGTATCCGAGACTATGGATGCGGCAGAGAAATTAGCGGCAGATGGCATTGATGCCAAAGTCATAAATATCCATACCATCAAACCATTAGACGAGGATCTGATTGTGGCAGCAGCGAAAGAAATCGGAAAAGTGGTCACGGTAGAAGAACATTCTGTAATCGGTGGTTTAGGCAGTGCTGTTTGTGACTGTCTGTCTGCAAAAGCACCGACACCAGTGTTAAAGATTGGTGTTAATGACACCTTTGGCGAGTCTGGTCCAGCAGTAGAGTTAATTAAAAAGTATGGTCTGGACAGCGAAGGAATTTATGCGAAAGTGAAAGAATTTATGAACTAATGAGCACAGCGGCGATCGTGCTTGCACGAATCGACATTGTGCGAATGCACAAACCGAGCCTCTCAGGACGCTAATGCTTTGAAAGTGTCCAGGGAGGCTCTTGTTTTTTATCGAATAGAAAATTCCTCCTATTCGATAAAAAAACATTCCGTGTGGATCGCACGCAAATGCAGATGTATCATGTCGCTGGCTGGCGCAGCAAAGTGTGCTTCGCATTTTTCTGTTGTTAATTCGCGAGAGTGTGCGAAGCACACTTTGTTCTGGAATTCATGTCAAGTTTTGAACATAAGTGCAAAAAAATAGATATATTTAAAATTTCTGTAGTTTAGTGAAAAAAAATACTGAACCGTTTTGGTCTTTCTGACAGGATATATATGAAAGGCCTTTTTCTTGTATCAGGGAATATATTTTTGATACAGAATGTGACATGCACAAATAGAAGAGGGGAATAGAAAGCATACTGAGCAAGATTGCTTTAGAGGATGCAATTAGCTCAGAATGTGAAGCAATACGATTAAAGAAAGGAGGGGGAATTTTGAGGGATACGATACAGTTGCTGCTGGATACCGTCGGAGATGATCTATATCGCTTCTGCTGCCGTTTGACCCGGAATCGGATGGATGCAGATGATCTCTATCAGGATACTTTTTTGAAAGCGTTAGAACAGCAAAGACGATTAGATCCTGTTTCTGACAGAGAACAGACAGAGGCAATACGGAGAAATCGAAATTTTTTGATGGGGATCGCGACTAATCTGTGGAAGAATCAGTGGCGAAAAAAGAAGAAAGAGGAAAAAAATTTGTCTATGGAAAGTGACGAGTTTCTGGAGATACCATTATCAGACGGAGATGACATACAGATGAATTTGGAACGCAAGGAGATTCAGACAAGGCTGACCATGCATATTCGTAATCTTCCAGAAAAATTAAAAACGGTTATTTATCTGTATTATGCGGCAGAGATGCAGACGGAGGAGATCGCTGATACTCTGCATATTCCCAGAGGAACAGTAAAAAGCAGGCTGTATCTGGCAAGAGAAAAATTAAAAAATAGTTTGGAGGGGGATGGCTATGAAATATGATTTAGAAGAATTATTGAAAGAAAATATGAATATACAGGAAACCCCATCACAGGAATTGAAGGAGAGAATTCTGTATCAGGAAAAGGAGGGACTGACTATGCGAGATAAAAGAAAATTAATGAAATTTGTGCCGAAGGTAGCCGCTGCTGCCGTGGCAGTGATATTAGCTACCGGTGGGATTGCCTATGCAGGCACCAGCTTATGGAATCATTATGTGGCAGAAGATTTTGGAGTAGCAGAAAATGACACACTGAAGAAAGATTTGAATGAAAA
Source organism: uncultured Jutongia sp. (assembly GCA_964409845.1). Classification (GTDB taxonomy): domain Bacteria; phylum Bacillota; class Clostridia; order Lachnospirales; family Lachnospiraceae; genus Butyribacter. The sequence goes on from CAYPEW010000012.1 coordinate 67,726, forward strand.
GGGTTTTGCCCAACAGCCACAGGTATCAGAGAAGAAAAACAATCAGGTTTCTGTTACCGATCAGGATATTACCGTATCCGTACAGCAGACGCTAGCAGACGAACACAGTGCTTATGTATGTTTTGAAGTAAAATATGGGGATCAGTATCATGTCGTTGACAAAGGGGCAACGGAGATTTCTGACACTGGTGTGGCAGGACCAGAGTGGGTAACGTTCCAGATGGATTCCGGAATGGAATTGAATTACTGTGGTAGCCTTAATAAAATCATAGACGATCATACGATCTTGTACGATTATTTTCTGACCACATTGGATGAGAAGGATACCTTCAAAGATGAAAGAATCAAGATGGACATTTCTGCATTTACGATGGATAAGGAGAAATTGGATGATAAACCAGAGGTTATTGCAAAGAATGGTAAATGGGATCTAGCCTGGGATCTGTCTGTAGGTACCGAAAAACGGGTTTATCATTTAGATCAGACTTTGACTTTGGGGAAGGATAGGGTGGTCTTAAAAGATCTGACTATTTCACCGCTTTCTGCTGAACTGACTATGGAGAATCTGGATGGAGTGTCGATTAGTGAAATCGGAGCAGTAATCAAATGGACTGGAGATGAGGCTCTTGATCTGGATGAAAATGGAAATCTGAAAATAATTCGTTATGTGCGTACAGGTGGAATGGAACATGAGGATGAGATTAGGGAGAAGCTGCCAGAGGGACAGGAGCTTTGTTCTTTGGATACCTACGCCCTGTGTCTGGATGATAAGGATTTTGACGGCATGGGAGGCATAAGCTTTGGAAGTGGAGATGGAGATTATCTCTTTGCACAGTTTAATAAGGTTCTGGATGTGGAGAAAGTGGCCGGAGCCCGTGTGGCAGGACAGTATATTGATCTGACATCGGTTTCTTATGAGACTGTACAATAAATGGAACGACATATTTTTACTTACCTCGTTAGACGGTAACACCAGGGGTGCAATCGATTTATGGGATTGCACCTCGTTTTTGTTTGTATGATTTTTAGGCAATTTTTGTTATAATAAAACAAAATGATGACGAGGAGGAATTGTACCTATGGAAATTCGAGTTCTTCGCTATTTTTTAACTGTGGTAAGAGAAGAAAGCATCACAAAAGCTGCCGATGTGCTCCACATTACACAGCCTACGCTAAGCCGCCAGCTATCCCAGATGGAAAATGATATTGGAGTCAGGTTGTTTCACAGAGGTACATGGAAAGCATACCGGGTAGTTTAATGTGCAATCAAAATCAAGATTATCTTTTGTTGATTTTGTATAATTATCATAGAGCAATCCTATTTCTGTTGTTCCATGCACTATTATTTGCACATCAGAAATGGTGTAACGTGTCACGTAACATTATTTGCAAAAGAGTGCGTAGTGATTGCTTTTAATATTTCATCCCATACTATATAATAGACTTAATCTAAAGGCCAATGGATTAATAAAAAATGGAGATGAAAATACATGAGTTTAGGTACAAATATCAGTTATTTGCGAAAACAGAAAAAAATTACCCAAGAACAATTTGCAGAGAAAATGAATGTTACCAGGCAGACCGTTTCAAGATGGGAATCGGATGAAATAACCCCGGAACTGTCAAAACTAGTCGATATGAGTGAACTATTTGCCTGCAAACTGGACGCTTTGGTTAAGGAAGAATTGTCAGTTCAAAAGGAAATATATTCTTCGATTCAGATTAAGAGAATAAATGCTTTTAAGATGGCAAGCTATGTAATGATTTCACCAAATCCTGAATCAGATGTAATGGGATATATGGAAAGATGGGCAGTGAACAGTGGGCTTAAATCAGCTGTTTCACAGGTAAAGTATATCGGATGGGATTTTCCTTACGTGTCGCAGGAACAGCAGAGTAGATTTGGAATGCATGGCTATGTAGCTGCATGCATAATTCCGGAAGGATTTGAAACAGATTATCCCGGAGTGCAGTATTGGGAAAATATGGAAGCAGATTATGCAGTCATAACAATCAAGGAACCATATATGCAGCCTTTTGAGAGAATACCAAATGCCTATAATTTGATACTGGAATATTTGCAGGCAAACAATTTCAAGAGTAAACAGCAGGATAATATAATAAGTTGCTTTGAGTATGAGTATACAAAGGATGAAGTGACTTATATGGATGTGTTTGTTCATGTGGATGGTGTGGCTAAGATTGATGCGTTTTCTAAGTTTAGTATGTAATCTTTATAACAGAAACTAATAGAAAAAAGTAATTTGAATATAAGTTTTTGTAATGAAAATGGAAAAGGAGATGATGCTTATAATGCAAAAGATTAAAAGTGATGTGAGAATTACTTATCCATCTTCTACAGGTAATTTGGTGATGGAAATTCTTTTACTGCTTTTTATGGCGGCAGGTTTGTTTTTTAATATACAGTTGATTCCCAGAAATATACGCATGATTTTTTGGGTAATATTTGGGCTGTTATGGGGGATAAACGTACTGCGTTTTTATAAGAATACCGGAGTTGGAGTTGTGAAATGCTGTTCGTTGCAGTTGATTATATGTGGTCTGCTGGGAGGGATACTGGTATTCTTGTGGAATCAATATTTGCCTTACAGTATTTATCAGTCCGATATTATTGCGGTGATACTTTTAGCGATTATGGTTGGATGCAACTTTTATTGTTATCAAGAGAAACAGACCGTTTATTATACTACCTTTCTGCTATTTCCTTACTGTATTTTATCTGCTGATTTAATATTAATTACAGGTTTTTTTTCTACTATATTGTTACTGATGGCATTTTTCAATGGAAGTCTGGTTTTTACCAATGAAAGAATGGATGACGATGAATATTTTGGAAATAAAAATCATTAAGTGTTTTTAAGAATTGAAATTATTTAATAGTGATATAACCTCGACAGAGGAACATTGAGATAACTTTCCAGCAAGGTAGCAAATAATATTATTACGGCTATTAAAAGCTCATGTTTTTAATAGCCGTAATTTTTTATGTCTCTATTCCCTATCTGGTTATCACATCTTCAGTTCAAATTGTTTAACCGATTCTTCCAAAGACGTGGATTGTGCAAATAATTCCTGGCTGGTTGCAGAGGTTTCTTCCGCTGCCGCAGAATTGTCCTGGATTACTTCTGAAATCTGTTCAACGCCTAATTCCAGCTGCTTCATTGCATCTGCTTGGGAAGTTGATAATGAGCTGATTTCCTTGGTTGATTCAGCCAATGTCTGGATTCCGCTGATGACGGTGCCAATCGACTGCATTGTTCTCTGCATAATTTCATTTCCGTTTTCAATTTCACGAATGGCATTCTCAATTAATTCCTTTGTATTGGCGGCTGATGTGGTACTATCTGCAGCAAGTTTACCAATCTGGTCTGCGACTACCGCAAATCCTTTTCCGGATTCGCCGGCCCTTGCTGCTTCAATGGATGCGTTTAATGACAAAAGGTTCGTCTGAGAAGCAATATCCTCAATGGAAGTAATAATGTTTGCGATTTCCTTTGAAGTATCATTAATTCGAACCATTGCTTCGTTCAGCTGCTTGATATCCTCATTGCTATTCTCAGCTTCCGATCTGAATTCTGCGGCATCGTGGTAGGATGTTTCGGCTTTTTCTGAACTGTAGACAATTGTCTCTGTAATATTTTGGATAGTGGCTGTCAGTTCTTGAACAGAGGCCGCCTGATTCGTAGCACCCTCGGCCAGTGATTGTGCATTTTCTGCCAACTGTGAAGAACCCATTGAGACCATCTCGGAGGACTCGTGGATACTTCCCATTGTATTGCTTAAGGTGTTTGTGATAACCTCAAGTGTATTCTCAAGGGTTTTGAAATCTCCCATGAAACTTACGTTAGAGGAAATATTAAAGTTTCCTTTTTCAATTTCGGTCAATTGCCTGATCAGCTCACGTATGTATTTTTTGATCATATCGGTGGTTTCTATGAAGGAGTCTGTCATTTCTCCAATTTCATCCGGATACATTTTCTCAATTGAGATATCCAGGACACCCTGCTCAAGCTGTGCACATGCATCTTTCACTTTGGTAATAGGCTCTGCAAAAAGCTTTGCCACAAATGAAGCAAATTTTGTAGCGACAATTCCTGCAATGATGATTACCAAAACCATGATGATGGTACAAATAGTGGTTGTAGTTTTTAAAATGGTAGATGTACGAGTACCCATTTGTACATTTAAGTCGATCAGGCTTTCTACAGAGGCTGTAAGCTCCTTTAATTTAGGTTTTCCCTCTGTGACCATGATATTTAGAGCTTCTTCGTCCTGGTTATCCAGGGCGAAGGTTCGTGCCCGACCAAAGACGCTGCGGTATTCCGGCAAAAGTTCATCAATCTCCTTCACGTATTTTAGCTCTTTCGCTGAAGTACAGTTTTTCTTCATTTTCTCATATGCGGCATCCGTTGTCGCCATTGCTTCTGTCAATTCGTTGTCTATGCTCTTTAACTGTTCTTGATCGGATATGAGAATCAATTCCCTGACCAGGGTTGGTTCTTTATTCATATAAGTGCTGAACCTACCGATCTCACCCTGTGAAAAACCGTTGGATACCAGTGCATTGGAATATTGGATATTGCTGAATAGTATAATAATGATGCCAAGAATTCCTGATATACTGGCCAGCAATGTAACCAGTCTAAAACAATACTTCAGTTTCGCTTCCACTTTCATGTTTTTAATCTTGTTAATCATAATTTCACCCATTCTTTCTTGTTAAGTGTTTGACATAGTTCATAATAATATTTTCTTTAGTTGTTATAGTAAACGACTTTAAAATCTTTACTTTGATGCACTATGCTGATTGCTGTTGTAATTACAGTTTCTAAGCAAAGTAAAAATAGTTATGACTTTTACTATAACACCAAAATAAAATATGCTTTTTGAATGATTTTCATATTTTCATATGTATTATTACTTTCCATAGAAGCTCCTTTCTTAGATTAGTTAATATAAGCGCTAAGCTAATTTTTATAGATTATAACACATTAGTATGAATAATCCTATAATTTTCTTTTATATCTTGGAAGATTCATGAATATTAATCTGTTTGTATGTAAGGCTTTCCATAGAGGATGATGTTAGAAGATGGAATTGCATTTATTTCTCCACCGGCAAAACAAGCTGTGAGCAGTACCTCTGCGGATCAATCTCTTTCCCCACATAAGGAGCGACCAGAGCGATTGTCCGGACATATCCGGCAGGAGTAAGCTCACGCTCACGCACCTGTTCACCCAGATAAAGATAAGCCTCTTTGATGTTGCTATAGTTGCCATAACCTAACAGGGAAAGGGCAGTGCAGGCGGGAATATGAACGGCATCTTCCGGCGCCTGTTCCGGTAAAACGGGCATACAGATATAAGAATCAAAGGGTGTGGAAGAAAAATTCCCCTCCAGATAGTCCGTGCGTTCATTGATGAAGAAAAACGGTTCTGGTGCAAGAGCGATTCCTTTTTCCACACATTCATGAAGGAAATCATACGCGACATGGTACCTATCCTGAAGTAGAGGGCTTTGAAACTTGCGGATACAGCAAACGGTTTCAGGAATCTTTATTATGGATAGGGACATATCCGACACATTATGGGAACGCAGACGCATTTCTGCAACCTGCTGCTGCAATACGGACAGTTTCTGTTCCAAAGTGGCAAGAAGTTCGTCTGCTTTTCCGCCACTCTCAAAGTAGGAACTGATTTCCTCCGGACTAAATCCCATACATTGGAATTTCCGAATCTGAAGGATTCGTGCAACGTTATCATTGTCATAATACCGATATCCGTTATTTGTATCTATGTAGGCCGGCGTGAGCAGTCCCTTGTCCTCCAGACGGATCAGGGTGGAACGGGAAACATTACAGGCACGCACCGCCTGACGGATAGTAAATAAGCTGTATTCGCTTTCGTTTGTAGTGCTGTCAATAGGGATGTCCATTGTATAATCTCCTTATCGTTTTTCTACATAAAGATTCATAAAATTACAAAACCCACTTGAGTTGTTCATGGGTGGTTATGTTAAAATACTGCTACAGTATAAAAATTGCAAATGAAAATGTCAAGGACGATGTTCTTGTGAGGACTTTGCAAACAGGAAAAGGCTGGTGATATGAAAATGTCATTGATAAAGATCGCAATATGCGATGATATACAAAAGGAGCTGGAGACAATCCGGACAGCTTTAGATACCTATGCAAAGGCACATTCTGAATTATATTTTGATATTGATGAATACGGTGCAGCGATGGATGTCTTGCATGCAGTGGAAAAAGGAAAAGTATATGATATTGCTCTCTTGGACATTTGTATGCCGGGGGTTCTCGGAACGGATGCTGCGGAGGAGATGCTTGCCAAAAGCCCGGATATGGGTATTGTTTTTTTGTCAAGCAGCGACGAATATGCAGTAATGGCATTTGCATTGAATGCTGTCCATTATCTTCTCAAACCCTTTTCGCAGGAACAATTTAACGAAGCTCTTGACCGTGTAGTGAAAAAGACAGAGGAGCAGGATTTTCTTTCTCTTGCCTGTGTGGATGGCATGTACCGGGTCTGTGTAAAGGAAATGGTATCCATAGAGTCGCAGAACCACTATCTGCTGATTGGTCTTTCTTCCGGCGAAATTCTTAAGGTACGCATGAAATTATCGCAGATGTTTGAGGAAATGCAGAAGTATTCTGGATTTATTAAAGTGGGAGCTTCCTATGTCGTAAACCTCTCTTTTGTGCGGAGAATTTCCGGAAATACTCTGGAGATGTTTAATGGTCTCAAAATTCCTATTCCGAGAAGGGGCAGAGAAGAAGTGCAGAAAACATATATGGATTTCTTCCGGAAGGAGGCATTGAAATGAGCGGAGTATACCAGATTCCGGGACTATTCCTTACGGTGCTGTGTCATGCAATTGTAATCTATCATATGGCAGAACACAGATATTCCAAGAAAAGATTTGTGCTTTACAGCTGCATATATATCGTCTGCTTTGTGAGCTTAGGCGGTTATGGGTATGCAACAGGGGGAATATCCGGAATTTTATCATATATGGGAATTATTATAACCCTATTTCTTTATTTCTGTATTGTTTCGCGGGACTGTTTCTCGAAACAGTGTTTTTTATTTATCACTTACTTCTGTTTGTTTTCTGTTTTGGACAATATTTTGAAATTGATGGTTAAATTATTTCTGCCGCAGATTTCTGAAATGGCAGGATATTATGTGGGAATTGTACTGCGCAATATAGTATTACTGTTGGTGCTGGCTTGGTATAAGAAGTATGCTGTAACAGTTTTCCGTTCTCTGACGGGCAGCGGTAAAAGATGGTGGAATCTGGTGCTGATCGCCCTGCTGTTCTACCTGTTACAGGCTGTGGTAAGTGTTTTGAATGCTAGAAATTTCATACAGGATGCGTATCTGTTTTTGGTGTTTGCCGCAATCAGCTTTCTTATGTGTGCGGTATATGGCGTTGTTTTCAGCAATGTCAGTTACATGAAAAAGGATGCGGAGGCGGCATTAGTCCGCCAGAATGCAGAATATCTTTCTAACCGGCTGTCTGTCCTGCAAAGAGCAGAGGAGGCAAACCGCAGGCTCCGGCATGATATGCGGCATCACATGGAAGCGATTGTGGAATATGCAAAAACAAGCGACACTTCTGCCATCCTTGCCTATATCAGAGAATATAGCACGGAGATCTCGGAAGCGGCAGTAAAGAGGTACTCTGAAAACCGGACGATAAACAGTATTCTTTCTGCTTATTCGGACAAGGCAGGGGAAGGCGGAGTCTCTTTTTTGGTACGGTGTAATGTCCCGAAAAAATTAAAGATACGGGAAATCGACCTGATCGCCCTTTTGGGAAATCTGCTGGAAAATGCCCTGCACGGATGTCAGGAGTCCGGAAAGGAAAAACAATGTATTGAAATCCACATCCGGCTGCAAAACAACAGGCTGATTATCGTTTGTAATAACACCTGCTCTGATAAACTGAAACTTTCCGGCAGTCTGCCTACAGGAAAAAGTATCGGTATTTCCAGTATTTTTTCTGTTTGTCAGAAATATGACGGTGATCTGGATTACAAGATAGAAAATGATGTCTGTTCCGCCTGCGCGGTCTTGAATCTATAAGCCTGTCAATAGGTTTGTAAGGCAAAACTGACGTCCGGTTTTTATGCGCATTTTTATCCTGTCAAGAAGCCATTATAGCATAGATTTAGAAGAAAAAGCGGGAAAGTCGTTACAAAAGTGGAATTTCGGATACAAATTTAGAAGGTCGCTTTCAAAATGTGAAATTCGTTTACAAAACGGGAATCTCAATCTACATTTCAGCAATAGGTTCGCCCCTAAAATTTGACTTAACCAAATCTGCCTAAAAACCGACCATTTATGCCAAAGCCACTTTTTTAAGTGGTTTTTTGTTATGATTAGATTTTAAAGCGGACGGTAAATGGTATTGAAAAATACAAATATGCAAAAGTAACGTGATTTGCGACCAGATTAGCACAACCGAATGAACAAAGATATGATACCTTATACTAAGGAGGGATATTTATGAGGATAGCAGTCTGTGATGACTGTATGGAAGATGCCCTGTCTCTCAAAAACTATCTGGCTGGGAAGGAAGTCAGCATCTATTCCGATGCGGAAAGCCTTCTGGCAGACGTGGAAGGGAA
>CAYPEW010000013.1:0-76048 GCA_964409845.1 uncultured Jutongia sp.
ACATCATGAAATGTAGCTTGTGTGTCAGTATCAGTACAGTCGATTGTGCCGGCACATTGGGGAAAGGATGGTTTTGTGAATTTATTTAATAAGAAAAATTATATTTCACTGGACAGGGTGCCGGATACAAGGAGGGCAGATCGTCGCAGAAAAGCCAAAGAACCGGCTATTCCAAATGGTATGTGGATCAAATGTAATACCTGCAAAAATATTATATACAAAAAAGAAGTTACAGAATATAAACTTTGTCCTAGCTGTGGCGTGCATTTCCGCATGAGTACTCAGGAGCGGATTGCTATTACCTGTGACGAAGGAAGTTTTCAGGAATTTGATGCTCATATGGCGCCTGGAAATCCTATAGATTACCCAGAGTACGATCAGATTATTGACAAGGCAAAGGAAAAAGCAGGGATTGAAGAAGGTGTGGTGACCGGGCGTTGCCAGATTCATGGACAGGATACTGTTATTGCTATTATGGATAGTCATTTTATAATTGGTAGTATGGGTTCTGTGGTAGGAGAAAAGATAACCAGGGCAGTAGAATATGCTACAGAACATCAGTTACCGATTATTATCTTTACCACATCAGGTGGGGCCAGAATGCAGGAAGGAATCATTTCTCTGATGCAGATGGCGAAGGTGTCTGAGGCGCTGGGAAGACATGATGAAGCAGGTCTGCTCTATGTGACTGTATTGACGGATCCCACCACTGGAGGGGTTACTGCCAGTTTTGCCATGCTGGGAGATATTATTCTGGCGGAACCAAGAGCATTGATTGGATTTGCCGGACAGCGTGTGATTGCCGGAACCATTCATCAGAAATTGCCGGAAGGCTTTCAGAGAGCAGAGTTCCAGCTGGAACATGGATTTGTAGACCGCATTGTGCATCGGGAAGAATTGAGGGATGAATTAGGTAAGATTCTGAAATTACATGGTACCGGGAAAGGAGCACAGTAGGCTATGGGTGATACAATGAAATCAGTGGCAATTGCCAGAAAAATAGAGAGACCGTCTTCCAGACAGCTGATTGAAATATTATTTGAAGATTTCATGGAATTACATGGTGACCGATATTTTGCGGATGATGGGGCTATTGTGGGTGGAATTGCTTCCTTTGATGGAATGCCAGTTACGGTAATCGGAGTACAGAAAGGACACTCACTGGATGAGAATGTGGCATGCAATTTTGGGCAGCCAAATCCAGAGGGATACCGCAAGGCATTGCGTCTCATGAAACAGGCAGAGAAATTCCACCGTCCTGTGATTACTTTGATTAATACAGCAGGTGCTTATCCTGGGCTGGGCGCAGAGGAGCGGGGGCAGGGAGAAGCCATTGCCCGGAATCTAATGGAAATGTCCCGCCTAAAAACACCGATTATCAGCATCTTTACTGGAGAGGGAGGCAGCGGTGGTGCATTGGCATTGGCGGTTGCTGATCAGGTATGGATGTTAGAGCATGGTATGTATTCGATTTTGTCACCAGAGGGTTTTGCCAGTATTCTATGGAAAGATAGTTCACGGGTGGAGGAGGCAGCGGATTTGATGAAAATGACGGCTGACCATCTTCTGGCGAACCATGTGATAGACCGTAAATTTACCGAACCGGAACAGGGCTTGGAGAATGATCCGGAATATACGATGGATCAGATTCATACTGCATTGAAGGAGACACTGCCAGAGTTGATGCAGATGGATACTAAGGAGTTGCTGCAGAAACGCTATGAGCGGTTTCGGCAGTATGGGGAATATAAGTGTGAGTAGAAACTCTAATATTGGCAAAGCACGGAGGGTGCTTTGCCAAAGAGTTTCTACTCACACTGGAAGAATGCAAGAGCAGCATTCTTCCCATCGAGTGCCGATAATAATTGATGTTGTTTGCTACAGTCGGGTTATGCTTAACTGTGGTAGATATAATCGAAAAAATCAGCGATATGCGTTTTGCATATCGCTGAAGTTTGTTTATGGGGAATATGACCTTGAATTTGCAACTATAAAATGATTGTAGATTTTCCAGACTAGAAGCTTCACTTTGCATTATTATTTATGTGGAGTGGAACTTTGTTCTTTCATACGAATCCCATTTTTTTCAATGGTAATTTTTCCGGCTTTCATCAAATGACCGATGGCACGTTTAAAGGCATTTTTACTCATATGGAATTCTTTGGCAATGACCTCCGGATCGCTTTTGTCATGGTAGGGCAGGAAACCGCCTGCCATATCCAGGCAGTCATAGATTACTTCCGCATCTTCGTTCATTTGTTCCGGAATTTTTTTGCGGACGCTTAAAGTCAGCCTGCCATCTTCCATGACTTGTGCCACTCTGGCATAGACCGGCTGATTAATGCGGTACTCCTCAAATACTTCTTTTTTGGGAAGCAGCGCAGAATATTTATCATCAACGGCAATGAAGACACCGAAATTATTGCTGATTTCATATATGCGTCCGTATACTTCGTCGTCTTTTTGATATTCTGAGTCATTACGGAGTGCATCATAGACTTTCATGCTGGCACAGAGCCGCTCACTTTTATCAATATACAGAGTAACCAGAACCGCATCGCCCTCTTTTACCGGGTAAAGCTGTTCTTTGTAGGGCAGTAGAAGGTCTTTGGCTAATCCCCATTCCAGAAAAGCACCGATTCTGGTTACTTCTTTGACATACAGTCTGGCAACCTGTCCCAGCTCCAGTTCAGGTTCCAATGTGGTGGCTATGGGACGGTCTTCGGAATCCTTGTATACAAATACGGTAATAACATCTTTTAACCTGGTATCCGGAGGAACTTGTGCCTTGGGCAGCAGTATTTTTTCCCGATCCTCTCCGGTAGGAGTATTCAAAAAAATACCAAAATCCGTTTCTTTGACAACGACCAGCTCTTGTGTTTTTCCTAATTCTATCGTTGATTTCATTCTTTTGTTATCCTTTCCTTCTGCCATTAATATACGTGGAATCGTAATTTTATGGCAGTTTTCTTATCTATAGTAGTTTATAGGATTTTTCTTGTAATTACAAGTGTTGAAAAACTTGCGTTTAATTTTTCTATTGTTTGTTGTAGCCCGGCTGTTTTTAGGAAGGAAATGGCAATAAAAGATAAGAAAGGAAAAAGTTCGTGAATAGACGAGAGGATGATTTATATGAAACAGAATAAAATAGACAGGTTTGTGTGTTCCATCTGGTTTTTTGTGCCAGTGTTATCTCTGCTAAGATTAAGCCAGCCGATAATACAGATCAACATGAGGCAATTGATACTTTCATGTATGCCATTGCCTGTAAAGGCATACAATGGATTTCAGTTGTTGCTCTGCCGCTATTTGATAAATGGGCACAACAGTATTGTTACAGATATGAGTAACCCTGGATTTGATATGTTGAAAATTATGATTGCCTTGCAGTTAATTTGTGATGTGATTTTAATATCCACCTGTTTGCGGGAATGGAGAACAAAACAAACCAGTAGGATTTTCCTTAGGCTTAGAGGGATGTTAACAATAGGATATGTTCTGACAGCATTTGCCATTTACTGCTTTGTACCGGTATGCGGCAATTATCTAAAGAAAGATGGTCTAGGTTCGTATATATTCTATAATTATCAATATGAATTAGAAAAAAATATTCTTTTTTCGATTGGCATAGTGGTATTATTTATGGTAACCTGGCTTTTTTTCAGAACGAAAAGTATTTACCGGTTTATCTGTTATTTCTGGTTTTTTGTGCCTGTTTTATCTCTGGTCGTATTAATGCAGCCAGTGATAGTAATTGAAGTGGAAGATTACGAAGAACCAGTCTATTCTCTAATGATGGATGAGGAAGAGGAAGAAGAAGAGGATATCGAATTAACAACAGAGGTGAAATATAACCAGTTCCAGTTGTTGCTTTATGGCAGTTTGACAAATGTGTATAAAGATACTGTTGTAGACAGGAAAGATGTTGAATTTGTTGGTATCAAAATTATGATTGCCCTTCAGCAGCTTTTTGATGCAATTATAGTATTTATTGGTTTATGGGAATGGAGAAAAAAACAAAACCCTAAGTTTTTGTTGTGCTTAAGAGGGATATTAACAATGGGATATGTGTTGACAGTATTTATAATTTATCGATTTGCAGGGACATGGGTTGAATTTTTTCATTGTTTCCCACATTCTTATCTGCCACGGGAATCCTATGTATCCTGGTCTTATTGTGGAGTGGGTTTCAATGTTTCTTTTTCGATCGGTGTGGTGGTATTATTTATGATAACCTGGCTGTTTTTTTTGAAAGAAAAGGCAATAAAAAAAGAAGATAAAAATGTGTGAGGTAGGAGGGATGATTATATGAAGCAGAATAAAACCAGCAGATTTATGTGTTCCATCTGGCTGTTAGTACCTGTAATATCTCTGCTAAGATTAAATCAGCGAATGATAGATATCTATATAGATATAGATGCTGGTACTGCGTGTTTCGCAACGCCCCCCGTGACGACATACAACGGATTGCAGTTGCTGCTTCATGGCAATTTGGTAAATGGTTATAGTTTCAGTGTTGTAGATATGAGTAATCCTGGATTTGTGATATTGAAAATTATGATTGCGTTGCAGTTGGCTTGTGATGTGATTTTAGTGTCCATTTGCTTGCGGGAATGGAGAGAAAAACAAAGCAGTATGGTTTTCATGAGGCTTAGAGGGGTGTTGTCAATGGGATATGTGTTGACAGCATTTGCAATGTATCAATTGATACCACTATGTTGCAAGCATCTGAGAGTAGGGCGATATACAGGGTTGTCTTCCTATGCACACTATAATCAATATGAATTAGAAAAAAACATTCTCTTGGCTATTGGTGTTGTGGTATTATTTATGGTAACCTGGTTGTTTTTTAGAACGAAGAGTGTTTATCGGTTTGTATGTTATTTTTGGTTTTTTGTGCCTGTTTTATCTCTGGTCATATTAACGCAGCCAGTGATGGCAATTGAAGTGGATGCTATGGGGAAACCAATAACGGAAGTGTTGTATAATGGGTTTCAGTTGCTGCATAGTGGCGATTTGGTAAATGAATACAAAGATCTTGTCATAGATGGGAAGAATCCAGGATATGTTGTTATGAGAATTATGCTTGCATTGCAGTTGGTTTTTGATGTAATCATAGTATTTATTGGTATATGGGAATGGAGAAAAAAATGCAATCCAAAGATTTTTGTAGGTATAAGAGGGATACTTACAATGGGATATGTACTGACTGCATATACAATCTATCAATTTGTAGAAAAATGGAGTGATCATATAGAGATTGCTCATGAATCAACTCGTCTTTTTGCGCCAAGGATATCATATATATCTTTGTATGGGGGGACGGAATTAAATGTTTCTTTTTCAATGGGTGTTGCGATATTGTTTATCGTAACATTGTTAATATTTCTGTTTTCAAAGAGAAGAAAATATGATACAGTTTCATGGATGCCTTAAGTGGTAGCATCATATAATAGATAAATGGAGAACTACATTATGAAGAAGAAAGCAGCAAGAAATAAAACAATAGATTTTTCTCTGGAGGAAGGAAAGGAATATTTAGATCGATGTATTTCTATTGATCAGGTATCGGATGATTATGAATCAGTAAAAAATGCATTTATTGTGGGGGACAGTTTGAAAGTGATGGACAAGCTGCCCAGAAAATTTGTGGATCTGTTGGTGGTGGATCCTCCATATAATCTGGCAAAGGAGTACCATGGTAATAAGTTTAATCAGACGAGTCAGAAGGAATATAGGGAGTACACAATATCCTGGTTAGAAAAAGTAGTACCATTATTGAAAGATACCGCATCTATTTATGTGTGTTGTGACTGGAAATCCAGTCTTGTAATAGGAAATGTTTTGTATCAATATTTCAGAATGCGCAATCGGATTACCTGGCAAAGGGAAAAGGGCAGAGGCGCCAAAACAAATTGGAAAAATGGTATGGAAGATATCTGGTTTGCCACTATGGGAAATGATTATACATTTAATTTGGAGGATGTGAAAATTCGGAAAAAAGTAATTGCTCCTTATAAAGAAGCAGGGAAACCTAAGGATTGGGAAGAAACTGATCATGGTAATTTTAGAAATACATGTCCTTCTAATTTTTGGGACGATATTTCCATTCCATATTGGTCTATGCCGGAGAATACCGGGCATCCAACGCAAAAACCGGAAAAATTGATTGCAAAGCTGATTCTTGCCAGCAGTAATGAAGGCGATGTGGTATTCGATCCTTTTGCAGGATCAGGGACGACTGCGGTAACAGCCAAAAAACTTCATAGGGACTATGTAGTCATTGAGCAAAATGAATTGTATGGGGCATGGGCGCAAAAGCGCCTTGAAATGGCAGAAGTAGACAGGTCTATTCAGGGCTATTGTGATGGAGTGTTTTGGGAACGAAATTCTTTGGCAGATCAAAAAAAGGTTGAAAAATAAGAGTATGATATATACATGATTGGATAGAAAGCTTTAAAATTTATTAAATATTGACGCTTATATCGCATTTTGGTACACTACATATGTAGTTGGCGTGAGACTAAATACTGTTGATTAACTGAGAGGATACAGCTTACTAAAGGGAATGGCTGGTCTTCTTGGGGAGATATCATACAGATTTAGTGGGATATTATCATTTTAGAGGAGAAGACATATGGCAAATGTAATCAGTACAGACAAGGCACCGGCGGCAATCGGACCATATTCCCAGGCAATGGAATGTAACGGTATGATTTATACTTCCGGCATGATTCCAATTAATCCGGCAACCGGGGAACTGGTGACCGGCAGTGTGGAGGCACAGGCAGAGCAGGCAATTTCTAACCTGGAGGCACTGCTTTCCGAGGCAGGATCTTCTATTAATAAAGTGGTTAAAACAGTAGTGTTCATCAGTAACATGGATGATTTTGGAACCATTAACGAGGTTTATGCAAAGCATTTTCAGGAGCCATATCCGGCAAGATCTTGTGTACAGGTTGCACGTCTTCCAAAAGATGTAGCGATTGAAATTGAGGCGATTGCTGAAAGGAAATAGTAGATATTTCATTTATTTAAAAGATTTGTAACATTTTAAAGAGAGAATATTCTGGCGTATCTGGCAGAGTATTCTCTTTTGACTTATTTTACTTCTATTTTGTTGGTAGCATTCCGCTTATGTATTCTTATAAATAGACAATATTAGTGAACTAGTACAGTAGAATACTATTTGATGCGTTGTAAGGATAGTCATTTGTAAAAAATTTCCTAAAAATCTTTCATTTTTCTTACATTTTATGTGAACCTGTCTATTGACAAAGCAAATTGCCATTGTTATAATGCTATATGAAATTTAATATTTTTGTAACAATTTATGTAATATTCGGAGACAGAGAAGTGGCTGGACGGGAAATTTGATTGTTATATGGCAAATGAAGTCAAGCCCTGAAAGAACATACAGATAAAATTTGGAGGTTTTTATGAGAAAAACATACTGGGTGAAAACTACGGTTGGATGTGTGAGTGCATTGGCAATATCTTTAAGTTGTTGTCCGATGGCAAAAGATTTGAGCGCAGCAACATTATGTAAGGAAACAGAGATGGCAGGTATTTCCTTATCTTTGGATAAATATACCGAGAGTCAGGTGATTGGAGAGCAGCCGGCAGAGATTACAACTGAGGCGGCAGCTGAGGTAACAGAGGAACAACCGGCAGCACCAGTAGCCGCTACACCGGCAGCAGATGCGGCAGCACCTGTGGCATCGGCACAGCCTACACCAGAGCCAACTCCACAAGTTGCAAAGCAGTTCCAGACTACTGCGTTATCTATTGCCAGTGATTATGTTAATATCCGTAAGACACCATCTACAGAGGGTAAGATCTTAGGAAAGTTATATGAAGGTTCTTCTGCCAAGATTTTGAAAGAGAAGGATGGATGGACACAGATTGAATCTGGTAGTGTAACCGGATATATTAAATCAGAATTTCTGGCTACAGGGGCAGAGGCTGAGAAGTTAGCCAGTAAATATGGAACATATTATGCTAAGGTAAATCCGGGAACGATTACCTTAAATGTCCGCAAGAAACCGAACACCACCTGTACGATTCTGACACAGATTCCAGAGGATGAATCTTACGAAGTGGTTAGTATTGGAAAGAATTGGGTAAAGATCTCTATTGATGGAGATAAAGGATGGGTTGCAAAAGAGTTTGTTAATCTGCATGCGAAGTTCAAGAAAGCAGTTTCTATTGAAGAGGAACGTGCCGAAGAGCGTAGAAAAGCAGAGGCAGCCGCTGCTGAGCAGGAACGTTTGAATGCTCTTGCTGCAGAACAGGCTAGGCAGGCACAGTCTTCTTCTAGCAGCAGTCAGAGTAGTTCCAGCCGTAGTAGTTCTAGTTCTGGAAGCAGCAGTAGTTCCAGCTCACGTAGAAGCAGCTCTAGCAGTAGCCGCAAGAGTTCCAGCAGCTCACAGAGCAGCAGTTCTGGTGGAAGTGTAACTGCTTCTGGTGGTAGTGGTTCTGCAATTGCAGCTTATGCACAGAAGTTTGTGGGTAATAAATATGTGTATGGTGGATCAAGTTTGACTAATGGAACCGATTGTTCTGGATTTACCATGAGTGTGTACCTGCAGTTTGGTTATAGTTTGCCACATAGTGCAGCAGCACAGGCAAATTGTGGTAAAAAAGTTAGTTTGTCCAGTCTGCAACCAGGTGATCTGGTCTTCTACAAAAATGGTGGAGGTATCGGTCATGTAGCTATGTATATTGGTGGTGGTCAGGTGGTACATGCCAGCAATCCAACAAATGGTATTATGATTTCCAGTGTTAGATATCGTACACCGGTATCTGCTCGTAGAATTGTAGGATAAAATAGTAATGGAACTCTAAAATCGGCGAAACACAAAAGGGTGTTTCGCCGAAGAGTTACTAACACGATAGGAAGAACACAATAGCGTTCTTCCTGTTAAATAGAGAAAGACGTAGAAGAAGAGGAGTATATTCTGTAATCTCCAGCAGAGAGAGTGGTTCACTGGCTGAAAGATCACTTGGAATGATGCAGGATAGAAGGTAGCTTTGGAGTTGTGATTCTGAAATTCTTGTAGTAGGAGTCATCGGGTCATTCCGTTAACAATGCATGAGTTAGTGAATCGTTTTTTTGATTCACTGAGATCAAAGGTGGTACCGCGTTAATTCGCCCTTTGCAATGTTTGCAAAGGGCGTTTTCTAATGAATAAAATTTAAAAGGAGAATATATGATTATGGCAAAGGAATTAGAAAAAACTTACGATCCGGCAGGGATTGAAAAGAGAACTTATGACAAATGGATGGAGAAAAAGTATTTTCATGCAGAGGTAAATCGTGACAAGAAACCGTTCACAATCGTTATGCCGCCGCCAAATATTACCGGTCAGCTGCATATGGGGCATGCCTTGGACAATACTTTACAGGATATTTTGATCCGTTTTAAGCGGATGCAGGGATACGAGGCTCTGTGGCTGCCGGGTACTGACCATGCCTCTATTGCGACAGAGGCAAAGGTAGTGGAGAAGCTGCGGGAAGAAGGTATCTCCAAAGAAGATATTGGCAGGGAGAAATTCCTGGACCATGTCTGGGACTGGAAGAAACAGTATGGTGGTCGTATTGTGGAGCAGTTAAAGAAAATCGGTTCTTCCTGTGATTGGGACAGGGAGCGTTTTACCATGGATGAGGGCTGTAATAAGGCTGTCAAGGAAGTATTTGTAAAATTATATAATAAAGATTTGATCTACCGTGGTGAGCGTATTATTAACTGGTGTCCAACCTGTCTGACATCCATTTCCGATGCTGAGGTGGAATACGAGGATCAGGCAGGACATTTCTGGCATCTGCGTTATAAGACTACAGACGGTACCGGATATATTGATCTGGCAACTACCCGTCCGGAAACTCTGTTGGGCGATACCGCTGTAGCTGTCAATCCAAAAGATGACCGTTATAAGGATATGGTCGGCAAGACTTTGGATCTGCCATTGGTACATCGCCAGATACCTATTGTTGCCGATGACTATGTAGATATGGAATTTGGTACTGGTGTGGTTAAGATTACTCCGGCGCATGACCCGAATGACTTTGAGGTAGGTTTACGTCATGATCTGCCGGTGATCAATGTATTGACAGAGGATGCCAAAATTGTGGAGGATTATCCAAAATATGCCGGGATGGATCGCTATGAGGCACGGAAGGCTATTGTCAAGGATCTGGAGGCAGAAGGTGCTTTATTAAAGACAGAGGACCATGAGCACAATGTAGGTACTTGCTATCGCTGTCATACCACGGTGGAACCAAGGGTTTCCAAGCAGTGGTTTGTGGCAATGGAGAAACTGGCAAAACCAGCCATTGAGGCCGTGCAGAAAGGGGATACGAAATTCGTTCCACCTCATTTTGATAAAACCTATTATCACTGGTTAGAGGGAATCCGTGACTGGTGTATTTCCCGTCAGCTCTGGTGGGGACACCGGATTCCGGCTTTTTACTGTGATGATTGTGGCGAAATGATTGTTAGCAAGGAAGATACCTGTCAGTGTCCACATTGTGGTAAAGAAATGCGGCAGGATCCGGATACGCTGGACACCTGGTTTAGTTCTGCACTGTGGCCTTTCTCTACTTTGGGATGGCCGGAGAAGACCGAGGAGTTGGATTATTTTTATCCAACCAGTACCCTGGTAACCGGTTATGACATTATTTTCTTCTGGGTAATCCGTATGATGTTTTCCGGCTTGGAGCATACAGGGGAAGTACCATTTAATACGGTATTAATTCATGGTCTGGTACGGGATTCCCAGGGGCGCAAGATGAGCAAATCCCTGGGCAATGGCATTGATCCTTTGGAAGTTATTGAAAAATATGGTGCAGATGCCCTACGTTTTACTCTGGTTACCAATAATGCACCAGGTAATGATATGCGTTTCTACTGGGAGCGTGTGGAGGCGAGCCGCAACTTTGCCAATAAAGTATGGAATGCATCTCGTTTCATTATGATGAATCTGGGGGATGCACAGATTACAGAGCCGGCAGAGGGAGAGCTAGAGGCGGCTGATCGTTTCATTCTGTCTGCCATGAATACAGTGGCGAAAGAGATCACCGAGAATATGGAGAAATACGAACTGGGTGTTGCGGTTCAGAAAATTTATGATTTCATTTGGACGGAATTCTGTGACTGGTATATTGAAATGGTAAAACCACGCCTGTATGCCAAGGAGGAAAATACGGTATCTGCCAATGCAGCATTCTGGACATTAAAGAATGTATTGATTGATTCTTTAAAACTATTGCATCCATACATGCCATTTATTACAGAAGAAATTTTCTGCACCCTGCAGTCAGAAGAAGCATCCATAATGATTTCTGCATGGCCGGACTATCAGGAAAAGTGGCATGATCCGGATGCGGAGGCAGGTATCGAGCTGGCAAAGAACCTCATTCGTGGTATTCGGAATATTCGCAGTGAGATGAATGTACAGCCATCCCGCAAGGCGAAGGTATATATTGTGGCAGATGATGCGGAAACGGCAAAGCGTCTGGAAGATTTAAGAAATGTATATTTCCATATGATTTCCGCTTCCGATGTGGTAGTACAGCAAGACAAAACAGGAATTGAGGATAATGCGGTATCTGTTGTGATCGACAAGGCAGTAATTTATATGCCGATTTCTGATCTGGTAGATCTGGAAAAGGAAAAAGAACGCCTGACCAAGGAAAAGAAACGTTTGGAAGGAGAATTGAAACGTGTTCATGGCATGCTTGGTAATGAGAAGTTTATGAGCAAGGCACCAGAGCAGAAAATAGCAGAGGAACGGGAGAAATTAGCAAAATATGAAAGTATGATGAGCAAGGTGGAAGAAGAATTGGCCGCCCTGCAATCGTAGAAAGTGAGAAAAAGAACAAATTCTACAACAGAAATGTCTGTAGCAGCTAATGACTCAAAAATAATCATGCTCTGTCTTGCAATATGGAAGAAAGTCCGATATACTATATTTAACTATATTTCCACAGTTGTCTTGAGTTTTCGATTGATCTGGGAAGGGAGATAAATTATGGGAGAAACGTTATCAAATAGTACATTGGAGTCGCTGGATGGAATTGATATTACCTTTTCACCAGATGATATGGAAGTATATTTATGCCTGCGGGACGAAGGAAGTAATTATACACCTTCTCTAATAAAGGCACGTCTAAAAGAGGTGGGAGTAACTGCCGGTATTATGGATGATGTGATCCGTGATATGATCGAACAGAAGAAATATGGTGAGACAATAAAGATTGCAGAAGGAATTCGTCCACTTCCTGGAGTGGATGGCTGGTATGAATTTCTGTTTGAGACAGAGTGTGATGATAAACCAAAGATTCTGGCAGATGGATCGGTGGACTATTCCATGTATGGAGATATTCCGTCTGTGGAGGAGGGAGCTACAATTGCCATTTACCATCCGGCACAGGAAGCCAAGGATGGAGTGGATGTTTTTGGAAAGCTGTTGGTGGCAACCAAGGGAAAAAATATGGCAAAGCTCTCCGGCAGAGGATTTAAGGCTCTGGAGGATGGTTGTACCTATGTTGCCAAGTATGGTGGTAAGATTACATACCAGGATGGCAGGGTATCCATTGAGCAGGAGCTGTATATCAAGGATGATGTATCAAATACGACTGGAGATATTACTTATCGTAACGATATTCATGTGAGAGGAAATGTTCTGACAGGAGTTACACTAATTTCAGAAAAGGGCTCCATCATCGTAGATGGTTATGTAGAATCTGCAGTGCTGAAAGCCAAAAAAGACGTTATCTTAAAAAATGGAATGCAGGGTAATGAGCGTGGCAGCATTGAGGCAGGCGGCGATGTCAGTGGCAAGTTTTTTGAGCGAACGAAAATTATAGCAGGTGGTAATGTAAACGCCAACGCTATTATGAATAGTATTGTTGAGTCTGGCAATGATGTGATTGTATCCGGGCGTTTTGGCATTATTGTTGCCGGTGAGATTCGTGCAACCCATCAGATCCGTGCTACCATTATAGGAAATACTGCAGAGGTGGAAAATCGGATTTATGCTGGCTCAGAGAGTGAAATTCTACCAAAACTAACCCACTGTGAGTCACAGAAAAAGATCGCAGAGGAAGAAATGGCAAAAATCATCCATACCTTGGAAGCTTTGGATGATGCCATTGCCAAAGGAACAAATCCAGAGTTTCAAAAGAAACGGTTACAGCTGATGCGTGCCAAGATTGAGAAAGACAGTCAGATTAATACTCTGGAGAAGCAGAGAACGGAATTGCTGGAGACATATACAAAAGTCAATGATGCCAAGGTTACCATTGATAAAACAGCATATCCGGGAACGGTAATTTCCATTAATGGAATGAAGAAAACACTGACAGAAGATGAGACACATGTGGAATATGCCAGAAGAGGTTCCGGCATTATTGTATATCATATTGAGGAAGCGTAATGTCTGTGTGTCGAGTTTTGCGGATGATAGATACCCAAAAATGACAGGAGGTAGTGTAAGATGGATTTTGAAGCAGAATTAGCCAAGTTTCAGCCAAGTCTGGATGTTGAACAGGCAGAGGATGCGATTCATGGGAATAATACAACGGATGTAACGGATTTGCTACAGACGATATTGAGCAGTAAGTTAGAAGAAATTGCAAGGGATTCGGAAGTGTAGGAGGAATCATGAATTGTCCAAGATGTAATGCAACAGTGGCGTTTGCGAAGAATCGGTGTGATAATTGTGGTCAGGATCTCCGGGCATATCGCAGAACGGTTAGTATATCAAATCAGTATTATAATGAGGCTTTAAGTCAGGCAGGAGTAAGGGATTTATCCGGTGCAATTCATTCTCTCAAGCAGAGCCTGCAGTTTAACAAGTTAAATACCCATGCCAGAAATTTATTGGGACTGATTTATTACGAAGAGGGAGAAATTGTAGCTGCTTTAAGCGAATGGGTATTGAGTAAACATTTTCAGAAAAAAGAGAATGATGCGGATCAGTACATTCGCCAGGTACAGGCTAATCCCAGCAAATTTGAACAATATAATCAGACCATCAAAAAATACAATTCTGCTTTGCAGTCTGCCAAGTATGGCGATGAGGATATGGCGATTATCCAGTTAAAGAAGGTGGTTGGTCTTAATCCCAAATTTATTCGTGCCAGTCAGTTGTTGGCTCTGCTGTATATGAAGAATGGTACCAGGGAGGATCGTGCCAGAGCATATAGGTTGATGCAGCAGGTGTCTAAGATTGATGTGACAAATACCACAACACTTCGATATCTGCACGAATTATCCGATATGCGAAGTAGTAAATCAGACCCGGTTGTCAAAGCGGTAAAACGGGAGCAGGAAAATGCCAGAAAGGCATCTACATTGCCTAATGTGGAGGAAGATGCCTACAAGGTTATTACACCATATAAGGAGGAGAGACCTTCTGTCCTGCCTTTTGTTAATGTGATGGTGGGCATTATTATCGGATTAGCCGTCATGTATTTTCTGGTTATTCCGCATATCCAGTCCAATGCTTCCTCGGAGGCAAATAAGAAGTTCCAGCAATATAGCGAAAATCAGGCATCTGCTGCCGGAGATGTGTCAACTCTGACGAATCAGAATGAAACTCTGCAGGCACGGGTAGATGAGCTGACAAAAGAGTTGGAGAAATTACAGGGCGGAGATACCAATGATCTGACTTCCGTCAAGGATAATTATGATGCCTTACTGGATGCCTACAATAGTTTTCAGTCTGGAGACAAAGCGGCTGCTGCGGAAAAACTTGCCAAGGTTAAGAAAGACCAGTTGTCCAGTGATGTTGCACAGGAATTTTATAAAAAAGTCAAAGACGAGACCTATAGCGAAGCATCCAAGACTTATTTTGAGGAAGGAAGAGATGCCTATAACGGGGAAGGAGAATATGCTGGTCACAAAGATTATGAAAAGGCAATCGAACTGTTGGAGCAGGCATTGACTTATGACAAGGCGAATACAGATGCAATTTATTTTCTGGGACGTTGTTATCAGCAACAATCAGAGGCAGAAAAGGCAAAGGAATATTATAATCAGATTATAGAGGATTATCCGGATTCTTCACGCGTGAATGAAGCAAAACGAAGAATGCGGGAATTAGGTGAATAAGAGTTGAAGTTTCACTAACGCATAAAAGGCAATATGCGAAGTGAAACTAAGTCAACTCTTGAAAAAACGCAAAACAACAGCATAAATGCAACAGTATTAAAACTGTTGGCGTTTTCCAGCGAATGTTGATTTACATAAGAGGAAATGTCAAATACCCTGTCACATAGGATATTTGTCAGAAAATACGAATGATTTCTGGCAGTATTGTATGTGGCAGGTTTTTTTGCTGTTATTAATTCGCAAGAGTGTGCGAAGCACACTTTGTTGTTGTGTGAAATTTTTAATTTTAATAATGAACAATGTTTGTGTTGCAAGTATTGTGTCTGCGCTGCGACACAATACTTGCATTATGTACAAAGGGCAGCGCAGAAATGAGGGAAATTATGAAAACGAAAAGTAGGAATGAGCAGGTACATTGTGAATTGTGTGGTCAGTGTCTGGTAATTTATATCACGTCAGATCTGGATCACCATACAGTCAGTGACCTTCGAGAGAAAGCAGACCGAATGATTCAGGCAGGAAATGCCAGGCATCTGATCTTTGATTTTGAGGATGTGGATTTTATGGATAGTTCTGGAATTGGATTAATTATGGGACGTTATAAAAAGGTATTGTTTCTGGGAGGTAAGGTGGCGGTAACCCATGTAGGGGAAAACGTGGACCGGATTTTTCGGCTGTCGGGTTTATATCAGATCATAGAAAAGTATGATACACCGGAAGATGCGGTGGACAGCTTGTAGTGCGAAGCAATGTAGCAATCCGCAGCATCAGTTGGGGTCGAAATACCTTTTGACCCCAACATCATTACATATATGGTTAGACAGGATTAAATTGGTGGAAAGGAATGGAGAATTGACATGAAAATCATATTTGAAAGTGATTCTAGAAATGAGGCATTTGCCAGAACCGTAATAGCTGCCTATGTGACCAGGCTCAATCCAACATTAGAAGAACTGGCAGATATCAAGACAGCGGTATCTGAAGCGGTAACCAACAGTATTATTCATGGTTATGGAGGCAGAGACGGGGAGGTGGAGATGGAATGTAGTATTACAGGAAATCAAGTGAAGGTTATCGTTCAGGATCAAGGCATTGGGATCGCTGATATTGAACAGGCAATGGAACCTCTGTATACCACCAAGCCGGAATGGGAGCGTTCTGGCATGGGCTTTGCTTTTATGGAGGCATTTATGGATGAACTGGAGGTGTTTTCGGAGCCCGGAAAGGGAACAAAAGTGGTAATGAGTAAACGGATTGAGCAGTCTTGATCGTATTACTAAGATGGCTAAAGAGCCATAATTAATAGTTCAGTAGTTCAAAAAGCATTGGGTATTTCAGTATTGAATAAATAGAGCGAAGCTATGCATGGAGACAGTCATATGGAGACAATGGAATTGCTTAAGAAAGCTCATGCAGGCGATCAGGATGCCAGAGACCAGCTGGTGGAGGAAAACATTGGTTTAGTATGGAATATTGTCAAGCGTTTTTCTGGCAGAGGCTATGATAAAGAAGATATCTTCCAGATTGGATGTATCGGATTAATCAAAGCAATTGATCATTTTGATACGAGCTTTCAGGTCAAATTTTCTACCTATGCAGTGCCGATGATCACAGGGCAGATCAAGCGGTTTTTAAGGGACGATGGGATGATTAAAGTAAGTAGGACACTCAAAGAAAATGGCTGGAAGATCAGCAAAGCAGAGGAAGAATTGCGACAGCAGTATGGCAGATCTGCCTCCATTGATGAAATTGCAGCTTATACGGAATTGGATCCTGGTGATATCGTATTGGCAATGGAAGCAAACCGGGAAGTTGGAACCATTGACCGAACCATTGGAGAAGAAGATGGCAAAGAGATTCCACTGGTGGATCAGGTGGTACAAAATCCAGGGAGTGGAATCGGTTACCTTAGCGGGAAGCCGGAAAGTGGTGCTTTTCGTGGTGCGGATCCAGAAAAAGAAAAACTCTTAGATCATATGCTTCTGCATCAATTGATCCAAGGATTGGAAGAGAGGGAACGACAATTAATTGAATACCGGTATTTTCAGGATATGACCCAGACAGAGGTGGCAAAAATTATGGGTATCAGCCAGGTACAGGTCAGCCGTTTGGAAAAAAAGATATTACTGGGGATGCGGCGGGAAGCGGGATTATAAATTATATCCATCCCCAGATTTTGAACATCCAGTAGAAGAATCCCAGTATCCAGGAACTGAATATGCCATACAGGATTACCGGACCAGCAATGGTAAAAATTTTGCAGCCGATACCAAAGACCTGTCCTTCTGTTTGGAATTCAATTGCCGGAGATACGACAGAGTTGGCAAATCCGGTAATAGGAACGATACTGCCGGCGCCACCGAACTGTCCTAATTTCGGGTAAATGTTTAGTCCTGTCAGCAGGATACTTAATCCAATCAGGGTCATGGTTCCATAAAAACCTGCCAGTTCCTGTTCATTGCCCAGAAACTGATACCATTGGTTTAGGCATTCTCCGATCAGGCAGATAAAGCCTCCAACCAAAAAGGCTTTCAGGCAATTCATCCAGGAATTGCTTTTGGGTGTCATATTGGTAACATAATCGTTATATAGTTCTTTTTGGTGAATAGGATCTTTTTCCTGAAGAATTTGTTCCATATTTGGATTGGTGCTGTCTTTTTCATTCATTAGCTTTGTCCTCCCATGATAAATAATTGATAAAAGGTGCCAAAGCCTTTTCCTAAGGCAACGGCAGTGATGATAATTGCAATTCCAATTTTTAGGCGGGTTCTTTGACACATAATGGGGATTACCCTGATTTCTTCGGCTAAAGCCATGGATAGGGAACCAATATAAATACCAGCAAATAATCCAAATACTGGAAGAATCCATGCCCCTATTGGGATGCTGAGATGAAATACAGTAATGATGCTGCCGGTAGTACCGCCCAGGGCAATCAAAGTTTCTATGAGACGTGTTTTAGAGGCATATCCCATACGGTCACATAGGCGTGGAATGACACCCAGAATAGTTATGAGAGCAAATACACCGCTTGCTACGGCAAATCCACTGGCAAAGCCTATAATGGTTAATAGAATATTCATTTAATTTCACGCCCCTCTCGGGAAGCATCCAGAATGATTGCTGTGTTCATTTCTGATTCATAGTTACGCATTTCCACATGAACCGGAGTAGGATCTTCCCTTATTTTGCTTACCTTAAAGTGATTGTAGAATGACAGGATACCGATGGGAATACCGATACTATACGCCACTTCCAGTATAGAGCCATCGGTGTTTGGCTTCTGCATGACCAGTTCATAGATCAGGTCAAATACCTCCCCCACGCTGACATCGGTATTAAAAGTCATAATAGTGAAAGCAGAACCGAAGAAGACGATCAAAGACAGGACTACCAGCTTGATACCTTCTACCAGCTTATTTTCTGGTACCGGTTTGCGGTATTCCACCACCAGATCCGGCTCTCCAATATGATCGATATTGATGCCTGGATATTCTTTCTGCATGAGCTGAATCAGTTTGAGGGCAGAGATAACATTTTTCTCGTTTTTGTCGCCTTTGACGGTCAGTACGACGATTTTTCCCAATTCTTTGGTTACTGTATAGTCCCACGCATAAATTTCCGCAATATCCTCCAGGGTAATTCGTTTATTTGAGACCTGGACACTTTGTTCCAGTTTTAAATATACATTTCCTTCTTTCATCCTATCCTCCATGCTGCTTTTGGTTGATCATACAGCAATATATCATGCTATTTCCATTTCATTTTAACCCAGGTATAATCCGGTTCTGCCGGATTGAGGATTTGAACAATTTCCCCATCGGCATATTGTTTATGTGTGTTTCCACGCAGTGTCAGATAACATACTGTAGTGATTAACATGATTCCAAATACCATGAGTACAAGCCATACTTTATTTCTCTGCATATTCAGCCCTCCTTATACGAAATTTTGTGTTATACATGCAGTATGTACCGTTTTTTGAAAAATATTCTTGTCAAATGATTTTGCTAGGTTTTTTGTTTTATATATGATACAATGAGCACAGCGACGGTCGTGCTTGCACGAACCGGCATTGTGCGAATGCACACATCGAGACGTTAGTCGAGATGATACAATGGATTTGTTCTGGCAAAGGTGTGCCTGAATGGATTTAGCCAATTGATAATAAGGAGATTCAAAATGGAACAGTTATTTATAACAAATTTGAGAATTAATAAAGTGAGACATTTAAATGATATTTCTATCCCGTTGTCAGACGAACAAATGAAACATTTGATTTTTACAGGAAAGAATGGAAGCGGAAAGACAAGTGTTATGGAAGCTTTGGCGAGTTTTTTTAATAGTGAATTTATTGAATATGTAGGTCTGGTCATACAATTTAACAAGCAAATTAGTAGCATTTATACGTTAAAGCAGGCGTATCATTATGTATTTGCCTATTACAAAGCAGATAGAATATTTCAGGCAGAAAAGCCGAAGCATATTGAAAAGATACAATTAAGGGATGATTACGAATTGCAGGAATTTCCTAGAAATGAATTTGTGAAATATTTATTAGATTTAAAAATGACAGAGGCTTTGGCGAGAAATAATAAAAAAAGTGAGAAAGCAGATGAAATTCAGAATTGGTTTGAGAGATTAGAGCAGCTTTTGAAGAAAATATTTGATGATAAAACGGTAGAATTGGTATTTGATGAGGAGACCTTTGATTTTCATATTTTGCAACAGGGAAAGGAGCCTTTTGATTTTAATACCTTATCTAGTGGTTATCAGGCTGTATTGGATATCGTGTTGGATCTTATGATGCGAATGCAGCATCAAGCACAATACTCCTTTGCTTTTAATCTTCCGGGAATTGTATTGATTGATGAAATTGAAACGCATCTGCATTTGGAATTGCAGAAAAATATTATTCCGCTGTTGACGACTGTTTTTCCAAATATCCAATTTATCATGACTTCACATTCCCCTTTTATATTAAATAGTTTAGAAAATGTTGTGATTTATGATCTGGAGAATCATCTTTTAGTAGAAGACGGCTTGGATAATGTACCATATGATGGCATTGTGGAGGGATATTTTGGTGCTGACAGGTTGTCTCATATTTTGAAAGAAAAGTTTGAACGATATAGAAATCTTGTAGAAAAGAAAGAAATATCTGACGATGAATTAAATGAAATTGCAGAATTAGAATTATATCTGGATGAAATTCCTGATTATCTTGCAATTGGTATTGCAACGGAATACAAAAGATTGAAGCTGGAATTTACAAATCGGGAGGATATAGATGGTTAAGGTGGTACGTTCTTTTCCGGCACCGGCATCATTGGCAGAGGAAGCAAGGAAAGTGACCGGAAGATATGATAAACAAGATGTGATTGAGAGATTGAGAAAGGATTTTCATAATAAATGCTATATTTGTGAAATGAAAGAACTACAGGATCCCAATGTAGAACATTTGCTTCCACATAAAAATGGAAAGCATCCAGAGAGAAAATTTGATTGGGAAAATCTCTTTTGGTCCTGTAGTCATTGCAATGGTATCAAAAATAATACTAAATATGACGCAGGAATCATTGATTGTTGCAAGTACGATCCGGAGAAATATCTAAAATTACAAGTTGAAAGTGATAATGTGTTAATTGGGGTAAATGATTCTAATGATGAAATACAAAAAAGGACAGCCCTGTTGATAGAAGAAACTTTTTCTTTGAAAAATACAGGGATGAGGACATACACCAGTGATGAACGCTTAAGGTTGCTTCAAAAAGAAATGAATGTCTTATATAGTCAACTTGAAAAAATTCGTAGTAACCCAGGTTCTAAAATAAGCAAAAGAATGATCCGCAGTTTATTGAGACGGGAATCTGCCTTTGCAGCATTTAAAAGATGCTATATACATGAACATGCTATAGAGTATCCGGAATTACAGCAGTATGTAGAATTGGACGGTTAAGAGTTCAAAATCTATTTATCACATATTAGGAATGAAATAGGGGGATTTTTATGGAAAAAAGAATACTGGCATACGCCGATTACTTAAAATCATTGCAGGCAGATGATTTAACTCCAAAGGAGCGGAATAATCTCTGCAAAAAAATACTGGTTCAGATCGGTTTCTTTCAACATGAGAGATTGATCCATCTGATTGTAACGGTACTGTTTGCCTTGATGACCGTATGTGTTTTTGGGATCTGTGCACTGAAACCTTCAATTCCATTTTTCTTGTTGGAATTTATGTTATTGGTGCTGCTGATTCCATACATACGACACTATTTTATACTGGAAAATACAGTACAGCAGATGTACCGTGATTATGATCGGATCCGTGGTGAGTCCTGGCCCGGCAGTGGGGAAGTGTGTAAGAAACTCTAAAATCGACGAAACGCAAAAGGGCGTTTCGCCGAAGAGTTACTAACACACTGGAAGAACGCAGAATAACAGCATAAATGCTGTGGCGTTCTTCCCATCGAGTACCAGTAGTGTATTGATGTGTTTTTGTGGGATGTTTGTGATAGAAGAGGAGATACAGTAGAATGAGAAAACCTAAATTTTTAAGTAAAAATGGAACCATCGGTTTTGTAGCACCAGCCTTTGGCTGCAATATAGAACCGTATCGCAGTGGATTTGTGGCGGCCCAAGAGAAATTTCGCAGTCTGGGACATGATTGTAAACTGGGACCAAACTGCTATGAGGGCAGTGGGATTGGGATTAGTAATACACCAGAGAAATGTGGGGAGGAGATCAATGCCTTTTTTGCCGATCCAGAGCCAGAATTAATCTTGTCCTGTGGCGGTGGAGAATTAATGTGTGAGATTTTGGATTATGTGGATTTTGAGAAACTGGCGACAGAGAAGCCAAAATGGTTTCTGGGATATTCTGATAATACTAATCTGACTTTTCTGTTGACTACGCTCTGTGATACCATGTCGGTATATGGACCCTGTGCACCGGCTTTCGGCATGAATCCATGGCATTCGGCATTGCAGGATGTTTATGATATCATTACCGGACAAACGAATCAGGTGAAGGGTTATTCCCTCTGGGAGAAAGAATCTCTAAAGGATGAGGAGCATCCCTTGGAACCCTATCATGTGACGGAAGAACGGATTTTGCGAAAATATCCGGATCTGGAAACCATTACTATCAGGGGCAGGCTGATCGGGGGCTGCCTGGATTGTCTGGGCAATCTGGTGGGAACAGTTTATGACCGCGTGACTGCATTTGCTGACCGCTATCAGGAGGATGGGTTGATCTGGTATCTGGAAGCCTGTGATCTAAACCCACTCTCTATTCGAAGAACACTGTGGCAGCTCTCTCATGCAGAGTGGTTCCGGCATGTGCGGGGGTTTTTAATTGGAAGACCATTGTGCTTTGGTGCAGAAGAGTTTGGTCTGGATCAGTACCAGGCAGTGATGGGGATTCTGGAGCAGTATCAGGTGCCGGTAATTATGGATGTGGATATTGGTCATCTGCCACCGATGATGCCGATGGTGAACGGTGCGATGACAGAGATTACGGTACAAGGAAATGATATTACGATTCGATACGAAGATCTACTTTCTTAAAGTTTATGGTGTTGGGGTCAAAAAGATATTTTGTCCCCAACTGATGCTGCGGATTGCTATATTGCTTCGCAATTTTCGCAATCCTGCAAACACCTCCATTCTCGCATATTTGCAAGCAAATCTGCTTCATGTCGGTGTTTGGCGGGGCAAGCCCGTAGATAGCAAATTGCGTGTAAACACGCATTGCAATCTACTTTTGCCCCTAGCATCATTTTATTAATTATTCTTAAATCTGGGGTAAGACGGATGACAAACCCCAGATTTTCTGCTAAAATGAGAATGTTTTTGTGGTTTAATGGAAATATTCCTATATGGAAAAGAGGTAAAAAATGATTAAATTTAGTGTAAAGAAACCCTTTGTGGTTCTGGTAGGCATTATTATTGTACTGGTATTGGGAGGCGTCAGCTATTCCCGTATGACCACCGATCTTTTGCCTCATATGAATCTGCCGTATATGTTAGTGCTGACTACATATGTAGGCGCTTCTCCGGAAAAGGTGGAAGCGGATATCACGGAACCTATGGAAAATCAGGTGGGTACTGTCAACGGTGTAAAAAACGTGCTCAGTACATCTTCTGAAAATTCTAGTATGGTGTATTTAGAGTTCCAGGATGGTACCAATATGGATGCGGCTATGGTTAAGGTAACCTCTGCCGTGAATCAGCTAGATCTGCCGGATACTGCCGGGACTCCTATGGTGATGGAAGTGTCCATGGATATGATGGCGACGCTGATGGCAAGTGTGGATTATGACCAGATGAAAGGGGTAGAGCTATCCAAATTTATTGATGAGAATATCATTCCTGAATTGGAGAGAGAGGATGGCGTGGCAAGTGTCAATTCCGTTGGTATGGTGGAAGAGTCCGTGGAGGTGGTTTTAAACCAGGATAAGATTGATGAGATTAATGAGAAGATACTGGAAAAGACCAACAAATCTCTGGCAAAGGCAAGAAAAAAGATCGACAAGGCAGAGAAAAAGCTTAAGGACGGACAGTCTGAGATCGAGGATCAGAAAGATAATTTGTCTGACCAGCAGAAGAAACAGACTTCAGAGATGGCAAAATTTACCAAACTGATGAACCAGGCATTGGCGACGAAGGCAGCTTATGAATCCCAATTAGCCAGCCTAAAAGCTAGTCAGACAGCACTAAAGACAGAGAAAAAGGCATATAAGGATAATAAAATAACAACATCTTACCAACAGATGAATCAAGGATTTCAGGCTGTCCGGGAGACGTTTCAGAAAGGTGGAGCAGCGTACCAGGCGATTTATCAGGAAGTATATAACCAGATGATTGTTACCATGGTACAGTCAGCAATAAATACGGTAATGCCAGGTGTTACCGTTAGTAAAGACAATGTAGACACTTATCTGCAGCAATTGGGAGAGATGGGGAATTCTTTGAAAACTGCAGCGGAGGAGCAGGCACACACCTTGACAAAACAGCAGGCAGATGTCCAGCTTCAAACGTTGCCAGAGAGTGTGAAGGACGCTCTGGACCATCCAGAAAAACTGGAGGCTTATAAAAAACTGCTGGAGCAGCAGGGACAGGCAGAAGCAGCGAAGAATATGACTGCCAAGAATCTGAAATCCCTCTATGATATTGTGGAAACTCGAATTCCTCAGATTGATACCGAACTGGCGAATCTCAAAGTGGAGATTGCTACCGCAAAGGCAGTGGTAAAACAGGTTAACAAGCAGATTGGGCAGGCAGAGAAACAGTATGAAACCGTAGAAGCCGGCAAGATTACGGCGGCGGCTGCATTTGGTTCCGGCAATGCCCAGTTATCAGCGGCAGAATCTGCTATTAAGAGTAGTGAAACGCAGTTAGATGAAGCCAAAGATTCCTTCAAAACCTCGAAAAAAACGGCATTGGAGAATGCCAATCTGGATAAACTGTTAACTATGGAGTCCCTGTCCGGTATTCTGACAGCGGAAAACTTTTCCATGCCGGCAGGCTATATCAGCCAGGATGAGACACAGTATCTCATTAAGGTAGGCGATGAATATGACAGTGTAGATGCCATGAAGGAAACTTTACTTACTCATATTGATGATATTGGCAATATACGCTTAGAAGATGTGGCAGATATCACTATAGTCAATAACAGTGAAGATTCCTATGCGAAAATTAACGGGAACGATGCAGTACTGCTGAGTATATCCAAGTCCAGTACAGCGGGAACCTCCGCAGTTTCCAAAGCATGTAATCAGGCAATGGAGGAGATGGAGAAGGAATATAAGGGTCTTCGTTTTACGAATCTGA
The DNA here is from genome assembly GCA_964409845.1 of uncultured Jutongia sp. Classification (GTDB taxonomy): domain Bacteria; phylum Bacillota; class Clostridia; order Lachnospirales; family Lachnospiraceae; genus Butyribacter. Next base: position 24,958 of record CAYPEW010000013.1, read on the forward strand.
TGGATCAGGGGGATTACATTGCATTGATTGTGGATTCCGTAGTATCCAACTTGTTATGGGGTGCCGTTCTGGCGATCATTGTCCTATTCCTCTTTTTGCAGGATGTACGTCCTACTGTGGTAGTGGCATTCAGTATTCCTCTGAGTGTACTGTTTGCAGTGGTGTTGATGTATTTTACCAATATTACTTTGAATATTATTTCTCTATCCGGTCTTGCCTTGGGAATTGGTATGTTGGTGGATAACTCCATCGTCGTGGTGGAAAACATATATCGTTTGCGAAATAAAGGGATATCGGCAGCAAAGGCAGCGGTTATGGGTGCCAGCCAGGTGGCTGGGGCAATTTTCTCCTCCACTCTGACAACTATCTGCGTGTTCCTGCCAATTGTGTTTACAGATGGAATTACCAGACAAATCATGCAGGATATGTGTCTGACCATTGCCTACAGTCTGTCAGCCAGCCTGGTGGTTGCATTAACCGTGGTACCTACCATGGGATCTTCTGTGCTGCGTAAACCGGCAAATCGGAAACACCGTATTTTCAATGCAGTAGTCAATGCATATGAAAAGGTACTTCGTTTCTGTTTGAGACTCAAGGTAGTTCCAATTGTCATTGCTCTGGTGCTGCTGGTATTTTCCATTGTGAAAGTATTCCAGATGGGTGTGGTTTTTGTACCGGAGATGGGTAGTGAACAGTTGTCATTTACCTATACCATCCAGGCAGAGAGTACTACAGAAGAAGATTATGCCTTATCTGACGATATTGCTAAGCAAGTACAGGAAATTGAGGGGGTTGATATCGTTGGTGCTATGATGGGTGGTAATACAGCTTTGATGGGAGGCAGCTTAGAGCAGTCCAAGGATTATAGCGTGATGGTTCTGCTGAAAGAAGAATACGCCAACGATAATAAGAAGATTGCTGCTAAAATCGAAGATATTCTGGAAAAATGTGATCTGGACGACTATACGGTATCGGATTCTAACATGGATATGTCCAGCATGATGGGCAGTGGATTGGAAATCAAAATCTATGGTAAAGACATGGAGCATCTGGTACAAATCAGCGAAGATGTGATGAAGATGGTTGAGGATACTGGCAAGTTTGAAGAAATCTCCAATGGTCAGGAGGAAGGCGACAAGGAGATCATCTTGACAGTTAATAAGGATAAAGCCATGAAGTACAACCTGACGGTGGCACAGATTTTCCAGGAATTGTCAGCGAAATTAAAGACGGATCAGGATTCCACCACCTTGACAGTAAATGAAGAAGATTATGATGTTAAAATTGTGGATGAGCGGGATACCTTGGATACCAAGAATCTGATGGAATACGAATTTGAAACAACCAAGGTAGACGATAAGGGCGAGACCAAAACCGAGAAGCATAAGTTAAAAGAATTTGCTTCCATGAGCGAAGGAAATGCTTTACTTTCTTTGAATCGGGAAAACCTGTCGCATTATATTTCCGTGACGGCGGTACCGAAGGAGGGTGAAAATGTAACTTTGTTAAGCCGTGATCTGCAAAAGCAGATTGATAAATATGATGCCCCAGATGGGTATGATATTGAGATGGCTGGTGAGACAGAGACTAACGAGGAGATGTTGACCAGTATGTTACAGATGATCGGATTGGCAATTGTCTTGATTTATCTGATTATGGTAGCACAGTTCCAGGGATTGCTGTCCCCATTCATTGTCCTCTTAACATTGCCGCTGGCTTTTACCGGTGGATTGATTGCATTATTGATTACCGGTGAGCAGTTGTCAGTAATGTCTCTGATGGGATTCCTAGTACTTGCCGGTGTGGTAGTAAATAATGGTATTGTATTTGTGGATTATGTTAACCAGTTGCGCTTAGATGGAGTGGAGAAACGGGATGCCTTGGTAGAGGCAGGACAGACTCGTATGCGGCCGATCCTGATGACGGCGTTAACCACCATCCTTGCCATGTCCACTATGGCATTGAGCAAGAGCAGTACAGCAGCCATGTCCAGAGGTATGGCAATTGTTACTATCGGTGGTCTGGCATATGCTACTCTGATGACTTTGTTCATCGTACCAGTATTTTATGATATTTTCTACCGCCGCAAACTCAAAAAGATAGATATTGGCGAGGAAGATGATGAAATGGAAGATCTATTGTCCTAATACAATGAATATTAAGTTTCTATGCTAAGATATAGTGTTTTTTACACTAAATTAAATTCTATCAAGTAGAAAAAAAGGATAACACCCCTGTCATGATATGGTGCATTTGACAGGGGTGTTTGTTTTGTAGTTTTTGCATATCCTGAATTTTTTTGGCAATAGTAATAGTAATCATAAGGTACGAAAAAAGGAGGATATTATATGGAGCAAAAACAACAGGGCAAGCAGAGCGTGAAATTTGCACATCCACCAGTAGTCAGTGGACATGCTTCTATTGTAGGGCAGAAAGAGGGTGAAGGTCCCTATGGAAGCTATTTTGATGTGATAGAGGAAGACCCCAAAGCAGGCGGGGAAACCTGGGAGGAAGCTGAGGGAAATTTGCAGGAGCGGGCAGCAAAATTAGCTATCAGCAAATCAGGAATCTCTCAGAATGAGATCCGTTATGTGGTAGCGGGAGATCTGCTGGGACAGTTAATGGCATCTTCCTTTGGTCTGATGACATTGCAAAAACCATTTTTTGGAGTGTATGGAGCATGTTCCACCATGGGAGAATCCATCAGCCTGGCGGCAATGATGATTGACGGAGGTTATGCAGATCATGTTTTGGCTCTGACTTCCAGTCATTTTGCCAGTGCAGAAAAACAATTCCGTTTTCCTTTGGCATATAGTAATCAGAGACCTAAGGCGGCAACCTGGACGGTTACTGGCAGCGGTGGTGTAGTCTTATCGGCAGCAGATCAGACGAAAACAAAGAGCGGAGTGGTAGTTAAGGGCGTTACAACGGGAAAAATCATGGATTATGGCATCAAGGACACCATGAATATGGGAGCCTGTATGGCACCGGCAGCAGGAGATGCCATTGCGTGCCATTTCTCGGATTTTAATTCAAAGCCCCAGGAATATGACAAGATCATTACCGGTGATCTGGGAAAAGTGGGGAAAGACATTCTGACGGATCTGCTGGATGCCAAAGGATATGATATTCGTAAGCAGTATATGGACTGTGGAATTGAAATATATGATGAAGAACAGCAGGTACAGGCTGGCGGCAGTGGATGTGGATGCAGTGCTGTCATGCTGGCAGGATATATTTTACCCAAATTGGCAAGTGGAGAGTGGAAGCGGGTATTATTTGTACCTACCGGAGCTTTGTTATCTGTGGTTAGTTTTAATGAGGGAAATAGTATTCCGGGAATTGCCCATGCAATATTATTAGAGCACGCAGGATCTTAATAGAAGCATATTAGTTAATTAATTATTGATAAAGAAACGAAATATATCATATTAATTCATCTGAAAAAAACACTTATTTTTTCCTGCAAATTAATAGAAAATAAAGAGAAGTGATGGGAAAATTAGTGTAGATTTCAGAAAAGGAAAAGGGGGATTAAAAATGAACTATTTTTTGGCATTTTTGATAGGCGGATTAATCTGTGTAGCAGTGCAGATTTTAATGGATCGCACCAAATTATTGCCGGGAAGAATTATGGTAATGTTAGTATGTACTGGAGCGGTATTGGGAGCATTAGGAATCTACGAACCTTTTGCAAAATGGGCAGGTGCGGGGGCCACGGTTCCATTATTAGGATTTGGAAATGTGTTATTTAAAGGGGTAAAAGAAGCCATAGATGTGGAAGGATTTATTGGTTTATTTAAGGGTGGATTTACTGCTTGTGCGGTTGGTGTTTCCGCAGCCTTAATTTTTGCTTATATTGCGTCTCTGATTTTTAAACCTAAAATGAAATAGAACTAAAAAAGAAGGTAGTAATTATTTATGATGCAATTTGAATATTTTTTCGTTAATTTTTTCTTATTTTTGTACATTTGTACCAAAATTTAAAAAAAGCATTGCAAAATTAGAATAAAAGGGATAAACTGCCATTGTAAAAAGTTAATATATTTCAAAAGGTTTTCTGAGTTAAATCAGAGGGTAAAAAGGAGAAAATTAAAATGGCTAAGAAGACGCAAACCGAGACAAAGGCAACAAAGACAACAGCAAAGGAGGCCGTTACTGCAGCAGCAAAGGCAGTGGCAGCAAAGAAAGAAGATGTGAAAGCAGCAGTAACTGCAAAGAAAGAAGTAGCTGTGCCAGCGGCAGCAGACAAGAAAGAAGAAGCAAAGCCAGCTGTTGCAAAGAAGAAACCTGGTAGAAAGCCGGGAACCAAGAATTCCCCAACAGCAAAGAAGCCAGGTAGAAAGCCGGCAAAGAAGTCTGTTGAGAAAATTCAGGAAGTTTTTATCGAGTTTGGTGAAGAACAGTTCCAGACAGAGAAAATTGTTGAGCAGATCCATGAGGTATATCGGTCTGAGGGACATAGAGTGGGAGCGATCAAGTCTTTGCGTGTATATATCAATCCTTCTGAGCGTAAGGCATATTATGTTATTAACGATAATGCAGAAGGCAAATTTGTGGAATTCTAATATATAGATGTTGTAATTATTTTAGACTGTAATTTCCCTGGGGAGGTTACAGTCTTTTTTTCTGAGATGAAAGTGCCAAAATGTCTTTATCATTTCAAAGATAATTTCTCAAAGTGTGGTATGTTTTTTCCTAAAATATACCAACATATTTTTTCTCCATCGAGTCATACTAATACCATGATAAGCACCGAATGGTACTTATCAAATTTCGAGCTGATTTATCACCTGTAGTTATTACAGAGAATGAAATCAGTCAAACAATATTTAAGGAGGAAAGAGACATGACAAGCAAGAATAGTTCTCAGATGGAAGTTCCACAGGCTAAGGAAGCTATGGACAAGTTCAAAATGGAAGTAGCTGGTGAGTTAGGTGTGCCTTTGAAGAATGGTTATAACGGTGACCTGACTTCTGCTCAGAACGGATCTGTAGGCGGCGAGATGGTTCGTAGAATGATCAAGCGTCAGGAGCAGGAAATGGCAGGTAAATAATCATAGTTAATGGGATTCATTATTAAATTATGATTATGCCGTACAATGCTTCTCATAGCATTGTAGAAGAGGTAAAGATCATCTGAATGGAAGATCTTTACCTCTTTGTTTATTGCTTTAGAGATTAATATTTCTTACATAATATTCAAATCTGGTATATTAGAAAATATGTAGGAATTGCTTGTATAGAAAAAATTTGTATGATATTATCAAGAGATAAAAGTAATAGAGAATTAAAAGTCTGATTTTTAGAATATAAATACTGGAGAATGTAAATGGAATTAAATAAGATTAAGATACAATTTTTAACATCATTTTCTTCTTATAAAAAATGTTAAAGTTATTAAATTTGTATTTTGATATATGTTATATTTTGGCTTTGTTGATTAAAGTAAGAGGAGTGATGGTATGAGCAATGGTGTAAAAAATGATTTTCTAAACTTTCTTTTAGAGAGATTCAAAATAGAAAGAAAAAAATTTGATAGATCCGGTGTGTATGCATATACACAGAGATTGCTTGCTTATAATTCAAATAAAATTGAAGGTAATACACTCACTGAGGAGCAAACTGCATCTTTATTTGACAATGGAAGCTTGCCAAAATCAGATAATTATTACAGAGCAAAAGATGTTGAGGAGATGAACGGGCATTTTCTCATGTTTAATAGGATGTTGGACACCTTGGATGAGTCATTAACACAAGAATTGATAAAGCAATTTCATTATGAATTAAAGTCTGGAGTATTTGAGGATCGTGCCAATGGGTATGCAATAGGGGATTATAAGCAACGACCAAATATGAGTGGTATATACCAAACTGTAAGACCAGAGAATGTTGCACAGGAAATGTATATTTTAATGGATTGGTATGGCAGTCAGAATGCTAATATTTCCATATTGGCTGAATTTCATGCAAGATATGAGAGCATTCACCCATTCCAGGATGGTAATGGTAGAACAGGCAGATTAATTCTTTTTAGAGAATGTTTGAAGAATGGAATCTTGCCGGTTGTTATTGAGGACGCTAATAGAAATGAGTATCTGGAAGCATTGAAAGAATATAGAAAAAAAGAAAAAATGGATAAGTTAGTGAGCTTATTTGAAAAAGAACAGCAATTCTATTTGGAGAAGTGCAAATATTTTATGTAATCTTTCTATGAATGATCAGTCATAAAGGGGTATAGTAGGTTCTAATAATAAGAATGAAATTATTATACTACTTAAAAATATACAATTATAAATAGCCTCATTATCTGGCAAAAATAGAGGATTCATCCTGGTTGACCGTAATAGGAAATCTGGGATATAATGTTCACGAAAGCAACGAGATACTGTTTCATAGAGTGACTGCCTGCGATCGCAATAAAACCTCGGCTTTTTGTTGTGCTTGCATTGTGAGAGGCAGATATATTTTTGAGATGGAGAAAAGATATGAAAACAGCAATTGTAATTGGTGCGAGTGCAGAATCCATATATGCTATTGATATTGCTAAAAAACGTGGATACCATGTGATTGCCTTTGATGGCAATCCACAGGCAGAGGGCTTGTCTTATGGAGATGAAGCTATTGTAGCAGATATTCGAGATGCCAGCCAGATTTGGACAAAACTGGATACAAAACCGGATATCGTATTGCCGGTTCCCATTGGTCGTTATTTGACGACTGCCGGAGCGGTTAATGATTATTATGGATTAAAGGGATTGTCGGAGAAAGCGGCAAATTATTGTACAGATAAATATTTGTTTCATCAGACTTTGTCTGAACGAGGATTGCGGGACGGCAGCTGCCTGTTGATAGAACAGGGAAGCTCTGTATCGAAGGCTGTATGCCAGGCGACAGAATTACTGGAACAGGAACAGAGGGATTCTGTAATGGAGACCCAGATGGTCATGAAACCTCGATATGGTTCCGGAAGCAGGGGCGTGCAGTTGATGAAATCTTCGGAGGAGATCAAGAGCTATTTGAATGGTTCCATTGATGAAGATATCATTTTAGAAACGGTGTTTCCAGGAACGGAATATGGTGTAGATGCAGCTGTGTTTGATGGGAAGTTATCTTTATATTTAATTCGGGAAAAAATATTGACGCCGCCACCTTATCGACAGTGTGTCGGTTATCTGGCGGTAGACAGGCAGACAGGAGAGTTATTATATCAGATAATTGGTACCTATTTACAGAAAGTTATCCATACCTTGGGAATCAATCATTGTCTGCTGCATTGTGATTTGATGTGGTATCAGGAAAGGCCAATGTTGATTGAATTATCCGGCAGGCCTTCTGGACATAATTTACATAATTTTTTTACTCCTCTGGCTACAGGAGTATCTATGGTAGACCGATATATAGATTATGTGGAAGACCAAAAAATGGTACAGACAGAAGGGAATGCAGCGATTCGTCAGCTGTTGATTGGGTATTTTGATAGTGAACCATGTCAGTTAATAAAGATACCGGATACGGCAGTGTTGCAGAAGCAATTTGGCAATCGGCTGCTACATTATGACTGTCGCATGAAACCAGGGAAACTAGAAGAAATCCGAGATGGACATACCTTGATGGAACGGGGGTATTATATCTTGGAGGGAGAAAATAAAGAGGGATTGTTGCAGGACAGAGAGCGTTTGCTGGAGCAGGTTTTCATGAATTGTGTGAGATAATGTGGCTGCAATAATATGACATCGGGGTCAAACAGTATTTGCCCCCAATTGATGCTACAGATTATTTTGTTGCTTTGCAGATTTGTGATCGCAGTACAGAAAGGAAGATAACGATGAAGAATTATTTATTACCGGTGATATCCTTTGAACCGGCAATAATGGAACGGGGAAAGGGGAGTTATGTATATGATACGGATGGAAATTCCTATTTAGATCTGAATTCAGGGCAGTTTTGTACGGTGTTGGGACATTGTAATGAGGAGATTTTGGATGCAGTAGGAAAATCCATGGAATGTTTGTCTCATACGGGATCTAATATTGTATCCAAACCGGCACTTAGCTGTGCAGAACGAATTCATCAGATCAGTGGGGAAATGAAAGCATATAGCATTTTGCTGAGCACTGGTGCAGAGGGAGTAGAGTTTGCTATTCGCTATGGGAAACATATCAAACAGAGATCTGGTGTGATATGTTTTGACCAGGGATATCACGGCCTGACGCTGGGAACCCAGAGCGTGACTTACGCAGGGAAATTTGCCATGCCACCGGTTGAGGGCGTATATGCTGTGCCGGTACCGGATACTTTTGCAAGCAGAGAAGACCTGCAAAAGCTGGTGGAAGAGTTTGAAAAACTGGTGCAGCGTGTGGGAAAAGATACTGCACTGGTATTAATGGAGCCAGTAGCCTCTGTGGGAGGAATGCACTTTCCGGATGCCTGGTATTTCAAGGAAATTCGCCGAATTTGCGATGAGTACGATCTGTTACTGGTGTTTGATGAGAGCCAGACTGGATTTGGCAGGCTGGGAGCCTGGTTTGCCTATGAACAGTTGGGGGTTGTGCCAGATATGGTTGTCCTGGCAAAAGGAGTCGGACAGGGATACCCGGTGTCTATGGTACTATTTCGAGAAGAATTGGTTCCAGATAGGGGCTTTGCTATGACACATTATAGTTCCCATCAAAACGATGCCTTTGCTGCCAGTATCGTGAATGCGGGAATGGATTACATGGAAAAATATCAGATTTTAGACAGAGTCAGGGAAACGGGAGCCTATTTTTTACAGAAGCTGCAGAAATTAGAAAAAAAGAATGAACATATTCTACGTGCCAGAGGAAAAGGACTGATGCTGGGAGCAGAGTTGTATTTCTCTGGTGTACAGAATTATCGGAACATTTATCATATGATTTATACAGAAATGATGCACCGTGGAGTGATGATTCAAGGAACCAATGGAGGTATGACTCTCCGTTTCCTGCCGGATTATTTGATTGACAAGCAAGATATTGATCTGGCGCTGGATACGCTGGATGCAGTTTTATTGGATAGAGATTGGGGTGAATATGAATGAGAAAAATGATGCAGATCGGTGATCGCCAGGTTGGCGGGCAAGAGGATCCCTGCTTTATCATTGCAGAAATGTCTGCTAATCACTTAATGGATTTTGATAGGGCTGTGAAGATTATGGAAGTGGCAAAACAGGCGGGAGCAGATGCAATCAAGTTGCAGACCTACACACCAGATACCATCACTCTGGATTCGGAGAAATCCTATTTTCAGATTACACAGGGAACGATCTGGGATGGTACGACATTACATAAATTATATCAACAGGCGTATACACCATGGGAATGGCAGCCGAAACTCAAAAAAATAGCAGAAGATATGGGGCTGGTGTGCTTTTCTTCTCCTTTTGATGCAACAGCGGTGGATTTTATGGAAGAAATGCAGATGCCGGCATACAAAATTGCATCCTTTGAGATCACAGATATTCCGCTGATCCGACAGGCAGCAGCCACTGGAAAACCGATTATCCTCTCTACCGGTATTGCACATAAGGAAGATATTGATCTGGCGTTGCAGACCTGCCTGGAAGTAGGGAATGATCAGGTGGCATTACTAAAATGTACAACGGCATATCCGTCTCCTTATGAAGATATCAATTTACGTTCTATGGGAATGCTCTCGGAGGACTTTGACTGCATCAGTGGATTATCGGATCATACGATGGGATCAGCTGTGGCGGTGGGAGCGGTAGCTTTGGGTGCAAAGATCATTGAGAAGCATCTGACACTATCCAGAGAGGATGGCGGAGCAGATGCGGCTTTCTCCATGGAACCTGAGGAATTTCGAGAGATGGTGGATCAGATTCGTATTATTGAGAAAGCGCTGGGACAGAGAACCTACCAGCTGACGGAGAAACAGGAAAATTCCAGACAGCATTCCAGATCTCTGTTTGTGGTTCGGGATGTAAAAGCCGGGGAAATCTTCACAACGGATAATGTTCGGTCTGTTCGTCCGGCAGACGGTCTGCACACAAAATATTATGAGCAGATTCTGGGTGCCAGAGCGGCAGAAGATATTGAAGCGGGAGAGCCCTTGAATTGGAAGATGATAAAAGATCCGGAATAATCTGCTTGCTGATTATTCTGGATCTTTTTTGGCGGTTTTGCCTTACTGGGAAAGGAATGTTAATTGGCAATATCAACGATTTAAGATTTTATCCCTTATCTGCTATATTTTTTTCATAGGAATACCGAAAGCCTTTATCCATTAAATCTTTTATAAATGATTCTCTGACGGAGGGGACTTTTACATCAGGATTCCATGTTATTCTTGTATACATGGCATCTTCTAGGCTGATTTCAAAGCAGTGATGTGAATTGGAAAGTTGCTGTATTATTTTCTGACCTTTTTCTGTATTCACAAGTGCCACAGTGATGCCTCTGTCATCATCCATATTTGTTTTTATACGATTTATATTCCAGGCATCTCCGATGGAAAAATCGGCATTTCTTTTTTCTCCTTTAAATTTGCAGTGATAGCAGGGGCTGTTGAGGGCAATTGCGTTCAAAAATACTGCCATATAAGGATCTTTTTTACTTCGTTTTGTATGATAGTAGTCATTCTTTGCAAATTGGATGCGGAGCCCGGACTGCCACCATCCTTGCCCTTTATAGTTAAATTGTACATACCGTATTTCTTCCTCTTTGAAATAATCCTCCAAATAACTTTTCCAGGATACTTGGGACGGAATCCCAGCGCAGAATAAATCTACAGTCAGCAGATTTTCGTATTTTTTTCCCAGATAGGTACGAAGACCGCCTATATGACAAGGCGTACCAGAAAACAAAACCTGTCGTCCATCTTCTAAAAATTGTTTTGCCAGTCGAAAGCTATCCCCCATATCACTTTGTACATATTTGCTTCCCATCAGTCGAAACATATCCTCTTTTTTTTCCACATAGCCATGGCAAACCATAAAATCATCACTAAGATAGGCACCAAAAACTACTCCGCCTTCTTCTAGTACCATGTCGCTGACTGCTTTAAAAAATCCACCGGAATTGCTGAGATTTCTGTAATAGTCATGTTCATTTACAAACAGATAAGCAGATAACATGTCCTTATCAGGATGGTAATCTGTCAACATAGGGCATACATTTTTACAGGCATCACAATGTATACACTTTGTTTCATCAACTCGTGGTGCAAGAAAGCCTTCTTTGTTATAGACCATCTCAATGCACCCTTTGGGACAGATGCTTTTGCAGGCTCCACAAGCCACACATTCGTTACTAATCATGATATACTCCTTCTTATTTTTCTATGCTTTGAATACTTGTAATGATATTATTTTGTGCTTCCTGTCGTATTGCACTTAGTTTTTCATTTATACTATCATAATTAAGAGGTGATAACAGAGCCTGTTCGGTTTCATTTGCATTATGTACAATCCTGCCGATAAGTCCCAGTTCCTCTAATAGTCCGGTCTTTCTGAAATTTGGCATAGCATCATTAAATACAATAAAATTTTTGTTATATAAAATAGAGAAAATAGTGCCATGAAATGTCTGGGTTACAACCATTTTAGCGTCCCTGACTGCCTGAAGAAATTCCCGTGGTCCTATTGCAACCCTATTGATGATCCATGCTTCTTCCCTCGGTACGACACCTCCAATTAGTACTACCGGCATATCATATTGTTTAGAAAGTTTATGTAAAATCGGCATCATCATATCAAGCTGGTCATCTAGTGTGGCATAGCAGGCAATATAATCACCATTATAGATGGTTTCTTTTGCTGCAATTTTATCATAGTCTTTATGAGTATATAGAAAAGTTGGATCTGGCATCCATCCGATATCTTCCCTTCCGGAAACATTTTTAATACGTGAAAGCCCTGTTCGTTCCCGTACCCATATTCTCTTATAAGATAGCAGCAAATCTCGATACATAGAAAGTTTTTCCTCCATACATCTTCCCACACTTGGCGCAAAAGCAAACTTATTAGGAGAGTTCGTAAATCCAAGAAAATATGCCCTAGACGCAATTCGGAAATTGGCGTTCCATATCTGATCGCTTCCTGAAACATAGATGTCATAAAGGGGGGATTTTTTTCGATTTCGCTATCTGTGTGATATTTTGTAGATGCAATCTGATACTGTGTCTCGCAAAAATTCTGAAATTTTTGATTTCGGATTGTGATTTCTTTGGCATATTTTTCTGCCAGTGTCCCCTCTATTCGAAATGCCCTTTTGTTGTCCAGAGAGGTAGGCACGTAGTTTATGATCTCACAGTCCACTCCTTCTATAGAATTTAAAAAAGAGCTTAAAGCATAGGTTTGTAACATGGAACCACAGTTATATAAACTGTGAAGTGTTATTATTCCTGCCTTTTTTGACATTTGTGCAACCGTTCCTTTCTTTTTCGCTATGTGTCATTTTCAAGATAATATACAAAATGATATCTTTAAGTTTTTAACTTAAGGAGTAGATGGCTCCTAACGCTACAAATTGTATAAAATGAATTCCTTGAAATTGTTATATCCAGCAAATAGAATTTTGTTTGAAAAAACATAAACCAGATGGAGGATTTGTTATTATGACAAAAGAAAAAACAATTACTGTTAGAAATTGGATTGCATATTGGAGTACAAAGCAACACCCTTATATTAAAGATTCTACATATGCAACATATATGAATATTATTTTCAATCATATCCTCCCCTATTTTGGGGAAATGAAATTACAAGATATCAGTTATAATAAAAATCAGGAATTTATATGGCATTTATCGCAGAATGGTCGTTTGGACAAAACAGGGGGATTATCAAGCAAGACCATCAAAGATATTTTAACATTGTGGCTATCTATTCTTAGTGATGCAGAAAAAGAAATCAATATAACTTTTCCAAGCGGAAAATATAAATATCCTATTTCAAAACAAGAAGAAAAAAATAGATTTCTTAGTATCCATCAAGAACACCAAATTATCTCCCTATTAAATGAAAATATTAATATAAAAAATCTAGGTATTCTATTAGCTTTATCTACTGGTATACGAATTGGAGAGTTATGTGCTTTACAATGGGGTGCAATCAGTATGAAATCTGGAACTATTTCTATCTCAAAGACATTACAGAGGATTTATATGAAAGATGGAAATAATGGAGTTTCCAAAGTAATTATCACAACGCCGAAATCAAAGAAATCTATTCGGATCATTCCAATTTCTCAAAAGATGATTGAATTACTGAAAACGTTTCAAAAAAGCAATGAAACTTATTTCCTTACTGGTATGGAAAACAAATACATGGAACCTAGAGTATATCGTGAATATTATAATCGTTTGATGAATAAATACGATATGCGTTATGTATCTTTTCATGGTTTACGCCATACATTTGCAACCCGTTGTATAGAGGCAGGATGTGATTATAAAACCTTAAGTGAAATATTAGGACATGCAGATGTTGGTACTACTATGCGTTTATATGTTCATAGTGATATTGAAAAGAAGATAGATTACATTGAAAAAATGCATGCTCTTAATAATTTGTGATAATAAGATAGAAAAATATTTTGATCTGAATGAAACAGGGAAATATATGGAAGGAGAAAAAATGAAAAAATATATCTGGGATTAGTTAGTAATATTTTTGTTGCGCTTTGCCGATATATCTAGTATCCTTAAGTTAAAAACTTAAGGATATTATTATGTTGGGAAAGCAGGTAAAATCGGATGAAACAAGACAATTATACCAGATATACAGTAGCACTGGATCATATGTATGATAATTTGGATCAGCTAATTCAAAATGATGTCCTGTGTGATCGTAAAATATATATGTTTGGATCCAGTAAAGTAGCAGGGATGATTATTAGTTATTTACAAAAGCACCAGATTGCCTTGGCAGGCATTATAGATAATAATGCTTGTTCTGGTGGACATATGTTGGGATTAGAAATTGCAAAGCCGGATATCCTGGCTGAATCGTGGGATGATCAGGTTCTTGTCATGATTGCCTCCGGACATCAGGATGCCATGATACAACAATTAGAGAATATGGGATACCATTATGGGAAACATATTCAGGTAATTATAGATCTACAGAAAGAAATGAATGATTATTCTCATGTGGAAAGGGCGGACTATGTTCCACTTGAAGATAAAGAAGTCAAGGAGAGCCAGCTTAATGTTTTGCGTTGCGTGAAGCGGATCTGTGAAAATCATGGTTTGCGATATTATATTGCTTATGGAACTTTACTGGGTGCAGTCAGACACCAGGGATTTATTCCATGGGACGATGATATCGATATTTATATTCCGATTGCTGATTTGAAACCTTTTATCGAGTTGGTTAAGCAAGAAGAAGATTTTCATATAGTTAGTACAGCGGTTGGTGATGATTATTATGACATGATCAGTAGAATGTACGACTGTAATAATATTTGTGACTCTAATCAATTTCCAATGCAGACTTCTGCTGGTGTGTCGATAGATGTATTTCCACTTTTTGGCTTACCGGATACAGAAGACAAGATAGCAGACTATTATCAGGAATTAAGAGATGCAGAGGCTGATGTATACAACAAGATTTACAACCAGAATGCATGTCGTGAAGCAGGCAGAATATTTTTTGAAAAGATGATGAAATATGATATTGAGTCAGCCAAATATGTTGGCAATCTTCTTAGTCCCTATCCGATGAAAGAGATCTTTCCGGCTGAATGGTTCCAGGAAAGCCAAGAATTGCAATTTGAAAAGGAGACCTTCCGTGCACCGGCAGGATATGACGGATGTCTCAAGAAGGTATATGGTAATTACATGCAATTGCCACCGGAAGAACAGAGACGGGAACATCATTTCTATCATGTTTACCACAAAAAGTAGAGGATTGCATTTTCCATCTGTTTCCAGTAATATGGCAGTTATAACCTAAATCAATATGTGGTACAGGTAATTCTGGATAATAGTAAAGGAATGTGAAGATGAATCAAAAGAAGATAAGTATTATTGTTCCATGTTATAATGTGGAATCCTATATTGACCGTTGTGTAGAATCATTAGTGAATCAGACTATTGGAGTGGAGAATCTGGAACTGATTTTTGTAGACGATGCTTCTACCGATGGGACGGTAGAATATCTGAAAAAATGGGAGGAACGCTATCCGGATAGCGTTCTTCTCGTCTGCTGTGCGGAAAATCACAAGCAGGGAGCTGCCAGGAATATTGGATTAAGCTATGCATCTGCGGAATATATTGGCTATGTGGACAGCGATGACTGGGTGGAATGGACCATGTATGAAAAGATGTACGCCAAAGTGGAACAGTATCATCCGGACGTGGTGGCTGTGCTATATACCAGGGATGCTCAGGATGGCAGGGTGGAATTTACAGCGGATCCCAAGAAGAACGGTGAGAAGTATGTAGAAATTCATACAAAGCAGGAACGGGAACAGTTTATGCAGGAAGGGCTGACAAGCGGCGTATGGAGTGGAATATATCAAAGAGAGATACTGCAGTCAGATGAGGGTCTTTTCTTCCCGGAAGATCTGCGTTATGAGGATAACTATTGGGCTTCCATATTAAAGATGGTAATATCTTCATATTACATTATTAATGAACCATTATATCATTATATGATTAATGAGAATTCGACGATTATGGAACAAAATGCCATGCATCATTTGGACCGTTTAGTCATAGAACTAATGAAGATAGAAGAATATAAACGCAGAGGAGTTTTTGAATTATATCATGACCGGATCGAATTCGGCTTCCTGCGTATGTACTTCATTAATACGATACGGATTTTGTTTGTCCGTTTTGACAGAATCCCGTATGACATGATTTATACCATGCAACAGCAGGTGTTAGAGCTGTTTCCTGATTATGAGAGAAATCCTTATTTGGATAAGCTGCCACAGCTGCAGTCTGAATTGCTGAAAATGGTAAAGATACCTTTGGATGAGGCTAAGATTGATATTCTGGCAAATGCGTATCGTAAAGTTTTGCAGGAGTCAAACGGCTGATTTCTGGAATCTTCTGGAAAAATCTGCTAGATAGCATTTTTCTGTGTGTTAAGTGGATTTGGTATGGCTGGTAATAATTGGCAGAAGATGTTTCAAGTATTTACAATGGAAAATGTGGTAAAATAGTACAAAAAAGAGAATTGTTTCAAAAAATACTTGTACATTTTGTTAAAATGATGTATAATGAGTTACGAAAATGTTTTAGTAAAGCATTTTATATTTGCTGGAGTGTTAGCAAAATCAGCAAATATGGAACAAACAAATCTTTTTATGAGGAGGGTTCATATGAGAAAGAAACTTTTAGGTGTGCTTTTATGCACAGCAATGGCTGCAACTATGTTGACCGGTTGTGGCGGTGGCAGCGGTGATAATGGAAGCAGTAACAATTCTTCTTCTAACTCATCAGATTCTACTGAAAAAAAGGAAGTTACCTTAACTGATGATGGTAAGGTATTCAACATCCGTGTGTGGAATGAAGAGTTCAAGAGCCGTGTTACAGACCATTATCCAGGATACGAGAAGATTGATGATAACACAGGTAAGATCGGTGACATCCAGGTTAACTGGGTTACAGTAGCTAACCAGGATAACGCATATCAGAACGCATTAGATCAGGCAATTTTAGATCAGGATAAGGCTTCTGCAGATGACAAGATTGATATGTTCCTGGTTGAGGCTGATTATGCAATGAAATATGTATTTTCAGACTCTACAGTAGATATTGTGAAGGATCTGGGTGTATCTGAGGATGCTCTGGCAAATCAGTATCAGTATACTAAGGATGCTGTTACGGATGATTCCGGTGCTTTGAAGGGTGCTTCATGGCAGGGCTGCCCAGCTGGTCTGGTTTACAGAAGTGATATTGCAAAGAAAGTATTTGGCACTGACGAACCAGACAAAATTCAGGAGAACTTCTCTGACTGGGATAAGTTCGCTGAGTCAGCTAGCAAGTTAAAGGATGCAGGATACAAGGTTACAGCTACTGTAAACGATACTTTCCGTGTATTCTCTAACAACGTAACTTCTAAATGGGTAGTAGATGGCAAGATCAACGTAGATGAGAACATCAAGAAATGGGTTGATATGTCTAAGGAAATGGTTGACAAGGGACAGACTACCACTGAGCCTTTATGGGAGACTGAGTGGAAGAAAGGTTTCGACAGCAAGGGTGATGTATTCGCTTACTTCGGACCATCTTGGTTCTTTGATTTCTCCATGGCTGAGCGTGATCCGGATACCAACGTTCCAACCTATGATCTGGCAAGAGATGGTAAGTGGAGATTATGTGCAGGTCCTCAGAGCTTCTTCTGGGGTGGAACATGGCTTTGTGGAGCAAATGGTTCCGACAATAAGACTCTGATTAAAGAGATGATTGAGACCATGACAACCAATGAGGATGTGTTAACCGACATTGCAAAGAAAGATCATGATTATCCAAATAACCAGAACATTACAGCAACTCTTGAGAAGGATAAAGATTTCGGTAGTGAAGTATTAGGCGGATATAATCCAATGCCTCTCTTCAATGAGAAAATCAAAGAAGTTAGCTTGAGCAATCTGTCTATCTACGATCAGGGTTGTACCGAAGAGTTCCAGAATGCAATGAAGCAGTACTTTGATGGTAATGTAAGCTCTTATGAAGATGCGTTAGCTGTATTCTACAAGAACGTAGAAACCAAATACCCAGAATTAACGCATTAATCCATTAGTTTTTTAGATGGGACTTAGGAAACTGATGTGCCTGCTTACTTTTGTAGGCGGGCACATTTTTTTAATCCAATAGAAAATTGCTGTTTTATTAGTGATTTCTATATTCTGAATGTAAGGAGGGAGAATGGTATGGACGGATCTCCGAAGAAAAAAAGGGGAAAAGTGGAGAAATATAATCGTTGGGGTTACATATTTCTAATACCCTTTATCGTTGTTTATGTAGTATTTCAATTAATACCACTAATTAGTACGATCTATAATAGTTTTTATGAGAATTATCAATCCGGTTTGACGCAAATCGGACCGAATTTTATAGGAATGGAGAACTATAAGCATTTATTTTCAGAAGGCTATATCTGGGTTTATCTGAAAAATACCATGATCATGTGGGCAATGGGTTTCGTGCCACAGATTATCGTATCTTTATTGTTAGGTGCATGGTTCTCTAATACAAGGTTGAACTTAAAAGCATCTGGTTTTTTCAAAACAGTTATCTATCTGCCGAATGTTATCATGGCCTCAGCCTTTGCAATGTTATTCTTTGCACTGTTTGAAACAGCAGGTCCTGTGAATGATATGCTTAAACAGATGGGAATTTTGAAGGAAGCGTATAACTTTCTGAACCATCCATTGTCTGCCAGAACTTTGGTTGCTTTGATGAACTTCTTGATGTGGTTTGGAAATACCACCATTTTGCTGATGGCAGGTATGATGGGAATTGATCCGGGATTGTTTGAAGCGGCAGAGGTGGATGGAGCCACATCCACACAGGTATTTTTCCGAATTACTTTGCCTTTGCTTCGTCCGATTTTGATCTATGTAATGATTACTTCTCTGATCGGTGGATTGCAGATGTTTGATGTTCCACAGATTTTGACAGGTGGAACAGGTGCTCCTATGGCCATGAATGGAGGAAAGCCGGTTGAAACCACTATGACGCTGATTATGTATTTGAATAAGCATCTCTATAGCAAGAACTATGGTATGGGTGGTGCTTTGTCAGTGCTCTTGTTTATCATCACAGGTATTTTGAGCTTGATTGTCTTTAAGGCATTCGCACAGAGAAAGGAGGCCTGAGCCATGGATGATTCAGTAAAAGGCGGCATTGGTCTTCATGCAAGACGTGTCATTGCATATATCGTATTAATTTTCATTACAATCATTTGTTTGTTCTGGTTCTATGTTTTGTTTGTGAATACATCCAGATCACATGCACAGATCCAGCATGGATTCTCTGCAATTCCAAGCAAGTATCTGTTTAAGAACTGGAGGAGCCTGATGCGCAGTACACAGCCGGTATGGAGCGGATTGCGTAACAGTGTATTTATTTCTACATGCTGTGCTGTGTTGACAGTATATTTCTCAACCATGACAGCTTATGCGATTCATGTATACCATTTTAAGGGAAGGGATGCGATCTTGACCTTTATCCTGGCAGTTATGATGATCCCTACTCAGGTTACTGCATTAGGTTTCTATAGCTTGATGAATGACTGGAATTTGATTGACAATTTTGTTCCATTGATTGTTCCTGCAGTTGCGGCACCGGCGGTATTCTTCTATATGAAGCAGTATATGGAGTCTGCATTGCCATTGGAGATCATAGAGGCATCTCGAATTGATGGAGCAGGAGAATTCTACACCTTTAATATGATGGTATTACCAATTATGAAACCAGCAATCGCTGTTCAGGCAATTTTCGCTTTTGTTAGTAACTGGAATAACTACTTCCTTCCAGCGCTGATTTTGACCAAGGCAAAGATGAAAACACTGCCGATTATGATTGCTGAGTTGCGTGGTGCAGACTTCCTGAAGTTTGATATGGGGCAGGTGTATATGATGATGACCTTTGCAATTTTGCCGGTTATTGTAGTATATGTTATTCTGTCTAAACACATCGTACAGGGTGTTGCACTGGGTAGTGTTAAGGGATAATGATTCCTGTATCACTGGAAATGAATTTTCAAATTATTGTGAGATTGATTTCAGAAAACCTTGTCGGAGAATTTCTCTGACAGGGTTTTCTTTTTGATTTTTCTTGAGTTTCCGCATTTTGTAATAGACATTGTCTCTGTGATTCATCGGGGATATTCGTAGATAATTTTCTGTTATCCGTCCATATTCATTCGATTCGTCCTGCTGTTTCGCAGGAAAATGTATCGTTATATCCGAATAGACAAAATTTGTCCTGCCTAGCAAGTTTACGCCTTTCGGGGAAACTATCTGCCGTCTGCTGTATCTGTCTAGGATGAATTGCGGTTTAACAGATTTAGATATAAAATGTGGAAACTCAAGTTCTTTTTTGGTTGACGGAATGAAGCAGAGGGTGTAAGATAGCAAGCGTATGTATTAGTGAACGATATATATGGTTATGTCAGTGTTGTTCTGGCTATGGTGCTGGTATTTGTTGTACCAGCTTGTTGTCGGTAATATGAGGGGGTAATAGAATGCGTCAATATCACAACAGATTTTATCTGCTTTTTTTTATGGGGATTTTTCTCTGTCTGACAAGCAGGGTGGTTTCCGCAGCGGAGTATGGAGATGTGGTGCAGTGGAGGGATCAGACGATTGCAACATATAATGAAGATGAAGAAATGATGTATCAGCCCATTGGAGATGATGGGACACAGGAAGCACAGGCATTAAACTATTTGTTAAGCAGTGATCGGGAAAAGACATTGATGATTCCAGAGGGATCGACCATTAAATTAAAGCAGGAGCTTACTATTGGGAGTAACACCACATTAATTGCAACCGGCGTCTCTTTTGTGTTAAGTGGGGAAGGGACAGGGATTTTAGATAACCAGGTAACGGATGCGGATTATCGGTCTCTGGAAAATGTTGTCATACAGGGTGGTGTATGGCGGAGTAAGCATAAGAAAAAAACATACCCATTGATTACTCTGATGCATGCTTCTAACATACAGATGGAAGACATGACAGTGATTACATCCATGCCAGAAACAGGGGTGCGCTTGATTGCCTGCAAGAATGTTAAGATGACTCACTGTGAAATCCGCTGTAAAAAAAGTCCCAAACAAAAAAAAGGATTGAATCTGGCTGCAGTTGAATTGGATTCTGCCGTTCCACTCTTGACAGATGATTTGAAATCTGTTATTAATAAAAGTTGCGTGAATGGTCAGACCTGTCAAAATATTGTATTGGAAAAATGCATCGTACATGGCAGGAAAGGGATCTATGCCGCCGGAACCCAGCAGAAAAAGTATCGAAATCGTCTTCATTCCAGAGTAAGGATCAGAGAATGTACGGTGACAGGCACCGATGCAGAGGCGATTTTAATCGAAAATACCATTGGTTTTTCCATTCGAAAAAATTTGCTGATTACGCAGGCAAGTCAGAGCAAGGGAATTCATGCTTCTGGTATATTGGTACAGTTGTTGGCAGCAAAAGGCAGGACATATCGCCTTTCCAATAAAGTATCCGGTAATGTGGTATATAGTAATTGTTATGGCATGATCATCCGTTCCCGTTCAAAATGCCGTTTTGGGAAAACAACAGTGACGGGGAATCGATGTTATGTTCAGATTAAAGGAAAACGGGCAATGCGTATTAAGCACTGCAGAAAAAAGATATTGAAAAACAACAAAGTATATGTATAGTTTTTTCTTGGTTGAACTTTACATATAACAGTGGTAGATTAGTAAGATAAGCAGACAGTTCATTAGTACCATCCTGTCTATAAACAAAACTCGGACTGCAGATACTGCCAGGGATGGCAGGGAAGCAGGCGGGAGTCTGCTTTTTTGTTTCATAGGAAAAATAAGAGGTAAGTTATGTATCAATTGACGACAGAACATAGTTTTGACTCTGCCCATTTTCTGGCAGGGTACGCAGGAAAATGTGCAAACCTGCATGGACACCGATGGCGTGTGGTATTAACGGTTGAGTCGGAAAAATTGCAGACGGATCAGCAGCATGCAGGGATGTGTGTGGATTTTGCTGAGTTAAAAGAAGATTTGCACAGTCTGTTAGATTCCATGGATCATATTCTGATTATCGAAAAAGGATCTCTTATGCCGGAAACCACTCAGGCGTTGCAGGCGGAGGGATTTCCGGTATTAGAACTGCCGTTTCGTCCTACGGCAGAAAATTTTGCAAAATATTTTTATGATCATTTTATACAATTGCAGTATCAGGTGGCGCAGGTACAGGTATATGAGACGCCAAATAACTGTGCGACTTATCAGCGAGAAATGGATGTCAGAAAAGAGGCGTAATAAAATCATTATGGCGAAATATCATGTGGTAGAGATCTTTGAAAGTATCAATGGTGAGGGAATGAGAGCCGGGGAATTGGCTGTGTTTGTGCGGATGAGGGATTGCAATTTGCGTTGTTCTTATTGTGATACCGCATGGGCATGCAGGAAAGAAGCCCCTTGCACTATAATGTCAGAGGAAGAAATCTGTAAGAGGGTGTTGGAATCCGGTATCAGAAATGTAACCTTGACGGGTGGTGAGCCACTTTTGCAGCCGGACATTGAAAAGTTGTTGCAAAGATTAACAGCGGAGAAGACTTTGCGCCTGGAGATTGAGACCAATGGCAGTATTGATGTGGCACCATACCGCAAGCTGGATCGTCCGCCGGTGTTTACTTTGGATTATAAACTTCCGGGTAGTGGGATGGAAGAACAGATGTGTCTGGATAATTTTCATTCTGTTACTCCGCAGGATACTGTAAAATTTGTTGTCTCAGATGACAGAGATTTGACACGGGCAAGAGAGATGATAGAGGAGTATGAATTGCCAAAGCGATGCCATGTCATTTTCAGTGCCGTGTTTGATAGGATTGATCCACAGGAAATTGTAGCATTTATGCAAAAACATTGCATGAATGATGTGAGACTGCAGCTGCAGATGCATAAGTTGATATGGGATCCGGAGCAGCGAAGTGTATAAGAGCCACCGTTTTCCTAATGCAGGAAAGGCATTCTGCATAAGGAAAACTATATCAACAAGAGTTACTGAAGTAACTCTGGAAAAATGCTGACGCATTTTTCGTTTATTGTTTGTGCTACCAATGGTAACATGCTTGGAAGTCTGATGGATTGGAGGAAATGGTATGGCAATTGATACAGAGGCAATTAGGGAGCATGTCAGAGGTATTCTGATAGCTTTGGGAGATGATCCTGACCGGGAGGGATTGCGGGATACACCGGATCGGGTTGCCAGAATGTACGAAGAAGTTTTTGAGGGAATGAATTACAGTAACCATGAGATTGCGTGTATGTTTGATAAAACCTTTGGAGACCGCATGGATTTCGCAGAGAATACACAGGATATGGTTATGGTAAAAGATATTGATATTTTTAGTTACTGTGAGCATCATCTGGCATTGATGTATGACATGAAGGTCAGTGTGGCATATATTCCTCATGGCAAAGTGATTGGTCTCAGTAAGATTGCCAGAATTGCCGATATGGTGGGAAAACGCCTGCAGCTACAGGAGCGTATTGGAGCGGATATTGCAGAGATTTTGCAGGAAATTCTGGGCAGTGATGATGTTGCTGTGATGATTGAAGGAACACATAGCTGTATGACGGCAAGGGGGATTAAGAAGACAGCTGCAACCACCAGGACCTATACTTTGCGGGGACGGTTTCGGGATGATCCGGGATTGCAAATGAAATTTCATCAATAATATTTTTAGATATAGGAGAATAGAATATGAAAGCATTAGTATTATTTAGCGGTGGTGTGGACAGCACTACCTGCCTGGGGATGGCAGTTGAAAAATATGGTGAAGAAAATGTCATTGCGCTATCTATTTCCTATGGGCAGAAGCATAGCAGAGAAATGTTGTCGGCAAGGCAGATTGCAGAATACTATGGGGTAGAACATCTGTCTCTGGATCTGTCGGAGATATTTGCACATAGTGACTGTTCGCTGTTACAGCATTCCAGGCAGGAAGTGCCGCAGGAGGCATATTCGGAGCAGTTAAAAAAGACAAATGGGAAGCCGGTTTCTACCTATGTTCCTTTTCGAAACGGACTCTTTTTGACATCGGCTGCCAGTATTGCACTTTCCAAAGAATGTGAAGTTCTTTATTATGGAGCCCATGCGGATGATGCAGCTGGCAATGCTTATCCGGATTGCAGTCAGGAGTTTCATCAGTCCATGGCAGATGCAATATGGATTGGCAGTGGAAAGCAGTTGCGCGTTGAAGCGCCTTTTGTGGGCATGACAAAGGCGGAAATTGTGCGAACAGGATTAAATATTCAGGTGCCATATCAGCTGACCTGGAGCTGCTATGAGGGTGGGAAAAAGCCATGTGGAGTCTGTGGAACCTGCATTGACCGGGCAGAGGCGTTTCGGTTGAATGGATTACAGGATCCGGCTATGCTGTGACAGTCTTCTTATAGTAGATGGAGAATGATCGGTGCAGATAGCGGAGATCGCTGATAGCAGGTGCATAGTTGTTTATGCAATGAATCAGACAGCAGAGGATATGTAGGAAGGGGATATATGATGAGTAAGAGAGAACAGGAGAGCAGTATTACACATCTGGGTAGTCAGGGAACTGCTTATCCGGATGATTATGCGCCGGAGTTGTTGGAGACTTTTGAAAATAAGCATCCGGATCATGATTATTTTGTCAAGTTTAATTGTCCGGAATTTACCAGTCTGTGTCCGATTACCGGACAGCCGGATTTTGCCACGATTACCATTGCTTATATTCCGTCCATCAGGATGGTGGAGAGCAAATCATTAAAGCTGTATTTGTTCAGTTTTCGTAATCATGGAGATTTTCATGAGGACTGCGTCAATATTATCATGAAAGATTTAATTCGACTGATGGAACCGAAATATATCGAAGTATGGGGGAAATTCACTCCTCGAGGTGGCATTTCCATTGATCCCTACTGTAATTACGGGAAAGAGGGTACAGAATACGAAAACATGGCGAAAAAGCGAATGTTATGGCATGATATGTACCCGGAAAAAATTGATAACCGTTAGAAAAAGATGATATGATGCTAGTGTTAAATAGATATAGATAGGAAAATAGGTGTGATGACGATGTGGAAGAAGAAAAAAGTAGCGATTTTAGTGGGAGTAATAGCAGTCCTGTTGCTGTCTGCTGTGGGATTGGCGCAGGGATATGTACATACATATTTTGTTCGGGGGACCAAGGTCAATGGAATTGATTTGTCGGGTAAACGGATTGGAAGCCTGGAAAAAACCATACAGAATTATGCTCTGGAAGTGAAGCAGCGGAAATCTGGAGAAGACACAGGGGATACCTTTTCAGAAACCATTAGTGGTAATGAAATTGGTTTGAAGCTGGGTTCTAATGATCCTTTATATGATATTATTGAGAAACAGAGTGTATGGAATATTTTTACCGGTGCAGAGCAGGAGTATGAATTGGAAGACGGTTTATCCTATGATGAGGAGGCTTTGCAGGAAAAGGTAAAGCAGCTAAAATGTCTGGATGCGGATTATGTGACGGCTCCAGTTAATGCCAAGCCAGCTGGCTATAACAAAGAAGAAAAATGTTATGAAATCACAGAGGAGAAGCCTGGAAATACCTTGGATGAGGCACAGTCCATTGAAGCGGTAAAAGGGGCGGTTTCCAAATTAGAGGAATCCATTGATCTGGCAGAGGCAGATTGCTATGTGAAACCGGAGATTACATCCGAAAGTGAAGAAATTACAGGTATTGTGAACCGCTTAAATAAGATTGTGAACACCAAAATTACCTATATTTTTGGGGATGATACGGAGGTGTTAGACGGAGATACAATTCATAAGTGGATCAGTGTGGATGAAAATGAGAACATTAGCATTGATGAAAAAAAGGTCGAGGAATATGTGGCCGAGTTGCGGAAGAAGTATGATACCATTTTTCATAATCGGGAATTTAAGACTTCCTACGGAACCATCGTCAAGGTAGAAGGTGGCGATTATGGCTGGTGGATGGATGAAGAACAGGAAAGTAAAAAATTATTAAAGCTGATAAAAAAAGGAAAACAGGAAGAGCGGACACCGGAGTATCGTCAGAAAGCAGTTGCATTTGGGGATGAGGATTATGGAGATACCTATGTGGAGGTGGATCTGACTGGTCAGCATGTCTTTGTGGTCAAAAAGGGAAAAAAGGTTCTGGAGACAGATTGTGTGACTGGAAATGAGGCAAGAGGAAATGGCACACCGCAGGGGACTTATAGTATTACATATAAGCAGCGTGATGCTACCTTAAAAGGCGAAGACTACCGTACTCCGGTTGATTACTGGATGCCGTTTAATGGCGGGATTGGACTGCACGATGCAAATTGGAGAAGCCGTTTTGGTGGTACTCTGTATAAGTATAGTGGTTCTCATGGATGCGTGAATCTGCCTCCATCTGCGGCTGCAAAGATTTATGGAATGATTGAGAAGGGGACACCGGTTATTTGCTATTATTCCGATCATATTGTGGATAAGGGGCAGCAAGTAGATCAATCCGATGATCCTGCAGTGCCTGCAATGAAATCCAAGGAAACGGCAAAACCGAAGAATACAGCGAAACCAAAAAAGACAGCAAAACCGAAGAATACAGCGAAGCCAAAGAAGACATCAAAACCAAAGAAGACAGCAAAACCAAAGAAAAAGAAGTCTGGGAAAACCAAGACGAAAAAGAAGGTGCAGGCAAAGGCAACGAAAAAGCCAACGGTAAAGCCGACCAGCAGGCCAACCGAGAAGCCGGTAGCGCAGCCACAGCAAATACCAACAGAAAAACCGGTAGAGCAGACAGCACCACCAGCAGAAACCCAACCGGCTGCCGATACAGGTGAAGATGCAAGTTAGTTGGAATATTGATTGCTTTCGCAAAGGTAAAGCTTAGATGGTGCAAATATATTTGCACCATCTAAGTGCGCCTGTGGGGGATTTGATATGCAATAGGAAAGAAGATATACCCAGGAGGAAACAAAAGATGGTAAAGATTAATACAATTGCGGCGTCACGGGAAATAGATCAAGTTGTATCGGAGGAACTGAGCCAGGAAATGATTTTCCTGAGTGGAAAATATGCCGGTACCTGCTATGCGGCAGATGGATATGAGACAATTAAGGCGCAGCCCGTGGAAAAGGCGGTAAAGAGGGCTGCTGGTACCGCTGCCAACGGGCATCATTCCGTGTTTCAGCATAGCATGGTCACGATGGAAGTCCAATGTCCCAAAATCATTGCTATGCTTTTGAATTCCATCGGGGTATCCAATACCTCGGAGAAAAGTGCACGTTATACCAAAATGCAGCCAGAGACAGAAAAAGAGCGGGAGTTATATGAAAAATGGCATGTGATTTTGGTGAAGCTGATTCAGGAAGAATATGGGGAGAAGTTCAGCGAAAGGGAACGGGATAAACTGGCATATGAAAATGCACGTTATCTTTTATCTGTCTTTTGCCCGACTTCCCTGGTGTATTCTCTGCCTTTTCGAAATATTTTTTATGTGCGTGACTGGGCGCAGCAGATGCGGCAAAATTTGTTAACCATGACTGGTGGTTTCAATGAGAGGCTGGCAGTAGAGCTGCAGAATCTGGTGGAATCTCTGTCAGAGGTAGTGGGGCATTCGACGGTTATCCAGGATAATAAAAATGAATATTTCCGTTTTATGCCAGTGCAGGCTACGGGACGGTATGATGATGACAATATTGAATTTTTTGGAGATGTATACACGGCAAAATTTTATGCTTCTTTTGCACAGGTGGCACAAGAGCAGAGGCATCGAACCTTACGCGTCAAAATTAATTTTTCTGGAAATGAATCGGGAGAATATGGTTATTATGTTCCGGAAATTCTACAGGAAGAAGAATTGCGTAGGCAGTGGTTGGAAGATATCAGCAGTGTGGGAGAACAGTATCCACAAGGTATGCTGGTATCGGTAACTGAGCAGGGGCTGTTTGAAGATTTTGTCATGAAATGTAAAGAGAGAATGTGTGGCAGAGCACAGTTGGAGATTATGCGGATTACAGAACAGCTGGTGGAACAGTTTGACAGAGACCGGCAGAACTTGTCTCAGGCAAATCAAAAGAGACTGGATGCTATTTTGGAAAATGGAAAACCATGTGCCAGATGTGGGTATCCTGATTTTACCTGTGTGGAAGGCTGCGTATGGGGAAAAGAAGGGGCTGTTCATCGAAAAATTTGAGATTGGCAGTATTGTGCCTGACAAGAGGGATTATTTTTTTAGCAAAGAGCGATATGGAATTCAAAAATGACTTCGGATAGATTTTAGAGAATTGGATATGGTAAGATAGAATTGACAGGGGTAGACAGAAAAACTTTTATGCGTTAGAATATAAAGTCGGGATAAGAGTTCCCCAAACTATCAGAACGGAGTTAGAAAATCATGAATCAGTATCAGTTTACGGTTGAGCAGATCGAAGTGGATCAGTCCAAACTGTCTGTAGAAGTCAGTGTAACTGGAACCTTTGATCCGCAGGTCAAAAATCCGCGAATTGCAATTATATTTGATAATGGAAAACAGACAAGGCGCATTCCTATTCTGGTATGTTCCTATGATAAACTGGAAGATGGAAGCTTTTATTTGTATGCAAAATATGTTTATGATTTGCGATTTATCTTTCTAAATCAGCCTTATAACAAGCAGATCAAAATGTATTTTGCGGTGTTATATGGAGATGAAGAATCCATCCACAAACCGTTTGTGCTGGGCAGCGAAGAACAGATGAAGAAACCAAAGAAATCAACTGCAAAAGGGGTGCAAAAACCTGGCAGGGATTTACCGTACCGCGTGGCTTTTTCAGAGGATATGTCAGAAGTTCATCTGGTGTCTGATATGGAATTATATCAGGAGTCTGGTTTCAAACACTGTTTGATGAATGTGGGGAGTTTTCTGTTTCTGATATGGAGAGCTTTGGAATTTCTGCTATCCATTCTGATGATTCCGATTTTCTTTGTGGATGCCTGTTTTTCACTAGTAGGGGTGACACCTAGAAAAGCACAGATCGAAGATGACGGATTGTTATATTTATTGAAACATGTGCGTTGGCGGATGGATAATTATACTGGCATGCGAATTGGTATTTATGGCAGTAAGTTGGGAGCTATGCAGTTAATGAATTGGATTGGCAGGCACAGTCCAATTAAACGAAACTATGTGACATTTCTTTCCAACCGAAGGAGTGACCTGACTGGAAATTTTGAATTTGTTTATAATGAACTCAAAAAAGATACTAATTTACAATTTCGTTTTGTTCTCTCTGAAAAAGAAACCAAACAGATGAAATTCATGGAATTTATGCGGATTGGATATTATTTTGGCTGCTCCAAAATAATTTTGGTGGACGACTATCTGGAACTGCTGTTTATGATGGAACGGCGGGAGGGAACAAGTCTGATCCAGTTATGGCATGCCTGTGGTGCATTCAAGACCTTTGGTTATACTCGTCTGGGTAAAGAGGGTGGTCAGCGTCAGGATAGCCCGAACCATAGAAATTATGATTATACCACGGTTAGTTCCAAAGAGATTACTCGTTTTTATGCAGAGGGATTTGGTCTATCCTTGGAAAAAGTGGTGGCGACTGGTGTGCCTCGTACGGATGTGTTCTTTGATGAAGATTACCGTTCCCGGGTGGTAAAACGTTTTTATGACCAGTATCCAAAACTGAAAGAGAAAAAAATTCTGCTTTTTGCACCAACTTTTCGTGGTAATGGTAAAAATAGCGGTTTCTATCCAGTGGAGCAATTCAATGTGAATCGGTTATATGAACAGCTGGATCAGGAATATGCCATTATTATTAAGCATCATCCGTTTACAAAAGAGCGGCATAAAATCAAAAAAGAATATGCAGATTATATCGTAGATATGTCTTCCAATTCGGAGTTGAATGATCTGTTGTTTGTTACTGATCTGTTGATTACCGATTATTCTTCCGTGGTTTTTGAGGCATCATTGCTGGATATTCCAATGTTGTTTTATGTGTATGATTTGAAACAATATGTGGCAACCAGAGGTTTTTATTATGAGTTTGAGACCTTTGTGCCAGGCAAGATCGTATATGAGTTTGGAGATATTGCTCAGGTAATACAGGCAGGGGATTTCCATCAGGAAAAAATTGATCCTTTTAAGAGAAGGTTTTTTGATGGATTGGATGGAAAAAGTGCGAAGCGGACGACAGACTTGATTTATCAATGCATCAATGCGTAAAAGAGTTGATATATCTGTAAATAAAATGATGCATATAGAATGGAGGTTATGAATATGGGAATGACAATGACACAGAAAATTTTGGCAGCACATGCGGGCTTGGAATCGGTAGAGGCAGGACAGTTGATTGAGGCGAATCTGGATCTGGTTCTTGCCAATGATATTACTGGTCCGGTGGCGATTCATGAGGTGGAGAAGCTGAATAAAAAGACAGTGTTTGACAAGGACAAGGTATGCCTGGTACCGGATCATTTTGCACCGAATAAGGATATTAAATCAGCGGAGCATTGTAAATGTGTGAGGGAATATGCCAAAGAGCATGATATTACCAATTATTTTGAAGTGGGACAGATGGGTATTGAACATGCATTACTGCCGGAAAAGGGGTTGATTGTGGCAGGAGAGGTATGTATTGGTGCAGATTCCCATACCTGTACCTATGGTGCCTTGGGAGCATTTTCCACCGGTGTAGGCAGTACAGATATGGGCTGTGGTATGATTACCGGACAGGCTTGGTTTAAGGTGCCATCTGCCATTAAATTTAATCTGGTGGGTAAGCCATCTAAATGGGTTAGTGGTAAGGATGTGATTTTACATATTATTGGATTGATCGGCGTGGATGGAGCTCTCTATAAATCCATGGAATTTACGGGAGAGGGTATTGCCCATCTGTCCATGGATGATCGCTTTTCCATTGCCAACATGGCGATTGAAGCTGGTGCCAAGAATGGTATTTTCCCGGTAGATGAGCAGACAATTGCTTATATGAAAGAGCATTCCCAGAAAGAGTATACCGTTTATGAGGCAGATGCAGATGCGGAATACGATGCGGAATATACCATTGATTTAAGTGCATTGAAGCCAACGGTTGCTTTTCCACATTTGCCAGAGAATACCAAAACGGTGGATGATGCGGGAGAAGTAAGTATTGATCAGGTAGTGATTGGCTCTTGTACGAATGGAAGGATTGAAGATTTGAGGGTTGCGGCAGAGATTTTAAAAGACCGCAAAGTAGCGGAAAACGTCCGGACAATTGTGATACCGGCAACACAGCAGATCTATATGCAGGCAATTGAGGAAGGATTGGTGCAGACCTTTATCCAGGCTGGTGCCATTGTCAGCACTCCAACTTGTGGACCTTGTCTGGGTGGTTATATGGGAATTCTGGCAGCAGGAGAGAGGGCAGTTTCTACTACCAATCGTAACTTTGTCGGACGTATGGGACATGTGGATTCGGAAGTATATCTGGCTAGTCCGGCGGTGGCAGCAGCCAGTGCAGTGACTGGAAAGATTTCACAGCCATCAGAATTAGGTCTATAAGTGTGAGAAGATGTTCTAAAGTTGACGATGCGTTATGACCGCATCGCCAAAGGACATCTAAGTCTCACACTGGAAGAACACTGTTAATAGCGTTCTTTCCATCGAGAGTTAAAGCTTGTTTTAAATTTATAGAGAAATGGAGGAAAATGGAATGAAAGCATGTGGTACAGTTCATAAATATGGAGACAATGTAGATACAGATGTAATTATTCCTGCTAGGTATCTGAATTCTTCGGATCCGGCAGAGTTGGCAAAAAAATGTATGGAGGATATTGATCCGGAGTTTGTGAATAGAGTAAAACCGGGAGATATCATGGTAGCGAATAAAAACTTTGGCTGTGGTTCTTCCCGTGAACATGCACCGATTGCTATTAAGGCATCTGGTGTGGGTTGTGTGATTGCGGAAACTTTTGCAAGAATTTTTTATCGGAATGCCATTAATATCGGACTGCCAATTATAGAATGTCCGCAGGCAGCGAAGGAGATTGAGGCAGGAGATACCGTGGAGATTGATTTTGACAGTGGTATGATTTATGATAAGACAAAGGGAACGGAATACCAGGGACAGGCATTTCCGCCATTTATGCAGAAAATCATCCAGGCAGAGGGATTAATTAACTATATTAATGAAAATAAGTAAGGTTTATCTGGTACAGCGAATATATCAGAGATTTAATATTTGTTGCGCTGGTTAATGTAATGAAATGATCAGAAATCGTTATCAACCAATAAGAAATGAGGTACAGTTATGGTATTTGGAGTGATTCTTGCCGGTGGAATCGGCAGTCGGATGGGAAATGTGGAAAAGCCAAAACAGTTTTTGAAAATTGGCAATAAACCAATTATTATCCATACTATTGAGAAATTCTTTGTGCATGATGCATTTGAAAAATTGATTGTGTTATGTCCGAAGCAGTGGTTGGAGCATACCAAGAACCTGATAAAAAAATATCTGGGTTCGGATGCTGCCCGGGTAGTGGTTTTAGAAGGCGGTACGACCAGAAATGAGACGATTATGAATTCCATCAAATATGTGGAAGATAATTATGGTCTGGAGGATGATACTCTTTTAGTTACCCATGATTCCGTGCGTCCATTCTTGACTTACCGGATTATTGAGGAGAATATACGCTATGGAATGAAGTATGGTGCAGTTGATACCGTGATTTCTGCCACCGATACGATTGTGTCCAGTGAAGATGGAGAGAGCATTACGTCTGTGCCAGATCGGAAGCAGATGTATCAGGGGCAGACACCACAGACCTTTAATGCGAAAAAATTAAAAGAATTATATTATTCCCTGACAGAGGAGGAGAAGGAGATATTAACAGATGCCTCCAAGATCTTTGTCATCAAAGGAGAACCAGTACATCTGGTCTATGGAGAAGTTTTCAATATCAAGATTACTTATCCTTATGATTTGAGGGTGGCTGAGGCGTTGTTGCAGGATAAGAATTGAGAATGGAGAAGCAGGTATGTTAAATACAGTGTATCGTTTAGTAGCACCGAGACGCTTTGAAGTAGAGTTTAATGATATTGATCTGTCTTCTGGCAATATTATTGTTAGACCGACGCATTTATCCATTTGCCATGCAGATCAGAGATATTACCAGGGAACCAGACCGGCAGAAGTGTTGAAACAGAAGCTTCCTATGGCGTTGATCCATGAGGGAATTGGCGATGTGGTTTATGATCCTACTGGTGAATTTAAGCCGGGAGATACTGTGATTATGATTCCCAATACACCGACAGAGACGGATGATGTCATTGCAGAAAATTATCTGCGGTCCAGCAAGTTCCGTGCCAGCGGTTTTGATGGCTTTATGCAGGAACATGTATCATTGGCTCCGGATCGTGTGGTTCGTCTGCCGGATGGCGTGGATAAGGTGATTGCTGCCTTTACCGAACTGGTATCTGTCAGTGTGTCTGCCCTTCGGAGATTTGACCAGTTTGCCCATGCTCGCCGTAATGCGGTAGGCATCTGGGGAGATGGTAACCTGGGATATATTACAGCTATCTTTTTTAAGTCTATGTTTCCAGACACGAAATTGTATATTTTTGGTGTAGATCAGGATAAATTATCCAGTTTTGCCTTTGCGGATGATACATTTTCAGTTACTGATATTCCAAAAGATTTGTATATTGATCATGCTATTGAATGTGTGGGCAGTGCTCCTTCTCAGCAGGCAATTGACCAGATGATTGATCATATTTATCCGGAAGGAACTATATCACTGTTGGGTGTATCGGAATATCCAATTCCGATTAATACCCGTATGGTTCTGGAGAAAGGTTTACGCCTATTTGGCAGCAGCCGTAGTGGACGGGCAGATTTCCTAAAGACGGTGGAATTGTATCAGGAGCATCCAGAGATTATCAGTTATCTTAGTAATATCGTAGGGGCACAGGTTGAGGTCAAGACGATTAAAGATATGACGAGAGCATTTGAGACAGATATTCGGAAGAGTATTGGAAAGACGATTATGATCTGGAATAAGTAAGTGTGAGAAGAAACTCTAAAATCGACAAAGCACTGTGGGTGCTTTGCCGAAGAGTTTCTACGGCTCGTATAGCATGTATGCTGTTTACGAGCCTACTCACACTGGGAAAACGCAAAAGCGGCGTTTTCCCCATCGAATATTGATAGGTTTTGGATGTTTGTTGTTGATTGTGTGCGCCACCGATGGTGGCATGACTGAAAGTGTGTAAGATTGGAAAGAGTAACAGGAGGAATAGTCATGGAGATAAAGTATCAAAGTACGAGAAGCAAAGTGACAGAAGTGACAGCATCACAGGCGATTTTAAAGGGATTGGCAGAGGACGGAGGTCTGTTTGTACCAAATCAGATACCGAAGTTGGATTTGCCTTTAGCTAAGATTGCGGAGCTCTCCTATCAGGAGACGGCATATGAGGTAATGAAGCTTTTCTTTACGGACTTTACGGAGGAGGAGCTGAAAAACTGTATTAACCGTGCCTATGATTCCAAGTTTGATACCAAAGAGATAGCACCACTGGTGGAAAAAGATGGAAGTTATTACCTGGAATTGTTCCATGGTGCTACCATTGCTTTTAAGGATATGGCATTATCTATTTTGCCACATCTGCTTACCACTTCTGCACGTAAGAATCATATTACTAATGAGATTGTGATTCTGACGGCTACTTCAGGAGATACCGGTAAGGCTGCCTTGGCAGGATTTGCTGATGTGGAGGGAACCAGCATCATTGTCTTTTATCCAAAGAATGGCGTTAGTGCCATTCAGGAACGACAGATGATTACCCAGAAGGGCAATAATACCAAAGTGGTAGGGATTACCGGTAATTTTGACGATGCGCAGAGTGGTGTGAAAGCCATGTTTAATAATAAAGATCTGGCGAAAGTTATGGATGAGAAGGGATATCAGTTTTCTTCTGCCAACTCTATCAATATTGGTCGCCTGGTACCTCAGGTGGTATATTATGTATATGCTTATACCAGATTGCTGGGACAGGGAGTGGTACAGGATGGCGAGCCAGTAAATTTTGTGGTACCAACCGGTAATTTTGGAAATATTCTGGCGGCATTTTATGCGAAAAATATGGGAGTGCCTGTTGCTAAATTGATCTGTGCATCCAATGAAAATAAAGTATTATATGATTTCTTTGAGACAGGAGTTTATGATAAGAATCGGGAGTTTATACTGACTTCTTCTCCATCCATGGATATCTTGATTTCCAGTAATTTGGAACGGCTGATCTATCAGATTGCCGGGAAAGATGCCGGGGCAACGGCAGATATGATGAAGGCTTTAGTTACAGCTGGGAAATATAGTATTACGGATGAGATGAAGGCACAGATGCAGGACTTTATTGGTGGATGGGCAGACGAAGGGCAGACGGCTGCGGAGATCCGTAGAATGTATGAGAAGTCCGCTTATGTGATGGATACCCATACAGCGGTAGCATCTGCGGTTTATCATGATTATCAGACCAGAACTGGAGATGAGACGAAGACGGTGATTGCGTCTACCGCCAGTCCGTATAAGTTTGCAACTTCGGTTATGGGAGCCATTGATGAAAAATATCAGGGGATGGAAGATTTTGCATTGATTGATGAATTGTGCAAGACCTCTGGCGTTGAAATTCCAAAAGCTGTAGAAGAGATCCGTACTGCTCCGATTCTGCATGATACCGTATGTGAGACGGAGGATATGCAGAAGACCGTGGAAGAGATTTTGGGCTTATAATTACACAATGCACTTGAAAAAATAAAAACACCGGTTGAAAACATTGTTTTCTTCCGGTGTTTTCTGTTTGCAGTGCATTCAAATAATGGTTGAAAAATTATCAAAAGTTCAAATAGATGGTTATTGATTAGAGGGGGGCTTCCTTGTTAACATAAAGCTGTAGATGATATCATTTCAGCTCGATTTTATGATAGGATAATAATTTGTATAATGCAAGTACATTGTTTGTACGATTATTGTGCGTAACAAAGCCATCAGCATAAATGCTGATGCAGGAATGAGGAAAAGAGTGAAAAATAAATTATTTCACAACACACACGCAGCTTGTGTAGCAAGTTTGTGTCACAGTTAGGTTTTACCTAACTGTTAGAGCAGCACAAACATTGGTACATTAGCTGCTCGCAAAGGAGGATCGCAGCATGAGTACAATTATGTTAGATAATGTGAAGATGGGAAAATTTATTTGTGAACAGCGGAGACAGAAGAATTACACACAGCAGCAGTTGGCTGATGAATTGGGTGTAACCTTTCAGGCAGTTTCCAAGTGGGAGAATGGCACGGTTTATCCCAGTATTGAGATTTTGCCGAAATTGTCACAAATATTTGGTATTTCTATAGATGATTTGCTCATGGGGAATATTCGTGGGAAGGAGGCATTGTCCTATGACAAAGCGGGAGTGGATATTTCTTATTCCGATTCTCTGAAAAAAGAGATGTCCAAATTTCTGGTCAGTAAGGATCAGCGGGTTTTGAATGGAGTAGGTCCATTTGCATCTCTTTATGATATTGATTTTCGGGACATCGAGAAGCCGACTCTGGTTTTGAAGTCCGAAGAACCAGGTTCGAAACAAAAATTGGCGATGGAATATGGATATACGGAGTCCATCTGTCATGATATGATTAATCATTTGGTGAATGATGTGATCGTAATGGGTGCAAAACCCCTTGCCGTGTTAGATACCATTGTCTGTGGCAAGGCAGAGAAGGATACCATTCGTGCTTTTATCAAAGGAATCTCCAGTGCCTGTGAAGAAAATCAGTGCTCTCTGGTGGGCGGGGAAACTTCCATACAGCCTCAGGTGGTTCAGGAAGGAACCTATATTCTTTCTGCAACGATGGCGGGAATTGTAGATCGTCCCCATGTCATTGATGGTTCGAAGATACAAGAGGGGGATATTGTGTTAGCTATTGCATCCGGTGGCGTGCATACCAATGGTTATTCTTTAATCCGGCTTTTGATGGACAGATATCCGGAAATTAAATTAGAAAAGATTGATGATGTGACCTTTATAGAACAAATTATGAAACCACATTTGCCTTATTATGGCTGCCTGAAAGGTTTATTTGGACAAAATCTTTATCATGGTCTGGCGCATATTACCGGAGGAGGGGTTCAGGGGAATTTATGTCGGATTATACCAGATGGTCTGTGTGCCCGCATTGATTTGTCCAGCATAGAGGTGTTGCCTGTGTTTCGGTTCATTCAACAGAAAGGAAATATCAGTGACCGTGAAATGCTGGCTACTTTTAACTGTGGTGTAGGAATGTGTGTGGTGGTTTCGCCGGAACAGGTTTCGCTGGTACAAGAGCACATTGGACAGTATTATTCCTGCTATCCGATCGGTAAGGTGGAGACGGCAGGAAATGAGAATAAAGTGGTATTTGCGAATAAGCTGGCATGGTGACCTCAAAGAGATCAGTGGGATTGCTGTTTTTCACATTTGCTTTTTCGTGATTGACTATGATAGTGTAAGGGTGTACATTAATTGTAATGTATCATGGAAAGGAAAAGAGGGTTACTATGACGAAAAAACAGAGGGCGTTGGAAATCATAGAACGTCTGCGGCAGGAATATCCGGATGCGGATTGTACATTAGAGTATGAGGATGCTTGGAAACTGCTGGTTAGTGTACGTTTGGCGGCACAGTGTACGGATGCCAGAGTGAATCAGATTGTGCCAAAACTTTATGAGAAATTTCCAGATGTGGATGCATTGGCAGAAGCAGAAGTGGAGGAGATTGAAGAAATTGTCAGACCTTGTGGTCTTGGAAAAAGCAAGGCAAGAGATATCAGTGCCTGCATGAGGATGTTGCGGGATGAATTTGACAGTAAGGTACCGGAGGATTTTGATTCTTTGCTACGTCTGCCTGGTGTGGGACGGAAAAGCGCCAATCTGATTATGGGGGATGTGTTTGGAAAGCCTGCCATTGTAACCGATACCCATTGTATCCGTCTGGTGAATCGGATGGGCTTGGTGGATGGTGTCAAAGAACCCAAAAAAGTGGAGATGGCATTGTGGAAGATTATCCCGCCGGAGGAGGGTAGTGCATTCTGCCACCGTCTGGTTTATCATGGAAGAGAGATTTGTTCGGCTAGAACTAATCCTCGGTGTGAGGAATGCTGTGTGCAGGATATTTGTAAAAAGTGTCTCTCATAAGAGAATGATAGAGACATGGTAAACAATATGCATGACGGGACATTTGACAATTTTATAAAAATGTGTATAATGATTAAAGATCGCTAGGGGAGCCTGCGCAAGATCTAATATCTTGTTAAAGGCTGAGAAATCTGCAGATTGACCCTTGGAACTTGATCCGGTTGATACCGGCGGAAGGAAGCGCATACGAGAGAGAATCAAATCTTTGGATGCATTTCCAAAGATTTTTTTGCTTTATAGGAAACTTTGTCCTATCAAGTAAAAAAATTTATTGGTAGAAAGCGATCAGAAAATATTATTAACATGATTAAGAATAGGAGGAATGTAAGATGAATGCAAGTGTAGCAATTCAGGTATTACCAAATGTAACAGACGACGAGGAAGTGATTCGTATTGTGGATGAAGTCATTGCCTATATCAAAAGTTTCGGGTTGTCCACTTATGTGGGACCTTTTGAGACGACGATAGAGGGCGATTATGACCAGTTGATGGAGATTGTGACAGGATGTCAGAAGGTAGCTATGGCAGCAGGAGGATGCGATCAGGTTTCCACCTATGTCAAAATCGTTTATAAGCCGGAGGGCGAGGTATTGACCATTGAGAAAAAAGTTTCAAAGCATCATTGATTATTGTATTCCTCTGACAGCGATAGCACTGTTGCTGTTGTTCTGGCAGTTGATGCATATGGCAGGTGTGCTGCCGGAGTATATGCTGCCATCGCCAGTGCAGGTGCTAAAGGCTTTTGTGGAAGATTTTCCGCTGTTGATGCAGCATGTATGGGTTACTTTGTGGGAGGCTTTTGCCGGATTGGCGATTGGCATCGGACTGGGATTTGTGATGGCATTTCTGATGGAATATTGTCATGTGATTTATCGCGCCCTGTATCCCATTCTGGTCATTACCCAGACCATACCAACGGTGGCGATTGCCCCATTGTTGGTACTCTGGCTTGGCTATGGAACGGCACCCAAGATCACTCTGGTAGTTATTGTGACCTTTTTTCCTATTGCAGTGGGATTGCTGGATGGATTTAGGGAAGCAGATCCGGATGCCATTTGTCTGATGCAGGCAATGGGGGCATCCAGGTTGCAGATATTTCGCCACATCAAGCTGCCAGGGGGATTGAGTCATTTGTTTGCCGGAGTGCGTATTTCCGTTTCCTATGCGATTGTTGGGGCGGTAATATCGGAATGGCTGGGTGGATTTCAGGGGCTGGGCGTTTATATGACCAGAGTGAAGAAATCCTATGCTTATGACAAAATGTTTGCTGTCATTTTTCTGATTACGGCATTAAGTCTGTTGCTGATGAAGGCGGTGGATCTGATTCAGCGGTTTGTCATGCCCTGGAATCGCCTGGAATCAGTCAGAAAGGATATGGATACACAGAAGTCTGCCGGAAGGGAGACGGATAGGAATAAGTAGAAATAGGTGTTTACAGCAAGAACAAAGATTGTATGGGTAGGGAGAAAACAATGGTGGAATAAGTTTTTAAATATCAATATTTACATAATTGGAGGAGACTAACATGAAAAAGAAATATTATATGGGATTGCTATGCACTGCTATGGCAGTGTTATTATGTGCCTGCGGGACAGATCAGAATAAGTCGGGGACGGATGATGGTTCTGCGAAGCAATCTGACAAGACAGAGATTACTATGGTTTTGGACTGGACGCCAAACACCAACCATACCGGTTTATATGTGGCAGAGGAGAAAGGATATTTTGCAGAAGCCGGGTTGAAGGTGTCTATTGTGCAGCCACCAGATGGAGGTGCAACAGATATGGTGGCTTCTGGAGGAGCGCAGTTTGGAATTGACTTTCAGGACACCCTTGCCGCTGCTTTTGGCAGTGATAATCCATTGCCGATTACCGCTGTTGCTGCAGTGATGCAGCATAATACCTCTGGTTTGGTTTCTCTGAAAGAGAAAGGAATTGACCGTGCAGGGAAGTTAGAGGGGCATAGCTATGCAACTTGGGATTCTCCGATTGAGCAGGCAGTTCTGAAAAACGTGGTAGAAGAAGATGGGGGAGATTTTGGAAAAGTAAATTTGATCTCTACCTATGTAGAAGATATTGTTGCCGGTTTAAATGCTGACATAGATAGCGTGTGGATCTATTACGGCTGGGATGGTATCAAGTTAGAACAGGAAAATATAGAGAACAATTATCTGGCTTTTGCAGATATGAATCCGGTCTTTGACTATTATAGTCCAGTTATTATCGCAAATAATGATTTTTTGAAAGAGAAACCGGAGGTGGCAAAGGCTTTTATGGATGCTGTTCGAAAAGGATATGAATATGCGGCAGCCCAGCCGTCAGATGCAGCAGAGATTCTGTTAAAAGCGGTACCGGAACTGGATCAGGAGCTGGTACAACGCAGCCAGGAATATGTCAGTAAGCAGTATCTGGCCGAGGCAGAGCATTGGGGAAATATTGATGCAGACCGATGGAATGCGTATTATGGCTGGCTTAATGAAAAGAAACTGGTAGAACAGGATATCCCGGAAAATGCAGGTTTTGATAATTCCTATTTATCGGAGTAAAGCGAATTACAGCAGATTGAAATTTATTCTGCGAAAAATTTATTGATATAAAAAGCCTCAGTAATAATTGGCAGTATCGAGTTTAAGTGGGATATCCTATATGGGATGAAATGGAGAATAGAATGAAACTGGAAGTGAAAGAAGTTTCTGCAGCCTTTGGCGACAAAAAGGTATTGGAAGATATTCGGATTAATCTGGCAGAGGGAGAGTTGGTCAGTTTGTTAGGTGCCAGTGGTGTGGGGAAGACTACCTTGTTCCATATTATTGCCGGTTTGATGATTCCGGATGCTGGCTCGGTCTGGCTGGAGGGAGAGGAAATTACCGGCAAACCTGGCAAAATCAGCTATATGTTGCAAAAAGATATGTTGTTACCTTATAAGACGGTACTGGATAATGTATCTCTGCCGTTGCAGATCAAGAAGGTCAAGAAAAGGGTCGCCAGGCAGGAGGCAAAAAAGTATTTCAAAGAGTTTGGCTTGGAGGGATATGAGGAAAAATACCCTTCCCAGCTTTCGGGAGGAATGCGGCAGAGGGCAGCTTTACTTCGGACTTATTTATTTTCTGGGGATGTAGCACTCTTAGATGAGCCGTTTAGCGCACTGGATACCATGACCAAAAGTGCTATGCATGAGTGGTATCTGTCTGTGATGGAGAGGATTCATCTGTCTACACTGTTAATTACTCACGATATTGATGAGGCGATTCTGTTATCTGACCGGATTTATGTTTTGGCAGGACAGCCAGGGAAAATTCGGTCAGAGATCCATATTGAGAGGGAGAAACCCAGGAATTCGGAATTTATTCTAACAGAGGAATTTTTGTCTTATAAGAAACAGATTATGGGTATGATCTAGAAACGGCTGTCATTGTATGTTTTGGTGTAGTAATTTGGAATAGACGGTTTGTGATTTCGTGAAAATGCAGATCATACTTTTGTAACCTTTCTGTTTCGGATAGTACTAATATATAGTTACGGTAGAGAGCCGGTCGTAGCTTGTGATCACATACAGAGAAGTAGCGGAGACATCTGCTACTTCTTTTTTGCTTTATAGGAAAGCTCATCCTATATAGTGTTGCACCAACAAGAATTGTTTTAGGGCATTTATGCTGTTAAATTCTTGTAGCGTAACTTTTAGTATTGTATTATTTAGATTGGAAAGGAAGGATTACTATGGAAAAGAAACAAGATGCTTTTTGTTCTCTGGTGGAGGAATTGCTGCCATTGTATCAGGAGCACAGCATTGGGGAAGATACAGAACGGATCATCAAAGAGCATTTGGAGGACTGCCCCTCTTGTCAGGAAAAAAACAGAATGATTGCAAAAGTGTGTCAGCGGGAAAAAAACAGAGAGGCAAAGAAAGTCCCATTATCGGTACAGGAACAAGAGGAGAGGGGAAAATTCCGGGTATTGTCCAAAAAGCTGAAAAAGAGGAAAGTACGTAATATCTGTATTGGGATAGTAGCATTCATCAGCTTATTTTTAATTTATGAAATGAGTTTTTATACAACTTATATGGATGGAGATAGCATGTCGCCTACCATTCAGGATGGAGATTACTGTTTGATTTCCAGAGTTTCTTATCTGATGCATGCTCCCAAAAGAGGTGATATTGTGCTGTTTTGGCTAGAGTTAGAGTCTGGAGGAGAAAAAATGCCTGATATGTATCGGATTGTGGGAGTTCCGGGAGATGAAATTGAAATTGCAGATGGACATTTATGGGTAAATGGCGAGATTAATCAGCGTTATGAGGGAATTAGCGCAACAGAATTACATGGAAAAAATGGGGCAGATTATCGAATTACTGTTCCGGAGGATCAATATTTTTTCTTGGGAGATCATCATGAAATTTCTTATGACAGCAGGTATGTGGGATGCGTGGATCGGAAAGATATTATCGGAAAATTTTTGACTGCAAAAGTACCGCATTTAGGAATATCATCTGCTGCTTCTGGTGCCAGGGAGTGATGGGAGCAGTCATATGAATAAGATAGAACAGGATTTTACGCAATTATATGAAACATATTATAGGGATATTCTGTATTTTCTGCTGAAATGGAGTCATGGAGATTATTCTCTGGCAGAGGAACTGACCCAGGAGACCTTTTTTCAGGTATTTCTGTCCCTGCACCGTTATCGGGGGGAATGTAGTATGAAAACCTGGATCTGCCAGATTGCCAAAAATGTTTCTTATAAATTTTTTCCAAAAGAGCAAAGGAAATTCCCTGGGAACAGCCATTATTAGAAGAACCTGGTAGTGTAGATTCTCCAGAAATGGTGGTTTTCAGTAAAGAAGAACGAAATATGCTGCGCAGGGCAATCAGACGCTTAAAGAAGAAATATCGGGATGTGATGATTTATCGGATTTATTTTGAATTATCTTTTCAGGAAATTGGGCAAATTCTGCATATATCCGAAAATTCTGCCAAGGTAATTTATTATCGGGGAAAGGAAAAATTGAAATCTTTGTTAAGCTCTAAAATTTGACAAACGTGTAAATTTCTTTTAGTGTTCGATAAATCATAAAGACAAGAGGATTATGGCAAACATATAAAAATAAAACGCCACAGAGAACAATGGATTTATTATGTTTTCTGTGGTTTTTTCATTTATTCCCCTAAAAATTACACTATCTAATATCATCTTGACAATTGATTTAGATGATGATATGGTATTTTAGAATTGAATAGGATCTGTCTTTCAGTGTTGTCATAGGACATTAAAGGGGAAGTTCGGTGAGAATCCGTCGCAACCACCATTACCGTAAAAGTCGGAATTCCTGCTGGAGGACATGGTTATCTGGGATAAACCCGAAAAACACTTTTGGGCAAGGAAGAGTGCAACCGTTTGATGTGAGTACCATAGGAATGGATGCATTCTTTTGGCTTTTTTGGCTTACAGAAATCTTGTTGCACATTTTTACTGATTCAGGTAGAGATGTGTTTTTTTTGTGGAATTGTAAAGTACTCGTCAAGTAGAGAAGAGGAAGGATATGAGCAAACTGACAAGGAAAGAATGTATTCGTCGTTTACAGCAGAAAGCAGATGAGGTAAAACGTCTGCCAAGAAAATCAGATTTTGATGAGGATACGGTCGGTCGGATTAAATCATTCTTTGGACCATGGCCGAGGGCACTGGAAATGGCAGGAGTTAAGCCGATCAATATGGAACGGATTGCAAAAAAAAGAGAAAAACGCCGACGTGCAAGAGAAAACCAGATGCGATATCGAAGGGAACATTCCAGAAAACATTTAGAAGAAAAAGGAGAGAGCAAATGAAGAAAAGACTATATGCTTTTATGCTGGTATTAGCGATGATTGTG
This sequence comes from uncultured Jutongia sp., assembly GCA_964409845.1. Taxonomy (GTDB): domain Bacteria; phylum Bacillota; class Clostridia; order Lachnospirales; family Lachnospiraceae; genus Butyribacter. The sequence continues at coordinate 68,711 of CAYPEW010000013.1, forward strand.
TCGATTTGTCCAGCAACACCGGGCGCAATAGCGGCAAAGGCAGAAACTGCGGAAGTGACAGAAGTTAAGGTAAGGGCTACTGTAACGCCGTGGGATGGCTCAGCCAAGGAGGAACCGGAGCAGGTGGATGGTGTTTATCAGATTGCTACGGCAGCAGAACTTGCTTGGTTTGCAGAATATGTCAATGACCTGGGTGCTGCAGATACAGGTCTGGTAGCAGTAGATGCTGTGCTGACGGAAGATATTGATTTAGGAGATCATCCGTGGACACCGATCAGTATGGTAACCTATGTGACAGATGCCTATGCAGGAAATTTTAATGGGCAGAATCATATCGTGTCTGGATTAAAAATTGATACGACCAGTGCCAATTATGGATTGTTTTCTGTTGTGAATACTGGAACCATAGAGAACCTTAAAGTGGAGGGGGATGTGAGTTCCAGCAACGTGGTTGGTGGAATTATTGGGAAACTTCAAAATGGAGGTGTTATCAGAAACTGTTCCATGCGTGGTTCGGTTTCTTCCACGGGAAAAACTACCAAGGGATATGCCGGTGGATTGATCGGTACGGTGACAAATGCCCCAGGTGCAATTATTACTGGATGCTGTAATCAGGCAGAGGTAAGTGGTTCTTATGCCGGTGGAATCCTTGGTTATAATAGTAACGCAGTGGTAATTAGCAGTTGTTACAATACTGGTGATATTACAGGGGTAACCCGTAGCGGCGGTATTGCCGGACAACAGTCAAAAGGGACGATTAGCTATTGTTACAGTATTGGGACAAGTAAAAATGGTATTTGTGGATTCAGCAGTGCAACGGTTACAAATTGCTATTATCTGGCAGAGAACACGTCGGATGCTGTATCTGCACCAGGTGGTTCGCCAAGTGGTACCGGTTATGAAACAATTTCCGACAAGGACAGTTTATTGCAAAATCTGAATGCAGCCGGAAGTGAGGGAAGCTTTTGTGAAGATACTGCTGGTATCAATGAGGGATTTCCAGTATTGAACTGGCAGCTTTTCTCCAGTGTTGTATCCGTTCCGGTAACGGAGGTTTTCATTATTGGGGAAAAGAAGACTGGTGCAGGATTAATGGCACAAGCATTGGGAAAAGAGGGAGAAGCAGCAACGAATGTTAGTTATCAGTGGGAACAGTCAGGGGATGGGAGCCATTATACAGACATTCCAAGTGCAGTTAACAGAAATTTTGGAATTCCAGATGAGGCAGAATACGCAGGGAAGTACATCCGGGTTCGCGTGTCGGGGGAAAGAGAATCACAGGCAGTTTCCAAATCATTTGGACCATTAGAAAAATCGGATACACTCCTGCAAGCCGAGAATAGAGAGCGTATTCAGCGAACAAAAGAATCTCTTTCGCTGCCGAAATTGGTGCTTCGAGAGGCGGGTATACTGGATCTCCCGACAGAACTGGATGGTTGTTCCATCAACTGGAAAAGCAATCAGGAAGAAATTATCAGTCAGACAGGTGTGGTAACACTGCCGGAGGAAGGTATTAAAAATGTGGTGCTGACAGCAGAGATTATATGTGGTTCGGAAAAGGACAGTAAGACATTTTCTATAGAGGTATGGGCAGAGAATGTAGATGCCGAAACCTATCTTCAAAAGGCATTGGAAGCTATGAAATGGGATTTCAAGTTGTTGCAGCCTGTGTATGGAGAAGATACCAATATTCTTGTAAAACTGAAGGAATTATTAAACAAGAAAGACTACGAGGGAGTGTCTGTTTCTATACGGTCCACAGCGGATGAGACTCTGATTTCACAGAATGGAAGAATCCATTATCCAGTTGTCCCAAAAGGAGGCAGTTTTACCGATGGCAAACAGGTTCAGGTATTTTTTGATCTGACTGTGGGGGAACAGACGGTTACTTATCCAACTACAAATACCTATGCTCTTTTAGTGCCATGGGATCAGGGAGAGGTGGAAATTTCTTTGAGAAAGGAGGCAGATGCGGCTTTAACAGAGGAAGTTCTTTGTGGTGATAACGAAAGTCTTTCCTCCGTTGTTTCGGATTTGAATTTACCGTCTTGTATTGAGGGGGGTAAATATTCTTTTGCACAAATCACATGGAATTCTTCGGACGAAAATCATCTTGTGATCAGCGATGAGAATCGGACGGGAAGTGCCGATGCGTATTACAATTCATTTGTTGGGAAAGTGTATCAGGATCATGAAGTACATCATGTGACTCTGACAGCAGAAGTTAAAAATCCTTCCACAGATGCGATGATAAGTAAAACATTTGAGATTACGATTTCTCCGATGTCAGAGGAACAGCTGGGACAGACATTAGATACGATGAATCAGATTCTTGCCTGTTATACTGCTGATAAATTGACGGATTATACAACGAAAGAAAAACTTGATTTGACAGCAGTAAAACATGATATTAGTCTGGTGATTCCTAAAAATGTGGTAACAAAGGAAGAACTTGCTGCATTGTCATATGGGGCGTACTGGGATTATTGGAATTATAAGTTTACGGTAACGAGTTCCAATACAGATGTGATTGATGTAAACAGCTTCCGCGCCTATGTTTATCGCCCTCTTGGATCTGATGCCTCTGCGGATCAGAAAGTAACACTGCATGTTCAAATGACCAGCAAAGAAAATCCAAATCTGTCTGTGTCCAAAGATCTGGAAGTTACTGTTGCCCATTTGGAACGGGATGAAATTAATCAGGCATTGGCTCTTATGGATGCGGCAAAAATGGGTTACGAAGAAGGACTGCTTGGCGGAAATACAGATGCATATAGTATTATTGACCATCTTACACCATACAAGGAAATTGTCTGGAATGAAGATCAATCAGGTGTAGAGTATATTTATCGACAGGCCGATAGGAAAAATAATGGTATTATTGTAGATGAACTTCCCGGATGGGAGGAGCAGGAGGACTGGAGACTGTTCCATACCAGTGACAAAAATCAGATCGCCAATGAGACATTGCTTCTAGGTGAGACACCGGAGGAGGACAGCTTTGTAAAAATAAACAGTGTGTTGACTGATGAAGTGTTTGGAAAATATTATACGAAATTTCGGAATGATCCGTCCTATGATGTGGAGACTTTGACAAAGTTTAAGCAGTTGTATAAACAGCCGGTTCATACTTATGTGCTGGTGGTAGGGAAAGGCAATTATACCGTCAACTTTGCTTCTATGACAAGACAGTATAAGTCGATGGCTTATCGTCCGCAGTTGACAGCGTTTCAACAGGAACTGGATAAGCCGATTTCCGTGAGTTTTACTTTATTGGGAAGAGATGGGGAAGTCATTATTCCGAAAACCATAGAGAATTCTTTTACGACAGGTGCAACGGTATTTGATGTATTCCAAAAAGTGCTTGGGGAACATGAAATTGCTTATACGGCGAAGGGGAGCTATATATCTTCTATCAATGGACTGGCAGAAAAGGAGGATGGAAAAAATTCGGGTTGGATGTATACAGTGGGTGATGTGTATGTGAATTCATATATGAATGCGCAGGAGCTGGTAGGAGGCGAAGAAATTGTCGTAAAATATGTGAAGGATTACAAAATGGCTAATACACAGTGGGTGGAACAGGAGACACCGAAGCCATCAGAAACTCCGAAACCATCTGGGACCCCAAAACCGCCCGAGACTCTGAAACCATCTGGAACACCGAAACCGTCCGAGACTCCGAAACCGTCCGAGACTCCGAAACCATCTGGGACACAAAAACCGTCAGTGACATCGCAGCCAACACCGGATGCATCAGGAACACCGACCAAGATACCAGAGATAACACCGAATCCGATTGATTCCCCAGATGCGAAACCAAATCCGACAGATAAACCTCAGGAGACAGACAAACCATCTTCTCAGCCCACCGAAATCTCACAGAAACCGTCTGGTGGATCAAATGATCAGGGGACAGGTACAGCGAACCAGATCCCAAATTCGGGAGAGGAAAAAATTAATGGAAGAAAATCACAGTCTGAGACGGTAAAGAAAGAAAAAAAGAAAAAAAGCATCAAAAAACTAAAACTGATAAAGTGTAAAAAGGGAACGAAAAAAATAGTGGGAAAGACGGTAAAGAAAGCAAAGATAATTGTTAAAGTCGGAAAGCGGAGTTACCGGACAACTGCTACCAGTAAAGGAAGATTTCAGATTAAATTAAAAAAGAAGCTGAAATCTGGTACAAAAATTCAGGTCACAGTAACAAAATCGGGTTATTATAAAAGAAAAAAGAGTTTTCGGATTAAATAAGGTTTGCTGAATGTTTTTGCTGAATGTTTTACCAAAAGTTCTTGCAATCATTTGTTATTTGTGATATTCTAACCAAGTGTGTGGAAATGGAAAGGATTTTTCATGGAAGCGAAACTTATTAATCACATATGCGGATAGCGTAACGGTGCCGTGCTCACGGTCTTGCGTATAGGCGGTTTTCTAGTCTTGAGAAGCATATGGAAGATGACAACCAAATGGAGGTAAAATTATGAGCGTTATTTCAATGAAACAGTTACTGGAAGCAGGTGTTCATTTCGGTCATCAGACCAGAAGATGGAACCCTAAGATGGCAGAGTACATCTACACAGAGCGTAATGGTATTTATATCATTGACTTACAGAAGTCTGTAGGCATGGTAGATACTGCTTATAATGCAGTGAAAGATATCGTTGCGGATGGTGGTACTGTTCTGTTCGTAGGAACCAAGAAACAGGCGAAAGATTCCATCAAATCTGAGGCAGAGCGTTGTGGTATGTATTATGTCAACGAGAGATGGTTAGGTGGTATGCTGACCAACTTCAAGACCATTCAGACTCGTATCAAGAGATTAAAGGCAATTGAGACCATGTCTGAGGATGGTACTTTTGATGTACTGCCAAAGAAAGAGGTTATTGGTCTGAAGAAAGAATGGGAAAAATTAGAGAAGAACCTGGGTGGTATCAAAGAAATGAAGAAACTTCCAGATGCAATCTTTATTGTTGATCCAAAGAAAGAGAGAATTTGTGTACAGGAAGCACATACATTGGGTATTCCGTTGATCGGTATCGCAGATACCAACTGTGATCCAGAGGAATTAGATTATGTCATTCCAGGTAATGATGATGCGATCCGTGCAGTTAAATTAATTGTATCTACCATGGCAGATGCTGCAATCGAGGCAAATCAGGGCGTATCTATGGCAGATGCACCAGAAGAGGAAGCTGCCACAGATGCAGAGTAATGTGATGATAGGGTCAAAAGTAGATAGAAAAAATATATGGAGGTAAGTGAAAATGGCTATTACAGCTTCACAGGTTAAAGAGTTAAGAGAAATGACCGGTGCTGGTATGATGGACTGTAAGAAAGCATTAACCAATACCGAGGGAGATATGGATGCAGCAGTAGAATGGCTGCGCGAGAATGGTCTGGCAAAGGCAGCTAAGAAATCTGGACGTATTGCAGCAGAGGGTGTTGTTGCTGTTGATGTATGTGGCTGTGGCAAGAGCGCTTCCATCGTGGAAGTAAACTCAGAGACAGACTTTGTGGCAAAGAATGAAATCTTTCAGGAGTTTGTGGCACAGGTGGCTTCTCAGGCAAGAGAGACAAAGGCAGCAGACATTGAGGCATTTTTGGCAGAGCCATGGGCAGCTGAGGATGCTGGTTCTGTAGAAGACAAGCTTAAAGCAATGATCGCGAAGATTGGTGAAAATATGAACATTCGTCGTTTTGAGAAAATTGAGACAGACGGATTAGTAGTTTCCTATATTCATGCTGGTGGTAAGATTGGTGTATTGGTAGAGGCTGACACTGATTCCGACAGCGATGCAGTGAAGGAGTGCTTAAAGAATGTAGCAATGCAGGTTGCTGCTCTGAATCCAAAATATGTATCTTCCGACGATGTGGATGAGGATTACAAAGAGCATGAGAAGCATGTGTTGTTAGAGCAGGCAAAGAATGATCCTAAGAATGAGGGCAAGCCAGACAATATCATTGAGAAGATGATTATCGGTCGTCTGAATAAGGAATTAAAGGAAGTGTGTCTGTTAGAGCAGTTATATGTTAAGGCAGAGAATAAAGAGAATGTAAAGCAGTATGTAGAGTCTGTTGCCAAGGCAGAGGGCTGTAAGCTGGCTGTTAAGAAGTTTGTCCGTTTCGAGACTGGTGAAGGTCTGGAGAAGAAGGAAGAAGATTTCGCAGCTGAGGTAGCCGCACAGATGGGACAGTAGAAATTTGTCGAATCTAGGTAAATAACTGTAGGAATGAGAACCCTTGTAAGTGACGTGAGAACGTCATTTACAAGGGTTTTATGTTGGATGAAAAACGAAATAGGTTGAATTTATCCTAGAAACTGGCTATAATAAAACAACCAAACCATTAGCAGGAGGTGCGAGGAATGACCATAAATACAAACACATTAGTGTCTATTACCGAAGCCAACCAGAATTTTTCCAAAGTAGCAAGACTGGTAGATGAACATGGAACAGCAGTGATTCTCAAGAACAATGTGCCGAGATATCTTGTTATTGATTTTAGTAAGGCAGAAGATGATACTATCGCATCCGATGAGGATATAATGAGTATATCAAAAAGATTGATTGAGAAGAATAGAGAATCTTATGAGGTGCTTGCAAAATGATAAAGTTGACAAAAGAACAAATTCTATTACTTCACACTCAATTAATAGAGGCTACAGGAGGAAGTGATGGAATTAGGGATGTGGGTATGCTTGAATCTGCATTAGAAAATCCGTTTCAAACCTATGATGGAGAAGAATTATATCCTAGCATACAGGCAAAGGCAGCAAGACTTTGTTATGGACTGGTTAAAAATCATGCAATGGTAGATGGCAATAAAAGAATAGGAGTCCATGCCATGCTAGTATTTTTGGCATTAAATGGTTATGAGGTTGAATATACGCAGAAAGAGTTATCAGATTTAATATTAGATGTAGCAGCAGATAGGAAACAATACGAAGATATTTTACAATGGTTGTTAGTGCATCAGATGTAGGATAGTGTGGAGGGGCGACAAACAAATACAAGTAAACAAAGGGACTTCCTCAATCTTTAAAAGGCTATGACCGCAACAGTTATAGTCTTTTTTATGTGGTAATTACCGTATGAAATGAAAGTGTATTTCCCAAAGCAGAGAAATATCCACCTAAATTACTACGCAATCTAAATACCCGACAACTAACAGGCAAAAATCAGCGCCCTAAACATCCGTTTTCATATGTGGCATATCTTTACAGTCATTAAGTGGCATTATGTTTATATTCATTATTTGGCAGATATATCAATCAATACTGATACATCGTAAGCGCCTAGTGTTAGGGTAGTCCCAAATCCGAACTGGCATCCCCCGTGG
>CAYPEW010000014.1:0-70085 GCA_964409845.1 uncultured Jutongia sp.
TTCTTATTTACTGTTACTTCTCTGAGTGTATCCATTATTAAGACAAAACAGGATAATACCGTAAACACATATGGTAAATTTCTGATGGTAATACCGGATCTTGATAAAAAAAATGAAGAAGAAGTAAGGAAAAAATGTAAGGGGTATGCAATTGAGACTTTTTCTGTATTGGGTAATATAGAATATAAAAAAAAGCAAATTTTAATGGGTGCGATGGAAGAAAGTATGGGGAAAAACCTTGCTTTCCATGTGGTTAAGGGGAAGTGGCCCCAAACTGCAGGACAGATTATTGTAGAGGAATATTTGCTGGATTTATTGGGGATAGAAAAGGAATCATTACCGTGTATGGTTTCCCTGGAAAAGGATGGCAGGGCAGTGGAATATGAAATTACAGGAGCCATTTCAAATTATTCCAGCTACTTGTCAACACCTATAGGGGCGTATTATATAGAAACGAAAGTATATCCTTCCATTATCTGTGGGATAAAAGAAGTGCAGGCTGAGAAACAATCTTTGGTTATTATGCAAAAACATATAAATTTTAAAAAAGCAGAAGATGATATTGGATTTCTTTCATCAAGGTTTTTTTTTGATAATATGTGTATGAATGAAAAATTAGATGGACTAGGATACATGGACAACCTTGGTATGATAAGGATGAGCGTGGTTTATTTTCTGGTATTGAATTTTTTGCTGCTGGTAGAACAGATTATAGTGATCAGAACCTTTTTGCTGCGTAATAGGAAGACACTCATCCTATTTGAAGCACTGGGGATGTCACAAAAAGCAAAGAAAAAATTAATATTCTATATGATACAGGGGTTCCTTGCTGTTGGTTTTTTGATGGGCTATGTTTTATCGGTAGTGATTGGTATGCTATATATGGGTAATATATTTGGGGAATACAGTGGACATTATATTTCGGCATTGCATGGTACCGTTTTGTTGGAGGGAATTGTAACATGGGCGGTTTTAACCCTTCTGTATTTTTTTGCAGATCATATCAAAAATGAGTCCATTATCTGGGAGCTGAACAGGAGTACATTAAAGAAACAAAAGAGATATCAATTTCAGAAATTTAGTTTTCGTATGATCATCATGCAGACAATCTGTATATTTTTTGCTATGTTTTCCTTTTATTGTATGAATTTCTTTCAAGATGAAACCGGAGACATTAATTATGATCTATACAGCAAGCAGACTACGACTTCTTACCCATTGAAGGGGTATCGTATTGCAGTTTATAGAAATGACTTTTTTCCTTTTGAGGCTTTAGAGAAATTTGACGGTTATGGAAATTATGTCAGTTTGTGTACAGAAGCTGAAACAATGCAGAGTACGATTTTGTTAGAAAAAAATAATGTTGATCCTTATTTTAACCAGTATTTTGAAAGCGATGACGAGGAGTTAAGATTTGAAGATAAGGTCTTGTGGAGCCAGGTTGAAAATGAGGCTGAAAAGTATCAGATGGTGCCGATCGATAATACAGAAATAGTTGTATTGCCACAGAATGATTTTGACAAATTTTTGAAGGAGAAAGGGATTCAGCCCTCTGTTATGGGAGGGAATGGAGAGAGGGAGTGCATTTTGGTGCTGCCAGATGGTAAAAGAAATTCACATGATTTGTCAGTGTCAGGTCAGGAGATCCTGCTTGGAGGTGTGCAGGGAGACAAAAGAAAGGTGGATTTTTGTACAGAAAATTTTGGGGTTAAATCAATTGCCTTTTGCGATCCGGAGGAATGTAGTGATATACGGGTGGTTATGAGTGAAGAATCTGCCAGAAACAGTCGGACGGTATTGGGTTATGATAAGATTAATATCGTGGTAAAAAGTGATACACCGATATCCATACAAAATGAGATAGAACAAAAGATATCACTTCTAATAGCATCTATACAGGGTGGTATGTTGGATTCATCGGGACAGAGAAATCATGAAAATCAATTGATGCGCAATTATGGCACCGTTATGGGCAACACAATTCTGTTTTTTTGTGTCATAGCTATTTGTCTTTATATTATCCTGAGTATTTATAATGACTGGGAAATACACCATTACGAATATGGTATCTTGCGTAGTATGGGGATGAGTTATTTCACCTTACAAAACAAACTTTTTGAAAAGTACAGCAATAGCATATTGGTTTCTTCTATTATCAGCATACTTATAGGCATAAATGCTTTTTCGAGAGAATATTTGACCCAGGGACAGATGCTGTTTTCTATCGGAATAACTATAGGCATCACATATTTTTGCAGATTTTTGCTGCTTTTTCGAAAGAAACAGCAGGTTAGTTCAATGATAAATAAGGGGTAAATAGGGAAAGTCAAATGACTTCCTTATTGCAAATCCTTGCTTTTCGGTGTAAGATAAACAATGGATTTGCGTTTGCGTTGTAATGCATTTCCAGGTGCAGCGGATATGTCAGTTTGTTGTGCCAGATAGGAACAGCAGGTTCTGAATGATACCAACAGCGCAGAAATGAGGATAAAATGGCTGAATCAATGAAGGGCATGAAGCGTACTTGCCGATGTGCCGAATTAGATGAACGAAATATTAGAGAAGTTGTGACGGTAATGGGATGGGTACAAAAAACCAGAAATACCGGCGGTTTAATTTTTGTGGATCTCCGTGACCGTAGCGGTTTGTTACAGATTAATTTCCAGGAGGAGAAACTGGGAGCCGAGAAATTTGAAAAAGCATATAAACTCCGCAGTGAGTATGTCATTGCTGTGGTGGGACAAGTAGTGGCAAGAGAAGGCGGCGTGAATAAAAATCTGAAAACTGGTGCCATTGAAATTATGGCAACGGATCTAAGGGTACTTTCAGAGTCGGAGACACCACCATTTCCAATTGAAGCAGATTCCAAAACAAAGGAAGAACTGCGCTTAAAATATCGTTTTCTGGATCTGCGCCGTCCGGATTTACAGCGGAATATGATGATGCGCAGTCAGGTAACTACACTGATTAGACAGTTTTTGGCAGAGGAAGGATTTTTGGAGATAGAGACGCCGATGCTGACCAAAAGTACACCGGAGGGAGCCAGAGATTATCTGGTGCCAAGCCGTGTGCATCCAGGCAATTTTTATGCCCTGCCTCAGTCGCCGCAGTTATTTAAGCAGCTATTGATGTGTTCCGGTTATGACCGTTATTTCCAGATTGCCCGTTGTTTCCGTGATGAAGATCTGCGGGCAGACCGTCAGCCGGAGTTTACCCAAGTGGATATGGAATTATCCTTTGTGGACGAAGAAGATGTGATGGACGTCAATGAACGTCTGTTACGGAAAATCTTTAAGGAAGTTTTGGATGTGCATATTCCTCTGCCGATCAAGCGGATGACCTGGCAGGAGGCTATGGACCGCTTCGGTTCGGATAAGCCGGATCTGCGTTTCGGTATGGAATTGCAGGATGTATCCGATGTGGTAGGAAATTGTGGTTTTGGTGTGTTTACCGGAGCCTTGGAAAATGGCGGTTCTGTGCGTGGTATTAATGCCAAGGGGCAGGGTGCTATGCCTCGCAAGAAGATTGATGCTCTGGTAAAATATGCGAAAGATTTTGGAGCAAAGGGACTGGCTTATCTGAGTATTCAGGAGGACGGCAGCTACAAATCTTCCTTTGCCAAGTTTATGACCGAGGAGGAGTTACAGGCATTAGTGACTGCTATGGATGGCGAGCCGGGAGATTTATTACTTTTTGCCGCAGATCAGAATAAGATCGTCTGGGATGTGCTGGGAAATCTTCGTCTGGAGATTGCTCGTAACCTGGAACTTTTGGATAAAAATGACTATCAGTTTGTGTGGATTACCGAATTTCCGGAGTTTGAGTATTCGGAGGAGCAGGGACGTTATGTGGCAATGCACCATCCGTTTACCATGCCGATGGAAGAAGATATTCCATTGTTAAAGGAGCATCCGGAACAGGTACGTGCCAGAGCCTATGATATTGTTTTGAATGGTACAGAATTAGGTGGCGGTTCCATTCGTATCCATCAAAATGATGTGCAGGAGACTATGTTTGAGGCTCTTGGATTTACAAAGGAACAGGCGAAGGAACAGTTTGGATTTTTATTAGAGGCATTTCAGTATGGAGTGCCACCACATGCAGGGCTCGCTTATGGGCTGGATCGCTTGATTATGCTGATGGCAAAAGAAGACAGCATTCGTGATGTGATTGCATTTCCAAAAATGAAGGATGCCTCTTGTCTGATGACAGATGCGCCAAATGTGGTAGATGAAAAGCAGTTAGAGGAGCTGTATCTGGATATCCGGAAGCTTGATAATGCAGATGGAGAAGAGGGGGAGTAGCATTTTTAGCTAATGTATCAATATTTGTGCTGCGGACAGCATGAGGAGTATAGGCATGACAAGGGAACAGTATGTATCTATCATGGAATGGATTCGCAATAAACCATATGGTGTTTCGATTATTAAGTGGTCAGGTAAGGGTATTACTTATCTGACCGCCTTTGTATATTTTGCGGTGGGAATTTTTCTATTGTGGCAGAGAGATTATAGGGTTATTCCTCTGGTGATGACTCCGGCGGTGTCCTTCTTTCTGGTCAGTGTTTTTCGTGCCAGATATGGCGCCATCCGCCCTTATGAAAAATATGGTTTTACCCCTTTGATACCCAAAGATACCCAAGGGAAATCCTTTCCCAGCCGTCATGTGTTTTCTATCTTTGTGATAGCCACAGTCATTTGTTATATCTGGTTTTTGCCAGGAATGATTCTATTGTTGCTGGGATTGATATTGGCTGTGTTGCGAGTGGTGATGGGGGTACATTTTCCCAAAGATGTTCTGGCAGGAGCAGTAGTGGGTGTGATTAGTGGCTGTGTCGGAATGGGCGTTTGGATGCTGCTTTGAGCCGTATAATATTGGAATCAAATCTGCGGAAATGTTACACAGGCGTAAGGGAGAAAAAAAGGGTTAACAACAGAAAAATTAAGATTATTATGGGAGGGTTCGGCTTATGGGGAACCGTACGAAAAGTCAGCAGGATAACATGAGCCATGTAGTCCTACTGCGGATGCATTTGTCTAATCAGGAGCAGCAGGAATTTATAGATCTGGTGGAGCAGAATCTTTCTGACAGTAATCGTTGTCAGGTGCATGTTGTAGAGGAGGATACTGACGAGACGCAGTTACGAACCGAGATGTATCCATTCTATTTTTTTGAGGGGAATCTCCGGTTCTGGCAGTTTATGTTTCGTGCTGGCAAGGAGACATCACTCTGTGTCCAGAAGGTTTTTTTATATGATTATCTTTGGAAGCTGCAAAACAGTGTTTTATGGCCATATCATTATCAAGTCGATAAACTTGCTCAAGCAAAGCAGGCAGTGCATGCTTTACTGAATGGGATTGCGGACCAGACGATTTTGGAGCTGCCAGATGTAGAAAGTTTTCATCGATTTTATCTGTTGGAACAGAAAACGACGGGACAGACAGGAGTGGAAGTGACACCAGAACAGATCCAGATTCTGAGAAACGGCAAGCCAGTTTATAAGGCACAGAAAATAGAGGTGGTTCTAACCAAGTTTAAGGCTTTCGGAAATCGGATCCATCTGGTAGCATATCTGAAATCTCCCGTTTTTAATTTCTGCGAAGCGCCTACTTTGTGGATGGAGACGAACGGAGACCGGGAGCATTTGCAAGAAATACCGCTGCAAAATTCTTCCTGGAATTATTATCATTGCAAGGAGGAAACCAATCATTTCTATACCTTTGTGGTAAGCATTAACTGCAAGAAAATCGATCAGTTTCATTTCTATGTTAAATGCAGAAATCAGTTGTTTGACACCTATTATTATTTTATGCCGGAAGTGGTATTTAACAATCAAATTAAATGTTATCGTTATTATGCTGGAAAACGGGTTTATCGCTTTGATCATAATTCTTTTCTGGTGGAGAAAGCAAATAAAAAGCAGGCAGAAAAATATCAATCTGATATTGAGAAACAATGGGAAACGGATCAGCCGGAGATTTGTGCGTTTCGACACCGGATACGGCAGGAGCGGCAAAATAAGAGACGTATTTGGCTGTACTATGATTGTAAGGGTGTCTATCGGGATAATGGGTATTTACAGTTTGTCCATGATTTTGGACAGGAAGACGGTGTGGAAAAATATTATGTATTGAATAATGATCTGGATTCCTGCAGGGAGTTATTTTCAGAAAAGCAGTTACCTTATGTGATCTCTTTTGGAAGCGAACAGCATAAATTGTTGTATTGTATGGCGGAGCAGATTATTACAGCGTATATTGAGAAGAATAACTATCAGCCATTTACAGACCAGGAATATTCCTGTGTTATGGATGTGTCTTCTATGCCGTATATTACGTACCTGCAGCATGGTGTATATCATGCCTTCATTCCTTGGAAATATTCTCTGGATCGTCTGCAGGTGGATCGTAAAGTGATATCTGCCACAATAGAACATAAGCAGGATATAGAGACCCATTGTTTTACCACAAAGCAGGAATTGGCATCTGGGATGCCCCGCTATGATTTGATGGATTTGGATGCAAAGCCAGGAAAGAAAATATTATATGCGCCATCCTGGAGAAAATATCTGGTGGGGATGGAACAGAATGAGTGGGTTACCAGAGAGGATTTCTTTCTGGCATCCAAATTTTATCAGGAGACATCCAAACTATTGCAGGATACAGCGTTGATTACTTTTCTGCAGGAGCAGGGGTATACGCTGGATTTTAAATTACATCCGATTCTGATACGCTATGCCCATTTGTATCAACTGAATGACAGAGTAGTTCGGGTGGTGCAGGGAAGTGTAAAAGAGGAAGACTATGCGATATTTATTACCGATTTTTCCAGCTATGTGTTTGATTTTGCCTATTTGGAGCGTTCCATTCTATATTTCTTTCCTGATTATGAGGAGTTAAGTTCTGGCATGAGTGACTATCGGGACTATAATCTGCCATTTCAGGGAATCGGCAACAGATTTGCCGATAATGCAGAGGATGCGGCAAAATGTATTCGTTCCATGGTGCGTCGTGGGGGAAAACTAAGCTGGCTCCAACGCAGAAGAATGAAAAAATTATTTTATCACAAGGATCATCAGGCGAGGGAACGGATTTATCAAAGTTTGATTCAGTGAGACGTAACAGGATGTTTGTGTCATAGTGATTTGGATGGAGCTGGAATTGGAAGGTGGCAGATACGATGAAAGCAGAAAGTAAGTATGGTATTCCGAATATTGCCAGGGTGTCCAGAAAGATATTTTATGTTGGGGTGGTATTAGGAATTTTGGGACTGTTGGCGCTTTTGGGATTATTTATCTTTGATATTGATCTGCGGGAAATAATGCCGCCCTGTAGTTTGCATTCCATGACAGGTTTGTACTGTCCGGGCTGTGGAGGTACTAGAGCATGCTATGCTTTGATGCAGGGAAATATTCGGGATAGTATTATCCTGCATCCAATGGTTTTCTATCTGGTAACAGGATATGCGGTTTATATGCTGTCCCATTTGTTGGATATATTGACACAGGGGAAAGTAAGGGGCTGCTATTTTTGCCCCTACTACTGGTATATCGGTGTTGGGATTCTGTTAGTTCAGTTTGTAGTGAAAAATATTGCCTTGCTGGCGGGGCATGATCTGTTGTTGTAAGGGTTTCTCATTTTTATATAGGAAAGAACTCTTTTTTACCATGCTCGCAAAGTCTGGATCAGATATTCCTTCCAGAATGGATTCTCTGGTACCAGATCGGTGGGGAGTTCATAGAAGCCCAGCTTATCTCGATAAACCGACAAGAAGACAGGAATATTCTGTGGGAAAGAATCAGAGCCAGCTTTATACGGCTGCAGAGCCGGGAGAAATTTTCCTGATCTGCGCAGATAACAGGTGGCAGCTGTGGCTTTTTTTCTATGGGAAGGATCCACAAATTCAGCAACGCTTTTGTGGACTGCCTGGTCTTCCGAAGGTAGGTAATAATATTCTTTGGGGTTTGGCAGAAAATATTTCAGTTCAGTGGAAATAACCGGCACCTGAAGAATACCAGTATCCTCTGCCAGTTTTAAGATGGCTGGAGGTACTGTGAAAGTTGGTGCCGGATCTTTTGTCAGAGGAAAAACTCCGGTTAAGGATGCCGACCGAGGCAGTGCGGCATGATGTCTAAAATGCAGATGCAGAGAAGATGTATGCTCCTGATTCGAAGGATGAAAAGTGATTTCCGTGATCTGTAGCCTCTTTTCCAGTGCAGCAGTCATGTCAAATAAATATCGATAATGTAGCATCCGGCTGACTGTCAGCATTCCTTCCATGTCGTCGTGGTTATGTAATAACAAGACGTGTTCCAGTTCTTCTGCCTGTTCCGGGTGGAGTATGCGATCCTGCATATACTGGCTGTAGACGGATATGAGCTCCCCACCGGAGTAGGTATCTTCCCTGGTAATACCCATCCAGCGTTCCAGATCAGTCTGCCCAGCTTTAGATATTCCCAGAATTTTTTTGAGAGGACGGATCTGTGATAACAAATCAATGGATCGGTTTCCGGTAGTATCCTGCAGAATCTGGCTGGCGTGATCGGACAGTTCTATGTGGTACTTATTTGCTTTATGCAATAAATAAGGGATATCAAAGGTTTTACCATTAAAATGATATAGATAATCATATTGTTCTAATGTATCCAGAAAAAGCCGGAGAATAGTTTCCTCATCCCGATGTTTGTCTGCGAACCACTGGGTAATTTTCCAGGTGTCATTTCCCGTAGTATCTTCTACGGTGTCATATGCCATAGTGCCGATCAGGTATAGAGAAGATGCACGGGGGGACAGACCGGTGGTTTCAATGTCAAAAAACAGGCATTGTACTGGCGGATGGGATAAGGTTATTTCGTCTATTTGCATGGTGGTTTGATGGTTTATCGTTTTCATATCAGAATCCTCTTTTGTTTTGGCTAATAATGAATTCTATTATAACAGAAAAGGAATGGTATTGGAAATTTCCTTTACCATTCCTTTCAGATGTGTGCAAGTCGATAGAAACAGAAATTATATAGTGAATTTTGTGATATTTTCCATAAGGGAATCCACAGAGGTTTTCAAATTATCAACAATCTTGACGGAATTTTCAACTACTCCGGATAGCTCAGTGGACATTCCAGCCGTCTGTTGTGTGACAGCGGCATTATCCTGTGCCAGACCATTCAGAAGATTCAGTGATTCTGTAATCTTTGTTCTCTGACCGTCAATTTCCGTTGTCATGACATCTATCATCTGTACAGAACTTACACAGTTGTCAAGCTCTTTGTACAATTGGGAAAATGTATTCTGTGTCTCTGATAATGACGATATTTGTGCGTCTACCGATTCTGTCATTTCTTGCATCACTTCCACAGACTTTGCCGCATTTTCCAACAATTCTGTGATAATTTGTCTGATTTCATCCACAGAATTTGCAGACTGCTGTGCCAGTTTTCCGATTTCATCTGCTACCACAGCAAACCCTTTTCCGGACTCTCCGGCACGTGCTGCCTCTATGCTTGCATTCAGAGAGAGAAGGCTGGTCTGGTCGGAAATTTCATTAATTAAATTAGCGGCTATCTTAATTTGCTGTATCGATGCATTTGTTGTCTCTGTCTGCTCACGCATGGAGTTGATATTTTCCCGTGTCTTTGCGTTGACCTGAATCAAGCGGTTGAGTGTGTTCATGGATGTCTCACTCAGTGTTTTCATATCCTGTGCATTATCGTCAAGTAAAGTTACCTCTGCACCTGTTTTTTCAATTTTTGCGGCAATGTTGGATACCTCATCAGATGCATTGTCTGTGGAGGAAGCCTGACTGGTAACATTGTCTGCGATAGAACCGACAGCCGTAGAAACCTCGGTAATAGAATTTTGCATCTTGTAAAAGATATCACTAAATTCTTCCGATGCTCCATTGACATTGTTGGCAACCGTTGTAATGTTTGCCAGCAGGTTTCGCATATTCTTTTGTGCAATTTCAAGAGATTCCGCAACTCTTCCAATTTCATTATTACTATTGACAGTAATCTCAGAAGTCATATCTCCTTGTGAAATACGACCAGCAAACTCCTGTATCTTCCAGAGTGGGGTTACAATACGTTTGCTATACAGAAGAGCGATAATGATTGTAAATATTACTACGACTGCGAAAACAATATCAACCCGTATCAACAGGCGGTCATAGGTATCTTTCAAATCTTTTTTAACGCCTGCCATATCTGCCTGTATGTCATCAATGTAGTTACCAGTGGAGACAACCCATCCCCATGGTTCAAAGATCTGGGAATAAGCAAGTTTTGGAGCAACAGTTTTACCGTCCGCTTTTGTGAAATAGAACTCATTGAATCCACCCTTTTCTGCACTTTGGCAAACCTTCATGATTTCCTGAATAATCATGATACCATTTTGGTCTTCCAGATCCTTGCGGTTATTGCCTTCCTGTTCTGGAAGAATAGGGTGCATAATCAGTGTGTAATCGGTGTCATCAATCCAGAAATAACCGCTCTGGTCATCCCGGTAGCGCATAGCACGTATAATTTCGCTGGCATCCTTTTTTGCCTGT
Organism: uncultured Jutongia sp.; assembly: GCA_964409845.1. Lineage (GTDB taxonomy): Bacteria > Bacillota > Clostridia > Lachnospirales > Lachnospiraceae > Butyribacter. The sequence continues at coordinate 10,546 of CAYPEW010000014.1, forward strand.
TCCTCGGTCTTGGTTCCCGCCTGAGCCATATCGTACTCATTTTGCAGTATTGCCATGGTACACTGGACTTGCGATTTGATTTCCAGCTCATATCCGTCATTGGTTGCCTTTTCATATGTATTGTAGGATTGGTCGGATATTTGTTTGATGGAGATGATACCGTTCAGACCGACGGCGCATGCCGTCAAAACGACAATTACTAGACAAAGAATGGTAATTGTCCATCTTAAGCTTCCACGTTTCTTTTTTTTAGATTTTGACATTGTGTGCTCCTCTCTACTACTGAAATGTTGATGGATTATATGATACATTATAACAGATTAAGGTACAAAGTTAATAAAAATATTTAAAAAAATTGAATGAGGAAATCTGCTTTCCTTTTTTTGACACTGGAATCTGAATCAGTTATAATAAATAGTTAAGTTACCGTTATGACAAACAGGAATATAGATGAGGAAACAGAAATTGGAGGTTCGTGCTGCATGGAGAAATTTTTTGATTCAGACAGTAGTTATGAAAAATGGGCGCGAAGAGCCAAAGAAAAAGGCAATGATCTTTTTTATAAAAAAGAAGAAAAAAAATATCTGAAAGGTCTGAAGGGCAGGGTACAGAATAACCTTAGCGGATACTTGCGGATTGGATTGACCGCTTTGATCTTTTTGGCGCAATGCATTTTAATTCTGTTCTTGCCAAGATGGCTGCAGAATTCCACTGTGTATTTTTATGTTATATTGGAAGTGGTATCGGTTTTGGCGGTGGTAACATTAATTAACCGACACCAGAGTCCCTCCTTTCGACTGGCATGGATTTCGGTGGCGTTGCTGTTGCCAATCAGCGGTTTTGTAATGTATTATTTATGGGGGCGTTCTGGTGGCAGCAAGGCGAGGAATAATCGTTTTATCAGACAGCAGATTTCTTATGGGAACCAGTTTCTGGTACACGATGAGGAAAATTATCAGAAGTTTCTGGCAGAGAATCCGGTGGCAGGCAGGATGGTCAAATTTATGGAGACAGAGCATTTTCCCTTGTCGGCTGGTAATGAAGCCAAGTTTTACGCCATGGGAGAGGATGCATTTGAAGATATCTTTGCAGCGCTGGAACAGGCAAAAGATTTCATTTTGATGGATTTTTTCATTGTGGCAGAGGGTGTACTCTGGGACAAGATGCATGAGATACTGAAGCGGAAATGCGAGGAGGGCGTGGAGGTCAAGTTTCTCTATGATGATTTTGGCACAGCGATTCGTACCCGCAAATATTTCCGGCATATTTTGCAGGAAGAAGGCATGGAAGTGCGGGTGTTTAATCCAATCCACCGTTATACCGGAGATTTGTATATTAATTACCGCACGCATCAAAAAATTATTGTGATAGATGGAAAAGAGGGATTTACAGGAGGATTTAATCTGGCAGATGAATATGCCAATCTGGTGGAACGTTTTGGTGTCTGGAAGGATACCGGTGTCCGGGTTCGGGGAGAAGCTGTCTGGGGATTGACAGTGGTGTTTCTGCAGATGTGGGATGCCTGCAGAACGGATGGGAAGCATGTGGATTATCTGCGCTACCGCCTGATGCCAGATCAATATATGAAGACGACTGGGGATACGATCTGCCATGTGATTTCGGATGGTCCCGCCAACCAATCCCGCAATTTGATAGAAGGAATCTATAATCAGATGATGATGTATGCAGATCAGTATTTATATATTACCACGCCTTATCTGATTGTGGAGGAATATATGATTAATTCCTTGATTGAGGCGGCGAAGCGGGGCGTGGATGTCCGTATTATTACACCGGCAATTCCAGATAAAAAAATGGTTAAGTTATTGACCAATTATAATTATGGAGCATTGTTAAAGGAAGGGGTGCGGATTTACGAATATTCGCCGGGCTTCATTCATGCGAAGCAGATTTTGACAGAAGATGCTGCTATTGTGGGAACCATTAATATGGACTACCGGAGTTTTTACCTGCATTATGAAAATGGCATTTGGATGTCGGGAAAACAGATCCAGCAGGATGTATATGAGGATTTCCAGAATACTTTTAAAGAAAGCCAGGAAATTACTTATGAGGAATGGCTGCATCGACCAAAACGTTGGAAGTTTATTCAGCCTGTTCTGGAATTATTTTCCACTTTGGTTTAATGTAGGAATTATGACGGAGGAATAATATGTTATATACAAATATTTGCAAACATTGTCATAAAGAATTTCGTTCTAAAATCCGGACGTTATGTTGTAAAGACTGCAGGGCACAGGATGAAGAACAGTTGGATGATATTGTGAAATATCTGAGCTTATATCCCAATAGTAACGCATTGCAGATATCGGATGAGTTGGGCATCCATCCATATGAGATCCTTAAGTTTATTGAGGAGGGATGGCTGACGCAGTCTCAGGGAACTTTTAGTAAACTGCCGGATTAGTTTGTATGTTTATATACATGAAATTAATTTGAAATGGGGGATTATTATGATTTATTACGTGGCAGGGATGCTGGCTGACGTTGGAGAGAAAAGTATCGTTGTGGATCATCAGGGTATGGGACTGGAAATCCTGGTGCCATCAGCTGTATTAGATGCGCTGCCAGTGATTGGTTCCGATGTCAAGGTTTATACTTATTTTCATGTGAAAGAGGATGGTATGCAGCTCTTTGGTTTCTTATCCAGACAGGATAAAGAATTATTTCAACAGTTAATTACTGTCAATGGAATTGGACCAAAGGGTGGTTTGGCAATGATGAGCACACTAAGCAGCGATGATATTCGGATGGCGATTTTATCCGATGATGCGAAAACCATAGCAACGTCTCCGGGAATTGGTCCAAAGACAGCCAAAAAACTTATATTGGAATTAAAAGATAAGCTGAATCTGGAATCGGTTCTGCCTGCTGCTTCAGGATCATCTGGCTCAGCTGGTCGTGACAGTGACAGTCATGCTCAAAATGAAATGGTGGCAGATACGGTAGATGCGTTGACCGCCTTGGGATATTCGCCAACAGACGCTATGCGTGCTGTGCGGGCGGTACCACTTACGGAGGATATGACTGTGGAGAAATTATTGAAACTTACATTGAAAAACATATGACTTGGGTGAAGCGGAATGCGAATGTGTTTGTGCGAAGAACAGAGTCACATTAGATGATTATAAACTGTGATTAGAAGTTTGTCAGAAATGAGGGAAAATATGGCGAAACGCAGTATTACCACAGAATTTACAGAGGAGGATGCCGGCATTGAAAACAGCCTGCGTCCCCAGATGCTTAGCGACTATGTTGGGCAGGAAAAGGTGAAAAAAAATCTAAAAATATATATTGAGGCGGCAAAGCAGCGAGGAGATTCTCTGGATCATGTATTATTATATGGTCCACCGGGACTGGGTAAGACCACTCTTGCCTGTATTATTGCCAATGAGATGGGGACCAATATTAAAATTACTGCAGGTCCTGCCATTGAAAAGCCAGGTGAAATGGCGGCGATCCTAAATAATTTACAGGATGGGGATGTGCTGTTTGTGGATGAGATCCACCGTTTGAACCGACAGGTGGAAGAGGTGCTTTATCCGGCGATGGAGGATTATGTCATTGATATTATGATTGGTAAGGGGGCATCGGCAAGATCCGTGCGGCTGGATCTTCCCCGTTTTACTCTTGTGGGTGCAACCACCCGGGCAGGAATGTTATCGGCACCTCTTAGAGATCGTTTTGGTGTAGTCAACCGCCTGGCATTTTATAACACTCAGGAATTGCGTCAGATTATTCTGCATTCTGCAGAAGTTTTGGATGTGGAGATTGATGAGGAGGGGGCTTTGGAGTTGGCACAGAGATCCAGAGGGACGCCCAGACTGGCAAATAGATTGTTAAAACGTGTCCGTGATTTTGCCCAGATCCGTTATGATGGAAAGATTAACAAAGAGGTTACAGATTTTGCATTGGATCTGCTGGAGGTAGATAAATTAGGTCTGGATCAGACAGACCGGCAGATCATTATGACTATGATACAGAATTTCGGTGGTGGTCCCGTGGGACTGGATAATCTGGCGGTATCCATCGGGGAGGATGCTGGGACATTAGAAGATGTCTATGAGCCGTATCTGGTACAAAACGGTTTGATTATCCGTACACCCAGGGGGCGCATGGTTTCCGACGAAGGGTATCGGCATTTTGGAATTGCCAAACCAGAGTCCTAAAAAGCGGACAGGAAAGTACCCATAGTTAAGTAAAGGCAGGCTGTCAGAAACTGGCATGTTTGCATGTGTAGCAGTAAACATAATGATAGCGATGATGCGGGAAGCTCGCAGATTGGGGGATTTTATGACACATAAGGAAAAAGCAAAGGAGCTGTTGCAGCAGCAATATCACTGTTCTCAGGCGTTATTTGGTGCCTTTGCAGGGGATTTTGGGTTGGACTTGAAGACTGCTTTTAAGGTCAGCACCTGTTTTGGCGGTGGGATGCGCCAGGGCAGTACCTGCGGCTGTATCACAGCGGCATTAATGATATTGGGAATGGGAGTGGGATTTTATGATGCCCAGGACCGAGAACAGGAAATGTATGGAAATAAGATGACAGAAGAGTTTATCCGACGATTTACAGAAAAAATGAATCATCGGATTGATTGCCGGGATATTCTGGGCAAGGATATTACCATTCCGGAGGAGATGGCAGTGATTCGCCAGGAGGGGCTGATTCTCAAGAATTGTCCTAATGTTATGAATGTAAGTATTGATTTGTTGGAGGAGATGTTGGCGGCTCATTTAAAGGATGTCTCTGATAACTCGATTGCTTTGGAAGATATTCCGGAAAATGACGATATGCAGAGTGTGTTAAAACGTCTTAGCAAACTGAATCGATTTAACCGGAATGTTCGCAATCTGCTATATTCTTCCAAAAAAGAGATTGGTTTTATCCAGTTTGACATTCGTAAATTCAAAATCGTTAATGATATATACGGCGAAAAACTGGGAGATGAAATCTTGGATTTTATTATCAGCCAGCTCAAGGAAATCTGTAATGACGACCAGTTTTTCATCAATCTCCGCAGCGATGTCTTTATGGTAGTAACGGAGTATGAGGAAAAGGAAGAATTGACTGCATTTATTGAAAACTTAGATGCAAGGATTCATTCATTCAAAGATATTAAATTGCAGATGTCCTACGGGGTCTATATGGTGGAGGATCGAAATATGGAACTGCGCCAGATGGAAGATCGTGCAGCTATGGCAAGAAAATCGGCAAAAACTAATATATTGACGAATATACTGTTTTATCAGGAACAGTTAAAGGATTCTCTGTATAACCGGAAATTTATTGAAGAGAATATGCAGTCCGCCATTGCGGAAAGGCAGTTTCAGATGTATCTGCAGCCCAAGTACAGTATTAACCAGAATACCATTATTGGGGCAGAGGCACTGGTACGCTGGGTGCATCCGAAACGGGGTATGATTTATCCAAACCAGTTCATTCCGATTATTGAGGAAAATGGTTTTATCAAGAAGGTGGATTACTATATCTGGGAGGAGGCATGCTGGTTTATCCGGAAATGTCTGGATGCAGGAATTCAACCGTGTCCGATTTCCGTTAATGTATCACGGATCCATCTGCGGAATAACGAGGAATGTATTCAAAAGTTGTCTGAGATGATAGAACAGCATGGGATTCCGAAACATTTTCTGGAGCTGGAAATTACAGAGTCAGCTGATGACCAGCAGATCAGCCAGAAGGCTTTGCAGTTAAAGGCGGAGGGTTTTACCCTGCTGATGGATGATTTCGGCAGTGGATATTCTTCTCTGAACATATTATTAGAGACACCATTTGATGTGATCAAATTGGATAAGAAGTTTATGGAGAATATGATGGTTTCCGGCAAGGGAAGACTGATTTTGGAACAGGTGGTTTCCATGGCGAATAAATTGGAACTGGGGCTTTTGGCAGAGGGTGTGGAGACGAAAGAACAGATTGATTTGCTGCATAATATTGGTTGTGACCAGGTGCAGGGGTATTATTATGCGAAGCCAATGCCAGCGGAGGAGTTTTTTGCATTGCTGCAGGGAGAAAGCGTGTAAGAAAATCTAAAATCGACGATGCACATAAAGGTGTAGTATGGGATGTTTGGAAATGGAGGATGATGATGAAATTTACGAAAATGCATGGATGTGGAAATGATTATGTATATGTTAATTGTTTACAGGAACAGATTAAACATCCGGATAAAGTGGCACGATATGTCAGTGACCGACATTTTGGGATCGGATCGGATGGATTAATTTTGATTCATCCTTCCCAGGTGGCAGATTTCCGTATGGCAATGTACAATTTGGACGGCTCTGAGGGGAAGATGTGCGGAAACGGAATTCGTTGTGTGGCAAAATATGTGTACGACTATGGTTTGACGGAGAAAACCAGTATTTCTATTGAGACTTTAGCAGGAATTAAATATCTGGATCTGACGGTGAAAAACGGTAAAGTAGAACTGGTAAAAGTGAACATGGGTGCTCCGATTTTGGAACCCCAGAGGATACCGGTTAATCTGGGGGAAGATCGCTGCATTGCAGAAACGCTGGAAGTGGATGGCAGAGAATATGAGATTACTGCAGTGTCCATGGGAAATCCTCATGTGGTTACTTATGTGGAGGATACGGCCAGCCTGCCACTATCTGAGATTGGTCCGGGCTTTGAACATCATGCTGTCTTTCCAGAGGGAGTAAACACAGAATTTATACAGGTACTAAACCGGAAAGAAATCAATATGAGGGTTTGGGAACGTGGTTCCGGAGAAACCTTGGCATGTGGTACTGGAACCTGTGCTGCAGTGGTTTCCAGTGTATTAAATGGACTGACAGAGGAGGAGGTTACGGTACATCTTTTGGGCGGAGATCTGATTATTTGGTATGACAGAGCGCAGAATACAGTATGGATGACGGGACCAGCTACTGTGGTGTATGATGGAAATATTGATATTAGTGAGGTTGATGTCTGATCAATCAGGAATTTTTGTATAATTACTAGGGTTGTTAAATGGAATATAATATGTCCGTATTATGGGATAGATGATATCACTAGGAATTGGGGGAAAGCATAATGAAATTGCAGGATTTAGTAGCAGAATTGGACTATACTTGTTTGCAGGGAGAGATGGACAGGGAAATTACCACGCTGGTTTATGATTCCCGCAAGGCAGAAAAGGATTCTGTCTTTGTCTGTATCAGTGGTGCTGTCCGGGATGCCCATGAGTTCGCTCCGGAAGTGGCGCAGAAAGGGGCGGCCGTGTTGGTGGTGGAGCATCCGGTGGATGTTCCGGCAGAAGTTACCGTATTGCAGGTGGAGAATACCAGGCTGGCACTGGCGGTTATGAGTGCCGCCTATTTTGGTCATCCGGCAAAAAAATTGCTTACCATTGGAATTACGGGGACGAAGGGAAAGACCACAGCTACCTACATGGTGCGTTCGATTCTGGAAGCATCTGGCTTTCAAACTGGTTTGATCGGCACCATTGAAACGATTATTGGACCAGAAACGATTCCTTCTGCCAACACCACTCCAGAATCCTACAAGGTACAGGAATATTTTAGACGGATGGTGGATGCCGGTTGTAAATGTGTGGTCATGGAAGTGTCTTCTCAGGGACTGATGCTGCACAGAGTTGGTGGATTTGTCTTTGACTATGGTATTTTTACCAATCTGGAGCCGGACCATATTGGTCCCAATGAACATAAAGATCTGGAGGACTATATTCATTGCAAGAGCCTGTTATTCCAGCAATGCAAACAGGGGATTTTCAATGCAGATGATAGTCATTTGGAGCAGATTTTGCAGGGGCATACCTGTGAGGTGGAAACCTATGGATTTTCGGAGGGTGTGGATCTCCGGGCGCAGAATATTCAATTGACTGACAAAGGGGGGACGCTGGGCGTTTCTTATGATATGAGTGGCTTGTTGGATATGCATGTGGAGATTGATATTCCGGGGAAATTCAGTGTCTATAATTCCATGACAGCCATTGCCATCTGTCGTCATTTTGGGGTTAGCCAGGAGAAAATTTTGTCTTCCCTGTCCCAAATTCGGGTCAAGGGACGGGTGGAGATTTTGCCGATTTCACCGAAATTTACACTGATGATTGATTATGCCCACAATGCCATGAGTCTGGAAAGTTTGTTATCCACTCTGCGGGAATATCATCCAAAGCGTCTGGTATGTCTCTTTGGATGTGGTGGAAATCGATCCAGAGACCGTCGATTTGAGATGGGGGAGGTTTCTTCTAAATTGGCAGATCTGACCATTGTAACTTCAGATAATCCACGTGACGAGAAGCCGGAAGATATTTTGGCAGACATTGTAACAGGGGTAGAAAAAGCCGACGGAAAATACATTACGATCATTAACAGAGAAGAGGCGATCCGCTATGCCATTGAACACGCCGAAGAAGGGGATGTGATTGTACTGGCTGGTAAGGGGCATGAGGATTATCAGGAGATTTGTGGTAAAAAATATCCGATGGATGAGAGAGTGATCGTGGCAGATATTGTTAAGGATGGTCATTTTATTCAGTAAGAGAGGATTATTATGTTATTTGCAGATGTCATTGTGGATATCTCGGTTAAGAGCCTGGATCGTCCATTTCAGTACCTGGTGCCGGAAGAACTGGAAAATGAGGTGGTAATCGGTACGCCGGTTATGATTCCCTTCGGGCAGGGTGACAGGCAGCGGCAGGGATATGTCGTGGGACTTTCCACAGAATCCAAATTTGATATTGGGCGGACGAAGTATATTCTCCGGGTGGAAAAGCAGGGCGTGATTGCAGAATCGCACCTGCTTTCCCTTGCTTATTGGATGAAAGAGCATTACGGAGGATCTATGAATGATGCCATTAAGGCAGTGATGCCAGTGCGTCATGGTGTACAGGAAAAGGTGAAGCGCAGAATATATCCGGTGGTGGAGCGGGAGGAGTTATTACAGCTGCGGACACAGATGCAGGAGAAACATCAGTCTGCCAGAGTACGTGTGGCGGATGCCCTGTTGGCAGTGGATGTGTCCCATTACCAGGACGGTGTGGATTATGAATTGCTGACCAGACAATATAAAATTACGGCATCTGTGTTGCGCAGTCTGGTAGATCGGAATTTGATCCGTATTGATACAACGCAGCTATACCGCAATCCTTATCAGGGGCAGCAAGTAAGTCGGAAAGAACTGGTGCTCAACGAGGAACAACAGGAAGTAGTGCAGCGAGTGGTTTCGGATTATCTGGCAGGCAGACGGGAGGTATATCTGCTGCATGGAGTGACTGGCAGCGGCAAGACGGAGGTGTACATACAATGTATCCGTCAGATTATTCAGCAGGGGGGGCAGGTTATTCTGCTGATTCCGGAGATTGCTTTGACCTTTCAGATGGTAAGCCGTTTCTTTGCATGGTTTGGAGATCGGGTGTCGGTAATGCACTCCAGGCTCTCGGCAGGGGAGCGTTACGATCAGTATACCAGGGCGAAAAATGGGGAAATTGATATTATGATTGGTCCACGTTCTGCATTATTTACTCCTTTTCCAAATCTGGGATTTATTATCGTAGATGAAGAACATGAAACCAGTTACCAGAGTGAAATGCCACCCAGATATCATGCCAGGGAGGTGGCGGTAAGACGTGCGGAAATGCTGGGTGCCAGTGTTATGCTTGGATCAGCCACTCCGTCATTGGAGGCGTATTACCGTGCATCCCGTGGGGAGTATCAGCTTTTGGAGATGAAACAGCGGGCAGGGGGAGCCGTACTGCCTAAGGTGGAGATTGTAGATCTTCGTCGGGAGTTAGAAGAAAAAAATCGTTCTATTTTCAGTCGTCTTCTGCTGGAACAGATGGAAAACCGACTGCGTAAGAGGGAGCAGATTATTTTATTCCTGAACCGCCGTGGTTATGCCGGATTTGTTTCCTGTCGGAAATGTGGAAAGGTTATTGGCTGTCCCCATTGTTCTGTTGCTTTGAAACCCCATCAGCACAGGGGACAGATCGACCGTCTGGTCTGTCATTATTGTGGTTATCAGACAGGGATGCCGCAGGAGTGTCCCGAATGTGGATCTCCCTATATTGGAACCTTTGGTATGGGGACGGAGCAGGTGGAGGAAATGGTGCGGAAGCAATTTCCCAGTGCCGGGGTCGTTCGCATGGATGCGGATACCACCACTGGCAAGGAGGGGCATGAGAAGCTGTTAAAAGTTTTTGCAGATGGGGATGCGGATATTCTGGTGGGAACCCAGATGATTGTCAAGGGACATGATTTTCCGAATGTAACATTGGTGGGAATTCTGGCAGCAGATTTATCTCTGAATGTGGGAGATTACCGAGCCGCTGAGCGTACATACCAATTGCTGGCCCAGGCGGCTGGACGTGCTGGCAGGGCAGAAAAACCGGGGGAGGTTATTTTACAGACCTATCAGCCGGATCATTACAGTGTGGTTTGTGCGGCAAAACAGGAGTACTGTGCTTTCTACGAGGAGGAGCTTTTGATGCGCCAGGTGTTGCAATATCCACCGGTTTCCAATATACTAGGAGTGTTGGTCTTAGCCGGACAGCAGGAACGGACAGAGGCGTTGGCTGCCTATCTGGCTGGACAAATGAGGGATGCAGAGGATATTACCGTTTTGGGCCCGGTGGAAGCGCCAGTGGCAAAACTGCGGGATGTTTATCGACGGATGGTGTATATTAAATCAGCAGATTATGACAGGTTGTGTCAGATCAAAAATGAAATAGAGGCATATTTGCACCGCAGTGAGTTGTGGAAAGATTGTCGGGTTCTGTTTGATTTTAATAATTAAGGCTTGTGGATGGATCCATAGTCGACTATAAATCTATTATTACATAGAAAATGGAGGAAAATATCATGGCATTACGCACAATACGATTGTTGGGAGATGAAATACTGCTGAAGGATTGTCGGGAAGTAAAAGAGATTACTCCCAGAATTACTACCTTAATTGAGGATATGTTAGAAACTATGTATCATGCACAGGGAGTAGGTCTGGCGGCACCTCAGGTCGGTGTCCGGAAACAGATTGCTGTCATTGATGTGAGCGAGGAAGGAGACGATCCTCTTATTTTGATTAATCCGGAAATTTTGGAATTGTCTGGTGAACAGACCGGGCAGGAGGGATGTTTAAGCGTGCCGGGCAAGGCAGGGATGGTAACCAGAGCAAATTATTGTAAGGTCAAGGCATATAATGAGAAGATGGAAGAAATCATTGTGGAGGGCGAGGAACTGTTAGCCAGGGCTATACAGCATGAGGTGGATCATCTGTCCGGAATTATGTATGTGTCCAAGGTGGAAGGGGATCTGTTAAATGTTGAGGCAGACGAGTAAAAGTGTAGGTAGGCAACAACATTATGCTGTTGCCTACTTACACTTCGAGAGCTGATAGGAGAGAGAGTTTATGAGAGTTGTATTCATGGGTACGCCGGATTTTGCGGTGGATACATTAAAGACACTGGTGGAGAGTAAGCATGAGCTTGTGGGGGTGATAACCCAGCCGGATAAACCGAAGGGGAGAAGCGGGAAGTTACAGCTTACTCCGGTTAAGGAGACAGCATTGCAGTATGGGATTCCGGTATATCAGCCGGAGCGTGCCAGGGATCCGGAGTTTTTTCAGGTATTGGAGAAGTTATCACCGGATGTGATCGTCGTGGTAGCATTTGGTCAGATTTTACCGAAGACAATTTTGCAGCTGCCGAAATATGGCTGTATCAATGTGCATGCTTCTCTGCTTCCTAAATTAAGGGGAGCGGCACCCATCCAGTGGTCAATTATTAACGGGGATGCGGAAAGTGGTGTTACTATTCAGCAGATGGACGAGGGAATTGATACCGGAGATATTCTTCTGGTAAAGAAATATACCTTAGATGCTAAGGAAACCGGGGGAAGTTTGTTTGACCGCCTGGCATCTTTTGGGGGTGCGATGGTTTTAGATGTGTTGGAGCAGGCAGAAGCGGGAACTTTACAGCCTGTTCCGCAAAATCATGAGGAACATACCAGGGCGAAGATGTTGTCGAAGGAGACTGGGCACATTGATTTTACGCAGTCAGCGCTGCAGATTGAGCGCCTGATTCGTGGATTAAATCCGTGGCCTAGTGCCTATACCTATCTGGAAGATAAGATGCTGAAACTGTGGGCAGCAGAGGTAATTTCAGCAGAACAGGCAGGGGAGTGTAGTTTTAGTTCGGTCGAGCCTGGAACGGTGGTTGCCGTGAATAAACGGGATTTTGTGATACAGACGGGAGATGGTTATCTGGCGGTTCAGGAAGTGCAGCTTGCTGGAAAAAAACGAATGAATACGGAATCCTTCCTAAGAGGCTATTCTCTGACAGAGGGTACGAGGCTTTCTTGAGGATTTATTTAAAAATGTTGCAGATGTTATGGATTGTTTGTACTACCTGTGGCGGCATGTTTGAAAGTGTGGCTAAAGTTATTTGTGACAGCAGATAATACCAGAAAATTTGGAGACGAATATGGGCGATAAAACAGAAAAACCAGTGCAAAAAAGAAATGTCCGGGCATTGGCATTACAGGTCATTATGCAGACCTTAGAGGAGGGAAAGTATTGCGATCATGTTTTGCATCAGGTGCTGGCAGAAAATAGAGATTTAAATAGACAGGATCGTGCTTTTCTGACTCGCTTAGCCGAAGGAACAGTGGAACGCCAGTTGGAGCTGGATTATTGGATTGGTCAATATTCTAATGTGCCGGTACATAAGATGAAACCGGTTATACGCTGTATTATGCGTATGGCAGTGTACCAATTTCGGTACATGGATCAAGTGCCGAACCGTGCTGCCTGTGATGAGGCCGTAAAGCTGGTTATCAAACGCCGCATGCATGGATTGCGGGGATTTGTCAATGGTGTTTTGCGGAATATGGAGAGACATTTAGAAGATATGGCAGAACCGGATCGAAGCGATTTTGTATCATATGCTTCGGTCAAATATTCGATGCCGGAATGGATTGTACAATATTTTTTGCGGGAGTATCCCCAGGATTTGGTGGAGGATATTTTACAAAGTTATTTGTCCAGGGATCATGCTATTTGTGTTCGTTGTAATTTATTTCTGGGAAGTCCGAAAAATGGGACAGGATGTTCTGATAAGAAAAATCCCCAAAAAGAAATAGAAAAGTCTGGCATAGAAATTTCGCAAAGTGGGATAGATGAAACCAATGCTCACCTTAACGGGGAAAAATCAACGCAGATAGAAACAGAGAGGGAGACGGAAGAAAAGAGAATACAGGAAATCAAAGATTCCCTGCAAAAACAGGGAGTGGAGATACAGGATGGATATTTATTCCGGAATGCATTCCATTTAAAGGGATACGATAGACTAGATCAGTTGGAAGCTTTTCGACAGGGGATGATTCAGGTCCAGGCAGAGAGCTCCATGGTGGTGGGGAATGTCTCCGGAATTAAGCCGGGGCAGACCGTGATTGACGTCTGTGCAGCACCGGGCGGGAAAACGATACATGCAGCAGATTTATTGCAGGGGCAGGGAAAATTATTATCCTGTGATATCAGTGATAAAAAAATAGAATTAATTCGGGAGAATCTGGAACGGACTAGAGCGGAGCAGGTGGAATTGTATCCACAGGATGCCAGGATTCTGCGAAAAGAATGGATTGAAACAGCAGATGTTTTGATTGCAGATCTGCCTTGTTCTGGTTTGGGGGTATTAGGTGGTAAATGTGATATCAAATACCATACCGAATGGAAGGATGTACAGGCATTGGCAAAACTACAAAGGGAGATTCTACAGATAGTCAGCAGCTACGTGAAACCAGGGGGCGTTCTGCTATATAGTACCTGCACCATAGGATCCGAAGAAAACCAGAAAAATGTGGAGTGGATACAAAATCATCTGCCATTTTATTCTGAGTCCATAGAGGATAGTCTGCCGGAATCCCTGCAGGGGAGAACTGGAACAAAAGGTTACTTGCAGATTTTGCCTACCGATCATACAGATGGTTTTTTTATTGCCAGATTCAGGCGTAGCATGGAGGTTTGAGGTGAAGGAGAAAACAGATATTAAGAACATGGAACTAGATCAGCTCCAGATTTTTGTGGAACAGCTGGGCGAAAAGAAATTCCGTGCAAAACAATTATACCAATGGATGCATCAGAAGTTAGTGACCGACTTTCAGGACATGACTAATTTATCCAAAGATTTTCGTGAAAAGTTGGAAGAATGCAGTATTATGCCAGGGGTGCGGGTGATCAAGAAGCAGGTTTCCAAAGATGGGACAATGAAATTTTTGATGGAATTATCGGACGGGAATACAGTGGAAAGTGTCTGGATGAAATACCATCATGGAAACAGTGTCTGTATTTCTACCCAGGTGGGATGTCGGATGAGATGCCGTTTTTGTGCTTCCACAGTAGGAGGATTAGTGCGCAGTCTGGAAACGTCCGAAATGTTAGATCAAATATATGAATTACAGCGTGTTACTGGAGAACGGGTGTCGAATGTTATTTTGATGGGAATCGGTGAACCTTTAGATAATTATGAAAATGTAGTCCGTTTTATCCGAATGCTGTCTGGGGAGGATGGATTACACATCAGCCAGCGCAATATCACTTTATCTACTTGTGGTCTGGTGGAGCAGATTCGCCATTTGATGGAAGAAGACTTGACGATTACCCTGGCGATCTCATTACATGCACCGGATGATACTTTGCGCGCTGAGATGATGCCGGTGGCAAAGCGGTATTCTATCCAGGAAATTCTGGAGGTCTGTCGGGAATATGTGGATCATACCGGAAGAAGGATTACCTTTGAATACAGTCTGGTGGAGCATAAAAATGACAGTCGGGAACAGGCAGAAGCGTTATGTTCTTTGTTAAAAGGGTTAAATTGCCATGTCAATCTGATTCCGCTGAATCCGGTGGAGGGAAGAATGGGAAGCCGCTCTGATCGAACTAATGTGAATCGTTTTAAGACAGTATTGGAAGATCATCATATCAATGTGACTGTCCGTCGGGAAATGGGCAGTGATATTGATGCTGCATGTGGGCAGTTAAGAAGATCTCATACACTATGAAATCAATGATTGTGGAGCAAGTTTGCTGCTTGCGTTTCCGTATTTTGTAATTTAATCTGTCAAACTGCGATTCGTTGGAGCTAGGCAGATAATTCCCTGTTATCCGTCAACAATGTTCGTTTCGTCCTGCTGTTTCACTTAGATTTTGCAGGTAATGTCCGAATTAGACAAAATTTTGCCCTGCCGTAGTGCAATAGCCTTTCGAGAGAAACTTTGCCGTCTACGCTGTATCTATGCGTGCTCGTGAACTTTATCTGAAAGGCGCTGCAGGTTTTCGGTTATGTGTTTCAGGCACGCTTTCGCTATATTTCATACGCAACGGTACATAACGAGGTATAGGACACCTCGTAAGTACCGGCGTATTCAAAATGCCTGAAACACATAGCACGAAAACGCAGCTTGCCTGAAGATGAATTGTGTAAGAGCACGCTAATGAATAGATGCAGCAGACGGCAAATAGTTTCTCCGAAAGGCGTAAACTTGCTAGGCAGGGCAAATTTTGTCTATTCGGACATATCTGTGCATTTACAATGAAACAGCAGGAAGAATACCAAAACCTGACGGATAACAGGGAATTATCTGGTTTAAACGAATCACAGTATCAATGTTATTTACAAAATGCGAAAACTCAAGAAGTTTGCTGAACTTGCGCTTTTTTTCTGGTTGTGCTAAAATATTCAAGATATAGTGGTGAGAAGTGTGTAAGAGTTGAAGTTTTCCTAACGCAGGAAAAACATCCTGCACAAGGAAAACTTCAATTCTGGAATAAAGACAAAGGAGGGAAACTACATGAGAGCGTATGCGAAGACAGATGTCGGCTCCAAAAGAGCTGTGAATCAGGACTATATGTATTGTAGCGAGAATAGCGTAGGTAGTTTCCATAATTTATTTATTGTAGCAGATGGTATGGGTGGTCACAAAGCAGGAGATTATGCTTCGAAACTTTGTGTGGAACAGATGGTGCAGTCTATTGAAAAGAGTGAGCATAAGACACCGGTATCCCTGTTTGAAGAAGCAGTAGATGCTGCCAATGGAGCCGTATATTCAGAGTCTCAGGAACATGAGGAATATGAGGGTATGGGTACTACATTAGTGGCATGCACGATGCAGGAAGATACTTTGTATGTGGCAAATATTGGAGATTCCAGATTATATTTGCTGCGGGACGATGATATCATGCAGATTACGGAGGATCATTCTCTGGTGGAAGAAATGGTAAAACAGGGAAATATCACGGAAAGTGAAGCCAGGGTACATCCACAGAAGAATATTATTACCCGTGCAGTGGGAATTGATCAGGCGGTACAGGCTGATTTCTTTGAGGTGGAAATTTATCCGGATGATATTATCATGTTGTGTAGTGATGGTCTGTCAAATATGATTGAAGATGAAGATATGGAATACATTGTAAAGCACAGTAAATCTTTGCAGGATGCAGGAGAGACATTGGTTGCGAGAGCGAATGAGAATGGAGGCAGTGATAACATTACTGTCGTATTAGCGAAGGTAAGTGCATAGCGCAGACAGAACAGAATGGAGGAGAATATGGTTAATCCAGGGATGTTATTAGGTGAAAGATATGAGATCATTGACCGTGTGGGAACCGGTGGAATGGCAGATGTATATAAAGCTAGAGATCAGCGCTTAAATCGTTATGTTGCGATTAAGATTTTGAAACAGGAATATAGTGGGGATGTGAAGTTTGTATCAAAGTTTCGTGGAGAGGCACAGTCCGTTGCCGGTTTGTCACATCCGAATGTGGTAAATGTATATGATGTAGGTGAAGATGACGATCTGTATTACATCGTTATGGAACTGGTAGAGGGAATTACCCTCAAAAAATTTATAGAAAAAAAGGGCAGACTGGATGTGAACGAAGCGGTTGGCATTGGTGTTCAGATTGCGCAAGGTATGCAGGCTGCTCATGACAATAATATTATCCATCGTGATATTAAACCTCAGAATATTATTATTTCCAAAGAGGGTAAGGTAAAGGTAACGGATTTTGGTATTGCTAAGGCAGCTACTTCTAATACCATTACTTCTAATGCCATGGGATCAGTTCATTATATTAGTCCGGAACAGGCAAGAGGCGGCTATAGTGATGAGAAAAGTGATATTTATTCTTTAGGTGTGACTTTGTATGAAATGTTAGCAGGTACTGTACCTTTTGAAGGAGATAGTACGGTTACAGTAGCCCTGGCACATATCCAGGAGGAGGCAAAGGTGTTAGACGAAGTGGATCCTGAGATTCCACACAGTCTGGCCAAAATTGTGATGAAATGTATGCAGAAAAAGCCGGATATGCGTTACATGACGGCATCTGCGTTGATTGTAGATTTGAAGAGGGCCTTATCGGAGCCGGATGGAAATTATGTGATTATCAGTGATGTAGCAGATGATTCTCCAACTATTGTTTTGGAAGATGATGAGGTGACCCATTTAAAAAGGGAAGTGCCAAGAAATATAAATATAGATGAGAATAAAGAAAGTGCAGTGGATGAATTAGATGAAGATGCCATTGATCCAAAACTGGAACGGATTTTGAAAATATGCAGCGGTGTGGTAGCAGTTGTCATTGTATTAATTGTGATTTTGTTAATTGGTAATGTTTTAGGATGGTGGGGCAGTGGTCATAGCAAAAAACCGGCAAAGGAGACGCCGGCTGCATCTGTTATGGATACTCAGGAGCCGGAGGAGACAGCAAATACAGAGGATACGGTAAAGGTACCTTCCTTGATTGGCCATACTCTGGATGAAGCAGAGAAATTATTGGAGGATGCGAATCTGAAGGCGAGACTGGAACCGGTGGAAGATTCCTCTGAGGATGCCAATAAGGTAACGGATCAGGATCCGGCTGCTGGAGAAGAGGTAGATGCTTATTCTTCTGTCAAGGTTTATTACAGCAAGGGTAAGAGTGGAATTACCATACCGGATGTATCGAAAATGTCTGTATCAGAGGCTACTGGAATTTTAGAGGGAAAGGGTTTGAATGTATCCGGAACTTCAGAGGCATATAGCGATACCGTGGATAAAGGAAAGGTATCTGGTACCGATCCGGTGGTAGGTTCCAGCGTGGAGAAAAATTCTTCTGTCAAACTGGTAATCAGTAAGGGACCAAAGAGTGAAACCGTGAAGGTGCCAAATATTGTGAATAAGAAATTATCCGTTGCCCTGGAACGCTTGGCTGATGTGGGATTGACTGCACCGGATAACCCAAGTTATGTTTATAGCGATACTGTGAAGAAAGATTATATTGTCAGTCAGACGGTTAAGGCGGGTACCAGAGTGGAAGTGGAAACAGAGATTGGATTTACCGTGAGTCTGGGACCAAAATCACAGTCTACACCAGAGCCTACGAAGGAGGCATCATATTCTTACCAGGGAACTCTTCGAATTAACAGTAATCCTTTTGATTATGAGGATGAACCAGCGGCTGTCATTAAACTGGTGTTGGAACAGGATGGAAAATCCCGTCCGGTGCGGAGTGAGACTTTGAGTTACAGCGATTTCCCGAAAGAATTTTCAATTGAGGGATGGAGTGAAAATAACGGAACTGTCAAGCTGTTCAAAAACGATCAGCAGATTGGCGGCACGTATAACGTTGAGTTCAAAAAGGTTAAGAAATAATGCAGGGAAAGATTATTCGGGGAATTGCAGGATTTTATTATGTCCATGTTCCGGGACAGGGAGTCTTGGAATGTAAGGCAAAAGGAATCTTTCGGAACCGCAGAGAAAAACCTTTGGTGGGAGATAATGTGGAGGTGGAGCTGCTGGACCAGGAAAGACGGACGGGCAATGTAGAAACCATCCTTCCACGGCAGAATGCCCTAATTCGTCCAGCAGTGGCAAATGTGGATCAGGCCATAGTCATTTTTGCCGTATCCTATCCGAAACCAAATCTTAATTTGTTGGATCGCTTCCTGTTGATGATGAAGACCCAGGGGATTCCAGTGGGAATCTGTTTTAATAAAATGGACATGGTGCAGGAAGATGAAGTGCAGGAAATGATTTTCCAATACCGGGATAGTGGCGTCCGGGTATATCAGACCAGTACCTATCGACAGGAGGGGTTGGATACTCTGCAGGAGGACTTATTGGAGAAGACAACGGTTCTGGCAGGTCCATCCGGAACTGGAAAATCTTCTGTTATTAATGCTATTTTTCCGGATGCACAGATGGAGACTGGGCAGATTAGTGAGAAAATCAAGCGAGGAAAGCATACTACGAGACATTCGGAATTATTCTCTCTGGGAGGGAATACCTACTTGATGGATACGCCTGGATTTACTTCGTTAAGTTTGCCGGATCTGGAGAAAGAGGAACTGAGAAACTATTATGATGAGTTTTTACCATATCAGGATGCATGCCGTTTTTTGGGGTGTGTTCATGTCCATGAACCGGACTGTGCGGTGAAAGATGCATTGGAGCAGGGGAAGATTTCCAGAAGTCGGTATAATAATTATAAACAGTTTTTTGAAGAATTGAGTCAGAAAAAGCGCTATTAATTTGATTGCTAAAGTGATTAGATATGGATAAAATTTAGACGAATAGAAACCTTGCTATTTAACTACCTTAGTAATATCATTTAAGAAAGGCGGAGATGCCTGTATGGAGAGTCAGTTAGCACCGTCGATATTGGCGGCAGATTTTAGTTGTTTGGGAAAGCAGATCCATGCGTTAGAGCAGGAAAAAATGGAGTTTCTGCATATTGATGTGATGGATGGAATGTTTGTGCCGTCGATTTCTTTTGGTATGCCGGTGATTACCTCCCTGCGAAAAATAACAGATTTATTTTTTGATGTCCATTTAATGGTACAGGAACCCATTCGCTATATAGAGGAATTTCGAGAGATCGGCGCAGATGGCATTACGGTTCATTATGAGGCGTGCAAAGATCTGGATGCTACGATCCGTGCTATTCGGGATTCTGGTGCCAAAGCAGCTGTTTCTATTTGTCCGGAAACACCGGCATCTGTTTTGGAACCCTATCTGTATCAGGTAGATATGATATTAGTGATGGGAGTGCATCCGGGGTTTGGCGGACAGACATTGATACCGGAAACGTTGGATAAAATCAGATATTTAGAGAAAATTCGTGATGAGAGGCAGCTCTGTTATTTGCTTGAGATTGATGGGGGAGTTAATCAGGAGAATTTAGCAGAAGTGGTGGCATGTGGAACCGATCTGGTAGTGGCAGGTACTGCAGTTTTCCAAGGTGACATCAAAGAAAATATCAGAATACTAAAGGAGGTTATAGCCCATGATTCTTGAAAATCTACCACTGGGAAAGACATTGGAAATATATATTGATAGAGATGGATATCGTTACCGTTTGGTCAGTAAGGTGGAGGATACCTCAAAAGAGAGAGTCTGTGTTACATTGATTGCTGCAAATGGAAGAGCATTCCAGTTTAGGCAAAATGATGATATTCGCATTATGTATCGGGATGAGGAGCAGATTTGGGAATGGACAGAGGTTAAAGGTGGTCTGGCTAAATTAGAAGGGACAGCGGTTCATTATTTTGACATTACAAATCCGGGACGTTCTTTCAACCGTAGAAATGCATATCGGGTTTCACTCAATGAGGAAGTTGAAGTTGGATACTATATGTCATCAGGCTCCAGGAAAAAATATTTCGATTCTCCAATATATGAGGAACTGATAGGGGAAGGCGGATCTGATGGAGAGCAGAGAATGCTGGATCCGGAAGCTGTGGTACCGCATTATGTCAAGGCGATGATTAAAGATGTCAGTGAAACCGGCATTGGTATATTTACGGATTTTGAATTTGAAACGAAGGATGGAGTTTTTTTGGATCTTCCGACAGATTATGGCTTGCTGGATATTAAGGCAACTATCATACGAAAGGATGAGATGCTCCTCCGTGCCAGTAACAGTCGTTTTAAATATTATTATGGATGTGTTTTTCAGCGGACAGATCGTCGTTTAATTAAAATGATTTATGATATTCAACGGGAAACATTAAAGCGGAATAAGAATAAAGACTTATAAGAGGCACTATGTTTGGAAAAGTTTTATTATTGTGTGGCGGTCAGATGGATATGGATTTTACGGCAGAGTATCTCTCTGACCATTATTTTGATCATATTGTATGTGCAGATTCTGGTTTAAATACAGCGTATTTTCTGCATTTACCGGTGGATTATATTATGGGGGATTTTGATAGTGTCTCTGGAGAGATTCTGCAAAAGTATCGGAGTGGTCAGGTAGAGGATGCCAAAGGAGTGCAGTTTGTGCAGTATCCTACTGCAAAGGATGCAACGGATACAGAAATGGTATTAGACTGGATTGTGCATCAAGATCCTGTAGAGATTACTATTCTGGGGGCTACCGGTGGACGGTTGGATCATCTGCTTGCTAATATCCAGATTTTGATGCAGCCTTTGGAGAAGCAGATTTCTACATGGATGATCGATCGGAATAATCGGATTCGTCTGGTGGATCACACAGTGGAACTGCGCAGAGAAGATTTGTTTGGGAAGTATATTTCCCTGATTCCCCTGACGGAAAAGGTGTATCCGGTAACATTAGAGGGATTTGCCTATCCGTTAGAAGAGTATACCTTGACGATTGGGAACAGTTTGGGGGTCAGCAATGAAATGGCAGAAGGTGTGGATCGGGCAAAGGTTTCGTTTCGGGAGGGAGTGTTGATTGTGATTGAATCCAGAGATTAAAAGTATGTGTTAGTTTATTATGCAAACCAATGCACACTGGAAAAATAATGCAGTATTTTTCATGGATGGATTTTGCCACGAATCAGAGTTGCTGATTTGTTAGTGGCTGATATAACTGCAAATATCAGAAGGGGGTTTAAGAAGATGAAACAGATTCAAATGACATATGTTGATCCGGAGAAGTTTCAAAAAGATCTGACAGAGTTACAAAAACGCTGTGAGGAAAATGGGGATACGAGATTATTTTTTCAGGTATATTCCACTGTTTTGGAGAAAGAAGTCATTCGTACCTTGTGTGACGTATTGGAACAGGTTTTTCCGGATGCGCCATATATGGGATGTTCCACCAGCGGGAATATTGTGGATTGTCAGGTTTCAGCCGCCATCACAGTTGTCTGCAACATTATTGAGAATGAGGATACTCAGGTAAAGATCCTGCAATATAACTTTAATCAATCTACGGTGAAAGAATCCACTTCTGTGATTGTCGAGGGAACGAAGAATAATCCATGGATCAAGGCGATGGAGCTTTACTGTACTGTTCCGGAAACTTCTACCACAGAATTTTGTATGAATCTGAGGCAAATTCGCCCGGATATCAAGATTTTTGGCGGTATGGCATGTAGTGAGGATATTACCAGTTCGGATTCCTTGGTTTTTTCAAAACAGGGTGGCATTTCTGATCATGCGGTAGTATTTATTTTGTATGGTGGCGAACAGCTTCATGTGGGGGCGATTAAGATTACTGGCTGGAAACCTTTAGGCAGGAAATTCCATGTTACCAAATCAGACGGAAGTATTCTGCAGGAGTTAGATGGTATTCCGGCTTATGAGGTATATCGAAAATATCTCAAGATAGAAAACGATGACAATTTCTTTTATCATACTTTGGAATTTCCTATGTTTTATGAGCATAATGGTACGACGATTCTGCGTGTACCGGTGGCAAGTAATCCGGATAATTCCATTACCATGTCTTCGGATATTGATGTGGATTCTATTGTGCGGATATCCTATGGGGATCCGGAAACCATTATTGACAGCATTAAGGAAGCCAGCGTAAAGATTCAGAATTTCCAACCGGATCTGTTACATATTTTCTCCTGTGCTGCCAGACGTACTTTTTGGTCTTCGGAGGAACCTACATATGAAATCTATCCATTCAAGGAGATGGCGCCTTCTTCTGGATTCTTTTCTCATGGAGAATTTTTGCGGACTGGGGAGAATTTGAATCAGCATAACGTTACTCTGGTTATTGCAGGGATTAGAGAGGGAGAGAAGGATTCCGAATATCAAAGAAATATTCTACAGACGAAAAGTCTGGAAAAAATCCCTCTGGCTTCCCGATTAGCCAACTTTATTAGTGCTACCTCATTGGAATTAGAAGAAATGAATCAGCAGCTTGCCAGTATGAATGCCCAGTTAAAAAAGACTTCTATTACTGATGGACTGACAGGATTATATAACCGAAAGGAAATTCAGTCCCGTATTGGTGCAGGCTTACATTGTATGAAAGAGGGTGTTTTCTCGATTATCATGTTGGATATTGATAATTTCAAGCGAGTCAATGACACCTATGGACATCAGGAAGGGGATAATGTCATTATAGGTCTGGCAAAGATCTTGCAGGATAACAATGTATTAGAAGCACAGTCTTTCTCTGCCGGAAGATGGGGTGGAGAGGAGTTTATGCTGTTACTTCCGGATTGTGATATCCATCATGCGGCAGAGATTGCGGAACGGATTCGAAAATGTTTTGCAGGTACTGTTTTCCAGCAGGCACAGGAATTAACCGTTAGTATTGGTGTCTCCCAGGCGAGGGAGGATGATAGCTTAGATTCTCTCTGTGTCAGGGTTGACGAGGCATTGTATGATGCAAAACAGACTGGTAAAAACAAGGTTGTGGTATGTTAAATTATTGTTTCAAGTAAGCTAATTTCATGTTGTTGTATAGGTGAAATATAAACTGTTTGGGAAGGAGGAGATGAATGGATAAGATTCTTTATTTTGATTATTGTGCATTGCTGATCTTTGTTCTCTTGATGGTTTCGACGATATTCCGTGGCATGACAAAAGGGAAACTGAATCGTTATTTTCTGATGATGTTGCTGCTCTCTATTTTGGCAGGTATTGCAGATGTTGGTGCGGTAACTCTGGATAATATGGGCGCCGGTCATGTGGCAGCAAAATATTTTTTCCATACTTTATATCTGATTTTACATAATAGCATAACACCTTTGTATGCCATTTATTTGATGGAGCAGACAAATACCAGACATAAAATCTGCGGGAAAATTTATCAAAATATATTATTTTTTGCACCGATTGCATTGATTGTTGTCTTACTTTTGATTACTCCATTTTGGCATATTGTCTATTATTTGGATGAGACGGATACCTATGTTCGGGGTAGCTTGTTTTTCCTGCTTTATCTAACCGTCGCATTTTATATTATTTTTGGAATGATTAATCTGTATCATTCCAGGAGATTATTTAGCAAACAACGGTATTTTGTATTGATGTTTGTCTTTCCAGTGATGACTGTTTCTGTGTTTATCCAATTCTTTTATCCAAAATTATTGGTGGAGATGTTTGCAGGAGCATGTGGTCTATTGTTTATTTCTACGATGATTCAGAGGGCGGAGGAAAACATTGATACAGAGACTGGTTTAGGGAAGCTCAGCGCCTATGCTAGAGATATGAAGCGGATTTTTATTAATGAAAAGCCAATCGAAATTATATTAGTCAATATAACCAATTATCAAAGTCTTCGTTCTATGCTAGGGTATGAAGGTATGAATAAGATGCTCCGTGCCATAGCGGATGAGCTGGTAAAATTAAATAAAAAACAAAAGATGGAAGCAGAAATGTATTATCTGGGGGTGGGGAAATTCCGTTTTGTCCTGGATTCCAGACATTTTGATAAGACGGAAGAAACAGCACAAATGGTCAATACATTTATGAAGACGGATTTTCACTGGAACCATATGGAACTGGCTTTAACCACCTGTGTCTGTATTGCAAAATGCCCGCAGGATATTTCCGATGTGGATGCACTGCTGGCTTTTGGAAATGATCTGAATACGACAAAATATAACGGCGAAGTGCTGCATGCTTCCGAGATTTTCAGCAAGGAGTATTATGACATTAAGCGGGATATGGATCGGATTATTGAGCGTGCCATGACAGAACATAACTTTTCCGTTTATTATCAGCCGATTTATTCTGTGGAAGAAAAGCGTTTTCATTCTGCAGAGGCATTGCTCCGTCTGAAGGATGATCAGTATGGTTTCATTTCGCCGGAGGTTTTTATACCGGCAGCAGAGAAGAGTGGTGCCATTCATAAGATCGGGGCGTTTGTGTTGGATGAAGTCTGCCGTTTTATCGCCAGTGAAGAATATCAGGCACTACATCTGGATTATATTGAAATTAATCTTTCTGTGGCACAGTGCATGCAAAATGACCTGGCAGAACAGGTGTTAGAAACATTGGATCGCTATCATGTCACACCAGATCAGATCAATCTGGAAATTACGGAAACAGCAGTATCCTATTCCCAGAAAGCCATGATGGACAATTTGAATGCATTGACGGATGCTGGGATTAGTTTCTCGCTGGATGATTTTGGTACAGGATATTCCAACATGTGGCGGATTGCTTCCTTACCATTACATATTGTGAAATTGGATAAAAGTTTTACGGATTTGGAGGACAATCCTAGGTTATTGATTATACTTCAAAATACCATTAAAATGATTAAAGATATGAATATGAAAATTGTGGTAGAAGGCATTGAGACCGAGCAACTGGTAAAACAATTCTCAGAATTGCAATGTGAGTATATACAGGGATATTATTATTCAAAACCCATTCCAAAGCAGGAATTTGTTGCCTTTATTCAGGAGGCGATGGAGTGAGAAATTGGGATAAAATGAAGCGAAAATAAATAAACTTACCTTGTACTTGGCCGTGCAGGTAAGTTTAAACCAACTAAGAGGCTAACCACTTTGTGGGCGGTTGCTCCTTTTAGTCTGTTTTTTTGACTACCGGAATCCATATCTCACTTTGATAATCAGAATCTGTTGGTCTTCCGAAAGCAGAGTACCATTCGATATTATATTTACCAGCAAGCTCATATTCTGTATTTCCAGGAAGCCATTCTTGCCATATTTGTGTATTGACTGTCTGTATAGCATCAGGTATGGCACCGACACATTTAAATTTTGCCCATAAAGATTCCGGCAATTCATAGATTTCCAGTCCGTCAGGGACATTTCCGCCCATATATCTTCCTGCAATCATATAGCGAAAATGTCCATCTTTGCCAATATCGTCAATACATACACCGAATTCGCCAATACGGTTGTCATACACTGCCTGCTCCAGATCGTTGGATGGTGTATTTCCAGCAAAAATAAGTGATTGATGTTTTCCGTACACTTCGTCCCAGAACTTTGGAATTTCTTCATAAGAGTGGTCAAAGGAAAATTCCCTTGTAAAACCAATTAATTTCAAAGCTGTCAATTTTTGAATTGTAAAATCCATTTTTTCTCCTCCTTGAATGACGATGTTAATTCTCAGTGGATGAAAGGGTTTCAGAAGATATCGATTCTTACGAATAGCAGAGGGTGTTGCGCTATGGAAACGAGTAAATGCTTTTGTAAAGCTTTCTGGAGTGTCATATCCATATCGATAGGCAATGTCTATGATTTTTTCTTGACTGTCTACAATATCCAAAGCTGCGTGGTAGAGTTTACGGTTTCGAAGATATTCTCCAATGGTATAACCTGTCATGATTTGAAATCCTTTTTGCAGATACATTGGTGAAATATGCACGTAGTCTGCTACTTCTTCCACGTTCTGTATCGTAAGCAGATGATTTTCCATATAGTTGATTGCGCCTTTAATACAAGTGAGCCACTCCATGATTCTTCCCTCTCTTTCACTGATATTTTCATTTTAACAGGTGTCTGACCGCTTCTCTTGTCATTTTAGAAAAAGATCTGTCTGTATGATGTCAATAATATCATACCAGCTGTTTGTATGTTAGTGGAAATAAGTTTTCAAATAATTGAATATGGAATAGGGCAGTTATTAGTATGCAGAGCTGGCAATGATACAATATTTATGCTACAATTATTTTGAATCGTAAGAGGGTGAAACCTGTTGTTTCAGCAGAATATAAATGGAGGGATATATAATGTCAGTTGATTTTAAGAAAGTGGGGGGAAAAGATGAAATTTGCTAAGGAATTGCAGAAAAACATGGAGTCTTGTTTATGCAGAAAAAGGTGGAATCCAGGAGAGATATCAGGCAGAGTGTGGGCAGGTCTGTTATTTTTAGGACTTATATGTTTTTTCAGTCTGAGTATTTACCCAATGAAGAGTTGTGCGAAGTCAATACCTACATACATGAATGAGGGAACCCGTGATGCAAAATATCAGAAAAAATATATCCGTCTAAAGGTAATTTCTGTTACAGACAAGAAGATTAAATTAAAAATTACCAATAACGGGGACGTGACATTTTTGTATACAGAAATGGATCTTACCATCAAAAAGAAAAGTCAGGGAAAGTGGAAGAAAATCAAATTTAAAAAGGATGCGCAATTCCATAAATGTTTAGATCGAGTGGAACCAAATAGTAGTAAGACAGTGACAATAAAATGGAAAGATTATTATAATGAAAATCAATTTGAAAAAGGGAAATATCAGATTATCTGGATGGGCAACAGTAAATTTTCGATTTCGTAAATGTTTTGTGAAAGGACGTTGGCAGATAATAAAGGATCATCGGGATGCATTGACTTTTTTGCCGGAACATAATATGGTTCCGGTTTTTTTTGCTAGCAAATAGTAGCAATTGTAAAATCATAGTATGTAGATTTTTTTGAAAATAGCAGTTGACTTTCACGGAACGTCATACTTTATAGTGACATTATCAAGGTCAAGGAGGAAGCACACCATGAGAACCGTAAAAGAAATTTCAGATATTACAGGTATCAGCGTACGCACGCTTCACTATTATGATGAAATTGGTTTGTTTAAACCAACGGATAAGAGTGATGCTGGATACCGGCTTTATGACGATAAAGCTTTAGAACAATTACAACAGATCTTGTTCTTTCGTGAGTTTGATATTCCTTTGAAGGAAATCAAGGCTGTGATGGAGAATCCTGTTCTTGATCGCAACAAAATACTCCAGATGCAGCGGAAGATGCTAATGGCAAAGATTGAACGAATGGAGCGTTTGGTTGCTGGTATTGATGACATTCTGAAAGGAGAGAATAAGATGGACTTTGCGATTTTTAACAAGACAGAAATGGAAGAAATGTTTCAGGCAATGACAGATCATATGCCAGAGGATATGAAACAGATTGCTGTGGATGAATTTGGTGGAATGGAGAATTGGAAGGAACATTATCTGAAAACTATTTCTGATGAAAAGATGCAGAAAAATTATCAAAAGATGCTTCAGTGGTATGGTGGAAAAGAGAATTATCTGCATTCGGTAAAAAATCCCGTCAGCAAGGAGGTTGTGGAAAGCTATCGGAAACGAATGGACATTATTTTAGAGAAATTGGCTGGAAAACAGGGATGCTCTCCAGATGCCTTTGAAGTCAAGGAATTAATTGGAGAATATGGTTTCGTTTTGAGACAGCTCTGTCAGATGAAAGAGGAAAAGGGGATGATGCTTGCTCTGGCGCAAACCTATGGTCATGAACAAGTTAAGGCTGCAACTGATGAAAAATATGGCAGTGGGACAGCAGAATTTTTCCGGCAGGCGATAGAAACATTTTACAGAAATGAATAATTGAACTGGGGACATTTTTGCCTTATAGACGAAATATAGTCTGAATCAGAGACTGTCGCACAAATTGATTTTTGATCAGTTTGTGCGACAGTCGATTTGGTTTTGGCGTGGAGAAATCAATAGAATTGGAAAAATGAAGATATTTTACAAGACGCAGTTCCAGACAGGGGCTATAATGGTTGCGGAAAGGAGGGGAAGTTCATGGGAAAAGAGAGAAGAACGGTAGTATATGATGAGGATCTGCGTTTAGAGGCCTATCATTTGGAGGGAATTGTACAGCCATTTCCCAATCACTTCCATGAATACTATGTGATTGGTTTTGTGGCAGAGGGACAGCGTGTACTTTCCTGCAGGAACAAAGAATATTCCATAGAGCAGGGGACGGTTATTGTATTTAATCCAGGAGATAATCATGCCTGTGTCCAGAGTGATGGTGGAACTTTTGATTATCGAGGATTTAATATTGAAAAAACGGTAATGCTGGATCTGGCAGAGGAAGTCACTGGAAAACGAGAACTTCCCGGTTTTTCGGAAAATGTGATTTATGAGGGAGAATGGGATCTGCTACAGTCGCTACATGAGATGGTTATGAAAAAGGAGGATGGTTTCGGGAAAGAGGAAAATCTCTTGTTGTTGATTTCCACCTTGATGCAAAAATATGGGCAATCTTTTGCCGATTGCATTCCGGAATGCAGGCAGGAAATCGACCAGATCTGCAGCTATATGTTGCAGCATTTTTCGGAGAATATTAGTTTAGAGCAGTTGTGTCATGATGCGGGCTTGAGTAAATCCACCTTACTAAGGGCATTTACCAGGTCAAAGGGGATTACCCCATATCGTTATTTAGAGATCATTCGTATCAATGAGGCAAAAAGGTTATTGGCGAAGGGGGTATCGCCTGCGGAGACAGCCATGCAAACCGGCTTTTCGGATCAGAGCCATTTCACCAATTATTTTAGTCGTTTTATTGGATTATCACCCGGGGGATACCAGGAAATTTTTCAGGCAGACAAAAAGCATGTAAGAAAGCCATCAGTATAAAGGCTGATGCAGAAATGAGGAGAAATGAATGCATGTGCTATTCGCTTGGAGGAACAGATAATCAGTCTGTTTTCTCAGCAGGAGACAGAGCTTTATCAGGGGTGGATCTTAAAAAAAGAGGAAAAGTATCTTTGTGTCTATCCATTGTATTCCTATTATCCGGATCATAATATTCTGCAGGCAATACAAAGATGTGAAGAAATCGGCCAGCAGAACGGATTGGAATGTTTGTTCCGTATTGCAGAGTATACCAACTATCATTTGGCTTCCATATTGCTAGATCAAGGATATCACATACAAAAATCTTGTTTAGTGGGGGAATTTCAGGTCGAGGAAACGAAACATCATTCTTATCCATTAGGAAAAAAAGAGAAACTAAGTGTAACAGATGTACAGGAGACAGATGCATTGTTCTTCAGGCAGATAAATCAGGGGATGGCAGAAAGGATAATTGCCCAGTCGGGAGTAGAAATTGGTTTCCGGCAGCAGGAGCTTTTATTTTTGCCGGATGGAAGATATCTGGAGAGCAAACGTTTAGAGCAAATCCTCTGTTTTTCTCAGGGGAATGGAATCAGCAGAATTGTAGTAAATTTGCCAGGGCAGGAGGATCTGCCGAAGGATTATGAGGAATTAGGATGTCATAAAGCGTATCGATATCGCTGTTATGGGAAATAAAGACCAGAAGTTGTAAGAATAGTTGGATGATTCATTATTTTATGTGGGGCTTTTTTGATATTCCGAAAAGGAGGGAAGGGTAAATATGCAGAACGAAAAATGTGTGATGGTAGTAGATGAGAAGTTGCCGCTAGGGATTATTGCGAATACAGCGGCAATTCTGGGAATTACATTGGGGAAACAACTGCCAGAGGTGGTGGGGAAGATGTGTATGACAGCATGGGGAATGGACATCTGGGAATTATTCGATTTCCGGTACCAATCTTAAAGGAAAATACGGAAGGGATCCGATTGCTGCGAGAAAGATTATCGGAAGCGGAATTTTCGGATGTGACAGTGGTAGATTTTTCGGATCTGGCGCAGAGCTGTAAAACCTATGAGGAATTTATAGACAAGATGGCGTATGTTGCGGAAAGCGAACTGCACTATTTTGGGATTGCCCTATGTGGGGCAAAAAAGAAAATCAATAAACTGACAGGCAGTATGGCATTGCTGCGGTAGGGGGATACAGTTTCGAAAAAAATAGCTTCAAATGATTTTTCAGACCATTCGAAGCTATTTTTTTTAGGATGAATTAATCGTCATTATACTAGCAATGTCTTACGCTGTCTCCTTACATAACCTGGTGTTTCTTAAATCCCAGTCTTGCCAACGGCAACATAATTATTGCTAAAAGAGTATATAAGATTGCCCTTGCTGTAAGTACATCGAAAACGCAACCGCCTAATTGGTATGAAATATATTTGTTGAATTCTGGCATGGTGGCACGATAGGGCAGCAAAAACAAAGTCAGATTATATGCACCTGTGGTTCCGTTTGGTGCCAGGAACATGGGAATGAAAAGTACAGGAATCAGTACAATTAGCACAAGGTAAGGACTTTTCATTTTTGAAGACAGAAGGAGTGTCAGTCCAATCATAGCAAGCAGTACCAAGTAAATAATGCCTATATTGATAAGAACGGCTTGCAAAAATGTGAGTGGGTAAGGGATTATTGTATTTGTAATCTGTAACGGTAAATCCCAACCATCTACGCCAAAGGTTGCTAATGGCAATCCACACGCCACTACAATATGAAGTACAAATGCAATCGTTCCGAATAACAGTGATGCGGCGATTTTTGCTGTTATCAGTTTGGTTTTTCCATATTTACTAGATAGAATTACTGCATCCGTTCCTGCTTGATATTCTCCAGAAAAGACAGGGGCGACCACAATACAGATTGCCAATAGCGCAAACATAAGAAGTTCAAAGCTGCTTATAATGATTTCCCAACCCTCGTAATATCCATATTGCAGCGGAGGATTCACATGGTTCGCCATATTACTCCAATACTTTTTTTGTTCATTGGATAGCGCACGTGACGGATTGTTAAGCGTGTTGTCAATTTTTTCGCCCATCCTTTGGTAAAAAAATGCTCCATCTTTTATATCCAAATCAGGGAGATTGTTATAACCTAAAATATCATTTGGATTACTATAAGTGTTGGCAATCAAATCAAGTAGTTTCTCCCTCGGTGCAATTTCGTTCCAATAGGCATCGCCAATTAAAAATTGTTCATTTCCGTCATATCCCACATTATCAGGGGTTTCAAAAAGTTCCTGTACCTCTTGGATTGTTTTGGTAATATATTCTTCGGATAAAGGAAGAGATAAATTCACATACTGTTCTTTTTCATATGCAATACCTGCAGTTCCCTTTATGACACCGTTTTGATTGTAGGTTTGGTACTGTATAATGGGTAGTCCGAAAAAGAA
Source organism: uncultured Jutongia sp. (assembly GCA_964409845.1). Taxonomy (GTDB): domain Bacteria; phylum Bacillota; class Clostridia; order Lachnospirales; family Lachnospiraceae; genus Butyribacter. Next base: position 42,590 of record CAYPEW010000014.1, read on the forward strand.
TCCTGTTAAAATCAGGCTGATTGCCATTACGATTAAAATAGACTTTTTACGCAATATTTTTAATAATTCATATTTAATCAACATATTATTCCTCCTGTTTCTCGTTTTCTTTGCCGAAATGGTATAAGAATAAATCTTCTAAGCTCGGCTCTACAGTCTGTGCATCTTTCCGTGGTGCAGTTTCATCTATAATGCGTAGCCGTACCATATTGTTTTCATGATGAAGATTTACAAGGTCAAAATTTCTGCTATATTCCGCAGCGGTCCTTTCATCAACCAAAATTTCCCATACCTTGCCCTTGATGCTATTTGTCACAGTAGTCATTGGCTCCTGCAAAAGAAAATGGCCTTGCTTCATCATCAAAATGGTATCAGCAATATAGGAAACGTCAGAAACGATATGGGTAGATAAAATAACAATTTTTTCTTTCGCAAAATTTGAAATAATATTGCGGAAACGCACCCTTTCTTTAGGGTCTAGTCCGGCGGTGGGCTCATCTAATATCAGAATAGACGGGTTATTCAATTCTGCCTGTGCGATTCCCAGACGTTGTTTCATACCTCCAGAATAGGACTTGATTTTTTTATCTGCCATATCGGATAGGTTAACCATATGAAGTAAGTTATCTGTCCGAGTTTTTGACTGGTTTTTATCGAGGCCTTTTGCCGCTGCCATATATAACATAAACTCACGGGCCGTAAAATCAGGATAAAAACCGAAATCCTGCGGCATATAACCTAAATGGGTATAATACTGCTCGCCAAGCTCATTAATTGTTTTGCCATTCAGGCGGATACTGCCTGAAGTTGGTTTCAAAACACCGCATATCATTCGCATGAGCGTTGTCTTTCCAGCGCCATTTGCACCAAGCAGTCCATATACGCCTGGTGCTAAATTGGCATTTACATTGTTCACAGCACATTTTGTTCCATACTGTTTTCTTAAATTGTGTAATTGTAATTCCATTCAGAAAACCTCCTGTTCGTATACTATAGGCGTAAAAAATAGATGACCTATGCTTATAGCATAAACCATCTATCTTAAGCTGTGCTTTACCCTATCTTAATTTAACCTTAAGTTATCCATTTTCCTTAGGAAGAATAATAATAAACTGCGTTCCTTTACCCAGTTTGCTTTTTACAGTAATATCGCCGTCGTGTAGCGTTATGATTTGTTTTGCGATTGCTAGTCCAAGACCACTTCCCTCCGGTTTTTCTTTTGTGTTTGTGCCCCTGTAATATCTGTTAAAAAGTTCAGACTGTTCATTATCGCTCAGCCCGATTCCGTTATCTGATATATAAATATAAATCTCCTTTTTGGGAGCTACATTAACATGGACTGCTACTTTTGTTTCAGGGGGGTTATGCGTAAGTGCGTTAATAATGAGGTTATTCATAGCACGACGGAACAAATCTGTGTCAAGACAAAGCTCGAATTCTTGTGTATTGCTCTCAAATTCAATACTTCGACCAGCAAAAGCGGGGTTATTTACAATATCAATAACCAGTTCTTTTATGAAACGTACAAGATGTACTGATTGTGGATGATATGGTACTGAGCCTGAATCAAGCTGATAGGTCAGTTTTAAGTCATTTATTATTTTTTCTGTGTGATTCACATTCTTTAATATAATTCCACCGTATTCCTGTATGCTTTCCCTGTCAGGGGCAGGATTTCCTGTAAGCAGTTCCGCATAGCCCTTAATAGGTGAGAGTGGAGTTTTCAAATCATGTGTAATATTGGCAATCCACTCTCTGCGTACTTGTTCCGTACGCTCTCGTACCTTATCGCTACGACAGATTTCTTCGTTCATTTTGTTAAGTGCACCATAGATTTCACTGAATATGCCTTTTTCGGATAACGGAGTATAGGAACGCATCAAAACATTTCTGATACCGTTTGTTATTTTTCCTAGATGTTTACTAAGCCAAAAGCCATAACAAATTACAAGTAGAATGATGGTACACAAAAAGAAGAAGATTCCCATGCGGAACACAGGAGAAAGATACCCCACATTCTCTCCATTATAATAAAGAATACTTTTCCCTATTGAATAAGGGAATCCGACTAAATAATTCCACGTTTTTCCAGAGCTTTCATAGCTATTTGCAAAAACGGTATTTCCCTGTTCATAAGCACTTGTACGAAGTGAAATTAGTTCAGAGGCGGAGTAGCTTGTTGGATAATTCTTAGGCTTGTTGTAGCAAAATACTTCTTGTCCTGTTTCATCAATGACCTGAAGCCATAACCCATATTCATCCAAACGCTTAAGTCCTGTTTCTTCTATTTTGATATTACCATTATCGTTCTTCATCCATACAGAAAAATTATTTGTAAATCTATTTGGCCATGATGCCAAGCTCAACCCTTCCGGCTCAGTTATTCCAAAAACGTAATAGAACATTCCAATTGCAATAACAACAGTAACAAGAAACAATGCCGATACTAAAATAAATATTCGTAAAAATGGATTTAAAGTTGTTTTATTTTTCATATGGATTTACCAACTTGTAGCCTAAGCCTTTCATTGTAATAATATATTTGGGTGATGCGGGGTCATCTTCTAGTTTTTCTCGCAAATGACGAATGTGTACCATTATTGTATTGTCACAGCCAAAACTATCCTCCCGCCAAATTGTTTCATATAGGCATTCACGACTGATTACTCGTCCCATATTTTCTGCTAAATGTCGCAAAATTTCAAACTCCTTTGTGGTTAGTTCGATTGTCTGATTGTTCTTTACTACCTGGTAACCATCCGTATCTATCATCAGTGGACCAATTTTAATGGAATAATTCTGTGACTCTGTTTGTTTATATTGTGTATGGCGCCGCAATCCGGCTTTGACTCGATATGCCAGTTCTTTTGGGCTAAAAGGTTTTGTTACATAGTCATCGCCGCCGACAGCTAAGCCAAGTATTTTGTCTAATTCATCATTTTTGGAAGAAAGAAACAAGATGGGACAATGGGAAAATGTTCGGATTTGTTTACATACTTCGTATCCGTCAATGTCTGGTAACATAACATCTAAAACAATAATGTCTGGCTGGTTTTCTCTACAAGCGGCAAGAGCAGAAAATCCATTTTCAATTTTTATAATGTTGTGATAACCCTCTATGTTTAGTGCCCTTTCCAGCAAATCTAAAATATCTGGTTCATCATCAACGATCATAATTTTATATTCGTTCATTATGAAGTAGCATCCTTTCATTTAGGCGATTTATTTATACTATTTGTATTGGTTAGTGACAAAATATTATTGACTTTAATATCATCTATATTGTACTTCTAATATGGTACATTATACTTTGTTCTTACGAAGTATACAAGTTTGACAACTTTAATTCTACTCTTTTCTTATAAATAGGAATATGTTATAATGTATTTTATTATGTAATAACATATTTTGTAATGTTGCCATTCATCGAGAACTCAGAATCGTATAGGAAAGGTGCAAACAGTTGGATTTGCGTTACAGGAAATTCAAATAATCATGGAATAACAGGAAAGGAGTTTCACAGTATGGGTACAACTATGAGGCCAGTTTTGCCGCAAATCGGTCAACGGTTAAAAGAGATACGGAAGACCAGACAGTTGACGCTGGATGCTGTTTCAGAACTGACAGGGGTCAGTAAGCCAATGTTAGGACAGATCGAGAGAGGGCAGTCTTCTCCCACCATCAATACCTTGTGGAAGATTTCAACCGGACTGAAAATACCATTATCTTTTTTCTGTAAGCAGCAGGAGACAGAATATACATTGGCAGGTATTAGGGAGGAGGAGCGAATTACAGAAGAAAATGGAGGAATGATGGCATATCCATTGTTTCCCTTTGATCCGGTCAGAAATGTGGAAGTGTTTTATATTACATTTGATGCCGGGGTACGACATGATTCCCTGTCCCATGTGGAGGGCGTAGAGGAGTATGTTTTTCTAGTAAAGGGGACGTTGCAAATGATTGTTGGGGGAGAGCAGATTACTTTACAGGAAAAGCAATCTATTCGCTTTCGGGCAGATGTGCCCCATGCCTATTACAATGTTTCTGATCAACCCTGCCATGTTTATAATATGATTTTCTATAGTCAGGAGACTCATGCGCAGTTAATGTAATGAAGATGAAGGAGGATTATTATGTCAATTGAGAGAGTGAAAGCATATTTTAGAGAATACGGAATGGAGGAAAGAATTCAGGAATTGGGGGAATCCAGCGCAACGGTGGAGCTGGCAGCGGCAGCACTGCATTGTGAGCCGCAGAGGATTGCCAAGACATTGTCTTTTTGGGTGGAGGATCATGCGATACTGGTGGTAGCTGCTGGAGATGCCAAAATTGATAATCCGAAATACAAGGCACAGTTTGCCGCCAAAGCTAAGATGCTTTCGCCGAAGGATGCCGAATCTATTATCGGACATGCGGTAGGTGGCGTCTGTCCTTTTGCAGTAAATGAAGGGGTGAAGGTATATCTGGATATATCCTTAAAACGTTTTGATACGGTATTTCCTGCCTGCGGCAGTGCCAATAGTGCCATTGAACTGTCCCTGGCTGAGTTGGAACAATACTCAGGATATATAGCGTGGGTTGATGTTTGCAAGGGCTATGTCTGATCTGGGTGTAAAAGGTGGCATGATCTGAATTATTACCGTTGCAATGTATTGGATATTGGTGCATTTTATTTTATTTAGAGTATTATCTACTTTTGACCCTTGCATTATAATATGATAGAATTTATTTGTGGAAAACAGAGTGATTATTACGATCTATCAGTTTCATATAGATTCTCTAGTGGGTGGCGAGGAAGGAAAGGAAGATAGAAATGAACATACAGGTACAATGCTGTGGCGTTGTGGTTTTGATTTTAATATGGTATTTTTCGCTGAGAAAGAGACCCTTGGGACTGGAAACGGTAAAACTGTTTCTGGTTACTTTGGGTATGAATTCTTTTTGTATATTGATGGATATCCTTTCTATTGTGGCAATCTGTTATCGGGATCAGATTTCTGGTTTTTTGTTGGCGTTGATTTGTAAAACCTATGTTCTTTCTTTGATTTGGGTGGGTTATTTTGAATTATTGTATTCCAACGCTGATTTCATGCAGGTCAGGGCAGAGCGGAAAAAAAGAAACCGGATCTATACGGTTTTGGTTCTGACTGCTACCTTCTTGATCTATATTCTGCCTATTCATTATTACCAGAAAGACAGTATCGTATATACATATGGGCCAAGCTGCATTGCAGCCTATGTTTTTGCCCTGCTTTTTGTTATGGTTACTTTGTATCAGGTTGGTATTCGGGGAAAGAAAATGAATCCCAAGCGAAGAAGGGCGATTGTAATCTGGATGATAATCTGGATCCTTGCGGCAGTAACCCAATTTCTCAATGCCAGATTGTTGTTGGTTGGCTTTGCTTCGGTTCTGGGTATGGTTATTCTGTTTTTTGAACTGGAGAATCCAGAAGCGAATCTGGACCGGGAGACAGGTGCCTATAATGCGCATGCACTGGGTGAATATATAAAAATGCTCTATGACAGGCAAGAAGCCTTTTCTGCCATCCTGCTGTCATGGGATGATACCATGTTGGCCACAAACGGAAACCGCGCTATTCAGGCTGATTTAACATTGCAGGGGATTGTCCGCTATGTGGAAAAGATTCAGGATGTAATAATTTTTAAAACCCTGGAACGTGAGCTGGTGTTGTTTACTGCAGATGAACTTCGGATGCAGGAAGTTTTTCGGGATGTAAAGGATCATATTGAAACAGTATGGCAGGAGAAAATGGGAGACGGGCAGAATGTGCCAATTTGTTATGTTATGTTGCCAAATTCTTTAATGCTTCGGAATGTAGAAGAACTGATTCGGATTCTACGGCATTTCCGTGCCAGTAAAGTAGATAATAGCGAAGAAAACAGTATTTTATTGGATGAAATAAAAATCAGACAGTATATGGAGCGGGAAGAAACCGACCAACTGATTCGCTCGGCCATAGAGGATGACCGTATAGAAGTATTTTATCAGCCAATCTACTCCACACAGCAGGAGCGCTTTGTTTCTGCAGAAGCACTGGTACGAATTCGAGATCTGGATGGATCTATGATATCGCCAGGCAGATTTATTCCGATTGCAGAAAAAAATGGACTGATTTCCCAGATCGGAGAGATCGTTTTCCGCAAGGCATGTGATTTTATTCAGAGAAATCAATTGCGGGAGCAGTATGGAATTAACTATTTGGAAGTGAACCTTTCTGTCAGACAGTGTGAGAATCCACAGCTGGCAGAGAATTATATTCGGATCATGGAGCAATATGATCTGGATCCCTCTTGCATCAATTTGGAAATTACAGAATCCGCATCCATTCGAACCAGAACCAATCTGTTAGAAAATATGAGGAAACTTCTGGATTATGGAGTGAAATTTTCTTTGGACGATTTTGGGAACGGGGAGAGTAATCTGAATTATATCGTGGATATGCCGGTGTCCATTGTCAAGTTTGACCGTGATATGAGTCAGGCATATTTCGCCAACCAAAAAGCAAAATTTGTGATGGAAGCGTCCATGCATATGATTCATGATTTGGAGTTGGAAATTGTATCGGAGGGTGTGGAAACCAAAGAGCAGATGGAGACCATATCTGCTTTGGGGATTGAGTATATTCAGGGATATTATTTCTCAAAACCACTTCCAGGAAAAGAATTCCTGGAGTTTATTCGTGCGAAGCAATGAGTCAGGCATAGAACTACATTGTTGTTGCATTACGATATATCTATAATTTCTATGGTTCATAAGTGAATTCTGTTTTCTTTCATTTATCTGAGTTGTATGATATCAGCCTTTCTGGTTATCCTATGAATAAGAGCATAAAAATAAAAATAATCGGAGAATAGAGTTCACAAAGTTTTCACAAGAATTGTTAGCACTCTCTGTTGACGAGTGCTAACAAAAGTGTTATAGTGTAGTTGTCACAGGGAAAAGGAATCGGTAAGCAGGTTTCAGATCCTATGTTTTAGAACAACACCTCGGATTTCTCCGAACGTGCTGCAAATTTATATCAGATTGGCAAGTGCCTGTAATAGTGCAGTATGCATCTTGCCATCACAGAAAGGGGATATGACTTATGTTAACACCTAGTATTTTTGGAGAAAATTTATTTGATAACTGGATGGAGGATTTTGCATTTCCATCATTTTCAAGATTTGCCGATATGGATAAGTCCTTATTTGGCAAGAATGCAAACAATTTTATGAAGACAGATGTTAAGGACAATGGTAATGGTTATACTGTGGATATTGATCTGCCTGGTTTTAAGAAGGACGAGATCAAAATGCAGCTGGAGGACGGCTACTTGACTGTCAGTGCGGCTAAGGAAATGAAGCAGGATGAAAAGAACGAGGAAGGGAGATATGTCAGACGGGAGCGTTATGCCGGAAGTATGAGCCGTCGTTTTTATGTCGGCAAGAGTGTGACAGAGGATGATATTCATCCAAAGTATGAGGATGGCATTCTGACCTTCCAGCTTCCGAAGGAAGAAAAGCGGGTAGAGGAGCAGAAACGTTATATTGCCATTGAGGGATGAATGAGGAAGAGTTGATTGGTTAATGGTGTTTGTATGCATTGTTAGTTCCTATGACGGGAAGTGCTTATATTGATGCCACGAGACCGATATACGGAGACTGGGGCAGCCACAATAGATGTATTGTGGCTGCTCCGGCTTATTATAAGACTATTTTTATGTAACGGATGATGATAGTACGATGGTCTATTCTGTCAACAGAAAGATGGGAGAGGAACAAGATTTTTGGCAAATAGATGGTACAAAGAAAAGGGCATATAACCTTATGGTTTCCGAGGATAGCCTGATTATGCAGATAAAGAAGAATTTTGAGGAGTCAATGAAAGTGGGAAATGAAGGGGTTATAGTGATTCCACAGGAGTAATTCGCTAAAAAGTAAATTTAGGGTAGGTTATTTTTGGTAAATAAAATTGTATTATGCTATATTTTTTGGTGTAAACATTGTCTGGACATTGATATTGTTTTATACATTGTAAAAATTGTGTTTATAATATGACGATACATATGTATATATAGAACTGCAAAAGATACCCTGAAAAGTGCAAATTGTGCCAGAAGAGTTACAGAAATGATTTCTGATGCTTATAATGAAAGCCAATTAATGTTACATACAAAAGGGGAGATTCATTATGAGCAGAACAATCAAAGGAAAACTTACTATCAGTGTTATTTGTATTGTGGCAGCCAGTATCATATTGACCACAGTGGGAACTGTTATTGTAGCGGGCAGACATTTGATCCGGAATCAGACAGATGCCCTGCAGCTTAATGCAGATAAATATGCAGAAGAAATCAACACCTGGATCGAGCAGGAGAAGATGGTGGCAGAAGGTGCTTCCAATAGTATAGAGGCTGCTTCTGATGCTGGAGATGATTTTATTCAGTCCGTTGTGGACGCCTATGCAGAGGGGCGGGAGGAGTTGCTCAATTTATATTGTGGAACGAAGGACAGTCATTTTATCCAGTCTAACAGGGAAGCAGAAATTCCAGAGGGGTACGATCCGGTACAGCGTGGGTGGTATCAGGGGGCAGAAAAGGAGCAAAAAACCATTGTTACAGATCCTTATTGGGATGTGATAACGAATCAAATGTGTACCACAATTGCCTCTCCGGTTTATATAGGTGGCGAATTGGCAGCGGTAATTGGTCTGGATGTGACTTTGGGAACAGTAACAGATCTGACCGGCAGTATTGATTTTGCAGAAGGAGTCTATGGATTTTTAGTAGACAGCAGTGGAAATTATATCGCTCATAAAAATAAAGAATATGAGCCTACAGAAGATGCGGCAGTGGCGGTTACTGATATCATGCCGGGATTGGCGAAATTGATAGATGGGACAGAGAGTCAGGTAATCCGGCAAAAGGATTATGATGGAAGTTCCTGCTATTTTGCGGCTTCTGTTATTTCGGGGAGTGATTGGAAATTAAGTGTTGTTGTGCCAACAGCGAATGTGACCCGTTCTCTGACAGCAATGATTGCAGTGGCTGTGGTTATTGCACTGCTGATGATAGCTTTGGTTACTGTGTTTATGGCAGGTCTGATTGGCAAAATGCTGGCACCGGTACAGATGTTAAAACAGTTTGCCTCTGGAGATTTTTCGGAGAATATCGTTCATGAAAAAGGGATTCCAAAGGAGTACAAGAATGAAACAGAGCAGATCCGGACAGCAACGGTAGAGGTCAAGCAGCAGATTCGCAGTATTATATTGAATACGAAAGAGGAAGCGGAAAACATTGGAACCATTGCAGAGGGAACTTCGTCAGAAATGGCGGTGTTGAATCAGGATATCTCAGATATATTGGAGTCTGTGGTAGCAGTTATGAAGCAGACTGCCACAGCAGAGGAACTGGCAGATCGGATACAAAATACGGGGCAGGAATTGGGAATGCTGGTAGAAAATGTGACCAGAAAGGCCAGCGAGGCGGCAGAACAGTCTGGTAATATCATGGAACGTGCTGGAAAACAGCATGAGAATTCAGAAAAATCCGGTAAAGAGGCAGTGGCACTTTATCAGAAGACCAGGGGAGAACTGGAGCATGCCATTGCAGACAGCCAGCGGGTGCGGGATATTGACTCCTTGACAGAAGAAATTCTTTCCATCAGTTCACAGACCAATCTTCTGGCGCTGAATGCCTCTATTGAAGCTGCCAGAGCCGGTGAAGCAGGAAAAGGCTTTGCTGTGGTTGCAGATGAAATCCGTGAATTAGCGGATCACTCCAAAGAAGCGGTAGATAAAATTCGTCAGGTTACAGAGGGTGTGGTGGAGAATGTTTCTCTTTTGTCTGGCAGTTCCAAGAAATTGCTGGAATTTATGAATGGCAAGGTTATGGAGGACTACCAGAGTATGGCTGAATTAGCCGAGATGTACGAGCAGGATGCGGTATTTTACAGTAGTATTTCTAGTGACCTGGGAACCGCTTCAAAGCAAATGAGTACCAACATGGAGGGCATTAACGAGACCATTCGTTCCATTACGGAATTGGTTGGGGAAATTGCAACATACATACAGGGAGTGGAGCAATCTGCTCAGAGTTCCAATGAAAATTCTAATATCGTATTGACCAGAATGGAAGAATTATTTCGTCTTAGTGAATTGCTGAATCAGACGGTGGCATCCTTTAAGATTTAAATTCATTTATGTCTATGTCATTTTTAGTGCTTAACATGTGTGAATCGCACATGTTAAGCACTTTTGTGGTTTACAGTCAATTTTCCTTTATTATTTAATCATATCATTTGTGGGATTCTTCTTGTTTTGTACCAGATTGAAACGATTCGTTTCTGAAAATTTTCCCTCAGAAAATCTTGTGCATTTTCTCTGTTACATATATAATGTAGTTTGGAATGTTTAGAATGATATTACATACTTAGAAGACTTGCGTAAGAATGGAGGATTTTATGCCAAAAAGAACAGATATCCATAAGGTACTGATAATTGGTTCCGGACCGATTATCATTGGTCAGGCATGTGAATTTGATTATTCCGGCACCCAGGCATGTAAGGCGCTGCGGAAGCTGGGATATGAGATTGTACTGGTCAATTCAAATCCGGCTACGATTATGACAGATCCGGAGACGGCAGATGTCACTTATATTGAACCATTGAATGTGGACAGATTGGAGCAGATCATTGCCAAAGAACGTCCAGATGCATTATTACCAAATCTCGGCGGACAGTCAGGGCTGAACCTTTGTGCAGAGCTGAATAAAGCCGGAATTTTGGATAAATATCAAGTTAAGGTAATTGGTGTCCAGGTGGATGCCATTGAACGTGGAGAGGATCGCATCGAGTTCAAGAAAACCATGGATAAACTAGGGATCGAGATGGCGAGAAGTGAGGTTGCCTATTCGGTAGACGAGGCACTTTCCATTGCCGATCAGCTGGGATATCCGGTGGTGCTTCGTCCAGCCTATACCATGGGTGGAGCCGGCGGCGGTCTGGTGTACAATAAAGAGGAGTTAAAGACGGTTTGTGCCAGAGGTCTGCAGGCAAGTCTGGTTGGTCAGGTTCTGGTGGAAGAATCCGTGCTGGGCTGGGAAGAGCTGGAGCTGGAAGTAGTGCGAGATGCCGACAATAATATTATTACCGTATGTTTCATAGAGAATATTGATCCTTTGGGGGTTCATACCGGAGATTCCTTCTGTTCAGCGCCGATGCTGACAATTTCCGAGGAATGTCAGAAGAAGCTGCAGGAGCAGGCATACAAGATTGTAGAGTCTGTACAGGTTATTGGCGGTACCAATGTGCAGTTTGCCCATGATCCGGTAACAGATCGTATTATTGTTATTGAGATCAATCCTCGTACCTCCCGTTCCTCTGCACTGGCATCCAAGGCAACAGGATTTCCGATTGCTCTGGTGTCAGCTATGCTGGCTTCTGGTCTGACGCTGAAAGATATTCCGTGCGGCAAGTACGGTACTCTGGACAAATACGTGCCAGATGGGGATTATGTGGTAATTAAATTTGCCAGATGGGCATTTGAGAAGTTTAAGGGAGTGGAGGATAAGCTGGGAACCCAGATGCGTGCTGTAGGCGAGGTTATGAGCATTGGAAAGACTTATAAAGAAGCATTCCAAAAGGCAATTCGTAGCTTGGAGACCGGCAGATATGGTCTGGGTCATGCGAAAGATTTTGACACCCTTAGCAAGGAGGAACTGCTGCACCGCTTGGTAACACCTTCCAGTGAGAGACATTTCCTGATGTACGAGGCTTTGCGCAAGGGAGCCACTGTAGACGAAATATTTGATATTACCAAAGTAAAACATTATTTTATCGAACAGATGAAAGAATTGGTGGAAGAGGAAGAAGCTCTGTTGCAGGGAAAGGGCAGTATGCCTTCGGATGAGCAGTTGATTACTGCCAAGAAGGATGGTTTCTCTGATAAATACTTGAGCCAGATTCTGGAGATTCCAGAGGAGGATATTCGGAACCAGCGTCTGAAGCTGGGTGTGGAGGAAGCCTGGGAAGGTGTACATGTCAGTGGAACTCAGGACAGTGCCTATTATTATTCCACCTATAATGCACCAGATAAGAATCCGATCCGCTCTGACAAGCCAAAGATTATGATTCTGGGTGGTGGACCAAACCGAATTGGTCAGGGAATTGAGTTTGACTATTGCTGTGTTCATGCTGCTATTGCCCTAAAGGAGCTGGGCTTTGAGACGATTATTGTCAACTGTAATCCGGAGACAGTGTCTACCGATTATGATACTTCGGATAAGCTGTATTTTGAGCCGCTTACATTGGAAGATGTGCTCAGCATCTATAACAAGGAAAAGCCTCTGGGCGTGATTGCTCAGTTTGGTGGACAGACACCGCTGAATCTGGCTGCGGAGCTGGAGAAAAATGGCGTGAAAATACTGGGTACAGCCCCTGCTGTCATTGATCTGGCAGAAGACAGGGATCTTTTCCGTGCCATGATGGAGAAGCTGGATATTCCGATGCCAGAGTCTGGAATGGCTACCACGGTGGAGGAAGCCATAAATATTGCATCGGACATTGGCTATCCTGTTATGGTGCGTCCTTCTTATGTGTTGGGTGGCAGAGGTATGGAGGTAGTCTATGATGACGAAGCCATGACTGAGTATATGAATGCGGCAGTCGGAGTAACACCAGACAGACCGATTTTGATTGACCGTTTCCTGAACCATGCTACCGAGTGTGAAGCAGATGCCATCAGTGACGGAACCAATGCCTTTGTTCCAGCGGTTATGGAGCATATTGAGCTGGCTGGAGTTCATTCCGGAGATTCTGCCTGCATTATTCCGTCCGTGCATATCTCCGAGGAGAATGTAAAGACCATCAAAGAATATACCCGGAAAATTGCAGAGGAAATGCATGTCCGTGGATTGATGAATATGCAGTATGCCATTGAAAATGGAAAGGTATATGTTCTGGAAGCCAATCCAAGAGCATCCCGTACTGTGCCATTGGTATCCAAGGTATGTAATATCCGTATGGTGCCACTGGCTACGGATATCATCACGGCAGAGCTGACAGGTCGTCCTTCGCCGGTTTCTGCCTTGAAAGAGCAAAAGATTCCGAATTATGGTGTGAAGGAAGCAGCATTCCCATTCAATATGTTCCCAGAGGTAGATCCGGTTCTGGGACCAGAAATGCGTTCTACTGGTGAGGTGCTGGGATTATCCGGTTCCTATGGAGAGGCATTCTTTAAGGCGCAGGAGGCCATTCAGTCTAAGCTGCCGTTAGAGGGAACGGTTCTGATCTCTGTTAATAATAAGGATAAGGAAGAAGTGGTTGGCGTGGCGAAAACCTTTGCCGAGGATGGATTCCGTATTGTGGCAACAGCCGGAACCTACGATATCTTGTCAGAGGCAGGCATTGATGCAGTCAAGGTAAACAAGATGCAGGAAGGCCGCCCGAATATTTATGATATGATTACCAATGGAGATATCCAGTTAGTGATTAATTCTCCAAGGGATAAAGATGATATCAACGATGACAGCTACTTGCGTAAGGCGGCTATCAAGGCAAAAATTCCTTATATGACTACGGTGGCAGCTGCTAAAGCAACCGCAGAGGGAATCCATGCGGTGAAGAATGATGCCAGCAGTGGAGTGAAATCGCTGCAGGAATTGCATCAGGAGATCTGCTAGTGAGAGGTATTGAATAAAGATCAGATAGGCGGGGCTTGGTTGATAGCCCCGCTTATTCAATATAGGAAAATGCCTATATATAGCGGTATGCCAACAAAAACGCTTTAGCGTTTTTGCAGCGTAAGCCGCAGGGTTTATGCTATTTTATTCAAACATATGATTAAAATAGGTTTCTTTAAAGGCAACATATCGATTTCTGGATATCGGTATACTGCATTTAAGGTTTGTCGTAATTTCTGACTTCGTAAATTGAACTACATTACTCAGGTTAACAATATAGCTGCGGTGGCAGCGGAAAAAACCATTTTTAGGCGAAAACACATCTGCACATTTTGAGAATAGTTCACGAATTAGGATTGTCTTACCATTTGACAGATGGACAAGAACCTCTTTATTCTGAGCTTCCAGATATTCCACATCGTCCACTATAATTTTGCAAAATCCTTTGTCTGTCTGGGCAGTAAAGAGACTTTGGGGCAGAGTAATTGTTTTGAGTAAATCATCGAGAACGGGAAATAATTTTATCTCATCAACAGGTTTTATGAGGTAATGGAATGCCTTTACCTCATAGGATTCCACAGCAAACTCCCTTGCGGAGGTAAGAAAGATAATGGGAATGGTCGGATTATCTTTTCTAAGCTCCCTGGCAGTATCCATACCATTTAGCAGTGGCATAATGATATCTAATATAATTAAATCCATACATATATTCCTATGGGCGGCAATTAAGTCATCCCCATTGGTAAAACAGTGGAGCGTTAGTTTGATGGAATTTCTTGCGGCCCATTGTTTTAATAAGGGGCAGATAGCATCCATAAATTGTTTTTCATCGTCACAAATTGCTATTTTCATAATAATCCTCATCCTCCCTAGATAATAATGCGTAAAACAAACATGTGATTGGAAACGGAGAACTGGCATTGTCCATTTAACTGTTCTACATAATACACAATGCTTTTTACACCAATGCCATGTCCCTTTTTGTCAGAAGTTGGAATACCATCCACAAATTTAGGAATCTGTAGAACTGGATTTTCAATATGGAGCAGAAGATGATTTCCCTTTTGGGAAATGGTAAGATGAACCCGTTTATTTTCAGCAGTTATTTTTTCTGAATCCATTTGATTTAGTGCGTGCATGGAATTTTCCAAAGCATTGGATAATATTGTACAAATTACAGTATCTTGGCAAGGTAAGGATTTGTTTATGGCAATATCACAATGAAACATAATTCCTTTTTCTGCAAAACGTGTCTGATAAATAGAGATTACGGAATTAATCATTTCATTTTTGCAGTAGCTTGTCATTACCGTATCATCGTAGGTGTTGCTGATTTCCTTAATATAATTGATTGTTTTCTCTGTGTTGTTAACTTGCAGCTGTGTTAGAATAATATCCAGATGATGACGCATATCGTGCCTTAATATAGCGAGCTTCTGTTTGTTTTGTTCTACCTGTCTAATCTCATTTTCAATGGAAGACAGCTGCATTTGCATCAGTTCACTGTACTGCCTGATTTCCTGCTTTTTTTCATATTCATTGAAATAGACAAACAGAAAAGCAAAATAGGAGATACACAGGGCAAAACCCATAAACTCTACAATCAGTTTGTTACTAGAATAGAGCAGATTAGAGAGTTTGGTAAAGGTATAGTCAGCAATATAATATACAGTAGGCAAAAAGCCTATAATATAAAGCTCTCTCGTGTCTCTGGTAAATATTGTCTCCGTTGTATGGCAGACAAATCGGCATAACAAAAAGAAGGTAATGACCGTAACCAGGATTCGAGAAGAATAGTAACACCACTGTGCCTTCGTGATGGCAAGCATCAGTAATCCTACCCAGTTACTCAACTGACAGCACAAATAGGCAGAAAAAACTGAGATACAGGAGGAAATAATGGAATATTTGTAGTAAAACATTAAAAACATAATCAGCGGTACATGGATGATTAGTGCGTAGCACCATTGGGTAAAAAGTTCCTCAAACAGGAAAGCGCTGGCAACATATAAGAATCCTTCAAAGGCAGAAACCCCTAATAATATAAGGATGTTTCGGGAGTTCTGCCTCACTCCCAGAAAGAAAGCGGAGATAAAGATGCCAAATACCATTGTGGTCGCATTATGTAGGAATGATAGTATTTGTATCAACATTATTTATGCTTCCTCCTTTTTATCATTTTGTAATGGATATACACTTTATATTTATGTTGCCATTTTAATATTTGGATGTCAATGTATGTAATTTACCATTCGCGCCATATATTTACCATTCGCACCTGATTTGGAGAATAAGGGGGAAAAGATGATATAATGATAAGCGGATCGAGCAAGTTTGCTTGTGAGGGCGTAACAAAATCATGATAAGCAGATTGACAAGCTCGCTTGTGAGAGCCAGACAAGGTTAGAAGGAGATATAATATTATGAAAAAACTAACATCACCACTGGCGCTGTTTTTAAGCTTGATTCTCATACTGTCCACTGTGGCAGAGGGGATTCCTGCTGTTGCGGCGACAGATACTGCAGGCGCCGGTCTCAGTAACCCTTCCATTGATAGTAATGGTGTTACGATATGGGACTGTGTTTATTTTGGAAATTATTTAGAGGAGGGCGGAGACAATAAAGAGCCGATTAAATGGCGTGTACTGTCTGTGGATGGCAGCGACGCATTCCTAATGTCAGACGGCGTTCTGGATGAGCAGCAATATGCAGAAATCAGAGAAGATGGGGACACTTCATGTACATGGGAGACAAGTGCTCTCCGTACATGGCTGAATCAGGACTTTTATCAGAATGCTTTCAGTCAGGAGGAACAGGCAGCGATTCTTACCACTAATGTAGTCAATGAAAATAATGCCGATACGGGTACAGATGGCGGCAATAACACAGAAGATAAGATTTATGTGCTGTCTGTGAATGAGGTATGCAAAGCAGAATATGGCTTTGACACGGATCCTGATAAGGAGAGCAAGACAAGATTGGTAGGAGAGTATGGCGAAGATTGGTGGCTGCGAACTCTCTGTGAAGAAGATTGCCAGGCAATAGTTAATTGGACTGGGAGCGTAAGTAGAAAAAAAGAGCAGTATGCTCCAGATAATTATCTCATACGTAGTGTTCGCCCTGTTTTGCATCTTGATCTGGATAAAACTTCCGTATGGACTAAGACGGATAGCGTAAAATCGGAGGAAACGTCAACACCGACGGCAACCCCAACGACAAAGCCAAGCACGACGCCGACGTCAACACCAACGACAAAGCCAAGCACGACGACAAAGCCAAGCACGACGACAAAGCCAAGCACAACCCAAAAACCAACTACAACGACAAAGCCGACTACAACAAAAAAACCAACTACAACGACAAAGCCAACTGCAACTCCGGCACCAAAGGTAACGCCGGTACCAAAAAAGCCCGCACCGAATACGAAAATGAAGCCGGGAGAGAAAAAGGCGATTTCCAGTTTTCAGGATTTGAAGGCGATGGAAAATATTCCAAGTGGCAGTTACTATCTAAAGAAGGATATTACTGTCCCGAAGAATGCGAGAATCTTTTGTGATTACCCATTTACAGGAACATTAGATGGGCGGGGACACAAAATAAAGGGATACCAGTTTACCAATGCGATTGTATCCGGTCCTCTTAAGAAGGATAATATATTTAATGAATTGGAGAATACTGCATGGCAAAAAAGTGACAGTCATGTCGGTATCTTTGACCAGGCATCCAAAGCGACATTTAAAAATATATCTGTAACCAATGTAAAGATTAATGTCAAAACGGATTGTTGTGCGTATGTGGGGGCTCTGGTAACATCTGCCGATTCGTGTACCTTCAGCAATGTCCATGTATCCGGCAAGATTACTGTCAATAGTACCCGGGAAAATCCCACGGGATGGGGGTTTCTCATAGGAGGAATTGCATCTTCCGGCAGCGGTAAGATGGTAAATTGTTCTAACAGTGCAGCGATTACTGCAAACGGCAGGAATTGCTATGATGGGAATGATACCTGTGTAGGCGGACTGGCAGGATACTTTTCAACTATCAGTCTCCTGAAGAACTGTTCCAATTCCGGCAACATTTCATTGAGTGGATATGGCTGTGAGGGTGTCAGCTATGATAGACATTTTTCTGCGGCAGGATTGATGATAACATATAATCAGAATAAACTCAATATCAAGTCAAAGATGATATCCTGTACCAACTCTGGCAATATTACGGTGAAGGCTTATGCAAAGAAGAAAGAGTATGATACACCTGCATATAATGTTGGAGATCATTTTCCAATATGCTGCGGTCAGGTTAATGCAGTAGGTCTGGTCGGTTGGGTGAGTAGTGCCACATCCTGTGGCAATACCGGGAAAATCAAAGTTTCTAATCAATTTGAAGATAGTGGAAATTATGTGGCAGGGGTGGCAGGTAAACTGAATACACTTGCATCAAGATGCTACAACAAGGGTGCCATAAGCTTTACGGGTGCTACTTCTTCAGACAGAGAAAAAACAATAATCGGTGGCGTGTTTGGTGATGTATCATTTGTTGATCTCAATAAAAATCAAGTGATGAGCGAGTGCTACAATACGGGAAAAGTCAGTGCCAAAATAACAAATAAGACTAAGCATGGTTCTGGTACCATTGGTGGTGTTGCAGGGGCATGTGGTGGTACTTATTGCAAGCTTACCAACTGCTACAATGCAGGAACTGTCAGTGTAAGTGGAAATACGGCAACGATTGGCGGTATTTGTGGTGCCTTTGAAACGGTTACTAAATATGCCAGATATAATTATAATGCAGGAAAAGTTAAGTTTCCGCGCAAAGAAGCGCATATTGGTGCTATTTTTGGCGATGCCGGAGCTACTGAAAAACTGGATAGCAGACGGCATACTTATGATAACTATTATAAAGGCTCTGTTGCACCTTATGGAATTCATGCGTCATGGAAGGATTGGAAGCCTCTTGCGAAGAAGGTATCTTCGATTACAAGTGCTAAATGCCCGAAGCTTTCCTCGAAATACTGGGTTTATTCATCGAAGGTAAAGCGGCTGGTTCTCAAGAATAATAATGAGACAAAGTCTGTGAAGAAGACTAAGAAAAAGAGCAAGAAAAAGAGCAAGAAGTAGGTTTGTCATTTGGCTGGGAGCCAGAATAAGAACAAAGAGTTTCGCTTTGCGAAACTCTGCGCCGCAAATGCGTCGCACTGGCGACATAATACATCTGCATTTGCGTGCGATTCACACGGAGTGTTTTTTATCGAATAGGAGGAATTTCCTATTCGATAAAAAAGGACTAGAAAGTGTGAGTGAAACATTTTCTAGTCCTATTTGTTCTTGCTTTGCTTACTCTTTAATTATGTCGATTGCCGTTAAATTAACACCTAAGCTAGTCAGCAATACTTTCAAAGAAATATAATCTTTTTTTAGACATTCATAAGTTTTTACAGCATTTTCACTTTTTGCGTTTTCCATGTGATCCTGAATTTTCTGAAAATCATTGATTGCTCTTTCAATAATTTCACCATTACTCGGCATATGATCACCCCCTTGTTGCTTTTTATGAAGAGTATAGCATAATAAAAGGGCAAAGTCTATTATTTCTAAGACTTATAGGAAGTGTTACTCTTTAAAGGCTACCCCTTTGATGGAGGAAATGCGTATCAATTTATCTTTGTGTGTCTTTGGTGTTTCAATGTGGATTAGGGCCCATTTTGGATCAATGTCCATCAAAATAACTTTGTCGTGTCTGCCTGCACCTAACAGATCCATATCTTCTTCGTCTTCATAAAAATCCAGAGATATTTCTTTCCCGATATATGGCGCAAGAATCTTTGCCATATCGTCTTTTACGCTGCTTCTTTCTGCATGTAAATTACCATTTTCGCTGCGTTCTGCCCGGTGTATTTTTGCATAGATGCTGCCCATCTGGATAAATGCAAGGAATCCGAAAAATGCCCATATTTTATAGAGAAGATCCATTCTGATTTTCCTCCTGTTCCACGATTTCAAATGATAGAATTGACGAAAGAGCGATTAGTTTTTTGTGTGTTTCGCCTTCCTGCGATAGAATTGACGAAAGAGCAAATAGCTTTTTTTGTGTTTCGCTTTCCTGCTGTATGGTAACTCGTATCCAATTTCCTTCGAAACAGTCTACTTTACAGACCTTATCCCATACATCCATATCTTCCTCGTCATCATAAAAGGAAATGCGAACATTTTTTCCCTCAATACTGGAAAGTAATTTCGTAATAGAACTTCCATGTTCAGGTGCCTCTGTATTGTCTGTTGCAGGCACGACATTTCTTTCTGATGGTAGATCTCTCAAAAGATAGTCACAGGATACCTGTAGTATTTCCGCAAGGCTTGCCACTGTTTCGATATCGGGAAAGGCAGCTCCCGTCTCCCAGCGGGAAACCGTCTGTCTGGTTACTGACAGTTGATCGGCTAATTCAATTTGTGTAATTCCCTGTTCCCGTCTCGCCTGGGCAATTTTGATACCTATATCCATAGGGGATACTCCTCTCTGTGTTTTCTGACCACACATAATATTATTTTGCTGTGGTGTCTGTCTTTAAGATAACGTAATCGGTATCAGGATGCAAGCAATTCTCCTGTACCAGTGCAACATCCCTTGTTACATGGGGGGTGGTTATATCCAGACTGGGAAAGTAGTGGGCATAAAAATCAGGACGTAAGTCATATATAATAGGCTTGCGTCCTGATCTGCTTACTATTTAATTATTCCTTGATTTCATCAATGTCTGTTAGGTTTACTCCTGCCACATTAAGAAAACTTTTTAGATATAAATACTCTTTTTTCAACTTTGCGTATGTTTTAGTTGAATTTTCCTCTTTCGCCAATAACATATACTCTTGAATTTTTTTAAAATCTTCCATTGCTTTTTGTGTGATTTCTAAATTTGTATTAGGCATATAATCACCCCCTGTATGTTTTTTTATTTAGCATGTTGACCATAGTATAACACAGATGGAGCACGAAGTCTATTATGACTTAATGGGTGGGTAGTATAGTCAAGAGTTAAGATATTGATGGAAATATACGATAATTATTACTAGGGTGGTTAAAATTCTTTCAATATTTAACCACATTGATAATGAGTAAGACGAGATTTTCAAGATAATAGATAGAGGGTGGCGGAGTATGATTAACATTTTATTATGTGATGATGAAGAAAAGACATTGAATCGAATCGGGAAATATATTGATTCTGTTCGTTCCGAGATTAAATATCCCATTGAAATTACAGAATATAGCAATGCAGAAAGTGTATTAAAAAGAATGCAGTGCTCGGATGAAGTCAGTGATATCCTGATTACAGATATTGATATGCCAGGAATATCAGGCATGGAGATGGCACAGACGATTCGAGATAAACAGTTGGATGTGCTTCTTATTTTTATGACGGCTCATTCGGAATATGTCTTTCAATCTTTTGAATATGCTCCCTTTCGATATATCCGAAAAGAATTTATGGAAATGGAATTATTGCCTGCCTTGCAGGCGGCGTGTGACAAGGTGAATGCTGGCAGGGATATTTTATTGCATATCAAGACACAGGATGGGATCGTGACAATCCGAACAGGGGATGTTTTGTATTATGAACTGGAAAATCGAAAATGTATTATCTATACCGTTCAAAACAAGCGATATGAAACCTGGAAAAAAATTAGTGATCTGAGAAAGGAAATGGGAAGGATGGATGAGTCCTTTTTGCAGATTTACAGGGGCTGTGTTGTGAATAAGCGATATATTAAGAAGATGAAAAGGGAAGCGATTGTGTTGGAAAATGATATGGAAATTCCTGTCAGTAAACGAAAAAGGCAGGAGATTTCAGACGCTATGATGCAATATTGGAGTGAAGTGATATAAGGGAGTTATTATGGATGTTGTTTGCAGATTAATGGAAATCTTAGCGGTTATCATTGAAATAGCAATGTGTTATGTATATGTTGCTTCTTTTTTGAAAGATGCTATGCTAAAAGATCATATGGTGGGGATCATAATTACTGTTTTTATTGAGATTATTTTTAATGATATCACAATGCGGATAGAGGTATATTCTATTTGCAGACTTATCGTATATTTTGGAATTGTGATCTTTGCACAGTTTTTGTTCTATGGGAAATATTATATCAGGATCGTTGTCATGACAGTTAACTATGTACTTTTTTTAGTATTAGATGATTATATTACGGTTGTGCTGATGTCTTATCTGTCAGGAACAGAATTATTATATTTTAAGGAGATGACTTTGTACCGGATTTATGCAACGATTATTGCCAAATCTTTGCTTGTGATATCGGTACTGTTGATCCGAAAGAAAATGCCAGAATTAAAGAAATTACAGAGACGTCATTTGTTTATTATTCTTGGAATTACAGGAATCACTTTGCTATATGCATTGTATATCTTTGAGCATTTTATGCAGAGGAATTTTGTTTTAGGCTCAGAAACCATGCTGTTTTTCCTATTGTGGGTAATGGAAATCTTATTGATTTATAGTTTTGCTGCGATAGCGGAAAGTAGCAGGAAAGAGGAAAAACTGCAATTAATGAATTTTTATAATCAGATGTTGCAGAAGTCTTTGGATGAAGAAAAAGATAGTTTTGATTTATGGAGCGGACGGGTTCACGATTATAAAAACCATGTTATTTATATGTTGGAGCTGTTGAAGACAAAGGAGTATCAACAACTGGAAGATTATATGCAGGAGGAAGCTGGAATTTTGAATCATCAATCCGCTTATGTCCAGTCTGGGTATAAGGGAATTGATATAATTATCAATTCTAAAATGGTATATGCACAAAGTCAGGGGATACATCTGTTTTGCAATATCAATCTTCCGCCGGATTTATCGCTGGATGAGGGGGCAATGGTTACGATATTAGGCAATTTACTGGATAATGCCATTCAGGCAGAACTGCATATGAGAGAGAAATTTGTAGAAGTCAATATAAGCTATATGAAAGGAAACTTATACATTAAAATTGTGAATCATAAAGAGGAAGAGGAAATTGATTTTCAGACGAGTAACAAGGAAGATTCTAAATGGCATGGCATTGGATTGCGAAGCGTGAAACATCAGATCAAAGAGTTGCAAGGGGATTTTAAACTGATACAGGAGAAAGATAAAGTGATCTCTATGGTGGTACTGTATGATGCTAGGGTGCTGAACGTTCAGTGAACGTTCGTTTAGCACGGTGCTATGCGCCAGTGGCGCATGCTTAGCACAGACCGAAATGGAATGTAGACCATAGCGGAGCGAAGATGCAAAAGTATATGGCAATCCGTAGCATCATGTGTATAATATGGGTCATGGACAAGTTAGACAAGAAAATGGTCGATTCAGACAATGATTAAGATGGAAAAGTGCAGATCTGTTAAAATAATGGATAGAGAGGAATAATTAGGTAGCAAGATTTTTACGATATTTCATAACCGGAGTAATAGTAATTGTACGACGGAAATAGTGGAGGGATAGAGGATGTTTCGGATAGCGATTTGTGATGATGAGCCGCATTTTAGAGAGCAGATGAAAGAAATGCTGACACAGTATATGCAGGATAATGGGGTTTATTATGAAATTGATTTTTTTCAGTCAGGAAAAGAATTATTGGATATGGGAATCGAGATGAATCAATATAAAATTATTTTTATGGATGTCAAAATGGAGGAAATGGATGGAATCGCTACAGCGAAGAAGATTCGTGAACGCAATACCGAACTTTTCCTGGTATTTGTCACGGCTTTTGTAAATTACAGCTTGGAGGGCTATAAGGTGGATGCAATTCGATATCTGCTCAAAAATCAGGACAATTTGCAGGAATCTATTATAGAATGTATGGATGCCATCTATCAGAAGATAAATTATGAAGTGACATGGAAAGAGTTTGCGTTTAATGAGGGAAAGAAAAAAGTTTCTTTAGATCAGCTTTTGTATATTGAGAGCAAACTACATAAATTGGCGTTCCATGTGATGGAAGAGCAGATGGTGGAATATCATCTTTACGATACACTAAATCAGGTGGAAAACTACATTGCAAGTGAGAATCTTCTTCGGCTGCATCAAAGTTTTTTGGTCAATATGAAGTATATCAAAAGTATATGCCAGTATGAGGCAGTTTTATATAATGGGAAGAGTTTTCCCATACCGAAGTCTCGTTATAAGGACGTATGGGATACCTATGTGGCATACCGAGGGGAGCTATAATGGTTGGATATATTGAAAGCTTTTTGATTATTATTCTGGAAATGATGTCCTGTAAGGTGTTTTATGGAATATTCGGGGAGAAACGTAGAGAAAATGGCAGTCTCAGGGAGGCATTTCAAGTTATTCTACTGAGTATGATTACACTTATTATTAGCATTATTTTTTCCCATAATCTGGCAATAAAGACGGTGGTATTTATATTTGAAATAGCAGTTGCAATGTATCTCATAATGGAAATTAGTTTTATAAAGGCTCTGATTTTATCCTTTTTCTTTGATGGGATTTTACTTGTGGTGGAATATATCATCTTTTTATCAAGCAGGACAATCTTTCCAGATATTGATGGGCTGGGCGATATGGGTGACATACGGGGGATATTGTTAATTTTATTGGGAGAAGCATTATTGCTGCTTATCCTTATGATGATCAATAGGGGAATTGGCAGACATTCCAAAGTATCATTAGGAAATCAGGAGTGGTTGAGTTTTATCTTTGTTCCTGTCCTTACAATCGGTACTATTTTTGTCATGCTTTTGGTAATCGAAAAACCACAGATGCAGAGTAGGGATTTTATTTATTTTATGATTGCTTTTGCTTTAGTGGGAATGAATATTGTGGTATTTCAATTGATTAATAATATCTTAAAGAGGGAAGAAAAAATACGCAAAGACCAGATTTTTATGCTTAAAATGAAGAATCAGACACAAATGTACTATTCTATCTCTGAAAACTTGGAAAAACACAGGGAGAAAGCCCACGAATATAAAAATCAAATATTTTGTATGACCTCTCTTTTGCAGAAGAAAAAATACAGAGAATTGGAGACATATATTGGAAAGATTAATCGAGAACTAGATGCAAGACTGGATGCGATTCAGACGAACCATGTGATTGTGGATGCAATATTAAATACCAAATATCAGGAAATGTCAGAGAAGAATATAATTTTTGTCTTTCGGATCAATGATCTGTCTGGCATATCACTATCGGATGAAGATATTGTGGTAATTTTGTCCAATTTGTTAAATAATGCCATTGAAGCCTGTGAAAAGTGTCAGGGAAAGAAAGTGATCAAACTCAAATTTTTGGTAGAAGATGATGCAATTATTTTATCCGTGAAAAATACTTATGAAAATCCTTTGAATATGCAGAATGGGGAATACCAAACAACAAAGAGCCAAGATGATGAACATGGCATTGGAATTCGCAATATTGTTAATGTGATTGAGCGGCATGGTGGTTCCTATGTCATTAAACATAATGATCAGGAGTTTTTCTTTTCGATCTTCATTCCAATTTAGGTCGTTTTCTGCAATGAGAATCCGTTTTCTGCAATGTAGATAGGCTATTAACGGAATATAGACGATAAAATAAAAGAGCTAGTAAATCAACACAATAAACACAAATTTGGATAAGTACACTTCTGTCTGGACAGAGCAATAGGCAGTTGGAATTCTGTAAGTATGAAACATGAAAATGGAAAGGAGAATATAAAATGCAAATTACAAACATTCATCAAAACATTACAAAAACTGATTTTTTGAAAGCCATCAACCGGGAGGATTTTGTAGAGCCGCAGAAAGGTGACGGCGAATATGCAGCTTCTTTACAGATCAGTGAAGAAGCTCAGAAGCGCTTTGAGGAGGATATTATATATTTTGACAGAAGGATTGATCTGCCAGAGTATTGTGGCATCTATAAAACGGATAAGGCGATTGCGACAGCCGTTGAGAATTGCAGCAAAGAGGAACGGATTTTTGTTTATGATATTATTAGACAGAATTTTCTAAGAGAAAATACATCTTCTTTAACCGAAGAAGAACGGCAGGCAAATATTGCTATGGGGATGAAAAAAGCGGAATATGCCGCTGAGAATTTTATTCCAGAAAAATATAAGGAAAAGTTTATGGATGCTATGGAGACCGTTGCAAAAATAGCAAGTGCAGGAAAGGCAGATAAAAATGGCAATATGAACTATGGAATTACAAAAGCCAACTATCTGGGACATGGCAGTAATCTGGTTGAAACCACAAATACAGTGGATATGATGAAACATATGGACAGTGCGGCATATCAGGAGTACCAGCGGATTGCTGCGGATACCAGCAATGAAAACCGGCTTATGGATTTAACAAAATATTCCACAAACTGGATTGTTGATAGTGCGAGGAAAAAACCGGGGATGATAGAGGCGTATGAGAAGAAAAATTCAAAATACATAGAGGAAGAAGTGAAAGATAAAGAATTATCTGATTATTTCAAAGATATTGATGTTTCCAGCAAGGATACTTTTCTGGCAGGCTTGAGAAATTTTATGTCTGGGAATCCGGATTTTATGACAGGGACTTTGTCATTTGAGCTATCCAATCGGTTCTGGAAAAGTTGATAGTAATAGGAATTAACTTGATGTTGGAAATGGTAATATCATGCAGAAATTTTAAGCTATTTAGGGGGACGCAGATATGTCAATGATAACGGATTACAGTTTTTTATTTCAGAATATGTTCGGAATAAAAGATACAAATATTACCGGCAGTTTTCAGTTGTCACAGCTCAATAGCAGTTCTGTGCAGGCAAGGTTAAAAGCGGCTGGAATTGATACCAACAGCAAACAATACAAAGCGGCTCTGAAACAGATGATGTCCAATGCAGACGGTGCAATGTATACCAATATTCAAGGCATCAAAAATCTGATGAAGAACTATGACAAGGATGGAGATTATATTGATCCGACCACTGGATTGGCAGGTCTGTTGGTTACGGAGGAAAATGCAGAGAGCCGGAAACGGTTTATCTCCATCCCTGAGAGCAGTCGGGATGAAATGTTTGAATTGACGAGGAAAGAATTTTTACGTGAAAATGGGGTCCAGAACGGTGATACAACCAAACGCTCCGATGTATATACCAATCTGCATCGAAAGATGCAGAAGAAGGATCGGTTAGCGGCAGGATATACCTTAGAGCAGTATGAACGTGCGTACCGACAGGCATTTTTGGATGCAGTGAGGGAAGCTGATCCGAATTGGAAAGCTGGGAAACCGATTAAATCCGGTGTGTTGGATGGTATTACCAGAGAATCGGTGGAGGGGCGTATGAAAATATCAGGTAGTACAGTTACAGGAGCATCTATGGATATGAGGATTTAATTAAATAATTATTTATAATTAATCAGATAGCATTAGCGAAAAAACTAATGCTATTTTTATTCCGAAAAACGTAGAATATTATTCCTTTTAGATTGATATTATTCCGAAAGGGAGATATAATGTCTTGGAAAGCGAGGTGTACTATTTATGTATATGACAGTAAAACAGGCTGCAGAGAAGTGGGGGATTTCTGACAGGCGTGTTCGTATATTATGTGCAGAAGGTAAGATTTCTGGTGTTGTCCGTGAAGGACGTCGTTGGATGATTCCGACAGACGCTAGAAAGCCAGAGGATGGACGGTTTAAAGCAACAGAAAGTATACTTACAGCTATAGACAAAAAGAAAAGAGAACTGGATACCAGACGCCCGTTGACAGAAGGGGAAATAGAACGCCTGACAGAGGAATTCATTGTTGAGTACACCTATAATTCCAATGCAATTGAGGGAA
>CAYPEW010000015.1:0-6772 GCA_964409845.1 uncultured Jutongia sp.
TTTTTTTGACACGAAAGCCCGAGGCGGTTCGCCTCGGGCTTTGTCTACACTCTGAGAGTGAAAAATAAATTTTTCACTCTGCAAGTTTGTGACTTCGCGCTGCAACAGATGCCGCAAGGCATACTGTAGCACAAACATTGCATTATGCACAACAAAGCCATCAGCATAAATGCTGATGCAGAAATGAGGTAAAACATGAGTGATATAGTAATGGAAGCAAAAGAGATATCGAGAACCTATACAGGGGCAGTACCTGTTCCAGCATTAAAAACATGTAGTATTCAATTTAAAAAAGGAGAATTTTGTGCCGTTATTGGTAAAAGCGGCTCTGGCAAATCTACCCTGCTGCGGATTCTGGCAACCTTAGACACACCAGATAGCGGAGAACTCTTTATCCATGGCGAAAAAGTAATTTATTCTAAAAGTGACACTTTGGCAAAACTGCGCCGGAGAAAGGTGGGATTTATCTATCAGGACTACAATCTATTCCCGGAATATACCGCATATGAAAATATCATTATGCCCATCCATCTGGATGGCAGGGATGAGGACCAGGAAAAAATCCTGACATTAATGGAACAGCTGGATATTCTCGATTGCAAAGATAAATTTCCCCATGAGATGTCTGGTGGTGAGCAGCAAAGAATTTCCATTGCCAGGGCATTGGCTGTGGAACCGGCTGTGGTATTGGCAGATGAACCAACAGGAAATCTGGACGCAGAAAATGCGGATAAGATTGCAGGGCTATTGAGACAGGCCTCTGAAATCTATGAGCAGACCATCATCATGGTAACCCATGATGCACAAATGGCGGAATATGCAGATCGAATCATACAAATTAAAGACGGAAAATTAACGTAAACTGCTGTGGGGTATGTGGCTTGCTTTTTTATCTATGATTTCTTATAATGGAAAACATTGATAGATAAGATATATGGCGTATTTTAATGGCAGTGCCCAACATGCAGACATGGCCACTTTGCTGGAAAGGAGACTCGCAGCATGAGTACAAACATAGATCAATTCCAACTGATCGCCCCTTGCCACTTCGGTCTGGAGGCAGTATTAAAAAGAGAAATCCGGGATCTGGGATATGAGATTATACAGGTAGAAGACGGAAAAGTTACTTTTGCCGGAGATGCAACTGCCATCTGCCGGGCTAACATTTTTTTGCGTACTACAGAACGTATTCTGATTAAGATTGGCAGTTTTCGGGCAACTACCTTTGACGAATTATTTGAGGGAACCAAGGCTCTGCCATGGGAGCAGTGGATTCCGGAAAACGGACGGTTCTGGGTAACCAAAGCCACATCCATCAAAAGCAAGCTATTCAGTCCCACCGATATCCAGTCTATTATGAAGAAAGCCATGGTGGAACGAATGAAAACCCAGTATCATACGGAGTGGTTTCCCGAAGATGGGGCAAGTTTCCCTATCCGTGTTACCATAATGAAGGACGAAGTGGTAATTGGACTGGATACCTCTGGGGATTCCCTACATAAACGTGGCTACCGCAAGGCAACCGTCAAGGCACCGATCACAGAAACTCTGGCGGCTGCCTTAATTCTTCTGACTCCATGGAACCGTGACCGTATTCTGGTAGACCCTTTCTGTGGCAGCGGTACCTTTCCCATAGAAGCTGCCATGATCGGTGCGGATATTGCCCCTGGCATGAACCGCAGTTTTACGGCTGAAAACTGGCCACATCTGATCCCCAAAAAGCACTGGTATGATGCCATAGACGAAGCAGAAAACCGTATTATACGGGATATCAACATGGATATCCAGGGATATGATATCAGTCATAATGCCATTGCCGCTGCCATGGAAAATGCCACACTGGCAGAAGTGGATCACTTGATCCATTTTCAACAGCGTCCGGTTAACGAACTAAGCCATCGCAAGAAATATGGCTTTATCATTACGAACCCACCTTACGGACAACGCCTGGAAAACGAAGATGATATGCCGGCTCTTTATCGGGAAATTGGAGAAGCATACCACCATCTGGACAGCTGGTCTATGTATCTCATTACAGCCTATGAAAAAGCAGAACGGTTCATTGGCAGCAAAGCCACCAAGAACCGTAAAATATACAATGGTATGATGAAAACCCACTTTTATCAATATATGGGACCAAAACCCCCGAAACGTCCCCGCACCGATTCGGAAAACTAAAAACACGAAAACTGGTACAACGAATATTATAAACCATCATAATATTCGTTGTACCAGATATGAAACTCAAAGTAAAAACATCTTATTCGTGATATCAGAGAACTATTTCTAAACTATCACAAAGAATACAGAAAATCCAACATCTGACGGATACTTTCCAGCGTATCTCTCTGTGACACAGTCTCCATTTCCAATTGATGAGATAAATTATTGACCTGAAAGGACGTATTCAATAACTCATCCAAAATTGTTCCGATTGCCTCACTGGCAGCAATTTGTTCCTCCAAACTACCACCACTCCGAATAACATCATTATATTCTCTGGCACGATTCAACAAAGTGACCAAACGATCTGTGGTATTGATGGAATCATAGGACATCTGTTCCAGATTGCCCACCAGACTTTCCATACGGTCTATAACCTGATCTGCCGACCGTTTCGTTTCACTCTCCCCCATTTATTAAATCACCTCCAGTAACTCATAGATGCTCTCTACCCCAGCCAACTGTAAATTACCTAGTTGTTCTGGTTTCAGCAACTTCCGAATCTGCCGTTCATTAACTTTGGGTAAGATGCAGCGTTCAAATCCCATTTTCGCCGCCTCTATCACACGCTGTTCTATCATGGTAACGCCACGTACTTCTCCAGTTAATCCCACTTCTCCAAAACAAACTGTCCCATCATCCAGAGACTGGTTACGGTAACTGGATAACAATGCCAGAATAATTGCCAGATCCAATGCTGGCTCATTGATCCGAATTCCTCCCGCCACATTGATATAAGCATCACAGTCTCCCATACGAATGCCCATACGTTTTTCAATCACTGCCATCAACAGATTGACACGGTTATAGTCTGTTCCAGCAGAAGTCCTACGGGGTAAATTAAAACTGGTCTGACAGACCAATGCCTGAACCTCTACCATAATTGGTCTGGTTCCCTCCACAGAACAAGCCACTACAGAACCTGGCGCCTGTTTTGGTTTTCCCTGCAGCATGTATTCCGAAGGATTCGGCACCTCTTTTAGGCCATCGCCCCGCATCTCAAAAACTCCGATCTCATCGGTAGAACCAAATCGATTTTTAACAGCACGCAGGAAACGATAGGAAGCACCACCGTCTCCCTCAAAATAAAGTACCGTATCCACCATATGTTCTAAAACCCTGGGTCCTGCCACCACTCCCTCTTTGGTCACATGGCCAATAATAAAAATCGTCACTGGCAGGCTCTTTGCCAAACGCATTAAAGTACTGGTGGTCTCACGTACTTGTCCCACACTTCCCGGTGCCGATCCCAGTTCCTCCCGATACATGGTCTGAATGGAATCAATTATGACAATTTCCGGTTTCTTTCTGGTAACACTGTCTACCACCAAATCTAAATCCGTCTCGCTTAATAAATATAACTCCTGCTGAAACTCTCCCAAACGGTCTGCCCGCATTTTAATCTGCTTGACGGATTCCTCCCCAGAAACATACAAGACAGAATGCTGCTGATTAACCAGCTCCCGACACATTTGCAACAGCAAAGTGGATTTGCCGATTCCAGGATCACCACCCACCAGCACCAGAGAACCGGTAACAATACCACCACCCAAGACACGATCCAATTCCTCAATACCAGACATCGTCCGTGTTTCTTCATTAATAACAACCTCTGATAGCTTGGAAGGTTCTTTGCGTTCCAAAATCACTGACGAACGACCGGAAGCCGTTTTTACCACCGGCTCCTCCACAAAACTATCCCATTCATGGCATCCCGGACACTGCCCCAGCCACTTAGGCGATTCCATTCCGCATTCTTTACAAAAATAAACAGTTTTGTTTTTTGCCTTTGCCATATTTAGCTCTTAACCACCTTAACCTCATATACGCTGCCTGGATCCATTTCCACACTTAATGCCAGTTTACCACCCAGGTTTGTCTTCATCTTACCAATCTCTGTGCCTGCAATGGACACGTCGTATTCTGTCTCCGGCTCCAATTCCAATGTAATGGAAGAATCCTCCAGACCCTCTACCTGAAAAGCAATCTGCTGATCCGTAAACTTCATATTTGTAACCACAGTTCCCGGTACCGATTCATATACAAACAGACCATTTTTCTCTAATTTTGTAATCTCCTTATAAGTCTTAATCTTATAGAGATCTCCCTCATATTCAAAATCAGAGCGTTTCTGCTTACTGTCTAATTCATAGTTACCAAAACTTAAACCCCCGTCTTTCCCTTTTGTAATTAAGTCTGCGATACCAGCCATAACGAATCCTCCTCTATGTATCTTTTCCGCTACAAATATAGTAATTTGTTATATCCACGACCTCCTCATCGTCTCTATTCTGCTTTTTCTAAAAGCCTTAATAGGAGTCTGGATTTTCCCTTTTAGCATATCACATTTTACTATTTTATGCTATATTTTTGTGTACAAATTCTGCCTTAAATTTTGAGTAAAATCTGGCTGTCTACTGGCACTCCGATAACTGAAACTGCAGAGAGCCGTATTTCTGATCCAAAGATGCCGTAAAGAGTATATCTACCTTCCACGCTCCCACTGCGCCAGCCTTCATCTTTTCCCATTCTCTGTCGCCATATCTGGCACAGATTGCCTTCCCCAGACAATCTTCCGCACGAAAATCCACCGCACGGTACCATTTACCATCTTCTACCATCTGTATCTGCGCAATCTGCATCTCTCTCCCGCACATCCGAACAGAATGGATCTCTGCATCCCGTTTTGCAAAAAGAACTCCTGGATTTGCCTCTCCAATCGGCTCTAACCAGGCAAGCTGAGTTACCAGATCCTTATCAATCTGTTCCAGCTTGACCTCTTTATCAAAATAAATTTTTTCCGTTAAATCTTCTTCCAACAAACTACAATGTGCAAACAATGCCTGACGCAGTCCATCCAGTTCTGTCTTTTCCAGAGAAAAACCTGCCGCCATGGCATGTCCACCAAACTCCATCAGATGTTCCCTGCAAGCCAACAATTCCTGCTGCATATGATAGCCGGGAATGGATCTGCCAGAACCTTTGAGATGATCACCGGAATCGGTAATCATATAGACAGGACGGTAATATTTCTCCCGCAATCTGCCAGCAACGATCCCAGCCACGCTCTCATGGCAGCTGGCAGAATATACCACCAGAATGGACGGCAGTTCTCCCTGCTCTATTTGCTGGATCGCCGCCTGGGTCTCCTGTAATGTGATATCTTTCCGATTCTCATTCAACTGATATAAATACGCTGCCCGTTCTGATGCAGTCTGTTCATCCTGTGCCAGAAATAGTTCCAATCCCTCTGTAGCATCCTCTAATCTTCCGGCTGCATTGACACATGGTCCCAGACGAAAGCCAAAATCTGTGGCACGGATTTCCCTGGAAAATTCCATCTGCCTTATGAGTGCCCACAAGCCTAAATTATCTGTCTCCTGTATCCGCTTTAATCCCCATTTTACCAATCTGCGGTTCTCTCCCTGCAGAGGAACGACATCACACACTGTTGCCATTGCCACAAAGGGAAGTAATTGCTCGGCCTTCTCTCCCATTCCCTGCTGACACAACATATAATGGATCAGCTTGTAGGCAATTCCTGCCCCGCAGAGATCACGGTATCCATATCCACAGCGTTCCTGTTTGGGATCCACCACCACATCTGCCGGTGGAATCTGCTCCACTCCATCAATCACAGGCACTTCATGATGGTCTGTGATAATCACTGTCATTCCCAGTTCTTTTGCCCGCTCCACAGGCTCCATGGCTGAAATTCCATTGTCACAGGTAATAATCGTATCAATCCCATCCTGCGCTGCCTGCTCTACCATATAGGTCCGGATTCCATAGCCGTCCTTTTCCCGATGAGGAATCTGATAGGACAGCTTTCCACCCAGCAGCTCTAGTCCCCGATAGAGAATATAGGTGGACATCACACCATCCACATCATAATCTCCAATAATACGAATAGAACGTTTCCCCTGTATCCTGGCAAACAGCAGAGCTGCCGCATCCGTTAATCCCCACATTCTCCCCGGATCTGTCTCCTGTGCCATATCATCAAATAAATAGGCATCCATCTCCTGCCAGCTATGTAAACCACGTTTTACCAATATTTCTGCAAAGACCTCTGATATTTGATATCGTTCTGCAATCTTATGTAAATCTGCATGACAGGCTTTCGTAATCCACTGTTTCATTGGTTCCTCCTGATCTGTCAGATCCGCTATTACCTCAGCCGATCTGCGCTGCAAATACTGTATATTTTCTATTATAAATAAATTTTTTGACAAATATTCTCAAATCTTGCTAAAGTCTGATTTGTATCATATACTAAATGTCGGAGAAAAAGATACTTTTCCCCAACTGATACTACAGATTGGTCTACACTCCGTTCCTGTCTACATTCCATTCCGGTCCGTGCTAAACATGTGCCACCGGCACATAGCACCGTACTAAGCATGCGCCACTGGCGCATAGCACCGTCCTAAACAAGTGCCACTGGCACTTAGGACCAATGCTTCGCAATCATACGTTATTCAGTATAGCACAAAAAGAGTTGAAGTTACACTATGCTCATAAAATTCACTAAGTGTAACTAAGTCAA
>CAYPEW010000015.1:6872-66619 GCA_964409845.1 uncultured Jutongia sp.
CAAAAGTTGAAGTCACACTAAGCTCATAATATTCGCTAAGTGTAACTAAGTCAACAAAAGTTGAAGTCACACTAAGCTCATAATATTCGCTAAGTGTAACTAAGTCAACTTTACAAGAATTTGCGTAAAGCAAATTCTCAGTTCAGCACAGAAATTCAACACAGAAATGAGGATAATCATGAAATGGATCAAATACCAGATACATACAACTACGGCCTGCCAGGAAAACATTGGAGAACTCCTGTCCGAATTCGATATTAATGGATATGAAATTTCGGATCACGTCTCCTTATCTGCAGAAGAAGAAGCACGGATGTATACCGATATTCCGGCAGACCTGCCGCCGGATGACGGCAAATCCACCATTACTTTCTACACCGAAGTGCCAGGAGATAATAATCGCAGCTTTTATAGCACGGGCTCCTCCCTGCGAGATGCACAGTTGCAGCAGGAACAGGACGGGCAGCAAATCCTGCAGCCGGAGCAACTGATTTCTGCCTTATCCAGACGCATTAAAGAACAGAGCCAATATATCCCTATTGAAGTATTTGATATTACCCATTCCATCGTAGATGACAGCCAGTGGAAGGATAAATGGAAAGAAAACTTCAAACCCTTCCGAATCGCTGACGATATTCTGATCAAACCATCCTGGGAACCCATACCAGAGGATTGTTCCACAAAAGATATTATTGTCCAGATCGATCCGGGCTCCGCATTTGGCACCGGTATCCATGAAACCACTAGACTATGCCTGTCCTCCCTGCGAAAATACATTACTCCGGATACTGCCCTTCTGGACGCTGGCTGCGGCAGTGGTATTCTCGCCATTACTGCCCTGCTGTGTGGTGCCGGTTCTGCCTTCTGCCTGGACATTGATCCAGCTGCCGTCACTGCTGCCAATGAAAATGCGGTTCTCAACGAAATTGATCCCTCACGGATCACAGCGATCCATGCCAATATTTTAGAAGATGGGGAACAGATCAAAAAACAATCCGACACGTTTTTTGATATTGCTGTGGCAAATATTCTGGCTGATGTGATCATACCTCTTTCTGACTATATCGGAGAATATTTGAAACCCCATGGATTATTTATTTCTTCTGGTATCCTTGCCGAAAAAGCCGATGCGGTGCAGGAATCAATCGAAAGAAATGATTTTGAGATTCTGGAAAGGAATACGCTGGGCGAATGGGTATCTTTTGTTGCCAGGAAATAAGAGTTGAAGTTACACTAAGCTCATAAATTTCGCCAAGTGTAACTAAGTCAACTCTTGAAGTTACACTAAGTTTATAAATTCGCTAAATGTAACTAAGTCAACTCTGCAAGAATTTGCTTGATTGCAGATTCTTAGTTCAGCGCACTTCACTACAAATACGTTAGAAGAAAAAAAGACTGCCGTATATTTCTACGACAGTCTTTTTATAATCACATGATTAATATACCTATTTTAATTATCTGCCTTTTTCAGCCCCACACTCTTGATGCTGTACCACAGTGTACCAGTAATACAGATGGAAGAATATGCACCGCAGACGATACCTGCTAACAATGGAATAGCGAAATCACGAACGGATTCTACACCCAGGATCGCCAGCATGATAACCATGATGGCCGTTGTAATGGAAGTATTGATACTTCTTGTCAAAGTCTGGGTTACACTGTCATTTACCACATTGGTAACAGATTCCACTGTTTTCTTATTACCCAGATTCTCACGAATACGGTCAAAGATAACGATAGTTGCGTTGATGGAGTAACCCACAATGGTCAGCATACAGGCAATAAAGGTATTACCTACTGAAATCTTAGTTAAGGCATAAACTAACAATACCACAATGACATCGTGCAGTAATGCTAATACGGCACTACCGGCAAATACAATATCCTTAAAACGGAACCAGATATACAACAACATACAAATCGCTGCAATTACCACTGCCACAATGGCATCTGTTTTCATCTCATCCGATACAGAAGCACTGATATTATTATTTTCAATGTTTTCCTCTTTTACACCATACTGGTCTAATAACTGCTTATTGAGTTCGGAACGCTGTTCCTCCGATAATTCCACTGTCTTAATGTTCAATGCATTCTCACCAGCTACTTCCGAAATAACCACATCATTGGATTCACTGACAGTAATAAACATCTTTTCCACGTCTTTTTTCATATCAGCATCGATTTTTACGTCCTTATCGAAAGTCACATTATAAGTGGTACCACCCAGGAAATCCAAACCATAGTTCAGAATATTATTTAGGCTTGAAGTTTTATTTACCACCAGAGTAACCACGCAAGCAACCATTAAAACACCTGAAATGATAAAGAATTTCACACGATTCTGTACAAATGGAATCTGTTTTCTCTTTTTTTCAATACCGAAGTATTTCACATCATCCACACCCAGTGCATACATGGCATTCAGAATTACTTTGGTAATAAACAGAGCGGTAAACATGGATAAAATAATACCGATTGCTAATGTAGTTGCAAAACCTTTTACTGTACCAGATCCTTTCGCATACAGAACGGCTGCTGCAATCAAGGTAGTCACATTACCATCCACAATAGCAGACAATGCTTTATCAAAACCTAATTTAATACTCTGTTTTACCGATTTTCCAGTAGCAAGTTCCTCTTTAATACGAGTAAATATAATAACATTGGCATCCACCGCCATACCGATATTCAAAATGATACCTGCCACACCTGGTAAGGTCAGGGTAATATCCAATCCATTTAATGCCACTAACATTACAACCAGATAGAACACCAGTGCCAGAGATGCTGCCACACCTGGCAGACGATAAAAGACAATCATAAACAGGATAACCAGTGCAAATCCGATTGCACCTGCGATCAAACTGGTATCAATGGCATCCTGTCCTAACTGGGCACCTACTACCTGGGACTGCACTGCCTTTAACTCTACCGGCAATGCACCAATACGGATATAGTCGGCTAACTCTTTCGCTTTATCATATGTGTCAAATCCACCGGATATCTCTGCCTCACCATTAGTAATAGCAGTTCGTACACTTGGACTGGAAAGAATCTTGCCATCATAAATAATATGAATCACTTTTTTCGACGGCGCAGCCTCCTCTGTGGCTTTCGCAAATGCCTTAGTTCCCTTTGACTTTAACTTCAAAGATACCACATGTTCTTTATTTTTGGTGTTTTCATCCTGTTTGGTACCAGCTTCCGCATCTTTGATATCTTTACCAGTCAGAATGACCTTGGAATAGACAGGATTTCCATCATCATCATAAGTCAGATCGTCCTGTGCCACAAAATCCAGAGAACCCTCTTTACCTAAATCGGCTAAAACTTCCTCTGCATCGGAAACACCCGGAATATCAATCTCGATACGCCCTTTTTCATCTGTTACCACCGATGAATCTGTACTATGAACCTCTGCACGTTTCTGCATCATGGTAACTGTATCTGCTAACTGTTCTGCAGTTGGCTTGTCCCCTACCACTTCATATGTGATACTGACACCACCTGCCAGATCCAGACCTAGTTTGATATTTTTTGCACTACCTCTGTGTGCCTTGGTAAAACCAACTAATGTTGTATAGGCACATAATCCGATAATTGCAAGTATCACAAACAGATGCAATATACCTTTTTTCTTGTTCTTCATTGTAGTTTTCTCCTTTAATTATAGAACTTTGGAGTGTTTTAGACACACCACGCCAAACGCCATTATAACACAAGAGTGGAATACTTGGCAAGAATTTTCTATTCTATGCGAAAAAAAGTTTCCTATAAAGTAAAAAAGAGCATATCCCTATGCCCTTTTCTTACATCCATATTATGGATCAACGACCACTATAATATACTTTACCACTCTTTCCCTCAATCCCTTTATAATACATTAATTCATCAATGGTTACCAGTTGAAATCCTTTCTTGACCAGCTTCGGCACCAATTTTTCCACTGCTTTCGCTGTGGTTGGATAAAGATCATGCATCAAAATGATATCTCCATCTTCCACAGTTTTGCATCTCTTTAATATGGAATCTACATTCCGACTCTTCCAATCTTCACTATCCAAGCTCCAATAAAACATAGGTACTGGTACTGTCTTACGCATTTTTTTGCTCACATTACCATATGGCGGTCTCAGTGCTGTTGTGTCACAGCCAATGACTTTTGAAACTGCTTTATTTGTCTTATCTACTTCTTTCTTGATCTGTTTCGTATTCATTTTGCTCAAATCTGCATGATCATAAGTGTGACTGCCAATCTGATTCCCCTGGTCATATGTCAATTTCAATGTTTCCGCATAGTCCTCTACTCGATTGCCTACTACGAAGAAGGTTGCACGACTGTCATTCTTTTTCAATACCTTCAGAATCTTTCTGGTTACCTTGGAATACGGACCATCGTCAAAGGTCAGAGCCACCATCGGCTTGTTTGGATCCAAGTCCTTCCGAAGCCATTTTTCTGCCCCCTGTGGCTCCGGTACCTCTACTGCTGCCGGTGTATCAACAGGTGCAGCTGTAGACGCTACCGACGCGATCGGATCCTCTCCTTGTCTTTTATCTGATTTCTGATCCAATACGATCGCTTTTACTGACAATGCAATGATGACAATAAACAATCCTAATGCAATGTTAATTATTATCAGCTTTCCTCTATCCGGTTTTCTCCCTTTTTTATGAGTGAATTCACCCTGTTCCCCAAAATTCAAACCATCTTTTCCCTTGTGTAAACTCATAAGCGCCCCTCCAAATTAATCTTTCATTTGCACGCATTCTTATCATAACATACTATGCAAAAAGTTTGTTACAAATTTTTTTCTTTTATTTTAAATTATGTTAAAAATACAAAAAATTATAATTAAAAAGTGAACTATCCAAGAATAATTATCATCTTCTTCGGGCAGGTGCCAACATTCCTCCCAGCATACCAGTTACCGCACAGACCATACAGCCGCTGAATATCCAGGAATTTCCCGAAATTGTTGTACCCATCAGCCAGATTCCTGCCAACAAAAGCAGTATAAAATAGCAAAGTCCTATGGCACATCCCCAGAACATCTTCTGTTTTCCCCGAAATCCCCCTATCAGAAATCCCCCTAAGAAGGATACCACCACATAGACTGCCACAATCGTACCACTAACCACTCCACTATCTGCATGCATTTTCCACAAAACTGCCGCCAATATTGCCAGTAACACGGCGGACAACAGATACATCCCGCCCCATATCAGCAAAAACATGACAATACTATTTTTCTTCATAAAATCTCCCACATCACTGGAAACGGCTTCCGTTTCCCTGCCCATTTCATTATCTTATTATATGTTTATACAGTGCCTGCAAAATTATTACTCAAAAAAATGGAGGTATTGCAATCGGATTCCCATATCCTCTGCAATACCTCCTGCCTATTTCTGCTAGATTTTATTCCCCACTCTGTTTATCAATTTCCACAATATTTTCCTTTTTCATAGGGATTCTGCAATTTTTGTTACTACCAAATTCCACAATGACAATTTCATCTGTAATATCAATTACAACGCCAAAAAATCCGCTGGTGGTCAGAATACTGTCTCCTACCTCCAAAGTTGTCAGCAAGGCATCGTGTTCTTTTCTCTGCTTGTTCTGTGGCCGGATCGCAAAAAACCAGAAGACTCCAAAGATTACTGCATATAACAGAATCATCGTAATCAGACTTCCCTGACCAGCACTGCCACCTGCCGCGCCGGCTCCACTTTTTGCTAATAATACAATCATTTTGTTTCCTCCTCAAGTTGTTTTAATTTTTGCTTTTTATATTCCTGATAACGCTCTTGTTCAATAGCGTCACGGATCTCCTCCATCAAACTGTTATAAAAATACAGGTTATGTGTAACCATCAGACGCATCCCTAACATTTCTTTCGCTTTCAACAGGTGTCTGATATAAGCTCTGCTATAATGTTTACACACGGGACAACTACAGCTCTCATCCAAAGGTCTGTCATCCAGTTCATATTTTGCATTGGCAAGATTCATCTTACCATAATTGGTATAGGCATGTCCATGCCTGCCATTTCTGGCAGGATAAACACAATCAAAAAAATCAACACCACGCTCCACAGCTTCCAGAATATTTGCCGGCGTGCCAACTCCCATTAGATAAGTTGGCTTATCCTCTGGAAGATAGGGAATGGTCTCGTCCAAAATGCGGTACATCTCCTCATGGGATTCTCCTACTGCCAATCCTCCTAATGCGTATCCATCCAGATCCATTTCTGCAATCTGCTTTGCATGGCTAATCCGGATATCTTCAAAGGTTCCACCCTGATTAATTCCGAACAATAGCTGCTGGGGATTAATCGTATCCTCCAGACTATTCAGCCGCTTCATCTCGATTTTGCACCGTCTCAGCCATCTGGTAGTGCGATCCACGGAATCCTGCATATATTTTCGAGTTGCTGGATGGGGCGGACACTCATCAAATGCCATGGCGATGGTGGAAGCCAGATGGGACTGAATCTGCATACTTTCCTCTGGTCCCATAAATATCTTATGTCCATCCACATGAGATCGAAAGGTCACACCTTCCTCCCGGATCTTCCGCAGACCTGCCAGGGAAAAAACCTGAAAGCCACCAGAATCAGTCAGAATCGGCTTGTCCCAGTTCACAAATCTGGATACCCCTCCCAATTGCTTTACCACCATATCCCCAGGTCTCACATGGAGATGATAGGTATTGCAAAGCATTACCTGGGTTTTCAATCCCTGCAGATCCTGAGTGGATACAGCGCCCTTCATGGCACCTATTGTCCCCACATTCATAAATACCGGAGTCTGCACGGTTCCATGTACCGTCTGTAATTCCCCCCGTTTTGCTCTACCATCTTTTTTCAATATTTTGTACATACTTATTTACCCGTCCCTCCGGATTAATAATTTCCACAGAAGTACCACCACCATCACTGGCAGTAGAATTATTAAAGCTAAACGTAACAGAAATGCAAACAAAATCACCGCACACACAACAGTCAGCACCAGAATAAGCCGACGCAAAAAAGGGTTGCTATCATACTCCTGCCCATTCTCATTTATCACACTGCCACCATGCATCCGGCTATACTCTCTACGTGCCTCCTGAGTATATTGCTCTGCTGCCGCACCCTTAGATGCCAAATATGCTTTGGTCACAGACTGCGCAATTAGACGGGGATCTCCTAACTCTTCACACACTTCCTCATCACTGCAATTACTCTGTTCAAAATATTCTCGATAATATCTGAGATTATCTTCAATTTCTGCCTGTGGTATCTTCCTTTCCAGACTTTCTCTCATGATCTTCAAAAACTCTGTCCGATCCATATTGCTCCTTTACATTGCTGTCTGCTTCGTAGAAAAGCCAGGCGTCAGAACGCCACGCAAAACATAACAAGAAACAGCTTTGCAGAATCTGCAAAACTGTTTCTGACTTATTTTACATAATATATTCAAACTAATTATGCTTTACCTACAGAACCAAACAATTCCATTTTTTCCTTCACAGTAGCTTTGATTGCTTCTGCACCTGGTGCCAAAAGTTTACGTGGATCGAAACCTTTGCCCTCCAGATCTTTTCCTTCTTCGATATACTTACGGGTTGCTTCCTGGAAAGAAAGCTGACATTCTGTATTTACATTGATCTTGGCAACACCCAGAGAGATTGCCTTTTTGATCATATCTTCTGGAATACCGGTACCACCATGTAATACCAGAGGCATATCCCCAGTCTTTGCCTGAATGGCATCCAGAGTATCAAAGCTCAATCCTGCCCAGTTATCCGGATATTTACCATGAATGTTACCAATACCAGCTGCTAACATGGTAACGCCCAGATCAGCCACTGCTTTACATTCATCTGGATCTGCACACTCACCAGCACCAACTACGCCGTCTTCTTCACCACCAATAGAACCTACCTCAGCTTCCAGAGAAAGTCCTTTTTCCTTGCAGATTGCAACCAACTCCTTGGTCTTCTCCACATTTTCCTCTAATGGCAGGCTGGAACCATCAAACATGATGGAAGAAAAACCAGCTTCAATACAAGCCTTTGCTCCATCATAAGAACCATGATCCAGATGCAGGGCAACCGGAACGGTAATCCCTAAGCTGTCCACCATGGCATCTACCATAGCAGCAACCGTCTTGAAACCTGTCATGTACTTACCAGCACCCTCGGAAACACCCAGGATAACCGGACTATTTAACTCCTGTGCTGTCAATAGAATAGACTTGGTCCACTCTAAGTTGTTGATGTTGAACTGACCAACTGCATAATGGCCAGCCTTTGCCTTCTTTAACATGTCTTCTGCTGAAACTAACATAATATAACCTCCATCCTTTGATTGTTTGACCCAATTATAAACTATTTTTTCCAAAAAGAAAACAGTAATTCCAAAAAAACAGCAAATCTTACAGAATATTCGCCTCTGTCCACATTTCATTTTTCTTGGAAAAATTTCTGTTATCCAGGATAAAATTAGCCGTGATGGCAGTTCCTCTACAAAAGAACATAAATATTTTTACTTTATGGGAAACAAGAAGTTTCCTATAAAGCAAAAAAGCCAGGACACCGAATCCCTTCGATGTCCTGGCAGTGTCTGACACTTACATTTTCTATTATAATCCCTGATACAACTCGGCATATCTCTGTGCTGATGAATTCCAGGAGAAATCTTTCGCCATGCCACGGTCAATCATCTTGTTCCATTCCCGTTTATGGTTATAGTATACATCCTTTGCATAACGAATAGTATTCAGCATCTCATGTGCATTATAATTAGCAAAGGAGAATCCGGTTCCCAATCCCTCATACTCATTGTATGGCTCTACGGTATCCCGCAAACCACCAGTCTCACGAACAATTGGGATAGTACCATAGCGCAGGCTCATCAACTGGGACAATCCACATGGCTCAAACAAGGATGGCATCAGGAATGCATCACAGGAAGCATAAAGCTTATGGGAACGCTCATTGGAATAGAAAATATTTGCAGATACTCTATCATGATACTTCCATTCAAAATGACGGAAAAGGTTCTCGTATCTCTCCTCACCAGTTCCCAATACTACTAACTGGGTATCCTCAGCACAAATTTCCTCAATCACATAATTGATGAGGTCAAATCCCTTCTGGTCCGTCAAACGGGAGCAGATACCAATCATGAATTTCTTATCATTTTCCTCTAATCCTAATTCCTTCTGGAATGCCCGTTTATTCTTGACCTTTTCCTTGCGGAAATTCTGGATATTGTAATGCTGATAAATAAATGGATCGGTCTCCGGATTGTATTCATTATAATCCAGTCCATTGACAATACCCACCAGAGAATTGCTTCTAGCACGCATCAGACCATCCAGACGCTCTCCATAAAACGGCATTTTGATTTCTTCTGCATAGGAGTCACTAACTGTCGTAACCATGTCCGCATAGACAATACCGCCCTTTAAGTAGTTAGCATCACCATATGCTTCCAATTTATCACTGGTAAAGAAATAAGACT
This sequence comes from uncultured Jutongia sp., assembly GCA_964409845.1. Taxonomy (GTDB): domain Bacteria; phylum Bacillota; class Clostridia; order Lachnospirales; family Lachnospiraceae; genus Butyribacter. The sequence continues at coordinate 16,391 of CAYPEW010000015.1, forward strand.
TTAAGCCCGTAATATCCTGTACCTTCTTCAGATCCCATACTCCCTGGAACTTCAGGTTATGTATGGTCATGATGGTTTTAATGCCATGGAAAAACGGATTTTCTAAAAACATATCCTTGAGATAAACCGGAATCAGGCCTGTCTGCCAGTCGTGACAGTGAATAATGTCCGGCTTAAAATCAATACTAGGCAATGCTGATAAAGACGCTTTACAGAAGAATGCAAATTTCTCAATATCCTCATGAATATTGCCATAAGGATGAAAACCTGCAAAATAAAATTCATTATCAATGAAGTAGAAGGTAACACCCTCGTACTCCATTTCCAGAATTCCCACATACTGCTTTCTCCATGCCAAATCAATATAAAAATGCGTCTTATACACCATCTGGTTCTTCCATTCCTCTGGAATACATGCATATTTCGGAATCATGACACGAACGTCATATTCTTTTTTATTAAAATATTTTGGCAATGATCCTACTACATCTGCCAAACCACCGGTTTTAATGAATGGTACACATTCTGACGCAACAAATAACACATTTTTCATGGAATACCTCCTTTATTTTTAGGTTCCCCAAACATTTTTTTCAGTTCCAACTAACATTATAGCGTAAATCAATATTTATGAAAAGTATTTTTGAAATTTTTTATGAGACATTTGTCATTCCTTGCAGAAAAAAAGAAAATGACCTAACAGAAACTGCTATTTTGTATTCCTTCGCTCAAGCATGTCGAACTATAAAAGATGAATCACATTGTCCGGAAAAATGGACATCCCTATAATCAAAACAGGGAGTAAATTTCCAAACTAAAGTTGCCCATCTTTATACATTATGTAATCTCGGGGCAGAAAGGAAGCATGGATGCAAAAAATTAAAGTATTAGTCGTGGATGACAACCGAAGAATTGTCAGTATACTAAAAGATGCCATAGAGAAAGAAAATGATTTGGAACTGGTGGGAACTGCTGCAGATGGGGAGGACGCATTAATGCAAATCAGGCGTGCCAAACCGGATGTAGTACTGCTGGATCTTATCATGCCAAAAATTGATGGGCTGGAAGTCATGGGACGGATCCAACATCCTGATTTTCCCTATCAACCGGAAATTATTGTTGTATCTGCCGTCAGCCAGGAAAGTGTAACAGAGCAGGCATTTGCACTGGGTGCCGCCTACTATATCTTAAAGCCATTTGATACCAGAGTAGTCATGAGCCGCATTAAATCGGTCAGCATCACTGGTGAACAAGAAGGTAAGGTAATCAACACAGTTTTCGAAAATCACTATCGTAGACAAAGTAATACTTTGGAATCCGATGTGACACAGATGATTCATGAAATTGGTGTTCCAGCGCATATCAAGGGATATCAATATCTCCGAGACGCTATTATCATGTCAGTCAATGATGTAGAAATACTGGGATCCATTACCAAACGCCTATATCCCAGCATTGCAAAAAAGCATAAAACCACATCCAGCCGGGTGGAACGTGCCATTCGGCATGCCATTGAAACAGCATGGAGCCGCGGTAAAATGGATACCATTGAAGAACTCTTCGGCTACACAGTCAGTGATCGCAAAGGGAAACCCACCAATTCCGAATTCATCGCTCTGATTGCTGATAAAATCCGGCTGGAATATAAGATGCGTGCCTAGAAGATTTGAAGATTCACTAACACATAGCTCAGCTATGTGCAAGTGACTCTAAATCAGCTCTGGAAGAATCGTAATGCGATTCTTCTTACAACATGTGTTCTATAAAGATACCATATCCTCTGGTGGGATCGTTGACGAATACATGGGTGACAGCGCCGATTAGTTTCCCATTTTGCAGAATGGGACTACCGCTGAGCCCCTGTACGATTCCACCTGTTTTTTTCTTTAATTCTGAATCGGTTACCCGTAACACCAGACCTTTGAGGTCTTTAGCACTCAGGTTGATTTCCTCAATCTCAATCTGATACTCCTCAACTTCATTTTCTAATTGACAGAGAATGGTTGCCGAACCTGTTTGAATTTCCTGTTTCAAGGCAATGGGGATTCCTTTATCCTCCTGGTACTGGTAACTGGCATGCTCCATTTTTCCGGAAATCCCCCATACATTATTTTCTGTAACGCCACCCAATTTCTGTTCTTCGGATAAAACCACGGTACCAAATAACTCTCCGGGAGTTCCCTTTTTTCCAGCTATAATCCGCTGGATGGATGCTGGGTACAAACCTCCCTGCGACAGGTGAATCAGCTCTCCGGTATCTACATCTGTGATCCCATGCCCCAACGCTACAAAACGATTATCTTCAGTAACACAGGTCATAGTTCCAATTCCTTCCGTATCTTCTCTGAGCCATGCACCAATCTGATAAATTCCCTCTTCGCTGCAGACCGGCTCCACTTTGACCTTAATCCGATTGTTCCCCCGCTGTAGCTCTAGGTTTATCTTTTGGTCCCGGTTTTCCTGAATCAGATCAGTTACCTTCTGTATGGATTCTGCCGGCTCATTGTTAACAGACAGCAAATAATCTCCCTCCTGCAGAATATCCTGTGTGGGATGATGGATAAATCCATCTTTGCCTCGGACTTCTGTGGTTCCCAAAACCATAATCCCCTGTGATTCCAGGTAAATCCCCACTGCATTACCGGAAGGCATCACTTTTTGTTCCTTGATCACATCCACCTGCATCTTTTTGTATGGAATGAGACCAAATAATTTGAGATTCGCCTGATAACTTCCAACCCGGTCTGCCTTCAAAGAAACCGTTTGGTCCAGACTAAAGCTGACTGCCTCGGCATCCGATCCCTGGTTTCCATTAACCAGAAAATCACCGGACTCTGCCTTAATTTCTCCAACCAAAGGCAATCCCAGATCAATTTGCTCCATTCGGTCCTGGTATAAAATCATGGATTTTGGCAGACGGCTTTCCAACTGCCACAAATAACACCAGCCAATACCAATGCAGGCTATGATAATCGCAATCGCTAAAACAATACGATAACGCACCTTCGTGTTTGTATCCATTATAACCTGTCTTTTCCCACTGTCCATTTCTGCCTCCTTTACATCTATGTACAGCCTAAAAAGTAAAAAAGCAACCGTGTACATTTCTATCATGTACCAGTTGCTTTTTTTTATACTAATATTTTGCATTTTCCATGCTTGAAAACTTCAATACCTCATTGACTCACAACGGGAAAAGTCCGCCACAGGCGGCACAAACAATCAACGAAAAATGTCTCTTTTTTCTGCGTTCGCCAATTCACGCATTTCTCTGGCGCTCTCCCTGACTGCATCGGTAATTTTAGCTCCCCCCAGAATCCTTGCCAACTCCTGAATGGAATCCTCCTCTGATAAACGGAAAATTCCAGTAGCTGTTCTATCCTGCTCATTCTTTTTCTCAATCAGATAATGAGTGTCTGCCATAGCGGCAATCTGTGCCAGATGAGAAATGCAGATCACCTGATGTGTCCCAGCAATCAACGCCATTTTCTCAGCCACTTTCTGTGCTGTCCTGCCACTGATTCCCACATCAATTTCATCAAAAATCAGTGTTCCAATTTCATCATGTTCTGCCAATACCGCCTTTACCGCCAGCATAATACGTGACAATTCACCACCCGATGCCGCCGAACCGATGGGACGCACCTGCTCTCCAGGATTGGTGGAGATCATAAATTCAACCACATCCATTCCCAGTGCGGTATACTGTCCAGTAGGACGAACCTCAATCTGGAACTGTACCTGCAGAAAATTCAAGTCAATTAATGCAGTCTGGATCTCCTGTTCCAAAACCGCTGCTTTCGCCTTACGTATCTTTGTCAACTCTGCCCCAAGCGTCTGCAACGCTTTTTCTTCCTGCTGCAGCTGTTCCTGTAAACCACTGCGATATGCATCGTATTCCTGATATTGTTCCAGCTTTGTCCGGATCTGGTCTGCGTAATTCTGTATCTCCTCTACAGTAGTGCCATACTTCGCTTTGATACTGCGGATCTGATCCAAGCGCTGTTCCGTTTCAAATAACGCCTGCGGATCCACCACAAAATCATCCAGATAAGCATTAACATCCCGATTAAAATCCGTCAACAGACTATCAATATCCGATAACTGATCTGCAAAGTTCTGTAACTTCTCGTCATATTCAGATAATTTCAACAGAGTACGCAGCCCCTCACCAATCTGATCCGACGCCGCTATATTACCAGAAGAAGTTAAGCGATGCACTTCTCCCAAGCCCTCCGCAATGGCAGAAGCATGGGACAATAACTGATATTTCTCCTCTAATTCCTCTTCTTCTCCATCCTCTATTTTCGCTGTCTCAATCTCCTCCAATTCGTACTGTAGAAATGAGATCTCCCGCAGCCGTTCTTCCTCCGGAATCTGTCCCTCTGACAATTCAGCCCGGATCTGACAGTAGCTCCCATAATGCTCTGCAAACTGCTGTCTGCTCACACCCATTTCTTCCCAGGCATAACGATCCAGAATCTCCATATGCCTGGCTGTATGGAGCAGAGACTGCTGCTCATTCTGCCCGTGAATATCAATCAAAACATCTGCCACTCTCCGCAAAACATCACGGGTTACGGTCTCTCCATTAATACGGCAGACACTTCGCTTGGGCATTAATTTTCGGGAAATCAATACCTCGTCATCCTCCAAGGGTATACCAATCTCCTCCAATGCTTTCTTCTGGGAAGAACGATCCACCGCAAAAGTCAGTTCTACCAAAGCATATTCTGCGCCGGAACGGATAACCTCTTTTGATGTCTTGCCGCCCAATGCCAAATCAATGGAACCGATAATAATAGATTTACCAGCGCCGGTCTCTCCAGTCAATACATTGAACTGTTCTGAAAAATCTACCTCTACTTCATCAATGATCGCCAGATTTTTTACGTGTAAATTAACTAGCAAACTATTCTCCTTTCTCCTTCGCCATTCGTACTCCCCAGTACATTTATAGAATGAATTACGCCAACCGGTATCATGCCGATTGACGCAAATTCATAACATATCTTTCTGCTCCAGCGAAACTGCTGGATTACATAACATCCTATCGGAATGCACCGTTTAGAATATTATCGTATTTATTGATTGACAGAAACTACATTAACAGTACATGCCATCTTACATCCATCCACATATGCATAGATATAGGTGCTACCCAATCCTCGTGCAACCACCGTTCCATTCGTCACGGTAGCCACACGGCTGTTAGCAGTGTACCAGGTAATATTTTCATCTGTTCCCAATACCTGCAAAGTTTCTGTATCATACTGACGCATATTGAGCGTTTCCCGATTCAGCGAAACGACATTAACTGTCACAGTACTGGTCACGCCACTGCCTGTCAGAATGGTAATAGTAGCCGTTCCGGTGCCCACTGCTTTGATCTTACCATTGGAATTTACCGTAGCAACTCTTCGGTTATCCGATGCAAAGGTCAGTTTATCGGAATGGTTATTTGGCAATACACTATAGGATAATGTGGTGGTATCGCCTCTCTTCATGGTCAATTCAGTCTGTGCTACAACCACACTGGAAGTAGGTACTTCCTCTAATACTTTCACAAGGCAAGTTGCCTTCTTACCACTGCCATCGGTGGCTTTGACGGTAATCGTTACATCCCCGACACTGATACCAGTTACCTTACCGCTTCCACTAACCGTAGCGATCTTCTTATTCGAAGATGACCATTTCAGTTTTTTAATAGAAGCATTCTTTGGTCTCACGCTGGCTTTCAGTTTTTTCGTATGACCCACAAAGCAAATCGCATATTTGGTATTTATCTTCACACTAGTAACCGGTCGGATTACTGTCACACGACAGCTTGCCTTCGCTTTTACCTTATCCTTGGTTACTACAGTAATCTTAGTAACTCCTAATTTCTTCCCTTTTACCTTTCCTTTGCTGCTGACCGTTGCAATTTTCTTATTCGCAGACTTCCACGTCAAAGAAGGATTCTTGGTATTATTGGACCACACGCTTGCCTTTAATTTATAGGTCTTACCAAGACCAACCCGGATACTCTTTTTGTTTAATGTAACCTTGCTGTTGAGTTTAGCAACTTTCACACGACAGGTTGCACTCTGATTATATTCTGTCAGTGTACAGGTAATAGTACAAGAACCAATCTTCTTACCAGTTACCTTACCACTGGAATTTACAGTAGCGATCTTGGTATTGGAAGATGACCAGGTTGCTGTTTTGTCCGCATTAGATGGTACTGTGATCTTTTTCAGGGTAAAGCTCTTGCCAACGGCAATTTCACGAGTGCTTGGTGATAATCGGAAATCAATCGCATTTTCCACGTGTACCGCACAAGCATCAATAAATCCTCCACTGATTGCCTGACATTGGATCAATGCATCTCCGGCACCAACACCTCTAACTACACCATTCTCATCTACAGTAGCTACGGATTCATCCGTTGACTGATACTCTACTGTTTTATCCGTAGTATTTTCCGGTGTAAAGACCGGGGTAATCCGGAAAGTCTCCCGAACCTTAATATTGGCAGAATCCGGTGTCACTTCAAAACCGGTGGCTACAACAGTAGCCGGATCTACAACAATCTTGGCATATTTTACCCATGGTGTTCCATCTGGTGTATTGTAATAAATTGCTGTAATCGTTGCCTGCCCTACAGCAACAGCCGTTACCAAACCATCCTCTGTAATAGTAATAATAGATTCATCGGAACTACTCCAACGGATTGACTGGTCTGTAGTATTAGCCGGATCAAAAACAGCATCCATCTGTAAGGTCTGCCCTACTTCCATGGTAGCTGATTCCGGCAAAACGGTTAAGTCATTAGCTATTACCAAGGCATCAGTTACATATACCATACAGGTAATTAAATGATCTGGTCCCATGTCCTCTGCGTAACAGCTAATCATGGCACTACCTACTTTAATACCGGTAATAACTCCTTCATCCGATACGGTCACAACCGAGTCATCGGAGGTACGCCAGATTAATTTATCATTGATATCTACACTTGGTGTAAACAAAACCGTTAATTGCTGTGTGCCGCCTACTGCCACATAGGTAGTTCTGGTAGCAAATTCTATTTTTTGCAAACGGTTCCGCACATGTACTTTAATGGTAACCGGGTCAGTCTCGCTACCGACTCTACCACCTGTAATGGAAATAGTTGCATCTCCAGCAGAAACTGCAGTAATCACTCCACCGTCTACCGTAGCAACACTGTTATCAGAGGAAGACCACCGAATAGTACGGTCTGACGGATTCTCTGGTGTCAATGTAACCGCTACCTCATAGGTATCACCTGCAATCATATCCAATTCCGTTACATCCGGAGTAATATTAGTAATCGGATTTGCCACAACGTTGATATCACAATATGCAAATACATTATTCGGATTAACCTTTGGCTGAACCGAAATACGGGTTGACCCCTCCCTGATCATAGTCACACGTCCAAACTGATCCACTGTGGCAATGCTAGGATCCGATGAGGACCATTCCAATTCCGTATCTGTAGCATTAGCCGGCTGCCAGATTGCTTTTAACTGCACAGTTCCCTCAGCCAATGTTGTATTATAGCTTGTTCCCTTGTCTATGGTAATAGAAGTAATCGGTGCTGTTATCGTTACCAGACAGGTAGCGAATACACCGTTATCCATGTTAATCGCTGTAATAACTGCCTGACCAGTCTGACGACCGGAGGTAATGGTTGCCTTGGTGTTTCCCTCCAGGGCAGTGACTGTCACTTTACTTGGATCAGAAGTCAGCCACTGAATATTCTGGGTACCAGTAAGTCCAGTATCCAACACTTCCGTCTTGCCTTCTCCATCCATCACTACCACATTAGGAGTAATTCGAAAACTGTTGGCAGCCTCAACCACTGTAATCTTGCAGGTGGATGTATGATTAATTCCCTCCGAATCCAACCAGGTCAACGTTACCCGAACCGGCTGATTGGTAGGTGTCTTTTTGATGGCTGTAATGGTGGCATACTGTCCAGTCACACCATCATTATTGGATGTCTGAATAGAAACATAAGACGGATCACTGACTGACCATGTAAAACGACTAGGATCTACTACCTCACCAGAGCCAATCTCACCATATAATGATAGTGTAGATCCCACCGGCATAATGGCGCTGGTCTGATTCAGCGAAAACTCTTCTGTAACATGTACAGTCACATAAACGGTCTGATTTTCCGGACTTGAACTGACCCCCGGTATACTAACATCAGGATCCCTAAGGGTTACAATGACTCGTCCGGTTCCCAGATTCTTAGCATCAATGGTAACACCATCCGATGCCAAACCTATGTATGTCTCAGTGGACGGATATTCTGCTAAATCATAGGAAACACTAAAATATTGACGGAACATATTCTCCGGAATATTGAATGCCTCTGCCAAATTATAGGAGCCATGGATATTAACCGTTACTTCCTTGTCCTCATACTTTGCCAATACTCTCGCCCGCAATGAAACCGGCAGACAGGCAGGAGGATTTTCATGGGCATCCTCAAAATTGGTATAGGTTCCCTTCACATAAAACTGGATCGTATAAACTCCAGCCTTGGCATCTATACGGAACTGACTATTATTTTCAATCCATTGCAACTTGGCATCATTTCCATCCGGACCCATATTTCCCAAGGAATCTCGTACTAATACAGCACTTTCACCCTCTCCTTTGGAAATAACCCAAATCAGCTTATCGCCCACAAGCTCCAGAGGATTTCGCACAGATTGTATGGAAACACCTACTTTATCCCCATTGTTAAACTCTTCGGTCTGTGTTGGCGCATTAATCGGACCGGCAATTACCTTATCATCCTGTAATGGATCCGTAATCTGAGGACGAACATATACCTGGATAGAATCCGCATAGTTAAGCGTACCATCTGTGTACTCCACCGACAGGGTTGCCACACCGGCACCCTCTGCCTTGATATATGGTTTATTGTCAGACGTGTTATTTACCGAAAATACGTCCTCATTGCTACTTCTCCATACGGCTGCTGTATCCACAGCACTACCAAAGATCAAGTTTAATTTTTCTGGTTCATCTTTTGCAGAAGAACCAAAGTCTATTTTGGTACCATAATCCATAACCAGTGCTTTTCGGGTATCATCTGGTTTGATCCGCTCCATAGATACCCCTTGGGGTTTATTGTTGGATAAATATTCATTGATAGAGAACACAACACTGACAGTCAGAGAAATAACTTCTTCCTGCCCTGCCAGTTCTCCCTGGGTATGGGTAATTTTCACATTTAACAGGACATTACCTACCCGATCCTGGACTGTCAGTCTACCGGTATTATCCACTTGTAAAATAGATGTATCTGTACTGCTCCATTCGCATACATCACCGGTCTCCAATCCCTGGGTAATCGTCAGAGTGTCTGTTGCACGACGCAACTCCATCGTACCACCTGCCGGCACCTGATCACCGTTACTGTTGGTAAAAACATATGGTCCTGCCGCCTGTGATACATCCAAATGTCGATATAGTCCCACAGCCGTAAATACGACCAAACAGACCGCAAATATCCCTGCGATCCATTTCCACTTGCTCCGAATAGATAACCCTCGTTTCATCGTCTTCCTCCTTGACTACGTTCAAACTGGTTTACATTTATATCGTCTAATTTCGGTGAAAAATTTATCCAGACTTGACTTAGTTTCACTTCGCATAACGTTTTTTCGTGCGTTAGTGAAGCTTCAAGTCTTACTCAATTTCTTCCCAGTTATGATACACATCCTGCACATCATCATCTTCATCCAGCAAATCCAGTGTTCGCTGTAGTTGCTTGATATCATTTTCATCTGTCAATGTAACATAAGTCTGTGGCAACATTGTGACTTCTGCACTGGCCATGGCAACCCCTGCATCTTCTAAGGCACTATGTACTGCTGCGAAATCAGATGGTGCTGTGGTAATTTCGTAGGAATCATCTTCTTCCACAAAATCCTCTGCCCCTGCGTCCAGAGCCGTCATCATCAGATCATCGGCATCCATATCGCATTCTTCTTTATCTATAATGATCTGTCCCTTTTCATCAAACATATAGGAGACGCAACCCTGGGTTCCCACACTGCCGCTTCCTTTGGTAAAAGCATTTCGCACGTTACTGGCAGTACGGTTTTTATTATCTGTCAGCGCCTTCACGATAATCGCTGTACCGCTGGGACCATATCCCTCATAGGTCACTTCCTCATAATTAACGGCATCCATATTTCCGGCTGCTTTCTTAATTCCACGCTCAATGGTATCATTTGGCATGTTGTTTGCCTTTGCCTTGGCAATCACATCCCGAAGTTTTCCGTTATTGTCCGGATCCGGACCTCCCTCCTTGACTGCAACCGCAATTTCCCTTCCCAAGATGGTAAAGATTTTGCCCTTGGCAGCATCATTTTTTTCTTTCTTATGTTTAATGTTTGAAAATTTTGAATGTCCTGACATATTATTCCTCCATATTTCTATCATAATTGATCAGTGGATAACCCCACTCTCACGCTGTGTCAACCTCACTGATATTTGTGCATATAGATGAAGCGTTTAATACTCCACTCCTTATTGTACCACCAAACTGCCTTACTGTCCATCCTCACATTTTTTCAAATTGATGGGTTATTTCTTAAAAGTTCCTGAAGCTGCCGACACACCTCCGGCACCTCTCCCACCGAATGAATGGCACACATAACCGTATCATCTCCGGCAATGGTGCCTACCATACCAGATAATTCCAGGTTATCTACGGCAGCTGCCACTGCCATTGCCATTCCTGATATAGTTTTGATGACCAATATATTTTCAGCTGGTTCCATAGAGATTAAACCATCTTGTAACACACGGACATATTTTTGAAACAGATCCACCTCTCCCGTGGGAAGCAAGGTATATTTTTGCCTGGCACCATCTCCCACTGGAACTTTGGTCAACTTAAGTTCACGAATATCCCGGGAAACCGTTGCCTGAGTAACCGAGTATCCCGCCTGTTCCAGCCGTTCTGCCAATTCCTCCTGGGTTTCGATCTGATACTTGCCAATCAGTTCAATAATCTTGGATCTTCTCTCTAACTTCATGTATTACCGCTCCATTTCTATCTGATTGCTGCCATCCACTAGTTACCGTTAAGTTTTTCGCGCATTCTCTCATAAAAGCTGATTCCTGACAGTTTGATTAATTCTGTCGTTGCATGAGGCACCTGGATAAGGAGACGGTCACCAGTTCGTAGATTTCCCACTGTTCTGCCATCTGCAATAAAAACAGCCTGGTCTTCTGCCATCTCTTTCGTCCTGCCAATTTCTAACATAATCTGATCCTGTGCATCCAGCAGTAAACTCCGCTTATTCAGGGAATGAGGACAAATCGGCGTCACAACTGTGGCCTGCAGTCCCGGCACCAGAACCGGCCCTCCTGCCGATAAATTATATCCGGTAGAACCGGTAGGGGTGGAAACAATCAATCCATCTGCCCGATAGATATCCACCAGCTCCTGATTCAGATAAACCTTAATGGTAATCAAACGGCAGTCCCCGGCCTTACTAACCACCATGTCATTCAGCGCATAGCAGGATGTCCGGCTATTCTCTCCTGGAAATTTCTGTGTCTCCTTCAGCATGATACGGCGCTCAATGGTATAGTCTCCCTGTATTAATTTATCCAAGGCGGCATCAATATTCTGACAGTCCGTCTCCGTCAGAAATCCCAAGGTGCCTGTATTGACACCCAAAATTGGCAGATCCTGATGCACCAGATCAATTGCTGCCTGGATCATAGTACCATCTCCTCCCAGGACAATAGCACAGTCCATATCGTCAGGAATCTGAGATACATTGGTAAAATGACGGATCCCACCGATATCATAGCGATCATTTTCCATGACTTGACAGGATTTCCCCCGTTGTTCCAAATATTGGACAATATGTTGTATCATCTGCTCATTTTCACTTTTTCCATAATTTGTTATAAGACAAAAACGATTCATAGAGCTCCTCCAAGGCTATCATGTGCCTCCTGCACTACCTGTTCTGCCATCTTATGATACTTCATGGCAAATAGTTCTTCTGACTGTTCCAACATCTCCGCTGGAATCTCTGTGAGATCTGCCAAATGAGGTGGTTTTTCCAGATAGAGTAAATACTCAATATTGCCTTCCGGTCCTTTGATGGGCGAAAAACTCAAGTTTAGTATCTGAAAACCCATGGCTAATGCAAAAATCATAATACGCTGCACCACTTCTCTATGTATTCTCTGATCCCTGACCACACCCTTTTTGCCAACCTTATCCCGTCCTGCCTCAAACTGAGGCTTAACTAAGCAGACCACCCTGCCTCCATCATCCAGAAGATTCCAAACCGGAATCAGAACCTTGGTCAGAGAAATAAATGCCACATCAATTGATGCAAAACCAATCCGCTCCGGCACTTCCGCTCTGGTCACGTAACGGATATTGGTGCGTTCCATGGAAATAACCCGCTCATCCTGCCGCAATTTCCAGGCAAGCTGATTAGTTCCCACGTCAATGGCATATACTTTTGCAGCACGATTCTGCAGCATACAATCTGTAAAACCGCCAGTGGAAGATCCCACATCCATGCAGATCTGATCTTCCAGAGGTATCTGCCACAGTTCCATTGCCTTTTCCAGTTTATAACCTCCCCGGCTGACATATTTCATCGGTGTTCCCTTTACCTCTATGGACACATCTTCCGGAAAAGTGCTGCCGGCCTTATCCTCCCGCTGTTCCTTTACAAAGACATTCCCCGCCATGATGACAGCCTTTGCCTTTTCCCTGGACTCTGCCAATCCCCGTTTGACTAACAACACATCCAGACGCTCTTTCTTTTTCTTTTCCATATTATGATTGATCTCCATTTCAAAATTTGCAGCAGCATCAATACTATTTGACAACTGGCGCCAAACAAAACCATCCTGGCATTAACGATTATTCTACATCATGATAAAGCAACGACAAAATCCGGGCAGTTATCCGCTCTGCACTGATTCCATATTTTTCACGCAAAATTTCCACCGACCCATGCTCAATAAACTGATCCGGCAATGCCACCGGATACACCTGCACATTCTGGATTCCCTGCATTTCATACCAGGTCGCCACAGTCTGTCCAAACCCACCGGTAATCACACCTTCTTCCAAAGTGATAATCAGACGGTGTCCCTCTGCCAATTCCCGCAGAGTATCCTCGTCCAGCGGTTTGACAAAACGAGCATTAATTAAGGAAGGTTGGTAACCCTGTTCCCGAAGCATATCACATACCTTTGCAGCAGTTTCTACCATACTGCCCAATGCCAGCAGAGCAATCTCCTTTCCTCTGGCCAGCCATTCACTCTTTCCTGGTGCTATCGGCTGTTTCTGTTCTTCAAACGCCTGACATGCCTGCCCTCTAGGATAACGGATCGCCACCGGTCCATCTGCTGTCACCGCAAACCGCAACATTTCCCGTAATTCCCAGGCATTTTTGGGAGCCATCACTGCCATCCCCGGCATCTGGGATAAAAAGGCAATATCAAAGATTCCCTGGTGGGTTTCTCCATCACTGCCCACCAAGCCGGCACGATCCACAGCAATTACTACTGGCAGCCTGCCAATACACACATCATGGAGAAGCTGATCGTAGGCTCTCTGTAAAAAGGTGGAATACAATGCCACCACCGGTTTCATTCCTCCAATCGCCAGACCGGCAGCAAAGGTCACTGCATGCTCCTCGGCGATTCCCACATCAAAAAACTGGTCGGGATGCTGTTTTGCCACTGCTGACAAACCAGTTCCGGAGGGCATCGCTGCCGAAACCGTTACCACACTGCTGTCCTGTTCCACCAGTTCCAGAATCGTCTCCTGAAACACATCGGTATAAGATGGTAGGGAAACTACCTTTTGTTTCATAATCCCCTCTTTCACCGAAAACGGACCGACTCCGTGGAAGGCAGAAGGATCTTTTTCGGCAGGACGATATCCCTTTCCTTTTTTCGTACTGACATGCACAATAACCGCTTCTTTCATTTTGGCGGCACTGCGAAATGCGCTGACCATCTGTCCGATATTGTGACCATCAATAGGGCCGATATAGGTTAATCCCATATCCTCAAACAACATCCCTGGTATGAAAATCCTTTTGACCAAATCTTTCACGCCACGGATTTTTTTGGTCAGACGATTTCCTACACCAGGCATCTTTTCCAATATATTTTCCACGTCTTCTTTTAAGCCGGTATAACCGGTATTAGTACGAATTTTTCCCAGATAATTTGACATACCACCCACATTTTTGGAAATAGACATTTGATTGTCATTCAGGACAATAATCAAATTTGATTTGAGCCTGGCCGCATTATTCAAGGCTTCATATGCCATCCCTCCGGATAACGCCCCGTCTCCGATGACAGCGAATATTTTGTGCCCCTCTTGTTTCAGATCTCTGGCTTTTGCCAAACCCAGTGCCGCACTGATGGAAGTAGAACTATGTCCGGTATCCATCACATCACAATCACTCTCAGCACGTTTGGGAAATCCACTCATTCCCTGATATTTCCGCAAACGGTCAAATCCTTCCTGACGCCCGGTCAGAATTTTGTGAGTATAGCACTGATGTCCCACATCCCAAATCACCTGATCCTGGGGAAAATCACAACACAAATGAATCGCCATGGTCAGTTCCACCACTCCCAGGTTCGATGCCAGATGTCCACCGGTACGACTGACCTGCCGCACCATAAACTGCCGGATTTCCTTTGCCAGCGCCCGATAATCCTTTGGATCAATTTCTTTGATATCATTCGGCTGTTTTATCTGCTCCAATAACTCACTCATTGTAAATCTCCTATGTCATGCTCCATAGACTAAACCAATCCATTGCTTAGCTACGCTACTTTTTCCGCTGAATTAACGCTTCAATCAATGTATTTAAAAATAGATTTTCCTTCCTAAGTCCCTCCAATAATTCCAATGCCTTACCGGAATACTGTTCCACCGACTGTGCCGCCTGCTTCATCCCATACAAAGTCACATAGGTGGTCTTTTCATTTCTCTCATCGCTGTGAATCGGCTTACCCAGTTCCTCTGTGGTACTGGTCAGATCCAAAATATCATCCTGGATCTGAAATGCCATTCCCACGTTTCTGCCGATCTGCTCCATACAACTAATATCATTTTCTGACGCTCCCGCCAGAGCGGCACCCATCATCAAAGCGGCCTCCAACAATGCCCCTGTCTTTAACTGGTAAATAAACTGCAGCTGCTCTGCGCTAACCGGCTTTCCCGTCAGTTCCACATCAACTACCTGTCCGCCTACCATACCATAAATGCCAGCTTTTCTGGTCAGAATTTCCAAAGCACGCAATCCACCAGAAGGATGCTTTGTTTTCCATAGTCCCTGCACTGCTGTTTCATAGGCATAATTCAGCAGAGCATCTCCTGCCAGAATTCCCATATCCTCCCCAAAAACCACATGCGTCGTCTTACGACCCCGCCGATATTCATCGTTATCCATTGCTGGCAGATCATCGTGCACCAGGGAATAAGTGTGAATCATTTCCATAGCTGCCATAAAAGAAGAAACAGAGACCAGATCTGAACCACCAAATAAATAATAAGACTCCATAAGAAGCATGGGACGAAGCCGCTTACCTCCTGCCATCAGACTGTACTCCATAGCCTCCTGTATGGTCTTCTGATAGGAAATCTCCTGCGGTAACGCCTTCTGTAATATATCTTCAATCTGCCGGAGCTTGCTTTCCCGTTCCTTCTGAAATTGTTCTGTATTCATTCTATTCATATACGTCTTCTCCTTTAACTGTAGCACAATCAATCTATAAAAACGTGTCAGTACGATCCGAATACTCGATGGGAAGATCGTGACAGCATGTATGCTGTTGGCGTTCTTCCTAGAGTTGATATAGTATCACTTGGCGAGGGTGCTATACGCCAGTGACGCATGTTCAGCACCGACCGAAGTGTAACGTAGACTTTTTCGAGCTTAGTGATACTTCAACTCTTTTTTTCAATGATCTCTAACTTTTTCTCCACCTTATCAATGGCAGCAGTGCAGTTTTGTATCATCTTCATGCCTTCCTCATATTTCTGAAAAGACTGCTCCAAAGTCAATTCTCCCTCCTGCAATTCCTGAATAATGCCATCCAGACGTTCAAAAGATTGTTCTAATGTTAATTTTCCTGCCATAATTCCCCTTTCCGGATTTCCTGCACCTGTACCGCAGCCCGTCCATCTTCCAAAATCATGGATACTGTCTGTCCTGTCTCCAACTGTTCCACAGAATGAATATTCCTGCCTGTCTCATCCTCCACATAGGAATATCCACCCTGCAATTTATACAAAGGGGATAAGCCCTTTAATTCCTCTACATATAATGCCAGCTGATGTTTGGCGGCCAGCATGCGTCTCTCCACAATCTGCTTCATCTGCTCCTGCAGATCAGCCAGATACAAACGCTGCTGCCGGATCTGATCCTGTGGACTCAGATGACTCAATGCCATTTCATATTGTGCCAGACGCAGTTTCCTAAGACGCAGGATATTTTCCATCTGCTTTGTCATATGATAAGCCGCTTCCCGCAGACCAATCTCAAAATCCCGAATCGAAAATGCCGCCAATTCTGCTGCTGCCGAGGGTGTAGGCGCTCTCAAATCAGCCGCATAATCCGTCAATGTGGTATCCGTTTCATGTCCCACTGCCGAAATAATCGGTTTGGTACATCCTGCCACCACACGAACCAAAGCTTCCTCATTAAACGCCCATAGATCTTCAATGGAACCACCGCCCCGACCAATAATAATAACATCTACCTCCGGTCGCTGCTCCAAAGCATGAATCCCCTGAATCACGGTTTCTGCAGCACCCTCCCCCTGGACTTTTGCCGGAAAAAGTAAAATCTGAATATAGGGATTGCGCCTATGTGTCACATTACAAATATCCTGGATCACGGCACCAGTCTGTGCCGTCACTACCCCAATACACATGGCATAGCTGGGAATTTTTCGTTTTTTCTCCTCATCAAAAAGCCCCTCAGCTAAGAGGCGCTTTTTTCGTTTTTCATATTCTTCATATAATCTGCCGATCCCGTCCTGGGTAATCTGCTGGGCATATAACTGATATCTGCCATCCCTCTCATAAACCCGGATGCTGCCCTCTACCACCACTGCCATGCCCTCCTCCAGACGAAGCCCAAGCCCCCTCCTGGCACTGGCAAACATAACACAGGATATCTGTGAATCCTTATCTTTTAAGGTAAAATAAATATGTCCCGAAGAATGATATTTGCAGTTGGATATCTCCCCTTTCACATAGAGATGCCGCAACGCATACTCTCCTTCAAACATATTTTTGATATACTGATTGACCTGGGACACCGAACTGATTTGTCTCTGTCTGTTCTGTACCATATGCTACCTCTATCCCAACCTGAATATTTCCTATGCGAATGAACATCGGACACTTGTCCAATCGTTTTACAAACTTTCCATGGCTGTCCTCATCCAATCAAATCCTGGTACAACAAATACTAAGTTGTTTGATGTTTAACATAAACAAACTTAGTATTCCTTGTACTAGCTTATGATTCCGGCAGTTCCTTAGCAATTGTGGACAAAATACCATTGACAAATCCCGCTGATTTCTCTCCACCGTAGTTTTTCGCCAATTCCACTGCCTCACTAATTGCCACGCCCACAGGTATTTTATCATCATAACGCATCTCATAGATTGCCAGACGGAGTACCGTCAGATCTGATTTTGCCAATCGCTGCACCTTCCAACCATTGGATTTATCTTCAATCAGGACATCCAGATCTTCCACATGGTCGCTTACTGCCTGGAATCTTTTTCGCAGCTCCTCTTTCTCTCGCTCTGATGCCAGTATCTCGTCTAAAAACAGCTCCAACTGCTCCGGCAGTTCTTCCCCTGAAAAGTAATCCATACGGAACAATGCCTGATACAAATTCTCCCGCATTTCTGTTCTTGTCAATTTTTTTGCCATTCTTTTTCTGTTTCTCCTCTATTCGCTGCCTAAATTAACCCCTGCAACTCGTACATTTACCTCTGACACAAGCAGTCCCGTCATAGTCTCAATCTGCTGGCTTACACGATCCTGTACCTGCTCAGAAATTTTCGGAATATTATAGCCATAACGAACATTCACCATCATGTCCACATGCACCACACCGGCTTCCATCTGGACTTTCACTCCCTTGGACAGCTTTCTTTTCCCTAATTTGCTGATTAATTCATTGGTAACATTACCTGCCATGGCATACACACCATCTACCTCTGTCGCTGCCAATGCAGCAATCGCTGCTACAACATCCGCAGCAATCTTAACTTCTCCGATCCCTTTATTCTCCTGATCTGCCACACCTATACCTCCTTCATCCATTTCTGCGAATCTCCATCTAGTGATTATCTTACCCATTATATCAAATTTCATAAGTTTTGTGAAGTAAGAGATCTGCTTGAAAGTTTCCTCATTCTATAACTTAGTCTGTCAAACTACGATTCATCGGAGGTAGGCACGATAATTTTCCGTTATCCTATCACAAAACCTACTGTGAACAGTATCCTTATCCACCCAAAGTAACATCCTGTCCCACATACCATGCCAAAGCATCCTCCAGATCTTCTTCCTGAAAATCCGGCCAGTAACGGTCAATCACATAAAAATCCGCATACACACTCTGTATCGGCAAAAAACCGGACAATCTCCGCATTCCTCCCCATCGGATAATCAGATCCATTCTGGAAATATCCTGGGAATAAGGCTGCCCGTCTAATTGAATATGAGACAAGTCCCACTGCCACCCATAATTCACTAAAAAATTCAACCGTATTCCTCCCCCATGAATCGGATGTCTCTTAATATATGGTAACAGTTGTTTGGGAAAGCACTTAGATTCATAATTCCCCATCACTAACAAATCTGCTCCCTCCTGCGTAATCAGATCCACGGCCTCCACACAGGCTTTTTGGAATGCCTGAAATTGGACAGATGGTCGTTTACAATTATCCACTGTAAAACCATAATAGGTGATTTCCTCAATCCCCTGCTCCTGTGCCTGATGAAGCAGGCGCAATCCCGGCAGCAATCCATATTCATAACCATCCTCTTTGTTCATGCCATGCTCCGTTGCCCAGCGTCGGTTCCCGTCGGGTATGATTCCAATATGTTTTGGTTTTTTGTACATAGTCTGCCCCCTGCTATCCGTGTTATTGAACAATAGTAAAATCCTATATTATTTTCCATTATCACCGAAACTCTGTAAAATAAACAGGGGAACCGCCACATATTCCCATGTGGCGGTTCCCCTTAAATCTTTTCAGGCTTTTATTACTTGGTATGCCATTCCCAATCACGGATTTCTGGCAGATCCTGACCATATTCTGCAATATATTGCTTATGTTCTACTAACTTATCATTCATCTGCTGAATCAGATAAGATCCCTTATTGCCTAACTGTGGCAAATGCATGATGGCATCCTTCACCAGATTGAAACGGTCAATCTCATTCTGGACACGCATATCAAATGGAGTGGTAATCGTTCCCTCTTCCAAATATCCATGGACAGATATATTTGTATTATGCCGTCCATAAGTCAGCTCATGGATCAGAGTCGGATAACCATGGAATGCAAAGATAACCGGTGTATCCTTTGTAAACAGGGCATCATATTCCCTGTCTGACAATCCATGTGGATGTTTGGTGTCGGATTCCAGCTTAAACAAGTCAACCACATTGACAACACGGATCTTCAAATCTGGCATAGCATCCCGAAGGATTGTGGTTGCAGCCAGAATCTCCAAGGTAGGCGTATCACCGCAGCCTGCCAATACCAGATCTGGTTCTTCATTCTGGTCATTACTTGCCCACTCCCAGACACCGATGCCCTGGGTACAGTGCTTCACAGCCTGCTCCATGGTCAGCCACTGCACACTTGGATGCTTGGAAGCCACAATGGCGTTGACATAGTTCTTACTCTTGATACAATGGTCAAAGCAAGACAGCAGACAGTTGGTATCTGGCGGTAGATACATCCGCACCACATCTGCCTTTTTATTGGCAATGTGATCCAAAAATCCCGGATCCTGATGGGTAAATCCATTGTGATCCTGCTGCCATACATTGGAGGTCAGAATAAAGTTCAGGGAAGCAATCGGCTGTCTCCAGGAAAGCTGATTCGTTACCTTTAACCACTTGGCATGCTGCGCTGCCATGGAATCCACGATACGGATAAACGCCTCATAGCTGGCAAAGAATCCATGACGTCCCGTCAGCAGATATCCCTCTAACCAGCCTTCACACATATGCTCGGAAAGCATACCGTCCATAATACGTCCATCCTGTGACAGGTTATCATCATCACTGTACATGGTGGCATTCCATGGACGATTCTCGGTCTCAAATACATGATAGAGACGGTTGGACATAGACTCGTCCGGTCCAAAGATACGGAAGTTCTTATTTTCTTTATTTAAGTTAAAGATGTCACGGATATATGCACCTAATTCTATCATATCCTGTGCCTTGGTCTTGCCTGCTTCCACCTCAATACCATACTTACGGAAATCTGGAAGACGCAGATCCTTTAATAACAGACCACCGTTGGCATGTGGGTTGGCTCCCATACGGGCATCACCCTTCGGTGCCATCTCTGCGATCTCTGGCAGCACATGACCATTCTCATCAAACAGTTCCTCCGGCTTGTAGCTCATCAGCCAGTCTTTCAGCTGTCCCAAATGCTCTGGTGCCTCCATAGACATCGGTACCTGATGGGCACGGAAAGATCCTTCGATCCGGTTTCCATCCACTACCTTAGGTCCAGTCCATCCCTTAGGAGTACGCAGAATAATCATTGGCCATGCTGGTCTGGTAGCATCCTGGTTCTCACGGGCATTCTTCTGGATCTCATGGATTCGCTCAATACACTGATCCATGGTCTCTGCCATCAGCTTGTGCATAGCAATATGATCCTCGGCATCAATACCGTCATTTGCCTCATCCTTTACTTCCACGAAATGAGGTTCCCATCCGCATCCCTTAAAGAAATGTTCAATTTCCTCATGGGACATACGGGAAAATACCGTAGGATTGCTGATCTTATATCCATTCAAGTGCAGGATCGGGAATACTGCACCGTCATTAATCGGATTCAGGAATTTATTGGACTGCCATGAAGTAGCCAATGGTCCTGTTTCAGACTCACCGTCTCCTACTACTGGTACGGCAATCAGATCCGGATTATCAAATACTGCACCAAAAGCATGGGCAATCGAATATCCTAACTCACCACCCTCATTGATGGATCCTGGTGTCTCCGGTGCACAGTGGCTTGGCACTCCTGACGGAAAGGAGAACTGCTTAAACATCTTCTTCATACCCTCTGCATCCTGGCTGATATTCGGATACACTTCACTATATGTTCCCTCCAAATAGGTATTGGCAATCTGGAAGTTACCGCCATGTCCTGGTCCGGACAGATAGATCATATCCAGATCATAGCGCTTGATAACACGGTTACAATGTGTCCAGATAAAGTTCTGTCCTGGCACAGTACCCCAGTGTCCCACGATTTTCTTCTTGACATGCTCCATCGTCAACGGCTCCCGTAACAATGGATTATCTAACAGGTATAACTGCCCTGCAGACAGATAATTGGCAGCACGCCAATATTTTTCCATTCCCTCTAACATCTCCTGATTTAGAGGCTGTTTCTCTAAACAAGTTGCTTCACTCATAATAATACTTTCTCCTTTCGCACAGTTCGATGGTACGAACACAGATTCATTGTATCGTTCATCTTGTCGTACTATATTATTATATGTGGAAATGATTGGAAACTCAAGTGTGATTTCTATACAGAAACTGGCAAATCTACGAACATTACTGTATAATGAAGTCAAATCTTTAGAATGATTAGAAAAAGGAGAATTTGTATGATTAATCCCGAAGCACAAGAAAAAATTAATCAATTATATCAGTTATACAAACAACGTTGGGGTAAAGATCTATATGATAGTACACTCCCAGGAAGTATTACCCAGGAAAAATTAGTGCTTGTTCTGGAACGAATTGTAGATACCGGTGAAAGCATTCTGGTGGGCTATGACAAACTTTTCTTAACAAAGAATCATTCGTGAATGCTGTTATATACCACTATGTTACGAGCATTTTCCTATATAACGAAAAAAGAACTGCCATTCTCTGACAGTTCTCTATGTTTTAATAATTTTATTATCGACTCCCAGCATGACATCTGCAGTACTTCCACCAGCCAAGAAACAAAACAATCACTGTCAACAATGGATAAAGAATATACCCAAACTGCAGATCTGTCAGCCTCAATCCAAAAACGGATATGGTCTTATAATCCAAAAAAGTATAAACTGAAACCAAATTCACTGGTAGTAAGTCATGGATCTGTGCCAATACCCTTAGATCAGCAGGAATAACCATGATCAGTGACAAAAAAGAACCACCGCCTACGACGGCAAGCACCGCTACACTACTACCAAAGCATTCCGACAACACAATACTAAGAATACTAATGAGAACCCCTGCTAAAATAGTAATACCCAAAAGCAGCAAAACTCCCTGTCCTATTGTTATGGCTGCTGGAATCCGTGGAGCGATCAACTGTATCTGTGCCGAAAATCCTTCCACTCCATAAAACAAAAAAGCAAGCAAAAAATTCAATCCATGTAGTATCAAAATCCACAATACCGCAAAAGCAACCGCTGCCAATAGTTTTGCAAAAAACACTGGATTTTTCCCATTCTTCGTGCTGAGTATCAAAGAATCTGTCTTTTTCCGTCGTTCTTCTGAAAACACCCCGGATAGACACACTGCACAGAGTAGCACTAACCATAAACTGACATCCTGCACATAGCCCAGAATTTCACCCCATGACTTGGCATAAGTATATGTCAGCGGCTTCTCTACTTTGGCATCCTGCTCCAGCCAATACTGTCTCTCAGCAGGAGTCAGCCCGACAGTTGCATCGACACTTTCCATTGCTGCCTGCTGCATCCCCTGATACCAACTCTTTACCCCTTCTGTAACGAAAGCATCCTCCTGCTCTGCATCCCCAGGACCAGTTACTGTAACTTCCGCTTTCCTTCCATTCTCTATACCAACACTCCCCAGAAGGGCCTGAATATCTTTATACTTCTCATTCTCATAATCAATCCACACTTCTCTAAGCAGCTTTTCATCTATCTTTCTGCCATCCAGTTTCCTGGCATTCTCGCACTCTTTGACATAAGCCTCATAGCCACCCCTCCGAATTTCCTGCACATTTCCATCAGAATCTGTTTGCACGGTTTGAAAGGAGACCAGAAATAATAGATTACTCCATAAAAAACTAACAAAAACAATTCCTCCCATAACCCATACTATCTTTCTCTTCCATATCTTTTTCCACTCATAACGAAACAATATCCCCAGATTATTCATCGACTTCTCCCTCCTCTCCAAACTGCGATAAATAAAACTCCTCTAAGTCTCCCCTGTCCTCCTGCCAGGCACCGCTATAAATTAACTGTCCTTCCTTCACCATCAAAATCGTATCTGCAATATGTTCAATATCCGAAACAATATGTGTAGAGAGCAGCACCAGATTTTCCTTGCCATAGTCCGCAATCAAATTCCGAAAACGCACCCGTTCTTTTGGATCTAAGCCCGCCGTCGGTTCATCCAATACCAGTAATTTCGGCTCATTTATAAGTGCCTGGGCAATTCCCAACCTCTGTTTCATTCCTCCAGAATATGTCTTCATTTTCTTTCCCGCCACATCTGTCAGAGAAACTTTTTCCAGCAATTCCTCCGCTTTCCGTTTCGCCTTTGCCTTAGGTAATCCCTTCAAAGCCGCCATATACAAGAGAAAATCCCGTCCACTGAATTCCGGATAATAACCAAAATCCTGGGGAAGATATCCTAACAAATTTCGGTACTCCTCCGTCTTGACATCCATGCCATCCATAGAGATACTTCCACTGGTCGGTTGTAAAATTCCACAAATCATCCGCATCAGCGTTGTCTTACCCGCACCATTCGCTCCCAGCAGACCATGTACACCTTTCTCCAATTTCATGGATATCCGATCTACGGCTATTTTATTTTTATATTGCTTTGATACTCTGTCTATCTTTAATTTCATATCAGTTCCTCCGATTGTTTTAATAGTTTTGTACTTTCCACAGCACCGAATATTATTTCCAGTATCAGGAGCATTCCCAATGCCGGCAAAAGCTGAATTTCTCCCCGCCAGACCAGAATCACCTGCAAATACCATGAGAATATACTGACCATTATGGCAATTGCAACACAGAAATAACCGCTTTCCCTGCCATGAAAGCGACGAATAAGCGGCAGTCCCATACTAATCGATGTGAAATAAGGCAATAGTATACAAATACCTGCAAGAAAGAACTGCCCTGCACCACTTCCAATACTGAACAAAACCATAACAGACAACAGAAGCAAATGAAAAATCGCCAAAATCCCCATACGTGCCAGCAATATGCTTTTCAACGAAAAACGGGTGGCCAGTTCCAATTCTTCCATGCCATATACATAAGATCTGGAACCTTCTGCCAACAGAGACATAGCGATAAACGGCGCAAAAGACGCCATCACATTCAGTATATCTTTCCGAAAGAACGTGCAGCAAGACAACAGCAATATCAAAAGAACAACAGAAATTCCCCATATCCATTTTTTAATATATCCCGCCTGATTCCACATAAATTGCCAGGAGGTCATACTTGATTCTGAAAAATGCTGCAAGAATTCCTGTTTTTTCTTAGGCTCTGGTGCCTGGTAATAATAAAGTAATTCCTGTTTGATTTGTTTTGTTTTCATCCGTCTACCTCCTTTTTCAGAAAAGCCAGAAGTTTCTGACACCTCCTGTATAGCGCAAAGCGTGACATCTGATACAGAGATGTCAGACTCGTCATCGGAACTTCATTCACATAACGCAGCAAAATTAGCTCTCTGTCATCTTCTGATAATTTCTGCAAAGCCGAATGTAGAACACTTTTGTTGATATATTTCTCCTCCGGACCTGGAATACTGATGCCTGTCTGTTCCTGCCAATTCTCCGAGAGTAACTCCGCTTTCTTTCTACGGTATTCATCAGTACACAAATTGCGTGCGATTGTGTACAATAGTTTCAGAGAATCTCCTTTTCCATATGATGCCTGATGATTCAGAAATCGCAAAAAGGTTTCCTGCGTCACATCTTCTGCAGTTTCTCTGTGATGCAGTTTAAAATAGCAATAGCGGTATATTTTGTCATACTGTTCTGCATAATCCATGGACACCTGAGAAACCTCCTTTCACTATGTATAACGGATAAGATGAAATGATGTGCGCCAAATGCGCAAAAATTAATATACTCGTATCAGAAACACTACAGGGATTATAAATTGAACAAATGAGCAACGAGTTTCGCTTACGAAACTCTTGCGCCGCAAATGTGTCGCATTAGCGACATTTTACATCTACATTTGTGTACGCATCCTCACGGAGCGTTTCTTGCTCTATAGAGCAAGAAAACCCTCGAAAACAAGAAGTTTCCGAGGGTTTGTAAACTTTTGCAATATTTGATTGAATTATCTCTTAGAGAACTGAGGTGCTCTACGAGCTTTCTTGAGACCGTATTTCTTACGCTCCTTCATACGAGGATCACGAGTCAGGTATCCTGCTTTCTTCAAGGTTGGACGATAATCCGCATCTACTGTCAGTAATGCTCTGGCAATACCATGACGGATTGCACCAGCCTGTCCAGTAAATCCACCACCACGAACAGTAACCTTTACGTCATACTTATCTGTAGTATTTGTAGCTTCCATTGGCTGACGTACGATGATCTTCAATGTCTCCAAACCAAAATACTCATCCATATCTCTCTTATTAATAGTAACCTTACCAGTACCTGGTACTAAATATACTCTAGCAATACTGCTTTTTCTTCTACCCGTTCCATAAAATTTTGCGTTTGCCACGATAAATCCTCCTCTCTAACTATGCTCTCTCAACAACATCTAATACTTCTGGCTTCTGTGCTGCCTGCTCATGCTCTGGTCCTGCATATACATGAAGCTTCTTCAGCATCTGTCTACCCAGAGGTCCCTTTGGAAGCATACCCTTCACTGCATGTGTAATCACATACTCTGGTTTCTTCTCCAGCATATCTTTGAGAGTAGTCTCTTTCATACCGCCAACATAATCGGAATGATTGTAATAGATCTTCTGCTCTAACTTCTTACCAGTTACTTTGATCTTCTCTGCATTTACGATGATCACATAATCACCAGTATCAATGTGAGGTGTATAAGTAGGTTTGTTTTTACCTCTTAACACATTTGCTACCTCTGATGCAAGGCGGCCTAATGTATGTCCTGTAGCGTCAACTACATACCATTTTCTTTCAATTGTGGATGGGCTAGCCATATAACTTTTCATCCCAGTACCTCCTAACTAAATCTAAAACGAAATATTAAATTTTCATATTATCTGCGTCTGATTGCATTACCGGGGCTTTGGTCAGCTTTCACACGCCACATCTAACGATTATATTATTATTTTTCTCTCCTGTCAAGATCCTTTTGTCGAAAAATAATCATTCCTGAAATGCCCTATTACTTTATATAGAAACAATTTTACCACATACGTCTATAATCTTCCTCATGATTCAGCAATTTCAAAATATCATATACCTTGCATTCACTGGTCTGCCATCTTGCTAACATCAGCACCAACTGCCCTGCTTCCTTGAGATATCTTTCAACATAGTATGGATATTTCCCAAAAGAAATCACATCTTTTTCTTCACACGGTAACATTGTCAGTCCAATTTTATGTGGATACGACAGATTCCGGAAACGTTCCAATCCCTCCTCGGTTTCAATCAGCATTTCTACAAATAAATTGTCGTAATGTAATCTCTTCTTCCGTTTTTCCCAAATAGCAACAGCCGACTTCGCATCCTCATAATGGTTAAAATGCAGCAAAACATCCCCTAAAGCCATAACCGGATAATTTTTCTCCAAATTTGCTCTACGCTCTTCCACAAAACGCAAAGGATACTGCATATAGGTTTCAAAATTTTCTAATAAAGTAAGAAAATCATTCTCTTTCATAAACAAATTGATAAAAGGTGATAAAAATGGTAATCCCAATGAATGATAGGTTAATCCGCCCCAACAGTTGCTAGAAATAATACTGATTTCTGATTTTTGAATCTGTACCCATCTTTTCAAATCAAATGTAGGAAGCAAAAAAACTCTTGCTGGAATGACCTTGTCTAGGGGTATACGTAATAGTTCCAGTATATGCAATGCAATATCATGTTCCTTTTCGTTCATGTCAATCAGATAATCAAAAGAAAACTGCAAAATCTCCTCTATTTTTATTAAAGGAATCCCCTCCAGATACTGCATACTTTCTTCATCGTTAAATACAATTGCCTGGATTTTCATATTTCCCTTTAACACTTCATGACAAAATGTTTTTGCATATATGTCATAATCCACACTGTTGCCCCAAATGATTACATTGTATGTTTTTTGTGTCGATTCCATATTTTATCCTTTCCACCACTCATTCCTACATGTTGAAAGTTACGTATTTTTCGAGACACAGTGGCACCTCATTTAGTATGCCTAATCAAACAATTTTCACCTTTCGTACTAATTGAATGAATTCTTGATTATTTTTGGTTCTGCGGAACATTTCAATGATTTTCTCCACCGCCTCATCAGACTTCACTCCATTAAAAGCTTTGCGCATCAGATAATTTGCCTCTATCTCTTCCTGTGTCAACAACAAATCCTCCCTGCGTGTGCTGGATTTTGGCAAATCAATCGCTGGAAAAACTCGCTTCTCAGATAATCTGCGGTCTAATACCAGTTCCATATTACCGGTTCCCTTAAACTCCTCAAAAACCACGTCATCCATCTTGCTACCGGTATCTACCAAGGCAGTTGCCAAAATCGTCAAGCTGCCGCCCTCTCTCATATTTCTGGCAGCACCAAAGAAACGCTTCGGCATATATAAAGCAGCAGGGTCCAGACCGCCGGACAAAGTACGTCCACTTGGCTGCACCGTCAGATTGTATGCCCGTGCCAGTCGAGTAATGCTGTCCAACAGGATCATTACATCCTGTCCATGCTCTACCAGACGTTTTGCACGCTCGATTACCATTTCTGACACCCGTTTATGATTTTCCGGCAATTCGTCAAATGTGGAATAGATCACATCAACATTGTGTCCCATAATGGATTCTTTAATATCTGTTACTTCCTCCGGACGCTCATCAATCAATAGGACAATCAAATGCATTTTGGGATGATTGGTTTTTACGGCTTTTGCCACCTGTTTTAACAGAGTCGTCTTACCAGTTTTAGGCTGGGAAACGATCATTCCGCGCTGCCCTTTTCCAATCGGAGAAATCAAATCCATCATCCGCATGGAAATCTGGGAACCTGGTGTCTCCAGACGAATTCTCTCATTTGGGAAAACCGGAGTCAATTTTTCAAATTTTATACGATTCATTACAGATTCCGGAGAACATCCATTAACCGATTTGAGATATAATAAAGCGCCAAATTTCTCATTTTGACTCTTTACCCGAAGATTGCCGGACAAAATATCTCCTGTACGTAAGTGATACTTCCGTATAATTGCCGGTGCCACATAGATATCTCTCTCTCCAGGCAGGAAATTGTCACAACGGATAAAACCATATCCTTCCGATAGCACTTCCAGAATGCCTTCTCTCTCAATTCCGCTGTCCTGCTGTTCCATCTCGGCCGGAGATAAATCCTGAATCCGTTTCTGTCCCTGCTGCATGGTACGATCTGGTGATATACTTTGATTCTGCATTGTTTTTCCCTGCATGACAGTCGGTTGCTGCTGTTCTCCCTGACCAGAAGAATTATTCCTAGAAACACTGGTATTCTGATAAGCGGGACGCATATTCTTTTTATAGGAAGCATTTTTCGCATCATATTCCCGTTTATGATTTGTTCTGTTATCCGTCTCCCGTTTTCCAGCATTGGATCGGGCATCTGTCTCCCTTCGATAGCCACCACTCCTGCCATCGTTTTCCCGTTTGTGGGAATTCATTCGATTATCATTTTCTTTTCTTTTATTATGGGATACCGTCTTGCTATCCTGTCTACGGGAAGATGCCTTTTCCGATACGGTTTCTGTCTTTTTCTGTGTAGACTTTTCCCCATTCTGCTGTTTTGCTGCTTTTTCTTCATTCTCTGCTGTCTGTGTCACGATTTCATCTGGATTTCTGTGTTCCTGTGATGTCGGTTCTCCTTCCTTTTCGTCTTTCTCTTGACGGGAAGATTTACGCCCTCTGGTTTTACGTGGTTCTACATCATGATCCGCTGTCTGCTCCAGCGCACCATTACCCTGTGCCACTTCCTGAACCTTTTCCAGCAATTCCTTTTTCTTATAACTGGTTACACTCTTGATACCTAACTTACGGGCCTCCACACGCAACTCCACTAATGATAACTGCTCGTACTCTGACATATCTTACCTCATTTCTATTTATTTATATTATCCCTCATAATCATCAGGGACATGTTTCATATTAATTTATATTTTTAAAGGGGTTATTCTACATTTCATAGTCGATTTAGACAATAGAATGGAAAATATATAATTGAATTTCAAACTATTCCAGACTTCACTTATGAGCTCGTAGATAGAAACACTACTAGTATACATGATTTTTTTTCTGCTGTAAAGAGTGCATGTGCCTGGGTTTTTGCATTTTGCAATTTGACTTATCGGTCTGTTACAAATTACCCCATTAACTCAGTATCAAAATCTTCTACTGTAGGCACAAATGGCGAAAGTATCTTATCGTCAAACTTTCTAACTTCTCCTCTGGATAATCTCCATACTTGAAACTCATTACAATGTGCTATATCTTCATCATTATGAAGATATAGCAAACCATAACTTCCTTTTGCTATTCTCCCAATTTCAGAGAAAAAACTTAAGTATTCCTTCACATCCGCAGAAAAATGATTCGCATATAATGAGAATTCTATATAATAATTCCCATTTGTTACTTTAACAGAAACATCAATATATCTTAATTCTTGTATTACTTGCTTAATATTTTGAATTATCTTAGTATCATCTGCATCCTCGCATATTTCATATGTTTCTCTTACCGTAATCCAACTATGTAATTCTACCATTATACAATTCTCCTCTTTATATAAATGACATTCACATAGTACCATTAAAACCCAAAAGTAGATTTTATTGTTTATCGAATCATGATTTTGCGTGCCACATGGATACCCAACTTATAGGGCAAGGGTCTGAGATTACGATCGGCTTCCTTTAATTTTTCACGAATATTGATATGCTGAGGGCAATGTTTCTCACACCGACCACAGCCAATGCACTGTGATACAAAACCGGGCTTCTTACGCATTCCCATGTTCTGGGCAAATTCGATGCGGGCTGAAGTTTTTTTCTCCATATACATCAGATTGTAATAATAGAAATTACCCGGAATATCCACTCCCCCAGGGCAAGGCATACAGTATCTACAGCCTGTACACCCCACCTTTTCCCGTTCACGGATGATCTGCTTGATTTGCTCAACAATCTCCATATCTTCTTCTGTAAAATGCCCTGACTCAGCCTCCGATGCAATGCGGATATTCTCATTCACCATATCCTCAGAATTCATACCGGAAAGCACGCAGGTAACTTCTGGCTGATTCCACAGCCAACGCAGCCCCAGTTCCGCAGGTGTATAGTCATTGCTATCAGACGCAAGTATTTCTTTCGCCTTATCCGGCAGACTGACCAGCTTGCCACCGCGGAGAGGCTCCATAATAATAACCGGAATCCCTTTCTCTGCTGCCGCCTGAAGACCTTTTCTCCCTGCCTGACTATGCTCATCCAGATAGTTATACTGAATCTGACAGAAATCCCAGTCA
Organism: uncultured Jutongia sp.; assembly: GCA_964409845.1. GTDB lineage: Bacteria > Bacillota > Clostridia > Lachnospirales > Lachnospiraceae > Butyribacter. Next base: position 47,395 of record CAYPEW010000015.1, read on the forward strand.
TAAGCATTCAGAATCTTCAGAAACATTTCAGTATCGCCGTGGTAGGAAAAACCGATATTGCGAATACGCCCCTCTGCTTTTTGCTGTTTAATCCAGTCCTCAATTCCCAGAGTCTTGAGATGCTCCCATTCCGTATAATCGGTAAACATATGCATCAGGTAGTAATCAATATGATCTGTGCGGAGACGAGAAAGCTGCACATTAAAAGTTTTATCAATCGCTGCCGCAGAACGAATAATATACTGTGGAAGCTTGGTGGCAATATAGACCCTGTCACGGCACTTATTTTCATCCAAAATCCGACCAAGGCATTCCTCACTGCCAGAATAAATGTAAGCGGTATCAAAATAATTGACGCCATTTTCAATCGCAAGAAGGATTTCCTTCTCCGCCTTTTCATAATCGATGGCATTTCCTTTTCTGCTGAATCTCATACAGCCATAGCCTAGCTGAGAAATCTGATTGCCGTTTCGGTCATTTCTATATTTCATATCATTTTCTCCTGAATTTGCATGTATATACTTGTTTCTATACAACGGATTTCTTATATACTATAATTATACGGCAAAAATAACACACGTCAATCATTTCCTTTTTCTCAACATTCGTTCCGTATCATTCTAAAACTAACCACATATTTTCTTCATCATATGCCACCACTTTCGCCTTTACACTTTGATCGATTTGTAGGTTTTGTTTGCCAACATAAATAGCCCAAAAATCTCTCCCGCAAATTACGGTTCCCTGTGGATAGTTACACACACTTTTTCCGATCACTTTACTCCCTAATAAATAGTTCTTTTTCGTTTGAACCCAGGCTGATTTGTAAGACAACATAGCCAATGACCATTTTTCTTCAAATAATTCTCTTGATATATATTGAAATTTCCCTTCTATATCCGTTTCACAAATAACTCCCTCTGCTAAACAGTCCTCCCTGCACGATAAATGCTTACTAGAAAGTTCATCTATATTCAATTGCCTTATTGCATATTCCTGTGCATCCAGCTCAATATATAACTCTTCTCCCTCAAAACAAATCCGAACATAATGCTTTTTATTTTCCATTATTTTTCATTCACTCCTCAGTCTGGTACTTGGAATCATCCGTCTTGCGGAACTGGAATTTATACTCCTTTTTGCCTCTATATAAATGTATAATTCTCATGCTGACATCCCTGTATATCTCACCTTCACACTGATTAAGTCTACTGCGGGTTCCGTTTCCCGGGAGAGAATTTCTCGTAAAACCATCTTCTACCTGACTGGGATCCGGATTAACTGCATAGCCATCTGTCATTGCAATGCTAAGTACCTTTCTCTCAACCGCAATTTGATTGGCAACACTTTTATCCAAATCACGTAAATCTTTTCGATCTTCCTCATAAATACACTGCTTTTGCAGCCATTTCATCAAATACTTATATTCTGTCTTCCATGCCTTTCGATATGCATCCTGTGCCGCCCGAATCTCAACTTCAGAAACATCCCAGGAAGCAATTATAGGCAAATAATATTGGTCAATTGGATTGTGATAGACAGAAAACGCCTCTGCACCGTCATTGTCATCATCCGTTCCCTCTGCTGCCCCTGCGCCTTTTTCATCTTCTGTTTCACTGTTTTTTTCCGACCCATTTGCGTCCTCTGGCTCTCCGCTTGTTTCCAATTCTCTTGTTGCCTCTGATACCATATTCTGGCTAGATTCTGGCGAGTCAACACTTCCCTTTCCTTTGCCACAGGCAGAAGCAAGGATACCTATGCAGACCAAGAGGGAAAACATAATGAATATACGACTTTTTGACATTGCAATATCCTCCTGCTATATACTCCCTCAGCATTAAACAACCAAGGTCGTACAATTCTTTAGATTATTCATATCTCTGTTATATTTCCAATACTCATGATATCACCAGGGGATTACAACGTCAACCGTTTTGCATATACGTTCACACTTTAAGATCTTGGTCCTCTCCGCATCAGCTTTTGCTTATGTGGTTTTGCTCACTATGTTATGCAAAAAACTGTGACATTTTCAGTCTGCCACAGCCTAAAAAAGTTCCTCTAATTCGTTTCAACTTCTGCAATCATTACGCCAATTCTTCATTTACAAAGTCTTTGTAAACCATTCCCGATTGAATACCTTTAAGTTCAATAACAATCCAACTCCAAATACTTGCTCTATCAGCCATTGTAAAATTAAAGTCTTTTTGAAGATATTCATCATTCACAACTTCCTCAAGAAATTGATCTTCATCATCGTATTCGAGAAATATTTTTATCTCAAACAAATTATCTGTTTCTGTTACAAAGTCCTTAAGCATTTCATCGGAAACAGCTATTCCTTCTTCGCATATTAACCCATTATAACCATGCAGCGCAAAATCATACAACAGATAGTCTGTTCCACAATTCGTACAAACTGCCCTCACTGCCTGCCCATATTTATTTTCATATTTATTTATTGCCATTTTGTATTTATCATAAAACTCGCCAAAGCATCGGATTTTAAATGCTTTACCCCCACATTCACAGACTATATCACCCTCAATTCCTTCATCATCAATCGGATAATAAATTTTTTCAAGATGTTTTGGTTTAGTCATTATGTATCCCTCCTCGCCTTCTTTTTTACTTCTTTATGCAGAGAAACATTTCATTCTAATTTTTCTTATTATCATCGCCCAAACAATAACCTTTTTATTATTTTTCCAGTTATTATCGAACAATCGTAACTATATCATCACATTTAATGTCCTGTAACTTTTTGTTATTAGTAAGATTCAAACTAATGATTTGATTATTATAACATCTCAAGTTTTCTAATTCTGTACAGACAGAAACATCTAGGTCTTTTAATTTGTTATCCTCACAACATAATTTTTTTAATACTGTATTGCCTGTTAAATCTATATTTTCCAAATCATTCCCCCCACAGCCCAACACCTCCAACAATTTACAGGCAGAAATATCTATTTTATACAGCTTATTATCAGAACAATATAAATCTACCAATGCTGTATTAGACGAAACATCTAAGTTACTCAACTTATTATCATAACACTCCAAATATGCCAATGCTGTATTAGACGAAACATCTAAACTACCCAACTTATTATCATAACACTTCAAATATGTCAATGCTGTATTAAACGAAACATCTAAACTACTCAACTTATTATCTGAACAATCCAGTGTCACAAGCGCTACATTACTGGAAAGATATAACCCACTTAAATGATTACTTAAGCACCATATCTCTTTTAAATATCTGCAACCAGAAACATTTAATCTACTAAGTCCGTTTCCCCAACAACTTAATGATTCTAATGACTTATTTTTAGACAAATCCAATTTTTGTATTTGATTATCAGAACAGTTCAGCGTTCGCAAAGCTTTATTATGAGAAAGATCTAATTTTGTTAATTTATTACTGTAGCAATCTAAGTATTCTAAGGATGTACAGCCTTTTATATTCAGACTTTTTATCCGGCCTTTTCCTCTATCCTGTCCACGCCCAACTGATAGGTACTTCAGTTTTTTCATTTTAGAAAATGACACATTTCCCTTCAAAACTCCATCTGCTTCAAACCTTACCAAACGTCCCTTGGCATTCCATTGATATTTTGAACTGTTAAAGTTCGTATATAAATTGACGGAATCACAATCCTTGCGGAGATTTTTTCGAATAATTTTCTTTAATGTCTTAACATCCGATTTATTCTTCCCTTTTGTGCGGGTAAATTTCATCTTCGACTTTGCATCACATACCATCGGTTTGGGCAGCACTAATATTCCCACCACTACAAACATCAGGGCTATCAAAGAAAGTCTTGCCGTTTTTTTACACATAATTACCACCTATTTCCTTTCTCCTGTTCCTGCTGAAACTGAAAAGTCTATTGCATTTAAGCCTTTGGAAATCCAGGCACCTTTATTTTCTGAAATACATCGCAAATCCATTTAAGAAAAATGACAATCTTATCCGATTTGGATAACATAATAAGAAATATTTATCATTGAATCATAATTTTTACGATCTTTATTTTAAGAAAAGTATACAATAGATTCTTTAAGATCCCATTAAATTTTTCTTAAGATTCCTTAAGAAATAACCGAAAAAAGGTTAATACTTCTTAATTTTCCGCACTCCTTTTTATCCATGCACTCACACTTTACGATCCCTCGCATATAATAATCCAACTTCTCATACAGGTGCGCTTATGAAAAACAACTGTCAAAATCTTTACTTCCTATCAACTATCGCCTGCAAACTTGCAGAATGCCTTGATGAAAAAGAACTGGAAATGCTGTCGGCTGATTTGACCGTACTTGGGTATATGATTGAGGCGCTACTGGCACATCAGGATATATGTAAAGAGGATGAATAAATGCTGTTTTTACCTGAAGTTATAATAATTCTCTCAATATCTCGCAAAATAATATTAACATGTATTTTTTCACATATACTGTTAAATATATTTACATTCAACAGTATTTTCATAGCCCAATTTCCTTTCATTACGTAACACAACAGATTCGCCACTTCTCATTGAATTTTTATCATTCATATGTTATAATAGAATTGCATAATTGAAAGGAAAGCAGGATGCGAATTTCCGATAATGCCCTCTAGTCTTTTACGAAAGAGGGTGATGCCCTATGATAAGTTTGAGTGATTTACTTACACTTTTACTTGTATTATTCACGGCATTGACTTACTTAGACGGACATAAAAAGAAATAAGCATCCCTACCGCCCAAGTTTGGATGCTTATTCTTTATAAGTTTTCTCACTGAGGGCATATCGGATATTGCATCCGATTACCTTTCTAAGTAGATTATACACCAGAGCTGCTTGATTTTCAAGTAGCTCTTTTTATTGTTAGGGCACTTGCCCTATTTTGCAAGCGGAGTTTCTCAACAGAGAAATGTAGCGAAGCAAAAAAATAAACCACTTGCTATGCGAGTAGTTGGGATAGCTTAAGCGTTATGTCTGATAACCTCCTTTGCTATAATAATGATGGTTCGCCAACCGCATTAAATAGCAAAGGAGGTTATCCGTATGGACAACAATAACAGTTTATCACATACTAAATGGAATTGTAAGTATCATATAGTATTTGCACCAAAGTATAGAAGAAAAGTAGCATATGGAAAGTTAAAAGAGGATATTAGAGATATTCTTACTATGTTATGCAAAAGAAAAGGGGTAAACCTGATTGAAGGTGAAGTTTGCCCAGACCATATCCATATGTTGGTTGAAATTCCACCAAAGATGAGTGTTTCGTATTTCATGGGGTATTTGAAGGGAAAAAGTACTTTGATGATTTTTGAAAGACATGCAAATTTGAAATACAAATATGGAAACCGTCACTTTTGGTGTAGAGGATATTTTGTCGATACGGCAGGTAAAAATGCGAAGAAAATAGAAGAATATATTCAGAATCAATTAAAAGAGGATTTGGAATATGATCAAATGACACTCAAAGAGTATGTAGACCCGTTCACAGGTGAGCCAGTAGATCGAAACAAAAAAAATAAAGCCCTAAGGGGGCTTTGTGGAGAAATGATGTTGTGGTTGGCAGACCTTTCGATGAGTCTTTAGACTCCAGTGCCGGAAGTGAGCCCTTATAGGGCCCAGTCAAACCACCGGCTAAGCGAGTCTGTGAAACTTTTTCTGTAAATTAGAGAAATAACTGGTCTTCTATGATAAAATAAAAATCATAGGAAGCCTTTTATTATGGCAAGAGAAAAGAAAAATGTACACAAAGTTGAAATGACAGAAGGAAAACGCAACATCATCCAGATGCTCCTGCAGAAATACGATATTGAATCTGCCCAGGATATTCAGGACGCTTTAAAGGATCTGCTTGGTGGAACCATCAAAGAAATGATGGAAGCAGAAATGGATGACCACCTTGGTTATGGTAAACCCCAACGTTCAAACAATGAAGATTACCGCAACGGCTACAAGAAGAAAAAGGTCAACAGCAGCTATGGCAGCATGGAAATCGCTGTGCCACAGGACAAGAAAGCCACTTTTGAGCCACAGGTGGTAAAAAAGCGTCAAAAGGATATTTCTGATATTGACCAAAAAATCATTTCTATGTATGCAAAGGGTATGACCACACGCCAGATATCGGAAACATTAGATGACATCTATGGTTTTGAAGCATCAGAAGGATTTATCTCTGATGTGACTGATAAGATCATGCCCCAGATTGAGGACTGGCAGAACCGCCCTCTTTCAGAGGTCTACCCGGTGTTATACATAGATGCCATCCACTACTCAGTACGCGACAATGGAGTCATACTGGGCATAAGCCAGGACGGATACAAAGAAGTCCTGACCATTGAAATCGGGGAAAATGAAAGCGCAAAATACTGGCTCTCCATTCTGAATGGATTAAAAAACAGAGGTGTAAAAGATATCCTGATCATCTGTGCAGACGAACTGACCGGAATAAAGGAAGCCATATCGACAGCATATCCCCAGACGGAATATCAGAGATGCATTGTCCATCAGGTGCGAAATACCATGAAATATGTAGCTGACAAGGACAGAAAACCTTTTGCCGCAGACCTGAAAACAATCTATCAGTCACCGACAGAGGAAAAAGCCCTGGAAGCATTAGAACGGGTAACTGAAAAATGGAGTACAAAATATCCTAAATCCGTGAAAAGCTGGAAACAAAACTGGGATGCGATATCCCCCATCTTCAAATTTTCCAGCAATGTGAGAAAGGTCATTTATACCACAAATGCAATCGAAAGCCTAAATGCTACATATCGTAAGCTAAACCGTCAGAGAAGCGTATTTCCCAGTGATGCCGCTCTTTTAAAAGCGCTGTATCTGTCAACCTTTGAAGCAACAAAGAAATGAACCATGCCTCTAAGGAACTGGGGACAGGTATATGGAGAACTGAGCATTATGTATGAAGGACGGCTGCCTGAATAGGTTCAGAGAAAGCTTTTTAACAGGCAGAAAATCCTGCCTGCTCTTAACATGCTTTGGCATGTGCTGATATAAATAAAGCAAGGGCTGAACTCCCAGCAAAGAGATTTCAGCCCAAACATTATCATAGAAGATTAGTATTTACAGACTTTTCTTCACACACTCGGCTAAGCCGGTGGTTGTGATTTTATTTTATTATCTGTATTTTTATTAATTGAAATATTTTTTATCAGAACGCTTACAATATTTCCAAATATCAAATTTAGTGATGCAAACAGCAATATTTCTTTATCTATTCTCATATTTAAAAATACAATCAGAAAACAGGCAGTTGTTATTAAAATAGGTATAACAAATATTGTTATAAAATTATAAAACAAATTATGTATTTTACGCATTCGATCAGTTACATACCATGCATGCCATTTTTGTTTTTTATGCAGTTTATTTGCCATATATCCACTCTTATTAAGAAAATATGCAAGAAATTCAGAAACTCCATAACAAATCGGTGCTATTCCAATCATCATACTATCATATGTGTACTCTGTTAATATATTTACTCCCAAAAATACTGCCATTGCAATTAGAACAAATGAAATACCATTTATAAAATCAGTAAAAACCTTTTTTGCCTCCATGAGAATTTTATTAATTACAGATACTTCAGCATGAATTTTATCCATTTTTCCTTCATCTTTTATTAAAATTTCGTTTATTGACTCTAATTTTTCTAAAGACATAATTCCTGACGATAAAATATATAAATTGCTAAGATGAGAATTTTGCGATATTTCATCCCTAAAATACATTTCAAAAATATTAAGTATTTCTTTAGCATCTTTTTTTGTACAATATTTTGCTCTGTAAGTCTCTGTTGTTTTTATTATATCACTTAGACTATCTGGTTCAACTTCCATTCTACAAAGCTCTTCTAATATCTTTTTTTTAGTATCAGAGGTCATATCATACTTTGTACGTTCTAATGCCTTTTCTACTACCTTATTAAATTCTTCTACATTAGAAACTTTAGCATCTTCAGTTAAACTTGCTGCCAAACCTAGTATAGCCCCCAATGGCGCTGTCCAACCACGCACACAGGAAGCCGCACTAAAAACTGCTGATGATACCATATAAATTCTTCTAATACTTTTTGGTTGCTGTTTCATTTTTCATTTACCCCAAATTTACACTATTGTCATAAAAATTCTCTTTTAAGATTACACAAACATTCCTACAATTTGAAAACTGCTCCCTAAAATAATCAATATAATACCTATAATTACGTTTATTTTATCCTTTTTAAAATCTTCTTGTTTTCTATCTTCTTTTTCCGCAGTTCCAGCTTCTTTCACTTTTGCTCCAAGAACAGACCATAAGCTAAATACTGTTCCTATCATAACAAAAACAATTCCTATTACGCTTACTACTTTACTCATTTGCATACTCTCCATCCAAATAAAACTAGAAATTAGTTTAATCTGCATTTACGTTAAACAATCTTTTTAGCAATAATGGAACCCCTTCCATTATTGCTAAAGTAATTGTAAAACCTGCGATATATTGTGTTTGTTCATAACACAAATAATCAACAGATACAGCTCCAGCGTAAATTAAATACCATGCACCCTTCGTTAATTCATAATTTATTTGTTGTTTTTTAGGATTCGTTGAATAATAAATACTTAGTATTAACGGCAAACATATATTCACGAATACAAAGTTTATTTTCTGCATAGACAAAACCAGCCTTTCACCCGTACAAAGCTAACGAATACAATTTTCACATTTACAATATTTTTCTTCAATAGTCTGTTTTTCTCCGGCAAAATACTTTTTATTTTTAATATCACGTACACACGCACAAGACTCTTTATGAAATCTGTTTGAATCTTTATTAATTACATATATATTATTACCTATCTTTTTCCCTGATAAAGATAATGCATAATCCGAATAAACGTCCCCATTTCTGTAATCAATAGTAAATCCAGGCTGTTTATTATATACAAAAACATTATATGAAAGCTTTTCTTCATCATCAATATCCAAAATTTCCATCTGTACACCGTAAGGAAGTAAATCATTATCTTCTTTATAATAAGATGTGACACGATAAAGAATATGGTGTTCAGGATTTTCTTTTATGTGATTTGCTACTTTATCTTCATATTTAAACATACCATCTACGTTAAATTTACGAGTACCAGTAATCAACCCCCTTTTATCTACCTTTTTTGTAGCTAACTGACGCCCAATTAAATGACAACGATTATATAAACATCTTCCATCCTTAATATAATCACATCCTATTGATTTCCATGCTTTTGGTTTCATACGATTTTTAAATTTAGGGTTATCCACACTTTCTGTTTCTGCTCTAACAAAACATGCAAATGCCGTTCTACCACGCCCTAATTCGTCCAATTCAGTATAGTATTCAAAGCTTCCTTTTAACCCTTTTTCGATTTCATCCTTTGAAAAATGGGGTTTATTATCCCTTAATTTAACATTCAACTTATTAACATTTTCATCTTTGTTTATAAAATCTTTATCCTCTATGGTAAGCATCTTCATTCTCCTCTATATGCTTTTGACAATTTGTTATTCTTATTCAAACAATTTTCTATAATTCTAATTTCTACGAAAACAGCATTTCATTTTTATATTACAAATCTATTTCAGGTTTCAACTTTTGTCCACAAGAACAAGTTTAATATTCAATTTTTGCACCTATATGACATATCCATGCTCTTAAACCTATATTCCTCTCTACTTCCTATGGAATACCTTTATCAATTCCTTCTTCTTTTAAATATTCTTTATATGTACTCATATATAGCCTCCACTTAAAATAAACATTTAATTACTAAAATCATATTTCGTCCTACTTTTACTACTATACCACAATCATAATTCTATTTCCATACTTTTAGTAAGATTTGTAAAAAAAGCACACCAGACTTTTACATCTGATATGCCCTATATCACTTATTCATGATTCCCCTCTTAAATCTTAAATAGCATTTCCCGCTTTCATTGCCTGTATATAAGCATCAGCAAGTTTAGGATCAATACTCCGCAACCTATCAATATTACTATATAATTTCCGCAATATATCTGCCTGATTATGTCTTTTATATTCTTCAAATGCTTCTTCAGGTGTCTCCCAATAAGACAGTCTGATTACTTCATCATATCCAAATGGTTTAATCTCACCATAATACATTTTCATTTTACTGTCATACCTTACACCCAAGGGCAAATCCATTGTTGCTTTCTTCCATTTAGGCAGCTTATGTTTCTTGCAATTTGATAACATAGTATTCAATGTCTGGGGAATAATGCAGCACTTATCAGGCGCATACTCTTTATTACCTGGGAAAAGTAGATCTTTGTCTATTGCCATCGACTCCCCATCACATTCATAATATTCTGCGCTCCACCACTCAGCGAAAGAATCCTTATCATATTTCCATAAGTCACACATAAAAGAACCTTTATACGCTTCATCACTTTTATAGCACCGATTATAGATACCATTCCAGATTGAATATGCTGTATGGGATTTCAGCGTAATATATGGTATGTATTCTTGTTGCCTGCCTAATTCCTCTACAAGCACAATTCCACGCTCCAAATCTATATATTCTTCATTATTTACCCACACAAGATTCTTATAGAAGCAGTTATTTTTGTCTCTGTCTATATGCCATATCTTATTACATCTTTCTGGCTTTTCAAGAAAGTGTTCCGCTACCAGCTTATCCGTATATGTTTCAATCTTTTTATCTATTCCACTAAGCGTAAAATGTGCATATCCTGTCTTGTGTGTATAAAAATTACTGTGCAGATTATTTACAAGTCTCCCATGATTGCTGATCCAGTAATTGTTAGTCCCATTTACCAACACAAATACTTCATCATTGGCAACCAGTTCTATACCTGATTTCTTTATATCCAATACCCTTTTATCTGCTATGGACAAATACTCTTTAAATTCTTTTCTCTGTTCTAACTTCTTTTTACTACTCATTGTTTCTAAATAAATAATTCCTTTCGATTTTAGATAAATTAATAGACAGCATTCGTTTAGATATGAATGCCAAATAGAGAGTCCAGAATAGACTTTCTGATGTAATTCAATATTCTGTTGCATATTCGCCCTAATGGCGATTATGTAAAGCTTTAACATTATGGTATACCGTTCCCAGAATGGGGAATGCATAATAATTATACCACAACGGACTAATTCATCTTGATTGCAGTTGCCACATGATGGGACAATCTTTTACATACTTCTGTTGCCATAAATACCTATATCCCCTTACTGGCAGCAGTTGTCTCCCCAAATTTATCCATGCTTTTATATATTTTACCACAAATCCTTACCCCTCCTCATCCGATAACTCTGCATCTTCCGGAATATACCCACTATCCCTCAAAATATCAAGTTGCCTTTTACCCAATGGTAATTTCTCTAATCCATAAATACCATTTTCAATATTCTTAATCAAAATTCTGTTCATAGTATCTTTCAAAAGATGAGTACGACTAATCCTAAGTTTTGTATATGGTGGATTACCACCCTCTTTATTGCATATAGGCAGACAGTAAGACATACGTGATTTTACCTCTGGTATGATTGTCCCTACCTTTTTGATCAGAATTCTCTCCCCACGCAGTAATGCTTTACGACATTCATCCATGTACATATTTAGAATATTTTTAATGATTCTCTCATCGTATATATTGTCTTCTCTGTTTGCTATCCGTTTTGCCATCTTGGAAACGGATAATGATTCTGTTGTTCCCTTTTCTTTTGCCATTTTTCTGTTCCTCCTGTTGATTGAATTTGCCAATGAAATACTTCTTTTAAGTGATTGTTGATTGGTTGCAGTACAATACCCCCCTCTGACGCTCTATAAGGCTCATATAGACGTTTTCGACTGAATCACGGAAGTTTCTCCACTTAATATATTCAGGCACTAAAATAAGCCCACAACTAACAAACAATTCTACGATCACTTGTCAGTTATGAACTTATTCAAATGTCCAATATTTGATTGATGAAAATTCTTTCCTCAAAATTTTAAAGATTATCGTACACCATTTCGTACACCATTTTTACACCATATTACACCATTTTACGATAAGTTACGATACTTAGAACTTTTTCGCACAACAGCCACAACAAGCATAAGCACTTTATTTTCAGCACTTTCACCCCCTACTTCTCCTCCACTACCTGGAAGATATAAAATTTGAGATAATAGCTCTCCCCTGCTGCCCACAGAATCGGATGATCCGGAGACTGGGTCCGGAATTCAACCTGCCGCAACCTCTTATGGGCACTGTTCGCCGCCTGTCCTATCGTCTTGGCAAACAATGCCTCCACCATAAAATGGGAACAGGAGCAAGTAGCCAAATAACCGCCGTCCCGTACCAGCTTCAGCCCCCGTGTATTGATTTCCCGATATCCCTTGATCGCTTTTTTCACCGAATTCCGGGATTTTGTAAATGCCGGTGGATCCAGAATCACCACATCAAACTGTTCTCCGGCATGCTCCAGTTCCGGCAGTTTATCAAACACATCCACACACTCAAATTGCACCACATCTGACAATCCATTTAATGCCGCATTCCGCCCTGCCTGTTCCACCGCCAGTTCCGAAGCATCCAGTCCGAGAACAGAGGACGCACCAGCCTGTCCTGCATTCAAGGCAAAGGATCCAGTATGAGTAAAACAGTCCAACACCTTTGCCCCCTGACACAGACGTCGGATAGCCTGTCTATTATATTTCTGATCCAGGAAAAATCCTGTCTTTTGACCGTCTTTGACATCCACATAATATTTCACGCCATTTTCTACAATTTCCACCTGGGTATCAAATTCTTCCCCAATAAAACCCTTGACTCTCTCCATTCCCTCCTGAGTACGGACTTTTGCATCACTGCGCTCATAAACGCCACGGATATGGATACCATCCTGGGCAAGAATTTCCTTTAGTAACTGTACAATCTTCTCTTTATAGCGGTCAATCCCCAACGCCAATGATTGTACCACCAGAACATCCGAAAATTTATCAATCACGATGCCTGGCAAAAAATCAGCTTCCCCAAACACCACTCGGCAGCTGGAAGTATCTACAGTTTTTTTGCGGTAATCCCAGGCATTTTGCATACGCATCCGAAGAAAAGAGTCTGAAATCTCCTGATCAGCATGTCTACTCATCATACGGATACGGATTTTAGAGTGGGAATTGATATAACCTTTTCCCAGAGGATATCCGTTAAAATCCTGCACCTGTACCATATCTCCATCTTCACAGTCCCCCGACACAGACGCAATTTCATTATCGTAAATCCATAATCCTCCACTCTTTAATAATCGACCTTCTCCCTTTTTCAAGGTCACAATCACTTCACTCATTTCCAGTATCTCCTATCTATTTTTATGATTTGCCCAGCTCCAGATTCGACTATATCCGATGCCGCCGTCTATAAGCCCAAAGCCTGCTTTGCCAGACGATCTGCCATATCATTATATTTATCACCAGAATGTCCTTTTACCTTTTCAAAGCGAACCTGTAACCGATCTGAAATACTATCATAATATGCTTTATACGCCTGTGTTCCGGACTTATTGGCTTTCCAATCTCCGGTACACCATCTGGCGATTCCTTCATAATCATGATAAATCGTAATCTGCGAATATCCATGTTCCACTGCATAACGCATGGCAGCTTCGGCTCCCTTGATCTCACCAGCAACATTATGCATACTGGCAAGCTCCGGATCGGATAACTTTTCATAAAAGCAGTACTCGGATCCATTTTGCAGAATTACTACACCATAAGAAAATTCCCCCGTGGCGTTATAATAACTCCCATCCACATAAGCAACCAGGGTATCCTCTCCCCCTGCCATTTTCCGACGCCTCTGACTATCATTTCCTCCTGCACTCTCCTGCATCAGATCCAGAGAGCCACCATTTCCACCTATACTCCCCTCCAACAAATCAAGGGAACTGGCATTTCTACCTGCAATCCCCTCTGACAAATCACCAGAAGCTCCCATCGCTTCCTGCCCTGCCACGTATCTCATCGCCTCTTCTACTGTTGAAAAACTTTTGTATACCGCCCCTGAATAACCATGTACCTGTGCCTTGCATTCCTCCCAGCTTCGATACACCCCGGGCACTTTTCCCTGTTGTACTGCATAAAATTTTTTTGCCATAACCTAGTTCCCCATTTCTCATAGTATTTTAAAGATAACACATCAAAAACAGGGATACAAGTATTTTACTTTTTCCTCAGAATGGATTACAATAGGACAGTAAGAATCTCTATTAATGGAGAACTGCTATCAGGAGGCTGTCAGAATGAGCGAAACAACGCAAGAAATACTGTCAAGCGACCAGAAAAACATGATTTTTGCCGGCATGAGTGATGGTATCATTACCGTCAATGTAGATGGTAAGATTACATATCTCAATCCGGCATGTGCAGAAATACTAGAGACAAGCGAACAGGTATTGTTGGGATCCTCCTTTCGGGAGACATTCCTAAATAATCGCTCCAACAAAGAATTCAACCGTCTTTTGGAGCCATGCCTGCAAAAAAATCTGTCGGTACCACGCAAAACCGTGAAATATTACACCAGCTCAGGGATGAAATATTTCAATATTGAAATCAGTCCGGTTAACAGTGATATCGAAACCTCCGGCAAAGGAAAGTTCCAGGGTATGATGATTCTCATTGATGATGTGACCGACGCCTATCAGCTCAAGACTCATGAAAGAGATTTTGCCATGATCTTTGCTGGCATCATTGTCTGCATCACGGTCTATCTCTCTGTCTGGAGTCTGCTGAAGTTTACCTTGCATCTTCCTTTAAAAGTTTCGGACTATACCAGGATGATCGAGGGAATGACGCTGCTTCTCTTTTTGGAAATCATTTTTTTCACCAGTTTTTCACTCAAAGATGTGGGATTGATCCCCAAAAAGTCACTGATTGTGAAAAACATCAAGCAGACGTTACTGATTGCTTTCATCGCCTGTGGGGCACTTGCCATATCAAAAGAGATTCTTCTCTTACTGGGCATGCCCATCAAACAACGTTTCATCGGTGGATCTACAGCCGGAGCCTATCAGTATGTCTTTACTGCATTATTACAGGAGTTTTTGGCAAGAGGCGTGATTCAGACCAATGTCAAACATCTAATGAACATAAGATTTCAAACCGGTTTTGGCATTGCATTAACATCTCTCTTGTTTATGTTGATGCATCTGCCTTTTGGTTTCGTCTTTATGATGGGTTCTTTTATCCTCAGTATCGCTCTTGGCATTCTGTTTGAGCAGCAAAAGTCTATCTGGGGATGCGTATTTTTACATTGGAGTGTGGGATATCTGGCCATGTGCCTGTTTTTTTGAGAAACTGTCCGATCTTCTGACCTAAGAGTGCAGGCACTGTTAGCAGTTAATTGTCGAACAGATTTCAAATATCTTATAACAGTAACTACAAATTAGAACAATGGAGGAAATACTATGGGAGGATTTTTTGGAGTAGTATCAAAGGAGGACTGTGTGTTTGATCTGTTTTTTGGAACAGATTATCATTCCCATCTGGGAACCAGAAGGGGAGGCATGGTTGTCTACGACGAAGAGCAAGGTTTCGACCGTGCCATCCATAATATTGAAAACTCACCCTTTCGTACCAAGTTTGACAAAGATGTTCATGATATGAAAGGTACTATGGGAGTGGGCTGCATCTCAGACTATGAGCCACAGCCATTAATCATTCGTTCCCATCATGGCACTTATGCCATTACCACTGTCAGTAAAATTAACAATGCCACTGATATCGTGGAATCCATCTTTGCCAATGGACATTCCCATTTTATGGAAATGAGTGGCGGTGAAATTAATGCTACCGAATTGGTTGCAGCAATCATTAATCAAAAAGAAAATCTAATCGAGGGAATCCAGTATGCCCTGGAACTGATCGATGGCTCTCTGACTTTGATGTTGTTAACGCCAAAGGGAATCTATGCTGCCAGAGATCGATACGGCAGAACCCCTCTGGTAATTGGCCAAAAAGAGAATGCCTATTGTGTAACATTCGAAGACTTTGCCTATCGCAACCTAGGTTATAGCGATTTCAAGAGTCTTGGTCCTGGTGAGATTGACATCATAACAACGGATGGTGTCAAAACCCTTGCCGCCCCAGGCACAGACATGAAAATCTGCACCTTTTTGTGGGTATATTATGGATACCCTTCCAGCTCATACGAGGGAATCAGCGTGGAGCAGATGCGTTATCACTGTGGTGCCTGCATTGCCAAACGTGATAATGTAGACGTGGACATCGTAGCCGGCGTACCAGATTCCGGTACCGCCCATGCGGTGGGATATTCCAATGAATCGGGAATTCCTTTTTCCCGCCCATTCATCAAATATACGCCTACCTGGCCACGATCCTTTATGCCTACCATACAGAGCAAGCGAAATCTCATTGCCAAGATGAAACTGATTGCAGTACACGATCTGATTAAAGATAAAAAAATCCTGCTTATCGACGATTCTATCGTACGAGGAACGCAGCTGCGTGAAACCACAGAATTTCTCTACACCAGTGGTGCCAAGGAAGTACACATCCGTCCTGCCTGCCCGCCACTGATGTATGGCTGTAAATATTTGAACTTTTCCCGTTCTACCTCGGAGATGGATCTGATTACCAGACGAGTTATCGCTAAATTAGAAGGAAGCGAAGATGTTTCGGAAGATGTATTACAGGAATACAGTGATCCAAACACGGAAAAATATGACCAGATGATCGAAGAAATCCGAAAAGAACTAAACTTTACCAGCCTACAGTATAACCGCTTAGACGATATGCTGGCTTCTGTAGGGATTCCAACTGAAAACTTATGTACATACTGCTGGAACGGCAAAGAATAGTCAAACATAATCGTCATACCAAAGAAAGCTCTACCATCCTACACCATGATAGAGCTTTCTTTTTTACATACAATAAATACTATTGTTTCTATTTTTGGGTGTTACTCATTGTACAATCAGGCTAATCCAACTGATTCATAATCAACGCCATCAGCACTAAATCCTGATCTCCACGGTTTTCCGTACCATGCCCGCTGCCATCCGGACACAATGTCATATCGCCTGGATGAAGTTCCACCGTATGATCTCCATCCTGCACGGTTGCCACACCCTCCATCACATAAAATGCCTCAAACTCACCCTGATGTTCATGATAACCAATGGATGCTCCCGGTGGAATAACCAGGGTACTAAATACCCTGCCATGTCCTTTTGCCTCCTCCGGCAACAGCCAGTCATGAAAATACACTTCTCCTTTGCCTCCCTGTGCTCCCTGCACTGTTCTGACCCGAATTTCTTCTTTTTTGCGAACCATCCTCTCTCTCCTTCCTATCTATCAAAACGATTGTATTACTAAGACGGTTAAATATCCATGAACAGCTCCGATACTGCTAATATCTTGCCCCATTCCATCCCATATAATCCCCCAAAAACTTGGACTTAGGTAATGATTGATTTCAGGGTTCTTAGTCATAAACATCCTGTCCGGATTCATATCATAGTAAAAATATTTCTCATCACAATGTCTCCGCAACACCATTGCTTCGACATGGAGGATTTTATGAATAAGAAAACGAAACAATTCCTTCGCTACATCGCTGTCCCTCTGTTCCTTGGTCTGCTGTCATGGCTCCTGGTACGTAATAGTATATCTATATTTCAGCACATAATCAAGCCACCCTTTACCCCACCTGCTTCCGTATTTCCTATCGTCTGGACAATATTATATCTCATGATGGGCATTGCTGCCTACCTGATTAAACGGGCACATATCGACCAGAACAGCCGCACTCAGGCTTTATTTCTATATAAACTGCAACTAGGCATCAATGTCCTCTGGCCTATTTTTTTCTTTCGCTTCCAATGGTTCTTTTTCGCCTTTATCTGGCTGTTATTTTTATGGGCAATTCTCTGGATGACAGTTCAGAGTTTTTATTGGATCCGAAAAATTGCTGGTATATTATTAGTTCCTTATCTGCTCTGGGTTACCTATGCCGGATATCTGAATTTAATGATTTCCCTATTTAATAAATAATACAAAATGCAACATTACATATCAAAACTATTTTTCTCTAAACCAAAAATTTTCTCATAAAACAGAAGAAATAGAATATCACCACATAGCGAAACCTATGTTTGATATTCTATTTCTTATAAACCACTTATATATTGTCGTATGTATCGCATCATGCAAGGTTCCACATTTTATTTCAGTCTCATACGATATACCACCGGCTTGTCACTATCCACAAATGGAGCATGAATAATCATTTTATCTGCTTCTCTGGTATACTCCGGCTTTTCCTCATATCCTAACACAGAAAATTCTGTGATAATACCATGGAAGTCTTTGCTATCCTCTCCCATGTTCTTTACAATAATATCCTCTCCGTGCTGCTGCATCGGAATAATATAGATGCAGTCTCCCTTTACCGTAAAGCGGATATCGGTGGAATCAAAATCCTTCCGTCCCTCTTCAGAGAACATTCCTTCCACCACTTCGGTATTACCCTCAGCCTGTACTCTCCAAGGATGGGTATCATAAATAGCTTCTCCATTCACATCCATCCATTCACCAATTTCTGTCAGAAGCTGTACTTCCTCCTCACAGATAGTACCGTCTGCCTTCGGGCCTACATTCAACAATAGACAACCGTTCTTGCTGACGATATCCACCAAATCCTGCAAAATATCCTTGGTACTCTTAAAACGATTCTGCTCCGTATAGCACCAGGAATTAAATGCCATAGAAGTATCTGCCTGCCAACTAAACGGCTTGGCATCTGAGAAATGACCTCTCTCCATATCCAGAATACCAGTACCTAACATCATAGCATCATGTTTATAGGAAATGCTGACTGGAATATTCCATTCCACACCCCTGTTGTAATAATATGCTGCAAACTTCAGAAGATATGGCTTCACAGACTCATGCTGCACCCACCAATCAAAATACACCATAGACGGACGATACTTCTCCACCAGCTCCACATTACGTGCCAGCCAGTCCTCCATGAAATCCTGTGGTGGTGCCGGGCTGTAAAGATCCTGGTTATCTGGCTCCTCCATCGCTGGATAATAGAAATCCCCAAGCTGCATCGGATCCTTAACATCACTCTCAAACTCCCGACCATGCCCAAAAAAGAAAGC
>CAYPEW010000016.1:0-64799 GCA_964409845.1 uncultured Jutongia sp.
GTATATTATCCACGAAGTGAGTTGACGATGAAGACTCGTACAGATCAGGGAAAGATGGTAAGCAGTAAAGTCATTGAAGATGCTTCCGGTTATGGTATCAGTGCGAAATATAGTGCTTTTTTGGGTGGAGATAATGCCTATTCTGTGATAACAAATAAGGATATTAAAGATGATTCTGCATGTATTGTGGTAAAGGAGTCCTATGGCAATGCCCTGGTTCCTTTTCTGGCGGATCATTACCATAAAGTATATGTGGTAGACTATCGTTATTGGACAGGGAAATTATCAGAACTGGCGAAACAAAATAAAGTACAAGATATTATATTTATTAACAATATATCTATGACGAGGAATTTATATTTAGTTGGCAAATTATCGCAGATTTTACATTAGAGCAATGTCGGCGGAAAATATTACTTTGATTCCGACAGTGGAGAAATGAGGTCATTATGGTTTTTAGCAGTATCGTATTTTTGTGTATTTTTCTGCCGGCTGTACTGGTGCTGTATCTCCTGTGTCCACTTAAGTTTCGGAATCTTTTGTTATTGCTGGTCAGCCTTTTGTTTTATGCATGGGGTGAACCAAAATATATTCTGATTATGTTGTTTTCCACAGTATTTGATTACTGCAATGGGCGTGCTCTGGAATATTTTCAGGAACATCAGCAGCCAGGGAAACAGAAAGGGATTCTGATTCTATCTATTGTAGGAAATCTGGGAATTCTGTGTTTTTTTAAGTATACGGATTTTATTTTAAACAATCTAAACCATTTGGGGGCATCCGTTTCCTTGTTGAATCTGGCGCTGCCAATTGGAATTTCCTTTTATACATTTCAAACGATGTCTTATACGATTGATGTTTATCGGGGCAATGTAAAACCACAACATAATTTCATTGCATTTGCCATGTATGTCAGCATGTTTCCGCAATTAATTGCCGGACCAATTGTACGCTATCAGGCGGTGGAGCAGGACTTGTATCATCGGGGACTGGTTAGTCGGGACATGGCACAGGGAATGCAGCGTTTTCTGATTGGCTTGGCAAAGAAAGTTATTCTGGCAAATCAGATAGGTGCCCTGTGGACAGAGATTTCTTCCGGCAGTAAGTTAACTGCGGCAGGAGCCTGGTTAGGTGCGCTGGCATATACCTTTCAAATTTATTTTGATTTCTCTGGTTACTCAGATATGGCGATTGGATTGGGTCAGATTTTTGGATTCCACTTCCCAGAGAACTTTCATTATCCTTATGAGTCAAAAAGCATTACAGAATTCTGGAGACGTTGGCATATGACGCTGAGTACATGGTTTCGGGAGTATCTCTATATTCCTCTGGGAGGAAGCAGGCATGGCAGGCGCAGACAGATTATTAATCTGCTGATTGTCTGGGCACTGACTGGTTTGTGGCACGGAGCTGCCTGGAATTTTGTGATCTGGGGACTGTATTTCTTTGTGCTGTTAATGGTTGAAAAATTGTATTTATTGCGTTATATGCAAGGGCTGCAGGATTGGGTCAGACATTTTTATGCTCTCTTTTTTATTGTTTTTGGCTGGGTGTTGTTTGCCAATGAAGGATTTGGGGAATTAGGACATTATATTGCTGCTATGTTTGGATTTGGGAACGGATGGTGTGATCAGACGGCAATTTATCAGTGGTATACTCATTTGCCGCTTTTGATTATATTATGCTTAGCGTCAACCCATTTGCCGAAGTATCTCTTGTCCTTGTTATGGAATCGCTTGAAATCTCATATTGCGTTTTGTGAAAAACATCATCAGGAAATTAAAATGGTGCTGGCAGGAGGATATACAATATTGTTGTTAATTGGGAGCCTGGCTTTTCTGGTAAACGGTTCTTATAATCCATTTTTATACTTTAGGTTTTAGTAGAATATGATACCAGGGTTAAAAGTAGATTGAAATGTAGTAATCCGTAGCATTATCATGTGATATTTGGTGGATTGCAGTACGATAGAAAGGAATTTTGCTTATGAAATGGTGGTATCGCATTTATTTCGGTATGGCGGCCGGAATTCTGCTCCTATTTGGTGTTATGATTGTGTTGACACCAGATCGTGATTTTTCTGAAAATGAAAATCGTGTTCTGGCAACATTGCCGGCATTCCATTTGCAGGATTTTTGGTCAGGAGATTATCAGGAGAATCTGGAACAGGCGGTGGATGATCAGATGGTTTGCAGAGATCAATTTACAGCGCTGGCTACAGATATGATGCAAAAATTGGGTTATCAGGATATTGGTGGAGCCTATCTGGGAAGTGGGCAGACTTATTTGACCAAAATCACTGTTGACGATATTGATATGTTTCGTTATATGGAAAATCTGCGTTATGTGGAATATTTATCTGAAGAATATCCTGAGAAAGTCAGTTTGATGCTGGTTCCATCGGCAGGAACGATTTTGAATGATCGTTTGCCAAAGTATGCCCCTTTTTATCATGCAGACTCCATGTATCATGCGGCAGAGGTGGTGTGTGATACAACGAATGTGCTGGATCTGAGAAAGGCTATGCAGCTTCAAAACGAGATACTGAAAAGTGAAAATTCAGATAGTGAAGTCTATTTTCGAACCGATCATCATTGGACTTTGCCAGGTGCCTATCAGGGATATGCCGTTTATTCTACAGCAAAAAAACGAGAACCTTTGGAATATCAGGAGTTTCAGCCAGAGAAGATAACAAATGCATTCTATGGAACATTATATTCTAAGGTATTGGACCGCAAGGTTAAGCCGGATGTCATGTATGCAGCATCTGACGTGGGAGAGACTACATCAGTAGTCTGTGATGGTAATAAAAGAAAAAGTGTGTATGATACTGAAAAATTAGAGACTAAGGATAAATATGCCTACTTTTTTGGTGGAAATTTTGGTGAAGTCAGGATTCAAACCAAGGCAGAACAGGGAGGCACACTGGTAATTTTCAAGGATTCTTTTGCCAATAGCATGGTGCCTTTTCTATTGCAGGATTATGAGGAGATTGTTATGATTGATTTGCGCTATTACCGTGAATCTATCGCTGCATACCTGGAGGAATTGGAGGATCCAGAAATATTGGTATTATATGAAATGAGCAATTTTGCAGAGGATGTTAATCTGGTAAAACTATCGAAATAGGCTGCTATCCACAGAAATAGCCTGTGAATAGTAAGTGAAAAAAGCATGATTTGTCATAATTATTTAAAAATTTGTTGACAGGATGTAATAATTTTGTTATACTCCTTACCGAAATGTAATAGTTTTGTAACAATTGAAGAACGAAGTCCTATTATAGAATATGGAATGGGATGTGAAGAAAGGTTTGGTTGATTATTATGTATCGTAAGGAGTTATTTCAGAAAGCCGTCGGAGTCACGGTAGCATGTATGCTGACTATAGGTTTAAATGCGACAGTATCAAATACACCGAAACATAATATAAGTAACAGTGCCAGTAATGCACAGGCAGTTGTTGTATCAGTCATTGAAGATGACATGAATCTGGAGGAAGTTACCTTACTTCCATCCGAGAGTGTTGTACCGAATGAGGCTGCTAATGTGGCAGACGGTACCAATGTAGTGACAATAACAAATCCATCGACAGAACAGAACACAGTTGTAGAGACGGTAGAGAATTTACAGGCTGATCAGACAGCGAATAGTGTGAACGGAGCGGCAGAAGAAGCCCCTGCAGCAGAGACAAATACAAATGCAGCTGCTCAGAAGACGGAACAGAAAGAATCCAAAGAATTTAAGAATACAGGAATTTCTATTGCCAAAGATTACGTGAATATCCGTAAAGCACCAAGCACAGATAGCAAGATTAAGGGCAAGCTTTATCGTGGTAGTGCGGCAAAGATTATTAAGACCAAAGGTAAATGGGTTAAGATTAAATCCGGAAGCGTAACAGGATATATCCGAAAAGATTATCTGGCGATTGGTGACAAGGCTGCAAAAGTGGCAAATAAATTTGGTAAGACTTACGCAGTGGTAAAAAAAGGAACGGATACGTTGAATGTGCGGAAGAAAAAAAGTACCGAAGCAGGTATTCTGAAGCAGATTGGTGACGGAGATAGTTATGTAGTCAAAAGTGAAGGATCCGAGTGGGTTAAGATCAAATTGTCCGGTTCAGAAACCGGTTATGTTTCTAAAGATTATGTTTCTACAAAGTTCCGTTTTAATAAAGCGGTGTCCATTAAAGAAGAACAGGCAGCAGAACGTAGCAGTTCTACTTCTACATCCAGCAGTACAACAGCAGGCGGCAGTTCCTATAGCAGCAAGGGTGTCAGTGTGGCAAGTTATGCGTTGCAGTTTATCGGTAACCCTTATGTATGGGGTGGTTCCAGTCTGACAAATGGTGCAGATTGCTCTGGTTTTACCATGAGTGTATATGCGCATTTTGGTTATGGTTTACCACATAGTTCTGGTTCACAGTCTGGTTGTGGCCGTGCTGTATCTCTCAGTGCGTTACAACCGGGAGATCTGGTATTTTACAGACATGGTGGCAGTATCGGACATGTTGCAATGTACATCGGTGGTGGCAGAGTGGTGCATGCACAGTGCAAAAAGACCGGAATAACAACGTCCAGCGTAAATTATCGTACACCGGCATGTGCCCGCCGTATTATTGGATGATATGATGTCAGAGTCGAAAGTAGATAGACGTCTGTAGCATCGGTTAGGGACAAAACGCTTTTTGACCCCAATATTACAATATAGAATCAGATAAGGGAGAGAGTTCTGTATGTTGCAGAATTCTCTTTTTGCGATTTTGGAATTTTATTTGTTTGTTTGCAACATTTTCCATGTATGCAGACACATATAAATAGAATCCATGTTACTGCTTACGGAGTGAACAGTAACGAATCCATAATTCGTTTGCATTTTACCTGGAAAACTAATATACTAAGACATAGATGCATGGCATCAAGGGGATTAGATATATGAAGCGAATACAGAACGGTATGGAGGATTACGATGAAAATAAAACGAATGATATCTGCGGTGCTGGCAGGAGTTATGATAGTTACTGCCGGCAGTGGTTTGCCGCTTGTTCATAAAGTAGTACCAGATGTTGTACAGACAGCATCTGCAGAGGAAAAATGGCCGGCTGGCGTGAATGAAAAATCATTGTCCAGTCAATCAGCAGTGGTTATGGAACTTTCTACGGGAACTATATTGTATCAAAAGAATGCGCATAAGAAGCGCTATCCGGCAAGTACTACCAAGGTTATGACGGCAATGCTGGCGATTCAGAATAGTTCGTTGACTGACACAGTTACTTTTTCCAAGGAAGCTGTTTATGGAATTGAGAGCGGCAGCTCCACGATTTATAGTGAAGTGGATGAGCAGATGTCAATGGAGCAGTGTCTCTATGCCATTATGCTGGAGTCAGCCAATGAAGTCTGTCTGGCGGTAGGAGAGCATGTAGCCGGTTCTGCTTCCGCATTTATTGATATGATGAATCAGAGGGTTGCAGATTTAGGCCTAAAGGATACTCATTTTAACAACCCTAATGGGCTGCCGGATCCGAAGCACTATACCTCTGCCTATGACATGGCGGTTATTGCCAGAGAGGCAATGAAGAATTCCGATTTTCGGAAATTTGTGGGAACCAAGACTTATACCTGTGCCAAGACCAATAAACACAAAATGACCCGTGTGTGGAATAACCATCACCAGATGGTTAATGGATATAAATGGCCAAAATATGAGTATAAATATTGTATTGGGGGAAAAACAGGTTACACCAATATTGCCAGAAGTAATCTGGTAACCTATGCAGAAAAGGATGGAATGCAGTTGGTTTGTGTGACCATGAAGGGGGATAGTCCGGAGCAAGGAGAACCCAATGAATATACGGACAGCACCAGGTTGTTGAATTTTGGTTTTGAGAAGTTTCAGAAGCATACGGTCAATGCAGAAAACATTGCTATCAATGATGATTTGTTTAATACTTATGGCAGTTATTTCAATGCGAAGGAATCTCCGGTGCATTTGTCGGCGGATGCTTCTGTCGTGTTGCCTAAGGGGGTGGATTTGACAGCTGCCAAGCAAAGCGTTTCTTATTATGATAACGTGACTTTGCAGCAGGGAGATAATGTAATCGGTCAGGTCAAATATACATATGGCAAGAGGACAGTGGGATATTCGGATATTGTTTACACGAAATCTGCTACCGATAACCGTATGGATAAGGCTTCCCGAGAGATGGTCGGAGATCAGATTGGCGATATTGAAGAGACCAATGCGAAGCAGAAACAAAAGAAAAAGGTATGGGGCAAGTTATTGAAACCATTTCAAAAGGCGACTGTGAAGATAGGAAAGCTCATGCACAATCAGATGGTTGGTGGTATTTTGCTGGTTATTGCAGGGATCGCAGTGATTCTGGCGCTGATACTGGTGTTGCGAAGATTTTCACCAAAATATCAGAGACGCCGCAGACGTCGTTCCGGAGGTTATCTCAGCCGTGGTGGCAGGAAGCAGTATGCAAAACGTCAGAGACAGCAGAAAAGGGAATCAAATAAAAAGAACGGCAGGAAAAACCGGATAAAGTATTACAAGAAAAATGGCATGGCTGTGAAAAAATCGCCCCAAAAACGTAGTAAAGCAATGCAGTATAGTAAACGGCAGAAGCGAGTGAAAGAAAGCTTTGGAAAAAACTTTTTTGACTTTTAGGAGGGGAAGTGTATGAAAAGAAAGAATTTGTTTCATGGATGGCGAAAATGGGGTATGGTTGCGATGATACTGTGTCTGGTCGTATCTCTGTGTGCCTGTAGTGACATGGAAGGCGGGGGAGAAAGCGCAAATAAATCCGAATTTTCCGGTATTGCTCCGGAAAATCAGAGCGAAGAATATGCAGATGTAGATTTACAAGAAGGATATGATGTTAGCTATGATAGCGACAGTGAATCTGAGGAAGACGGAACAGGTGCTGCAGTAAATGGGGAAGCTGCCAACGCTGCACAGAGTAATGCCACTGCCGAAGATGGCGATACTGTCGAGACCCCAAAAGAGAAGGTAGAGGGGAGTCAGTCGGCAAATCAGCAGACAGTAAGCAAAGAAATGCTGGTATATCGGGGGCAGATAGAGATTGATACCTTGAAATTTGATCGTTCTGTAGAGGATTTCAAACAACTGATCAATCAGGTAGGAGGCTTTGTTGAGAAAGAGAATTATTCCGATGAAGGGGAACGGTATGGTGCTTACTATGCTGTAGAGGAAGACGAAAAACATAACAGCTATACAGCAACTATCCGTGTTCCTAGTGCCGAATACAATACAGTAATGGATGGAGCAGGAAACCTGGGAGATGTAAGAAGTAAAACTTCCAATGTGCAAAATGTTACACAGCAATATGGTACTTACCAGTCGCAGATTAAAATTTATGAAGCGGAGTATCAGCGTTATCTTAAATTATTGGAAAAAGCATCGGAAGATCAGTATGCCTTAGAGATTGAGCAGAAATTGTTTGATTTACAGGTCAAGATTGCAGAAATTAAATCTGCGATTACGAACTTGGAAACAGATGTGGCATATTCCTATATTGATATAACATTAATCGAAGTTCAGAAATATCAGGAACATCCGGAGAAAACGGATACTTTTCTGGATCGTCTGATACAAACCTGTAAGAATTCTTGGAATGTATTCCTATTTTTGCTTGAGAAGATTTTGTTCTGCATCATCTATACTTGGTATTATATTGCGCTTATCCTGTTACTTCTGTTTGTGATCTTTAAGGTGCAGCGTAAACATCCGCAGTCTCGGATTAGAACGGAGAAAAAAGATGCAGTTCCGGTAAGGGAAGATGATTTTGGAGAGAATGAATTGGGTTCTGATGCAGAGGAGTCAGAAGAATCTGAAGATGAGGAGTGAAGCTAAGTCAAGTCCAATAGTATGCAAGAAACTCTAAAATCAATAATGCACATGTGGGTGGCATATCAGTGTGTTAATACACTGGAAAGATAATTTAAAATAATGAAATGCCGGAAAACTTGAATTCAAGTATTTCCGGCATTTCTTATAGCGTCGCTAAGAGGATTTGAACCTCCGGCCTACCGCTTAGGAGGCGGTCGCTCTATCCAGCTGAGCTATAGCGACATTTATGATATCCTTTATATTTTACTTATAAACAGGTGGATTGTCAATTGCCTTTTTGTCCGTTTGAACATGGTGCTATGTTCTTCTGACATGAGCATAAATTTGCGAAACAGCGGAAAAGATTGTGATAATGCCGGATGAGCTATGGCTGCTGGTAGACATTTTCTGGGAGTTGGGGTATACTTTAGAATATTAAAGGATATGGGGGAAAGAAGAGTGGCAGAAGATACAACCAAATCGAATGATAATGAGGATCAGGACTATGAGGATGTCTGTTATATCTGCAGACGACCAGAGAGCAAGGCGGGCAAAATGATTAAGATGCCGTTGCCGAATAATAATATCTGTATTTGTAATGATTGTATGCAAAAGACGTTAAATACTGTTCCTATGAATGGGATGCCTTATATGGACATGTTCCACATGGGGACAATGCCGCCGTATGAGGAGGTTCCTAAGCGGCAGAAATTAAAACGCAAAAAGGAAGATAAGCAGGAAGCATCCCAAAAGAAAAAAGCTGACGAAGTCGTATTTGACATTGAACATTTACCGGCACCACACCGGATCAAAGCGCAGTTAGATGAATATGTGGTTGGGCAGGACTATGCAAAGAAAGTGGTATCGGTGGCAGTATATAATCATTATAAACGTGTACTGACCGATACGATGGATGATATTGAGATTGAGAAATCCAACATGTTAATGATCGGTCCCACTGGATGTGGTAAGACATATCTGGTCAGGACATTAGCAAGACTGCTGCAGGTGCCACTAGCTATTACCGATGCCACATCGCTGACAGAAGCCGGTTATATTGGCGATGATGTGGAAAGTGTATTGTCGAAGCTGTTGGCGGCAGCAGACAATGATGTGGAAAAAGCCGAACATGGTATTGTATTTATTGATGAGATCGATAAGATTGCCAAGAAACGCAGCACCAACAGCCGTGATGTCAGTGGAGAATCCGTGCAACAAGGTATGTTGAAATTGCTGGAAGGCAGTGATGTAGAAGTGCCGGTGGGAGCCGCAAATAAAAATGCTATGGTGCCTATGACCACCATTAACACCAGAAATATTTTATTTATTTGTGGTGGTGCCTTTCCGGAATTGGATAAAATTGTGAAAAATCGTCTGAATCGCCAGTCTTCCATTGGATTTCTGTCCGATTTAAAGGACAAGTATGATGAGGACAGCAATATATTAGAGAAAGCCACGACGGAGGATTTGCGGGAATTTGGCATGATTCCGGAATTTTTGGGCAGATTACCAGTGGTCTTTGCACTGCAGGCGATGACAGAAGAAATGTTGGTGGAGGTATTGACCAAACCCAAAAATGCGATTTTGAAGCAATATCAGAAACTTCTGGCACTAGATGAGGTAGATTTACAATTTAGTGACGAGGCAATCCATGCTATAGCGGCGCAGGCGGCAGAAAAGAAGACTGGTGCCAGAGCGCTTCGCACCATTATTGAAGATTTTATGCTGGATATTATGTATGAGATTCCAAAAGATGATCTCATTGGCAGAGTTACGATTACTGCTGACTATATAGAAAAAAAGGGCTCACCTCAGATAGAAATGCGTGGCAGCGGAGAGATGAAGTTGTTGACGGAACGAACACAGGAGCCGGTTTATCAAGGTGTGTGAAATTATTCGAATGGTGAAGCAGACAGTTGTTGATATTAGAAATAGATTAACAGTGTTGGATAATAGATAGTGGAGGGTAGTTATGAATACTTTTACGGATTTGCAGGATATCGAGGGAGAATCCATTGTTTTAAAAGCGATTACGAAGGAGCATACCCCGTTGATTGTAAAATGGCGCAATAATCCCAACGTCCGGCATAATTTTATATTTCAGGAGATTTTTACGGAAGAAATCCATAATGCTTGGATGGATGACAAGGTGGCATCGGGGGAAGTCGTTCAATTTATCATATATACTAAGCAGTCGGATATGCCGGTGGGATCGGTTTACTTGCGGGATGTTGATTTAGAGAAACAAAAGGCAGAGTTTGGCATTTTCATTGGCGAGGATGATGCAAGAGGAAAGGGATATGGCAGGGGCGCTGCCCAGTTGATCTGCAAATTTGGTTTTGAACAATTGCAACTTCATAAAATCATGCTTCGTGTATTTGCAACGAATATGGGAGCAATCCGTTCCTATGAACATGCGGGATTTGTGCAGGAAGCATATTTAAAAGACGAAGAGAAAATTGATGGAAAATTTTACGATATTATATATATGGCAATGATTAATGATTAACACAAACAATACAGATAATATTTGCATAACACGCTGTGCCGGATATGAGTATAAACAGTGTAGAAATGGAGAATGGAAATGAAACTATCAATAGTGATTCCGTGTTATGGATCAGAGAATACAATAGAGGGTGTAGTGGATGAGATAGAGAAGACCATCCGAAAAAGAGATGTAGAGTATGAGGTGATTCTGGTCAATGATTGCTCTCCAGACCACGTCTGGGATAAGATTGTCAGTTTATCTCAAAAACATGAGCTTGTTCATGGAATCTCTTTTGCTAAAAATTTTGGACAACATTCTGCTTTGATGGCAGGCTACCGTGAGACGACGGGAGATATTGTTATTTCTATGGATGATGATGGACAGACTCCGGCTGATGAATTATTTAAATTGGTTGATCAGATTGAGGCGGGATATGATGTTGTGTATGCAACTTATGAAAATAAGCAACATAATATTTTCCGCAATTTAGGAAGTCGTTTGAATGACAAAATGTGTAATATACTTCTAGGGAAACCGAAAGGCTTGATGGTAACCAGTTATTTTGCGGCCAAACGTTTTATTGTTGATGAGATATGTCGTTATAATAATTCCTATACGTATGTGATCGGCTTAGTGTTGAGAAGTACCAAAAATATTGGGACAGTTCCGGTCACACATCGAAAGCGGGAAGAAGGAAGCTCTGGTTATACCTTTGGAAAGCTCATTAATTTGTGGTTAAACGGATTTACGGCATTTTCGGTAAAACCATTACGGATTGCAACTATGGCGGGAATTATCATCGCTGGTTTGGGTTTTTTAGGTGTTATTTATATTGTGATCAATAAAATGATAAATCCTTTAGTGCCTTTGGGATGGAGTTCTACCATGACGGTGCTCTGTATTATCGGGGGATTAATTCTATTTACGCTGGGAATGATTGGAGAATACCTGGGCAGGGTTTATATCAGTATTAATGATGCTCCACAATATGTGATACGAGAAAAAACGGATGATTCAAAATAGATCCATAATTTATGGAAAATGTCACGGTAATAAAACAGATGCATATAATACAATAATTATCTATGCAGGCTGGGATAAGTGATATGGATGTGAATTGCCGGGAACAGATTTACTCGGAGGAATACATTGATTATCTGGTGGAGCATGTAGGAGATAATTCAAAAATACCAGAGTGGTATTTCTCGAATTGTTTTCAGATTGCATGTAATCGTTATGCCGTTTTATATCTTCAAGAGGGGCGTGTTAAATATGAAAACTGGTCTGGTGTGTATGTGATTCCCCGGGCCTTTGGACTACTGTCTTCTGATGAGACTCTGGAGGAAATGGGTGTGGCACAGGTACAGCGGATGACGAACCTAAATCTGACAGGGCAAGGTGTAATGATTGGATTTGTGGATACAGGAATTGACTATACCCATCCAGCATTTATTAACGCAGATGGTACCAGTCGAATTTTGAGCATCTGGGATCAGACTATACAAGAGAAGCCGGAAGGCGGTCTTGGGACTGTTCCAGATGGTTTTTTATTTGGAATGGAATATAATTCAGATGAAATTACGTTAGCTTTGGCCGCTGATGATCCATGGTCGGTGGTGCCCAGTCGGGATGAAAATGGTCACGGAACCTTTGTAGCAGGAGTAGCCTGTGGGAATCGCAATGATGATCGCGGCTTTACAGGGGTGGCGCCACTGGCATCGATCTGTGTGGTGAAATGTAAGGAGGCAAAACAGAATTTTAGGGATTATTATCAGATACAAGGAGATGAACCATGCTATTCCGAAAGCGATATTATGCTGGGTATTCGATATTTATGGAATCAGGCCATCAAGAGAGAATTACCGTTAGTGGTATGTCTGGGGATGGGAACCAATCAGGGCGGACACAATACGGGAGGAATTTTAGGAGAAATGATGTCCTTCTACGGTTCTTATCGAGGAACTTTCATGGTTAGTGCTGCCGGGAATGAAGCCAATTCATCCCATCATTATTATAGCGGTCAGCTTAGTCCCGGAGAAAATGCAGAGGTAGAATTAAGAATTGGTCCAGGCAGAGGTGGATTTACCATGGAGCTTTGGAGTGGGGCGCCTGGCAGATATTCGGTAGGCTTAGTTTCACCCAGCGGTGAATTTAGTGGCAGGACGATAGCTCGGTTAGGAGAACGCAATGAAATCCGCTTTTTATTCGAACAGACCACAGTTGAGGTAGAATATTTGCTGGTTTCAGCAGAAAGTGGAGACGAATGTATACGGATAAAATTCAAAGAGCCACAGGGTGGGATATGGCGTCTGCGTGTATTTAATGAAAACAACATGGAAAGTAATTTTCATATCTGGCTGCCTATACGGAACTTTATCAGTGATGAAACGTATTTCTTGCAGGCAGATCCTAATGTAACGATTTGTGATCCAGGAAATAGTGTTGGTATTATTACGACAGGATTTTATAATGGTAACACGGGTGGTATCTCTATTGATTCCAGTCGCGGTTACACCCGGCTTGGCTTGGTAAAACCGGATATTGTGGCACCTGGAGTCAATATTTTAGGACCATTACCAGGGATCGGTCTTCCACCCCAGTCCATGACAGAACGAGAAACGTATGCCAGATACGATAGCCAGAGTGGATCCAGTGCCGCAGCTGCATTAACGGCTGGTACAGTTGCTCTCCTGGTGGAGTGGGGACTGGTCAGACGTAATGACATATCTATGGATACTGTTACAGTCCAAAAGTATTTAATACAGGGAGCGAATCCCGCAGGTAGCGTGACGCCAAATCAAGCGTGGGGAAATGGTCAGCTGGATCTATTTGGGGTGTTTGATGTTCTTCGTCCGAAGTAAGGTTAAGTTCCCGCATGTCCCGCAAAATAATGCTATATCGGAGATAGGCAGCATTTAATTCATAAATATAACTGTCTATCATATCCGGATCATCGACGGCATCCAGACCGGTATATGCATTTTCCAGACTTCGCTGTGCTTCTAATAAAGATTTCTTTAGGAAAGTCTCTCGTTTGGGAGGCTTTTTCTGTTTTTGTTTTATTGATAAATTCATAGGAATCCTTTCCTGCGTTGTGCTAACGCATATAAGGTGTCAAATGCCTCTTTAGGGCTTAACCGACACAAATATGTGAAACCAACATGATCATCTGGTATCCAAATTATGGTAGTTATTAATAGTATAAGCAGGAAATCTCCGATTTATACACCTCTGGACTTTGTTTGTCCTAAAAATAGTCTTTTTTGCATAGAGTGTAAAAAAGAAATTGGTCAGGTACGGGCAGTGGTTACCATTCACAGTTATTTTTGAGACGGAATAATTTTCTGTTATCCGTCAGATCCTGGTATTCGTCCTATTGTTTCGCTCTGGTTTTGTCGGCAACGTCCGAATTAGTCAAAATTTAACCCTGCCGTAGTGCAATAGCCTTTCGTGAGAAACTTTGTCGTATATGCTGTATCTGTGCGTGCTCGTGAACTTTATCTGTAAGGCGCTGCAGGTTTTCGGTTATGTGTTTCAGGCACGCTTTCGCTATGTTTCATACGCAACGGTACATAACGAGGTATAGAACACCTCGTAAGTACCGGCGTATTCAAAATGCCTGAACACATAACACGAAAACGCAGCTTGCCTGCAGATAAATATTGTGAAAGAGCACGCTAATAAACAGATACAGCAAACGACAAAAAGTTTCTCCGAAAGGCGTAAACTTGCCAGGCAGGGCAAATTTTGTCTATTCGGACATTGCGATACATTTTCTGGCGAAACAACAGGATGAAACAAATAATTGACGGATAACAGAAAATTATCTATGACAAAAATGACTGTGAATGGTAACGGGCAGTGTGTTTTTTGCATGAAAAAAGCTCGGGTGCCTAGCTGAAAGGTGGCATTTGATGTTAAATACCATAATGATTCTGGTAATTTTTCTTGTATTCTTGCGATGTCTGGGTTGTAAGGTAGAAATTTTGCTTCTGCGTATGATAGGAAGATGTCTTTCTGGCGTGATTATTCTATATGTCTGCAATTTTTTCCTGCTGCAAATGAATGAAAATTTTGTGGTAAATATCAACGAAATGACGTTGGCAGTTTTGGCACTTTTGGGGATGCCAGGTGTTTTTTTTCTATATTTTCTTCGTTGGTTTTTACTAATTCTTCCTTGAATTTTTGTGAAATAGTACCAAAGTTTCGGGTGCTTGACATGCTTATTTGCCAGGTGCTATAGTGGCGGCACACTTTTGGAAGGGAGGTGCTGTCACATGAATGTGCTGTTTACCGGATGGATTTTGACAGCGGCAGCGTATGGCGATTGGAGAGAACGCCGGATTGCCAATATATGGATCCTGCTGGGCTGGTGTCTGGGAATAATTTGTCGATTATGGGAAGGAGGTATCCAGGCACTTGCTATGGGATTTGTTGCTCTGATGATTCCATTGATGATAGGGTGGCCCCTGCATCGCATGGGAGGAATTGGAGCAGGAGATATCAAGTTATGTTCGGTAATCAGCCTGTTATGTGGTTTGAATTTCCTGGGGAAAGTGCTTGTGATCATGAGTGTGATTGCAGGGGTGTTGTCATTGATACAACTTTGGAGAAAGGCAGAGTTGCGACAGAGATGTATTTCCCTGCTGGTGTATCTATGGGAGCAGCGATATCGATATGAAAAATATTATCAGTCGGGCTCCGGGCAGAGGGATCGAGTGATCCCTCTAGCACCAATCACATGGATCGCATATATGATTGTACTGCTGATGGGGAAATATTAGTAATAGACTGATGGTGCAGGAAAAACAGAAATGCGTCTGATATAAAAATAGCATTACAAATATGATTACGATGGCAGGGATAAAAGGGGGAATTTACGTGAAGAAGATACTGGTGGCAATGTTCGATCAGGAAGGATATACCAGGAGACTGGCGACCTATCTGAATCACCATCAGAATTCTATGATGGAAGTTCGTTTATTTACCAACGAAGAAAGCTTAAAGCAGTTTTTGAAGCAGGGACCAGTAGAGATGCTGCTGGTGGCAGAACGGGATTGGGATCCTCGCTGGGAGAGGGATGCAAAAATTCATCGGTTGATTTTTCTTTCCGATGGAGATGTGGTCAGAGAGGGGATGAATCATCCGGTTATATTTAAGTATCAATCGGCAGAGAGTATTGTGCAGGAATTATTAGCTGTTATTGCCGATGATGATGGAATGCAGGTTAAGACCAAGAGAGTGACATCGGATTATGTTGAATTTATTGGTGTATATTCACCTTATGGTGGAGCAGGTGTCAGTACATTTTCCTACGAAATGGCAAAAGAGTATGGCATGCAATATACCACATTATATCTTAATTTGGAATTATTTCATGGAATGCCGGAGCATAGTATTGGTAAGTGGAGAGAGTTTACACCAGTGGAGGAAAGCAGAGGAATGTCAGAGCTGATCTTTTATCTACGTCAACATAAAGAAAAGATTGCTGTGAAATTACAATCTCTGATTCGGATGCAGGATGGCATTGCTGTGATTCGTGCGGTGGAGGATTACCGTGATTTATATAGTATGACAGTAACGGATATGCAGCGATTACTACATGTATTGGCAGAGGAAACCGAGTACCAGAAGGTATTTTTTGATATCGGGTATATTGGGGAAAGTGCATTAGAGTTGATGCGATGCTGTGATGTTTTGTATC
The DNA here is from genome assembly GCA_964409845.1 of uncultured Jutongia sp. Classification (GTDB taxonomy): domain Bacteria; phylum Bacillota; class Clostridia; order Lachnospirales; family Lachnospiraceae; genus Butyribacter. The sequence goes on from CAYPEW010000016.1 coordinate 16,046, forward strand.
TGCCAAATGCGCAGAGTGAAATACAACACAATAAACAAATTGCATTTGAACAGTTATTAATTCGTGAGGGGGAACGGGAGATGTTAGAACGAATTCGTTATGTATCCATGAAGAAAGAATGATGTTGTAAATGACATAGAGGCGTGGCTGATATAAGGAGTATCAGTTAATTCTATTACGATAAGGAGGAATAGTGTACTTGAAACAGGACAAGAGGGCGTGGGAGAGGGAGATACAGGAACAGATTGGTAACGAGGTATTGCAGGCTATTGACAGAGAACACGCCATGGATGATGAGGAGATCTGGGAGGCAATTCAAGATCGTGTACTAAAAATGGGACAAAAAAGATATCTGACCTTAGAGGAAAAACAGGAGCTAATACAGAATATTTTTAACTCATTGCGAAAACTGGATGTACTGCAGGAATTATTAGAGGATGAAGAAATAACAGAGATTATGGTAAACGGAGCAGATCATATCTTTGTGGAGAAGAATGGTAGATTGCAGTGTTATCCCAGAGCCTTTTCCAGCAGAAGAAAACTGGAAGATGTGATACAACAAATAGTCAGCAGGATGAACCGTATGGTAAACGAAGCAAATCCCATTGTAGATGTTAGGCTGGAGGATGGGTCTCGAGTAAATGTTGTGTTACCGCCAGTGGCAATTAATGGTCCCATTGTTACGATACGAAAGTTTCCGTCCCATCCGATTACAATGGACAAGTTGATTGCAATAGGGTCCATTAGCAGTCAGGCAGCAGATTTTCTAAAAGTCTTGGTTCGTGCCGGATATAACATCTTTATCAGCGGGGGAACCGGCAGCGGTAAGACAACTTTCCTCAATGCATTATCCAATTACATTCCGTCCGATGAAAGGATTATCACAATTGAAGATTCTGCAGAACTTCAGATTCAGGGAATAGCTAATCTGGTCAGTCTGGAAGCCAGAGGAGCCAATTTAGAAGGAAGAAATGCAGTAACCATACGGGATCTGATTATATCGGCACTTCGGATGCGTCCAGATCGTATTATATTAGGAGAAGTAAGAGATGCAGCAGCATGTGAATTGCTGAGTGCCATGAATACCGGGCATGATGGCAGTCTCTCGACGGGACATGCCAATAGTCCAGAGGATATGTTATCCCGATTGGAAACCTTAGTTCTAACAGGAATGGATATTCCCATTGAGGCGGTACGATGTCAGATTGCATCGGCAATTGATATTGTGATACAGCTGGGGCGATTACGGGACAAGAGCCGCCGTGTCTTAATGATTACAGAAATTCGAGGCATAGAGGGTGAAAGAATCCAGTTTAATCCATTGTATCAATTTGTAGAAGCGGGAGAGGGAGCGGATGGCAGCGTGTTAGGACAGATGAAATGGAGTGGTAATTGTATTCAGGATGATGGAAAGTTAGTACGTGCCGGATTGGAGGTTAGTTATGAATAAACAGAAGAAAAAGATAAGAAAAAACAGCAGAGATCCGACGAAAGATATCAAAGGATTTGCACTCTGGTTTCTCAAGGGGGGAGTATTAAGTTATTTGTTTTACCGCAATTTTCTATGTACGGGAATACTGGCATTACTTGTGGGGATTTGTGGTGTTTTTTGGGAACGGAAACAGGAGCGGAAACACTGGAAAAAACAGATTAATCTGGAATTTCGGGAAGGCATGCAGGGAATAGCTACTGCATTAAATGCGGGTTATTCCATTGAAAATGCATTTGCTGAAGCTAGTAAAGACCTGGAATTATTATATGGAAAGAGGTCAACCCTGGCGCCAGAATTTCGGACAATAGTAACAAAATGTCAACTGAACTGTCCAGTGGAAGATGCGTTACAGGAATTGGCGATTCGGGTGGAAGTAGAAGATATTAGACGTTTTGCAGAGATCTTTCAGACAGCGAAACGGACGGGAGGAGATTTGATTGCTATTACGCGGACAACTGCCGACCGGATTAGCGAAAAGATAGAGGTACAGCGTGAGATTGAGGCTATGAGTGCTGGCAAAAGAATGGAAGCGCAAGTGATGAATTGTGTACCATTAGGAATGATTTTGTATTTCTGGATCTGTTCGCCTGATTTTTTAAGCTGTTTATATCAGGGAAATGGCCGGCTTATTATGACATTTTTTCTCCTTGTGTATCTGTTAGCTTATTATTGGAGTGAAAGGATTGTTCAGATAAAGATATGAAAGGATTACAAATTATCGGGACTTGGTTGGATCATGTCTGGGAAGAAAAAATTTCTGATGCAAAAGTGGAGCAATTGCAGAAAATTTATGTCGGTAAAAATAGAAGCGGTGTCATACGGATTTATCAAAGAAAATTGGGGAAAGCGTTGGGATTACTGGGAGTCATTCTATGTCTGTTATTGATTTTATGCGTATTCTCTGAAGGAGAGGAGGGGAGAGTGGATGGACAAGACCGCATCAAAAGGCAGGAACCAGGTGGAGCCATAGAGGAGGTAGAGCTGGAAACTCATATTGCTGGACAGGAACGGTCAGTAACAATAGCAGTAGCCCCCCGTCAGTACACGACGGAGGAATTGCAGGCAGAATTTACCCGCGTCAAACAATATGTTCTGCAAACTTATTTGGGAGCGAATGATTCTCCGAATCAGATTCTGTATGATTTACAACTGGAAACCGAATTGCCGGATAGTGCAGTTCAGCTAAAGTGGCAGACAGATTCCACACAGCTGATCGAAGAAGATGGTTCTGTTCATTGGGAGCAGATTGAGCAGGAAACAGCGGTAGAAATTACAGCAATTTTCCAATATGGAGAAGAGGAGGAAACTTTGCCATTACAACTGACTTTGCAGCCGCCACAACGAACGGCACAGGAGCAGTTGTGGAGATCCTGGGAAAGGTCTCAGGAAATATTGGCAGAGGAAACAGAAAGCGATAACTATCTGCAATTGCCGAAATCCATTGAGGGAGAGAAGGTTCAATATAATATACCAGATAGGTCAATGTGGAGGTATGTACTGTTTGGTGTGGGTGTAGGGATACTGGTTATTCCGCTTTTGTTGGAGAGCCAGATTCGGCAGACAATTGTTAAAAGAGATCAAGAATTGCTTATGGATTATCCAGAAATGGTAGAACAATATGTGTTACTTATCGGTGCAGGTATGACAATCAAAGGTGCCTGGATCCGAATTGCTTCGGATTATTTATCCATGCGTCAGAAAGGGCAACAGGAATATCGCTTTGTGTATGAGGAGATGTTAGTAACTATGAGGGAACTGGATAGTGGGATGAGTGAACTCAGAGCTTACGAGTTGTTTGGAAGAAGAATCGGTATCTTATCTTATATGAAATTCACTACCCTCTTGATGCAAAATCTTCGCAAGGGATCTGATGATTTATTGCGGATTCTGGAATATGAGGCAGTTGATGCATTTCGTCAGAGAAAGGAGCATGCCAAAGCATTAGGAGAAGAAGCTGGGACGAAACTATTGATGCCGATGATGTTGATGTTGTTAGTGGTACTTATGATGATTATTTACGCGGCCTTTCGCAGTATGTGATTAAAATTGTTAGGATGATAGCAGCAAACCATGAGCAAAGTGTCAGATATCCGGGGATGCCTGTTAAGCACGGGGGAACATACAAAATGAGAGAAAAAGGTGACAGCAGAAATCGAGGAATCATGATAGAAAAGAAATGGAGGAAATACGATATGAAAGATTATTTACAGGAGTTTTGGGAAGAGGAGTCGGGGATTGGTGTGGTTGAGATAATACTAATCTTAGTAATACTGATTATGTTGGTGGTGATATTCCGGACGCAAATTACGGCCATTGTTACTAAGGCATTTGAAGAAATTAACAGTGGGGCAAGTACGGTAAATTCTAAGATCAGCATAGGTAAAGACAAGTGATGGGAAGGATATATCATTGTGCCCCCTGGAAAAGCAATGGAAGTATTACGGTATTTCTGACATTAGTTTTTGGACTTGTTTTAGCTTTGATTACTGCTACATTCGAGAATGTACGATTTCTGACAGTGGATGCCTATCTATGTTCGGCAGCAGACAATGCGGCAATGTCGGTATTTGGTAATTATAATCGGGAGTTGTATCAGGAATATGGTTTGTTCGGATATGGAGGATATGCTGGACATGGAGTGACGGAATTGACAGATGTTTTTTTAGAGGCTCTGTCGGCTAACTTGCAGACAGAGCCGGAGAAAACTGGTTCTGGTCATGGAGAAGTCATGGGGAATTCATCTAGGGGGTATACATCACTGTATCGATTGTGTGATATAGAAGCTAGTCTTGATAATGTGGAAGATCTTACGGAAGAGACTGTATTTTATGAACAGATGGAGGCATATTTAGGAACGCAGATCGTGACAGATCTGACGAAGAAAATCAGAGATAGTTGTCAGGATATATCCAATGCAGATCAAGGGAAATCTATACAGGATAATTTGGATATGACCAGTGAGTATGAGCATGGGGATTATAAGATGCCGGAGACAGGTACCGAAGAGACGGAAACGTCACCTGTACCAGAGGTTTCTTCTGCCTCCAGTCATGCAGGGGGAAATCCATTGGAAACTTTTCGAAAATTATTGCGGGATGGAGTGCTGAATTTAGTTTGTGATGCCAACAATTTATCATCAGAAGATATCGCTAGGATATATAGCCAGAAAAAGCAGGAAAAAAATCTTCCGGCAGACGATACTCAAGAGATGGGAACAGCAGATCTGTTAAAAAATCTGTTGGCAGATCAGGAAGATTTATTTGCGGATGGAGTTTTGAACACATCAAAGAAACAGGCAGAACTAATCTGTTATGCGCAGCATGTTTTTCCGGACTATACGGAATCTGGCAAACAACATTTTCGTTATGGTTTGGAATATCTGATCTCTGGTTCCCAACAGGAAAAAGACAATTTGCAGGGAATTATTAACCGCCTGCTTGTTATTAGGACGGTGTTGAATTTTGCATATGTACATTCGGATACGGCTTTGCAGGCAGAGAGTCTGGCAACTGCAACGGAGATTGCAGGGGTATTAGGGCTGCCAGTTTTGATTACAGCCATACAGCAGACGATATTGTTAATTCTGTCAGTAGAGGAGAGCCTGGTTGATATTACGGCTTTATTAGAGGGGAAATCAGTGCCAATATGGAAAAATGCGACGAATTTTCAGATGACATATCCAGAAATATGTAGTGTGAATAAAGTGGTATTTCAGGTCAAAGCGGGAAAATATTCAAATAGTGGAAAGGCATGGAGTGAAGGCTGCCTGGATTATCAGCAATATCTTTGGGTGCTATTAATGATGACGTCTGAGAAATCTCTACGCCTGAGAGTTTATGATTTAATTCAGGATGATTTACAGGTGCGTTATAATGCCACGTTTTCCCTGGAACAGTGTATGGGTGGAATGCAGTACCAAATCCAATATCAGATGCCATTTTTGTGGAATGTTTTTTTACCAAAGGGACAAACGCCAGGCATGGTAAAAAGAAGTTTTTCGGGTCAATATCGTTACCAGTCATAAGAAAGCTGTCGAAGAAGCTTGTTCTGGTCAAAGCCGAGGAACTTAACATACCCTGTGGAAACTAAATAGGACTTCCTCTGTCAAAAAATCATGTTTGTCAATTACTCATTAACCATTACATATAGTTAATCGCAGAGGTGCTCCCCGGTACTAAGCCATGGATGGAGGAGGTTCTATTTAGTTTTCACGGGTGCAATGCTAGGAAAGAGATGGAAGATTATATTTAACACAAGGTTTTGCATTTTGGATAGTATTAGAGAGAATAGATCGAGGTTATCAATATGGATCAGAGAAATAATAATCAGGTAAAAGCTTCCATAACAGTAGAAGCATCTTTAGTGGTGCCAATTTTCTTTCTGGCTGTTTTTGTATTCATGTACTTATTTGAATCTTTGTTGGCGCAGAATGATTTGCAGGATCAATTGAGCAAGTTGGCAGAGAATTACGCTTTTTATGGAGTACAGCTTCCCTGCATTCGAACAAGAGATGGAGCAGTAAAGCAGGTAGGATGGAAGGTAGAGGATGGAAGAGGATACTGTGATTCAGAGGTACAGCATTCCATTCCAGGACTGCCCTCCTGGTTGCTACAAGTACATTTGTATCAGAGAATGCAGGTTCACGATTATACAGGAATGTCTATGGTATCAGAGGAGGACACTGAGAATAATATATATGTTTATGTTGCAGAAAATGGAACAGTATATCATATGGATATCGCTTGTACTTACCTTCGATTGGGGATACAGTCTGTTGGAGCTGATGTTGTGGATACGCTGAGAAATCAGTCTGGTGGTAAGTATAAACCGTGTGAATCTTGCATGGGAGAGCAGTCTGCAGCTGATTATTCATTTGTATATATTACACCATATGGTGCCCGATATCATCGGACGAAAGATTGTTCTGGTTTGCGGAGGACAGTCAGGCGAGTATTGCGATCAGCCGTTCCAGGTCTTCCACCATGTAGCAAATGTGGTTAAAGTTGAAAGTACGATAGCGGCAAATATTTGTTATGGACTGTTTGTGCCCAGGTTAGGCATAGACTGACTGATAGAAATTGGCTTGTTTAAAAGTGTGTAGAAATTCTGGATTAGTCAAGGAGGAGAGACGTGAATAGTATTTATATTGTTTTATTGGTTGGATTACTAATCTGTTCCTGGGAAGATGTGAGGTCGTATATGGTTTCATTACCTTTTGTTATTATATGGACTGGTTTGTTATGCGGCATGCAGATTTATCAGGGGAATATGAATCTTGTATTATTGATTGCATCAATAGTAACTATAGGAATTACAGCGATAGTGAGTCATTTGTCAGGAGAGGGAATTGGATTGGGAGATGGATTTTTATTTGCAATGGCAGTGATGGGACTTGGTGTGGCACAAAGCATACAGATGATTGTTTATTGTCTAACTGGGGCTTTTTGTGCAGCATTAATTGTATTGGTGTTATTTTCCGGGAAAAAAGATAGTAGGATTCCTTTGGCACCATTTATTTTTGGGGGCAGTCTTTTAGCAGTTTTATAGTATTTTTGGGGCGAAATATTTTTTGACTCCAGCATCATGACATATAAAATAGGGAGATTAAGAAGTTGATACAGAGGCAATATGTTAAATCTAATGAAATAACTAATCCATTTATGATAGTCACACATAGAATGAATTTAATAAATTTTAAAATAAGGCAGCAGAGATGCGAAGTGAGGAGTTGGGTAAAGGCTAGCTATACTGTGGAGGCCGCATTTGTTATCCCCATAATTCTGGGTATATTTTTTGCATTGATATCTTTCTTATTTTTTGAGCATGATAAAGTCCTGCTCTATGCAAATATGAAGCAAGAAGTTATTTGTCTGGCGAAAGATCAAAGGGATATGCCAGATGATATCCAGTGGAGAAAACAACTGCAAAAAAACTTATGGATGGCAAAGGTAGATAGTGGTAGTGTCTCAAGAACAGCGATGCAGGTTAAGGGATCTGGTAAAGCGCAGATGAATCTGAAAATACCGGTAATGGAATATTTCCTGAATCGGCAGCAGACGATACAATGGTCATATCAATATGACCATTGGCAGCCAGAGCAGATTCTTAGACAAAAGGACACTATAGTAGCGGCAAAGGAGAAGTAATATGGAATTACAATGGGAGGAAGACCAGCAAGAATTGTCTTATTTGATAACACAGGAAGAAGGAGAGCGCTCGGTTGCATTGAAAATGATTGAGCATAATCAGATTAAGGGATTATTACCTATGCATCGACAGTATATTGACGAACAGATCCAATTGATTTATGAGGTCTATGGATATCATAGTTTACAGGAGATCCTGGAGAAACAAGCTGCTTCGGTTACAAGGGCTTGTCGGATTTTATGGCAGATTTTAGATGTTTTATTAGAGAGTGAGGCATTTTTTCTCAATATGCAGGAATATTGTTACGATCCTAAATTTATTTATTTGGATCGTAATAATCATCAGATTTATTTATGCTATATGCCTGGTAGCAATCAGGATCCTTATGCGGGGGTTCGACTTCTGCTGGAGACAGTTATGGAACATCTGGATCATCGAAATAAACAGGAAATAGAATGGTTTTATGGATTATACGATATGCATTGTGCGGAGGAGATTACATTTGTGGAATTGCGGGAGCATTTGGAGCGATGTAGCAGAAATGTAAAGCAGGATTTGCAGGTGTACAGTGATATTCAGTCTGAGAAGGAGGTGTCAAACAGAAAAAATAAAATGATTGCTAAAGACCAGCAATTGAAAAATAAAGGGGCTTTTTGTCTGAAACGATATGAGCAGCGAAAGTTTTGGAAGAGAAAACAGGAAATGGTTTCTGTTTTACCAGAACAGTTTTTATTATGTGAGGGACAGTATGCAGTGGGAAGACGACAGGATCAGACAATGCAGTTATTACCACAACAGATTAGTAGAGAACATGCATTATTAGAGGTGGAGCAGGACCAGATCTATCTGACAGACCGAGGATCTGCTAATGGAACCTATATTAATGACAGAAAAATATCCGCACATGTAAGGACTCGCTTGAAAACTGGAGATGTGATTACATTTGCGGACATTTCCTATCAGTTATCGTATTGTGGTTAATATATCTAAACTAAGTATTCATTGTACTAGCATAACTGTTCGCAATGAAGCATACTAAAAATCATTCTGTGTATAAAATCCAGTTATAATAAATCACTATACTAGTGTGTAATGGCGGAAATCTGAGTATAGACATGATAATATCCGTCATGTAGCAGATAGTCTTTGGCACAAATATTTCCAGTGTCAATAAGATTGTCAAAGCGGTACAGATTATATTCCCCTTGTTGGTAAGCGAAATCTTCTCCGTTATCCTGATAATGTTCATATGCTTCTACATAACCGTTATTGTCAGGATAGATCTGTAATTGCAGAGTATCCAGATCTGCCGGATTGATGGAAAGCATGGCAGGATAAGTAGGCAGGATACTTCCTGCCTTGACATAAATAGGGCAGTAATCCAAAGGGGCGTCCTGCAGGATGTATCTGCCGCCCTGGATACGGGTATTATCCCAATAATTTATCCAGAGACCTTCCGGAAGATAGACAGATCTTACAGTTGCTCCTTGATCGGTAATTGGTGCGACTAATAGCTTATCTCCTACCAGATATTCGTCGTTGCATTGCAGAGTGTTAGGATCTTTGCTGTAATGCAGAACCAGTGGCCGCAGGATAGGAAGTCCAGTCTGGGTTTGTTGATAACATAGGTCATACAAATAAGGAAGGAAACAATAATGTAATTGAATATATTTTCGGTTTATATCCAATGTTTGGTAGTCAAACTGCCACGGCTCCTGTCTGCGGGTATATTTGGCGCTGTGGTTGCGGAATAATGGTGAAAAACAGTTTGCCTCGATCCAGCGGCAAAGCAGTTCTGGAGTGGTGTTGGCACCGAAACCACCAATATCTGTACCGGCTAGTGGCTGGCCGGATAGCCCCAGATTTAGTAATTGTGGGATGGACATTTTAAGATGGCACCATAGGCTTTGGTTGTCACCAGTCCAAACAGTTGCATATTTTTGTGTTCCGCTGTAGCACGCCCTGGTAATGACAAATGGTCTTCTGCCATCATTTTTCTTCAGACCTTCATAGGTGGCTTTTGCCATGAGATGTCCATATACATTATGGATATCCTCGTGCAGAAGCGGTTCTACATCTCCTGGAAAAATCACATCGTCCGGTAATGGACCATGGAAACTGGCTGGTTCATTCATGTCATTCCAAATGCCACGAATATGATGCTGCGTTTGGAATTTGCTTTGTTCTGCCCACCAGTTTCTGACTGCTTTGGAAGTAAAATCTGGAAAGACAGAATCGCCTGGCCAGACCACATTATGGTACACTTCGCCTTCTGGTGTCTGTGCAAAATAGTTGTTTTGCAAGCCGGTGTCGTAGAGAGAATAGCCAGATTCTGCCTTGACGCCCGGATCAATAATAGTTACCAATTTAATTCCCATCTCTGTCAATGTGTCGCTTAATGCGGTTAGATCAGGAAAACGGGATTTATCCACGGTGAATACCTTAAAAGCATCCATATAATCGATATCCAAGTGGATCGCATCACAAGGAATCTGTAATTTGCGAAAGGTTTTTGCCAGTTCCAGGACTTCTCCCGCAGAGGAATAACTCCAACGGGACTGCTGGTATCCTAGAGTCCAGAGTTGTGGCAAAGGTGCTCTGCCTGTCAGAGACGTATAGTCGGATACAACATCACTCATAGTAGCGCCATAGATAAAGTAGTAGTCTAATTCTCCTTTTGCGGCAGAGAAACTATAGTATTCTGTACTTTCATAACCTAGATCAAAGTAAGTTTTATGTGGATTGTCCACAAAAATACCATAGACACAATCCTGGCGCAATACGATGAGAAAGGGGATGGATTTATACAATGCCCGGAAAGTAGGATTTTCTACTTGAGGATCTGGTAGATCGGAATTCCACATAATATAGTCATAACCTTTTTTATCTAAGAATCCGGTTTTGTCCCCCAGGCCGTAGAAATGTTCATCGCCATATAGTTTTTTACATATTTGATAGGAACGTGGAACATCTGCGTCTGGGACAGAATGCCCCTCCTGCGCCATGAGATCTCGTTCCTTTGGAGACAAATTTTCTTTAGAGACAGTATTTCCAGAATAGTCTTCACATAGTATTCTGCCATCTGAGGATGAGATGGAAAGAAGATTTTGTGGAGAAATTTGAATTCGGAGCATGCTGGTATCATAGCATTCCCTAGCCTGTTGATAGAAACTACCTGTGTTTTCTGGTAAATGTTCAATGGCATAAGAGGTGGAGTTATGATGTGTTGGAAATTTCTGGGTATTGCCAGATACACTCCGGATGCGAAGTATATGGTTTGTCAATGCATCAATCTGCAGGGTATCGGTAAGCAGAGTGGTTTGTCGGTTTATTAATTGAGTTTTCATTGATGATCCCCCCATTTATTTATATGGTTATAAAACGAAAAATTGAATTATTACGGTTCTGTTGCCGTGCTAGTTTTCTATGAAAGTAGTGTAACATAATCCCTGTTGGGGAGCAAATGACATATGTAACTTCATTATGTTAATTTTCTATTTTATTGTCAGAATGGGGAACCATTTGGATTTTTCTTTTTCTATATTTTGTGTTATTATGCGGGATTGAAATTAATGCACAACAAGGATATATTTTTGATATATCCTTGTTGCTGGCAAATACCACATGATCTCTACAGTTCAGCGAAAGTAACCGGTAAATCAATCAATTCGATTTTCAGTACAATATAGGGATAGGAAATGCGCCCGTCTATGGTGTCACCAGCAGATGGACCGAACAATTCTGTATCCAGATACAGACTGTCTTCCGTTTGATAAAAGTCGTTGACCACAATATTATATCCACCGGTTTCCTGTTCTCCATATCCTTTCACAATATATAGATAGGACTGATCGGAAAAAGTCAACTGAAATGGTACTTCTTTTCGGGGCTCTATGATATCATGAAGATCTTCTGGAATATCTTCTTCTGGAACCACAGTATAATCAATGGATTTTACCTTTTCCACTTGTTTTTCCTTGCCACAGCCCCCCAGACAGACAGCATCACATAATAATACGATCAGTAATAGGGTAGAAATAATATATTTTTTCATAGTGCTTCCCTTTTTTGGTGTTTTTACTATATATAGGATATGGCAAGGGAAAATATGCCTGTCAGATGGACTATTTCTGCGTTTTCTCTGAACAGAAAACCAGTATGGTGGAAATGGCGCCAAATACACAGCCGGCTACCGGCCAGACAATCCAGCTGCGCCCCCAATCCCCAGTAATGAAACTATATGCGAGAAATCCTGCTGTAACCAGGCACCAATAGGCACCAGAAACGGCTGCAAGTAACGGACTCTTTTCATTTCTCTTTCGTTTTTGCATGTCAGCAAAACCATTCTGCTGTAATAATACATTGTAACATTCCTTTCGCATGCCAGAGGATACAAAAAGATATACAGCGATTGCAACGAAAATGAGTAATACAATGGTGGGAAGCTCTCCCATATCGTTATGTATAGATCCAGATTCGATTTCGATAAATTGTCTACTCTTGTTGATTGCTTCGACAATCAGATAAGCGGTGACGGCAATAATACATAGCACTACGCCTGTCGTAATTCGTATCATAAATGTGTGGGAATACTTCTCATATTCCTCTTTTATTTGTTTTCGGCTTGTTTCTAATAATTGAAATGGCTCTTTTTTTAGATAATTGTATTTATCTAATTTCATTCCAGAAGTAATAAATAGTATTACCGCAGGGGCCACACAAAGTAACAGTGCAATGGTATTCTGCCCATAGAGGGAGGACTCTTCCATTACCAGATTGAGTATGACACCTGTGATACAAAGTGCAACACCGAAAGCAACTGCTTTTGATGTCTTGAAGCAGACGGTCTGATATTCCTGGATTTCTTCAGTGCGGAGTATTCTGGCAGTTTTGGTATTATGTGGAGTATTCTGAGCCAATTCTTGTGGGTTTTGTGTAAACGAATCTTTGTTTTGAAAATTATTTTCTATAGAGTAATCGTTTTCTATAGGGGTATTATTTTCTATTATAGATGTAGATGCAGCATTCTCTGGGAAGGAAATGTCCTCTTTTAAAAGATAGTCTGTAGATACTCCGAATATCTGGCTCATCAGCACGAGTTTGTCTAAATCCGGTAGAGACTGGCCGGATTCCCATTTGGATACTGCCTGTCTGCTGACCTCCATATGTTCTGCCAGTTGTTCCTGTGACCAGCCCAGTCGTTTTCGTTCATTAAATATTTTTTCTGCTAATTGCATACGGACCTCTTTTCTGCACTGCCTTATTGTATGAAGCTGATATTGTGCCGCAGTGCAGACACAATACTTACTTATGTTTTTCATGCAATATCATACAGTAGTATCTCTATTCTTTCCACTATGTTTAGCTTGAAATTTGTCAACGAACACCTTGAATTTTGTCAACTAATGGTTGCAAATGCCGAAAAATAGGGGTTTTCAACGATCTAATATAAATACCAAAAAATAGTAGTAAATTACACCTGCTGGATATTGACAAGGTAAAACAAATTGTTTATGATTACGGAACACATGTTTTGTGTTTTGAAGCTTATTGTGTTAGACAGAAAACAGAGGGAGGACTAGTATGAAGCAGAAGAACAAAAAAGACAGTGTAATAGGTAGCATTTGTAATGCGATTTCCCTGATTTATCAGGGCGATCCTGCGATTGTATATTTTTCTTTTTATAAAAACATATCGGAAGCTATATTTAATGCTATCTATAGTATTTACCTGATTAAATTTATTTATGAAAGCATTGAGAATCATATTGATTTTCGCAAGCTGTTTGTCATGGTTAGTATTTTTTGTATTGTCCATGTGATTATTCATCTGACTTCTTCCTTTCATAGTTATTGTCAGAAGATTGCAGAGATGAAGGTGTATCGCCATATTTTTGGCAAAATCATGGATCGGGCAAAACGAATTACGATTGACCAGTATGAAAATCCAGATTTTTACGATAATTTTTCCCGGGCATTGGATGAATCTCTGGAGCGGGGGATTTGGGGAATGTTGTGGACAACCTGGGGAGTGGGAGCTGTCCTCGGCAGTGCCACAGCCATGATTATTCTGGCTTCCGTGGATATAATGCTGATTGTATTTGCCATTCCACCAGTAATCGGCAGCCTGTATTTTGGAATCCGGGAGAGTGCGGAGCAATTTGCGGCACGTCGGGAAGAGACTGTTGGCAAACGGAAAATGGAATATGCCAAACGTGTTTTTTATGAGAAGAAATACGCAGGGGAATTGCGTTTGTACCCGGTTTCCAAAGTGTTATTTGGGATTCATAGGGACGGCTATATGGAGCGATATGAGAAAAACCAGTCCCATCAGCGGAAAATCGCTGTCTACCGTTTGATTGAGACTTTACTGTTTGCTGGATTAGTTACTATGGGATCTTATCTCTATATCACATACCGTCTGAAGATTGGCGGTAGTACTGCGGTGGCAGCTTATATCGCCATGATTGCGGCAGTGGGATATGTGGTCAACTCCATTAATACAGCGATTGAATACTTTTCTCAGTCGGGCAAGTTGTGTATGTATATGAATCATATCAGGGAGTTTATGGAATGTGAGATTGAAGCGGTAACAGAGGATACTATTATGCCGGGGTCTTCCATGGGAGATATTTTCTTTGATAAGGTTTCCTATCATTATTCTGGCAGCGACCAGATGATTATTCAGGATCTGACGATTAGGATTCGACAGGGAGAGCATATTGCCCTGGTTGGGGAAAATGGTGCGGGTAAAACCACTTTAATGAAATTGTTAATGGGGCTGTATCCGGTATCTGAGGGAAAGATTCTGGTGGGTGGCAATGATATCAAACGTTATAATATGGATGCCTACCGAGATCATTTTGGCACAGTATTTCAGGATTTTCAGATATTTTCCCTGCCACTGGGAGAGAATGTGTTGATGAAATCGCCAGAGACAGAGGAGGAGAGGAAACTGGTTATAGATTCCTTAGAAAAGGCACAATTTGGGGATGTCCTGGAAAAATTGCCGCAAGGGATTGACACCTATTTAACAAAGGAATTTGATGAAAATGGTTTTGTATGTTCTGGTGGTCAGGCACAAAAGGTAGCCATCGCCCGGGTATTTGCCAAAAATCCGGATGTGGTTATTTTGGATGAACCGTCCAGTGCCTTGGATCCTATTGCAGAATATAACATGTATTGTAATATGATGGAAGCATCCCAAGGGAAGACAGTTTTCTTTATTTCCCACCGCATGTCCTCTGCCCGGATGGCAGATCGGATTCTGTTTCTGGAGAATGGCAGGATTGTGGAGGAAGGAACACACCAGGAATTATTGGAAAAGAATGGACGCTATGCGGCAATGTTCCATCTACAGGCACAGAATTACCAGGAGGAAATGGGAGGTGATCTCTATGCAGAATAATGGAAAAGAGACACAGGAAAAGCTGCCGATCAGCCGAATCCTCAGCAACTATGCTTATCTGTTACAGTATGCATTTCGCAAGGATGCCAGCCTGATATTTATGATATTTGCGGCTTTTGTATTGGGTGGTGTGGGGTATGCCAGCATGGACACCATTTTTATGAGAGCATTCATTAACTATCTGTCAGACCCGGCATATACTTTCGGACAGACAGCAGTATTGGTGGCAGTGGCGACGGTGGGCATGGCATTTCTAATGGCATTTGACCGCAGTGCAGAGAGTTTTGCCACCCCACGGATCATTCGTATGACTGGCATGATGCAGGAGGAAATGGTAAAAAAGGCAGTACGGATGGATCTGATTTGTTATGACTGTGATGAATACTATGATGATTTTGTCGTGGCGGCATCTCAGCTGGAAGACATGGTAGTTACAGCGATTTTTGACCTGGCGAGAATGGGCAGAAATGTTACGACGGTTCTGGTTTTGTCCGGTTTGATTACTTTCATTGATCCGGTGATTGCCCTGTTTCCTATTTTGGGATTCTTCATCAATGCCTTTTCCCGTTTCAAAATTATGAAACTGGAATATCAGTATGACGTGGAAAAGAAAACCATCATGCGTCGGGCGAATTATTCCAAACGGGTATTTTATCAGCCGGAATATGCCAAGGAAATTAAACTTTCCCATATTGAAATACCTTTGCAGAAGCAGTTTCATCAGGCAATTGACGAAACCATTGACATATCTAGAAAGTATGGTGTTCAGATTTCCCTGTGGTCCTTGGTTAACTGGATCGCTGTGTTCACGGTTTTGTCGATGTGCTGTGTTCCACTCTATCTGGGATATATGGCGCTGGTAGTATGCAGTATCGGCTTGGGGGATGTGGCAGCCTTGAACAATGCCCAGGGCATCATGCGTAATCAGCTGGATTCCATCAACTACTGCATTGAGCGTATTCAGAGGGCAGGGATGTTCTGTGAGCGTTTTCGTAAATTTATGAACTATGAGAGCAAGATTGAGGAGGCTGTGGGAGAGGAATCCATTCCAGAGGAGCATTCTGTTCTGGAGATTAAGGATATGAGTTTCCGTTATGACGGAGCTGACAAAGATACTTTGAAACACATTAGCATGACCATACGTCCGGGAGAGAAGGTAGCATTTGTCGGGGAAAATGGTGCCGGTAAATCTACTTTAATCAAGTTGCTGATGCGCTTGTACGATGTGACAGATGGCAGTATCCGCTATGGGGAGCATGATATCAGAGAATATAGTACAGGAGAATATCGTGATATTTTTGGATCTGTTTTTCAGGATTACCAGCTCTACGCTGCTACGGTACAGGAAAATGTCATGATGCAGCAGCCGAAAGCAGAGGATGAGGATAGAATCATGGAGGCACTGGACCAGTCTGGTTTTCTGGAACGTCTTCGCACATTGCCGTCCGGTTTAGATACCTCTCTGACCCGTGAGTTTGCAGAAGACGGTGTGCAGTTATCTGGTGGAGAAGCGCAGAAAGTAGCCATTGCCCGTCTGTTTGCCAAAAAGGATCGCATGCATATTGCTATTCTGGATGAACCGTCCAGTGCTTTAGACCCCAAAGCAGAATATGACTTGAACAAAAATATTTTGAATAAGGCAGGAGATGCAACGGTAATCTTTATTTCTCACAGGCTTTCTACTACTAGAGATGCAGACCGTATCTATATGTTTGAGCATGGAGAGATTATTGAAGAGGGCACTCACCAGGAACTGATGAAATTAGATGGGCAGTACGCCGAGATGTTCCAATGTCAGGCAAAATATTATCAGCAGAACCAGGAAATCATTGGGGTGTAGGAACCATATGGAATAGTTACCATGGGTAGTATTTGTACTATAGAAAAGGAGGCTGTTATGGACAAAATAGAACTATATCCATTTTTATTCAGTATGGTAGAGGAGGATCATAGTGCCATTGTCATTTGCAATTTGAAACATGAAATTGTTTATATGAATCCGGCAGCAAAGGAGCGTTATGCAAAATGGGGCGGACCGCAGTTGATGGGACAAAATCTGCTGCAATGCCATAATGCTGATTCCAGGCAGAAGATCGAAAAAGTATTGGCGTGGTTCCGAAAGAGCAAGGATCATAACCGAATATTTACTTTTCATAATGAAAAAGAAAAGAAGGACGTCTATATGATTGCCCTGCGGGATATGGAAGGTGAATTGATCGGGTATTATGAGAAACATGAATACCGAAGCAGAGAAACCATGGAAATGTACAAAATGGAAGGATAGGAAAGGTATGTCTGAACTGTCAGGCAGAGATAATTGCTATAATCTCTGGGAAAGTGACAAAAAAATGCCATAAATGTAATTTTGGCTGGTCTCGCAATTTGATTTTTACAGGGATCTAGTATATAATGGATTCTGAGTTATGTTTCAAAGTGAATGCAGGAGGATATAGTACATGAAAGAGATCAATAAGGAAGAATTCAAAAAAGAAGTAGAAGATTACGTGAAGGTACTTTTCCGTAAAAAGATCAAAGAAGCGGACGATCAGCAATTATTTCAGGCTGTTTCTTATGCGGTAAAGGATTTTATCGTAGATCAGTGGATGGCAACCCACAGAACATACGAGGAAAAGGATGTCAAGACAGTATATTATCTGTCCATGGAGTTTTTAACCGGTCGCGCTTTGGGAAATATCATTATTAACCTCAAGGGAAACAAAGCGATCAAAGAGGCGATTGAAGAGTTGGGTATGAATCTGGATGTCATTGAGGATCAAGAACCAGATGCCGCATTGGGTAATGGTGGTCTGGGACGTCTGGCAGCTTGCTTTCTGGATTCACTGTCTACCTTGGGTTATCCGGCATATGGATGTGGTATCCGTTATAAATATGGTATGTTTGCCCAGGCGATTGAAGATGGATATCAGGTTGAGAAACCGGATGACTGGTTGAAGGATGGCAACCCATTTGAAATTAAACGTCCAGAATATTCTGCAGAAGTAAAGTTCGGTGGTTATGTGGCAATTCGCAAGGATGAAAATGGAAAAGATGTCTTTACACAGGAAGATTATCAGTCTGTTCGTGCTATACCATATGATATGCCAATCGTAGGTTACAATAATAATGTAGTAAATACACTTTGCATCTGGGATGCGGAAGCAATTAATACATTTAATCTCAGTTCTTTTGACAAGGGAGATTATCAGAAAGCGGTTGAGCAGGAAAATCTGGCACGTACTATTTGTGAGGTACTGTATCCGAATGATAACCATATGGCAGGTAAGGAACTGCGTTTGAAACAGCAGTATTTCTTTGTATCTGCCAGTGTACAGCGTGCGGTCGCTAAATATATGGCTTCACACAGTGATATTCACAGAATTTACGAAAAGGTATGCTTCCAGTTAAATGATACTCATCCGACAGTAACTGTTGCTGAGCTGATGAGGATTTTGATGGATGAGTATGGTCTGGAATGGGATGAGGCATGGAGTATCACCAATAAGACTTGTGCTTACACCAATCATACAATTATGTCTGAAGCATTGGAAAAATGGCCATTAGAGCTGTTCTCCCGTCTATTGCCTCGTATTTATCAGATTATTGAAGAAATTAACCGCCGTTTTATTCTGGATATCCAGGCAGCTTATCCGGGCGATTATGGCAAGGTAGAGCGCATGGCGATTATTTATGATGGACAAGTTAAGATGGCACATCTGGCAATCGCTGCCAGCTTCTCCGTAAATGGTGTGGCAAGGTTGCATACTGAGATCTTGAAGAATCAGGAATTAAAAGATTTCTATTTGATGATGCCGGAGAAATTCAATAACAAGACTAATGGTATTACACAGCGTCGTTTCTTATTACACGGTAATCCATTACTGGCCGACTGGGTAACCAAGAAAATTGGTGATGACTGGATTACTAATCTGTCTCATATCAATGAATTATCAGTTTATGCAGATGATGAACTGAGCCAGAAAGAATTTATGAATATTAAATATCAGAATAAAGTTCGTCTGGCAGAATATATTAAGAAACACAATGGAATTGAAGTCAATCCACGTTCTATTTTTGATGTACAGGTAAAGAGATTGCACGAATACAAGCGTCAGCTGTTGAACATTCTGCATGTTATGTATCTGTACAATGATCTCAAGAAAAATCCGGATAAAGATTTCTATCCTAGAACCTTTATCTTTGGTGCCAAGGCATCTGCAGGCTATCATCGTGCAAAGCAGATTATTAAGCTGATTAACAGTGTGGCTGATGTTGTCAATAATGATAAATCCATTCAAGACAAGATCAAGGTGGTATTTATTGAGAACTATCGTGTATCTAATGCTGAGATTATTTTTGCAGGAGCAGACGTGTCAGAGCAAATCTCTACCGCCAGCAAGGAAGCATCTGGTACCGGTAATATGAAGTTTATGTTGAATGGTGCGCTGACTTTGGGAACTATGGACGGTGCTAATGTTGAGATTGTAGAAGAAGTTGGTAAAGAAAATGCATTTATCTTTGGTCTGTCTTCGGATGAGGTTATTGCATATGAGCATAATAATCAGTATAATCCGCGGGATATCTACAATATGGATTCTGAGATCCGTGAGGTGCTGACACAGTTGGTTGATGGGACTTACGCCCCGGGCAACCCAGAGGAGTTCCGTGATATCTACAATTCTCTGCTGGACGGTGACGGTGGTCGTGCAGATATGTATTTTATCCTTAAAGACTTCCGTTCCTATGCAGATGCGCAGAGACGAGTTGAGGAGGCATATCGTGATACGGCAGGATGGGCAAAATCTGCTATGCTGAATACGGCAAAATGTGGAAAATTCTCTTCTGACCGAACCATTGAAGAATATGCTCAGGAATTGTGGAAGTTAGAAAAGGTTACCGTAGAGGTACCAGATGATAATGAATAAACATATCAGATACTTAGGATTAACCTGAGGTCTGCAGCAGGTATGGACAGCTTTGGTAGAAACCGGGGCTGTCCATCTTGTACAATATGATGCTAATGTCAGAAGTAGATAGCAATTGGTAGCATCAGCTGGGGCAGAATACTTTTTGGCCCCAGCATCAAAATATATGTATAAGGGAGGTTATTGCGTATGGAAAGATTATTACAAAGACAGGTAAAGATTCCGGCAAAAGTAAACCACAAAATTGAGCTGAAAGTTATTCCAGGGCATTTTGCAACCAATCATTCACACATTAATTATTATTTGGATATTACGCCAATTAAATGCCGCCATAATGAGGCGCAGTTGGCAGCGAAGGAGTTTGTCAAACAGTACATGCATAATCATATTGTAGATACTATTGTCTGTATGGACGGCTGCGAAGTGATTGGTGCTTATCTGGCAGAGGAATTGACTTCCATGGGAATTATGTCAGTCAACACCCATGAATGTGTCAATGTGATTACGCCAGAGATTAATACGGGAGGTCTCATCTTCCGGGAAAATGTGGAGACTATGCTGGAAAATAAGCATGTGGTACTATTGCTTGCCAGTGCCACTACTGGAAAAACCATTGAACAGACTATACAGGCAATTCAATATTATGGTGGCATGGTGGAAGGGGTATCGGCGATTTTTGCAGCGGTAGAAAAAGTAAATGATGTTGAGATTGATTCGATCTACCATGTATCGGATATTAATGATTATCAGAGTTACGAGTTGGGCAAATGCCCATATTGTCAGGCAAATCATAAGCTGGATGCCATCGTAAACAGTTACGGATTTTCCGTGCTTTAATCGAATGTATCTGGTGCTGTAAGATGAAGTTCAAGATGGATTTCATTTTTTGAATGAAACACGGTGCATAATATTCCTCCGTTTACAGATAATACTATCATATTGGATAGAAAATATGTAAATGGAGGAATTTTTATATGAAAGCAACAGGTATAACAAGGCGGATTGACGATTTAGGCAGGGTAGTAATTCCAAAGGAAATCCGTCGAACATTGCGGATCAGAGAGGGCGACCCATTGGAGATCTATACCGACCAGGAGGGCGGTATTATCTTGAAAAAATATTCCACGATGGAGGATCTCAGCGACTTTGCCGGAAAATATGCAGATGCATTGGCTCAGACCACGGGCTATATTGTAGCAATTGCTGACAGGGAACACATTATTGCAGCTTCCGGTGCAGGCAGGAAAGAGCTATTACATCAAGCGATTAGCCGGGAATTAGAAAGGTTGATTGACAATCGGGAGAGTGTTTTGGCTTCTGGAATGGAACAGAGATATCATCCGATTGCGGGGGAGCAGCATCCTTTTTTTTATGAGGCCGTGCATCCCATTATCTGTGAGGGTGATGCCGTTGGAGCGGTTATTTTATTGAGCAACAATCCTAAAGATACTTTTGGAGAAACGGAGAAAAAACTGGCGGCTACCGCTGCCAATTTTTTAGGACGTCAGATGGAGCAATAATCTTGACGTGCAATATCTCTTTGTGATAGGATAAACGGGAAGGATAAAGGGTAGCGGAATGCTATTCACAGGCATTTCGCTGTAAAAAAGTTTCAGTGACAGGAGTGATTTGTATGTCAATGGCGACAATTTTGCAGGAAATGGGATGTGAAATGGAAGAAACCATGGAGCGTTTCATGGATGACCAGGAATTTTATGTGGAATGTTTTCAGAAGTTTATTGAACACAAAGAGATAGAAACCTTAGGAGTAACCATGGAATCCGGAGATATAGAGGAATCCTTTATGCGAGCGCACACCTTAAAAGGGACATTAGGTAATCTTGGGCTGACTCCAATATATGATCAGATGGTAGTGATTGTAGAGTTCTTGCGGAAGGGAGATATGCAGCAGGCATCAGAGCGATATCAGCGACTGATGGGAGAGTGGGATCGATATAAAAACCTCCAGTAAATCCGTGTTACAGTTGTAGATTATACTTTTCAACTTTTTCTACAATGGTAGAATGTTATAAAATTTTTAATTATTATAATATTTCTTAAGAGAATTCGCGAAAAACCTTGACAAATGGCTACAATAAGGGTATAAATAAACATGTAAGTTTTACGGAAATATTAATTTATTGAGGAGGATTTATTCATGAACAAAACAGACTTAGTCGCAGCAATTGCTGAGAAGACAGATCTTTCTAAGAAAGATTCAGAGAAGGCTTTAAAAGCTTTTATCGAGACTGTAACAGATGAGTTAGCAAAGGGAGAGAAGATTCAGTTAGTTGGATTCGGTACTTTTGAGGTAGCTCAGAGAGCCGCTCGTGACGGTAGAAACCCATTGACAGGTGAGCCAATGAAGATCAAGGCTTCTAAGGCTCCTAAATTTAAAGCAGGTAAGGCTTTAAAGGATGCTGTAAACTAATTAATTTTTAGCATAATGGTTATATGAGAGGCTGCCGGACAGGTAGTCTCTTTTTGTCTAATAGGAATTGCTTGTAACATAGTGATTATGCAATCAAGAAATCCAAAGGGTTTCTTGCATGGCAAAATGCTGGTTTTGCCTTATTTCGTTTTATAGGAGAGGATTATGCGTTTAGATAAGTATTTAAAGGTTTCTCGTTTGATTAAGCGGCGTCCGGTTGCCAATGAGGCTTGTGATGCTGGCAGAATTCGTGTCAATGATAAGGTGGCAAAAGCGTCCCAGAAAATTAAAGTGGGAGATATCATTGAGATCAGCTTTGGAGACAAGGTGGTTCGGGCAGAAGTTTTGAGCATTACAGAGACCTATAATAAAGAGGAAGCCAAAGAGCTTTATAAACTGTTATAATATGGTGCTAGGATTAAAAGTTATAGCAATGTGGCAATCCGTAGTATCATAATATGCCGGATGCTAAGAAGCAAAAATAGGCTCTAAGTCATAATTTGAGAAATCCCTTCATAAATTGTGTAGTAGATGCATTAGGAGACAGGCAGGCTGCATAAGGAATGGAGGATTTTTTTATGGAAGAACGGAGAATGGAAGACAGACCAAGGAACAGCGTACATAAAGTGTATATTAATGCCCGCAAAACAGCAGTGTTATCAGGAGTGAGAGATGTACTTTCTTTTGATGCAGCAGAGGTTTATCTGGAAACAGAGCAGGGTGTCTTGCTGATTCGTGGGGATGAATTACATGTAAATCGTTTGTCTCTGGAAAAAGGAGAGATTGATATAGATGGTAGAATTGATAGTCTGGCATATTCTGAAGTAGAAGAAACCGGGAAAAAGGCAGCTTCATTTTTAGGGAGGTTATTCCAGTGAAGCAATTAATTGCGCAGCAGGTACAGTTTATTCTGTTAATGACCATAAGCGGAATGTCACTGATGGCAGGCTATGATATGCTGCGCTTGATCCGGTGGCTGTTTCCTCATGGGCAAATCAGTATAGCCGTAGAGGATGTTTTATATTGGAGTATTGTCTCTATTCCAGTGTTTTATTTGTTTTTGGAGTTTCATGATGGGATTATTCGGTGGTATGGTTTAGTGGCAGTATTTAGCGGCATTATTTTGTACGAATATGGATTTAGCCGTCCGATTCGATTTAAAGTAGCTGCATTTTTTGACCGCATTCGAAGGAAATGGAGAAAAAGATGGGAAAAGATGCGGGAGAAGCAGAGGCAAGAGAGACAGAAGAAGCAGGAAATAAAGCAGAAAAAAAGAAAAGAGGAAGAGATACGGAAAAAACAAAAACAGGCAGAATTGCAGGAAAAGAGACGGCAAAAACGGGAGCTAATGGAACGGGAACAGAGGAAAAGACGGGAACAAGAGGAAGAAAAGAAGCAGAAAAAACAGGAACATAAAAAAATTAAAAAAAATAAGGCAAAATTCACAAAAAAAAGTTGACAAAGATCCATTATATGGTAAAATTAACTATAGTTATATGGGGTGTGTTTGTTACTGGTATCAAGGGAGAAGGCAAGGGTATCAGATGACAAATACAAAATTTCGGTTTTCATTATAGTTGTTTCTACCTTGTAAAATGGGCTGTTCATAAGAACAGCCCATTTTATTATATCAGGAAAACGAAAATATATTGTTATTTCTTAAAGTTGATGACTTTATTATTGTTTTGTTTCTTTCTGGAGTCAACATGCTGCTGTACAAACAGTTCTCTCCATAATGCCGGATGGCATAGGATGAGCAGAGGGAAAAGCTCCAGACGACCAGCCAGCATATCAAACATCAGAACTAATTTGGACAGTGATGTGAAAAATCCAAAATTTGCGGTTGGTCCCACCAGATCTAATCCCGGACCAATGTTGTTAATTGTTGTGGTAACCGCAGTAAAATTCGTAATCATATCGTGATCTTCCAGTGATATCAGGAAGAGAGAGGCGGAAAAGAGCAGAACAAAGGTAACTAGATATACATTGGTTGCCCGAACTACTTCATGCTCCACAGGCTTATGCTCAAAATTAATCTTTTTTACGATTTTTGGATGAATGTAGGAAGTTAGTTCTTTGCCCAGACTTTTTACCAGAATGACAATACGGGATACCTTAATGCCGCCACCGGTACTTCCGGCACAGGCACCAATAAACATCAGCATAACCAGAATGGTGCGTGATGTTTCGGACCAGGTATTAAAATCTGTAGTGGCATAACCAGTGGAGGAAATGATGGAAGCTACTTGAAAGCAGGCATGTCGTAAAGCATCACTGGCATTCATTGCCGTCTGTACCAAATGGGTAAAGATAATGAGGGAAGCACAGGTAATGATTAAGAGATAATAGCGTACTTCCTCAATGTGAAGTGCTTTTTTCCAATCGCGGTACAAAATGAAATAGTATGCATTAAAATTAACACCGAATAAAACCATAAATATTGTAACAACCCATTGAATATATGTGGAGTATCCGCCAATGCTATCATTTTTTATACCGAAGCCACCAGTTCCAGCTGTACCAAAAGCAGTACATATTGTATCAAACAGGGGCATCCCGCCAGCAAGCAATAAAAGCATTTCCAGTATGGTCATGCCCAGATAGATCAGATAGAGAATTCGGGCAGTTGTTTTTAATTTGGGTTTCAGTTTGCTGACAGACGGTCCTGGGCTCTCTGCACGCATTAGATTCATATGGGAACCGCCGCTCAGTGGAATAATCATCAATAGAAAGACCAGCACACCCATTCCGCCGATCCAGTGTGTAAAACTGCGCCAAATCAAATGGCAGTGATCCAATGCCTCCACATCACTGAGAATGGTGGCTCCAGTGGTGGTAAAACCGGAGATGGTTTCAAATAATGCGTCCACAAATGATGGAATGGCTTTGCTAAGATAGAAAGGCAGGGAGCCAAAGAGACTTAAAACGATCCAGCTCAGTGCAGTAGCAACACAGCCTTCCTTGAGATAAAATACAAAATCCGTTGGTTTGTACCAGGAAAGGGCGGCGCCGATTACGGCACAAAATAAAGCAATCAGCAGATACCAATATCCTGATTTTTCCTGGTAAATGACAGCGATCAGAATAGGTAGCAACAATAAAAGTGCCTCAATTTTTAGAATATATCCTAATATATACCGTATAACAGATTTATTCATTCTTGATTTCCAATCCTTTCTCCTAAAGCAAGATATCCTGCAAATCTCCAAAGCCCGAATGGGTGGTAACAATAACGACAGTGTCATTGACCTCAATAGTATCGGTACCAGTAGGAATAATTAGTTTGCCATTTCGCGTAATAGCTGCCACCAGCAGGTTTTTCTTGAGATGTAGATCCATTAATGGAATACCAGTAACAGCAGAAGTTTCCTGCACCCTGAATTCAATAGCTTCCACCCGGGAATCAAACATGTGGTACAGGGTTTCTATATTACTGCCAATGGATGCATGTTTCGCCCGGACATAGGCAATGATAGCTTCTGAAGTGATATATTTTGGATAAACCACACTTCCCAGATCCAATTGGTTAACGATTCCCTTAAAATTAAAACGATTTATTTTAGTAACTACTTTTGTCTTGGATACCTGCTGTGCATGCAGAGTTAACATAATATTTTCTTCATCAATACCAGTCAGTGGAACAAAAGACTGTACATATTCAATACCTTCTTCTTTGAGCAGGTCTACATCAGTGCCGTCACCGTTAATGATAATAGCTTCTGGAAGCAGAATACTCAATTCTTCGCAGCGTGCCCGGTTTTGTTCAATGATTTTCACATCCGTACCAACTTCCAGCAGTCTTTTGGCAAGATAATATGCTGTTTTACCGCCACCTACAATCATAGTATTCTTTGCCTGGTTGGTCTGTAAGCCGATTTTTTTCAGAAAGATTCTGGCATCGGTATGGGAAGAAATGAAGGAGATCCGGTCACCGGCTGCAAATTGAAAATCACCAGATGGGATGATCACATCGGTGTCCCGTTCTACTGCACAGATCAAAATATTTTGAGACAGCCCGGAGCGTCCCAGAGAAGCGATGTCCTGACCTACCAGAATGTTATCTTCTGGGAGCTTAACCTGTACATTTTCTGCCTGACCATGGGCGAAAGAATGCACTTCCAGCGCCAGCGGCAGAGAGAGGACTCTGGCTGCTTCCAGTGCTGCGCTAAGATCCGGATTAATAATCATTGCCAGTCCCAGTTTTTCACGGAGATAGGCAATTTCATCACTGTAGTCGGGATTGCGTACACGGGCGATGGCAGCACAATTCCCCACTCGTTTGGCAACGGTACAGCACAGTAGATTTAATTCATCGGAGTCTGTGACAGCGATAATTAGATCAGCAGATTCGATTCCTGCCTCCATCTGTATGCCGTAGCTGGCACCAGTGCCGGCTATGCCCATGACATCATATAAGTTTGCCAAATTCTGGATCTTGGCAGGATCCTGATCGATTAATGTGATATCATGTCCTTCTTTGGTCAGCTGTTCAGTTAAGGTAGATCCTACCTTACCACAGCCGACAATAATAATGTTTAATCCTGATTTTACGGATGGTCTTATTTTCATGGTAACCTCATTTCTGCAAGTTGATATAATAAATAATTTGCGGACATACACGAATGATATAAATGATTTGCATATGTTTACTTCGCTTCAATCTGCACAAAACTTCAATACATTATCATAACATGTTCGAGGAGGAAATGCAAAAAATACTCGTTTGCATTTTCGCTACTTAGCATAACATATTTTTACAAAATATATGTATACAAAAATTCAGATGTGATATGTCGCTGATGTGATGCATTTGACAATCTGAGCAATCCGTGTCATCATGTACAGGATTGTTTGTGTCAAGCTTAAAATAAGATTAACAATTAGTGATATACAGGTCTTGTACAACAAGGTTGGAAGTGGGTGAAATATGATACAGGCAAAAGAGATTGCATATGAATATTTCAGGCGGGACGCCGAGGGAAATGTAATAGAAGTAAAACGTGCTTTAGATGGCGTGGACTTACAGGTTAAGCCGGGCTCTTTTGTGGCGATACTGGGGGCTAATGGTTCCGGTAAGTCAACCTTTGCCAGACATCTCAATGCGCTGTTGACTCCAGCAGAGGGAACTCTTTATGTGGATGGAAAAGATACCTCCGATCCAGAGCAAACCATGGCAGTCCGCGAGACAGCTGGTATGGTGTTCCAGAATCCGGACAATCAGATCATTGCTGGAATGGTAGAAGAAGATGTGGGATTTGGACCGGAGAATATCGGGATACCCACAGAAGAAATCTGGCAGAGAGTAGAAGACAGTCTGAAAAAAGTGGGGATGTATGCCTATCGGGAATCTTCTCCCAACCATTTGTCCGGTGGACAGAAACAGAGAGTGGCTATTGCCGGGATCATCGCCATGAAACCAAAGTGTATTATTTTGGACGAGCCTACTGCCATGCTGGATCCAAAGGGGAGAAAGTCTGTCCTGCAAACAGTACACCAATTAAATCGTACAGAAAAAATAACAGTTATTTTAATTACACATTACATGGAAGAAGTGGTGGATGCAGATTATGTTTATGTGATGGGAAATGGCAAAATTCGTTTGCAGGGAACGCCCAGACAGATTTTTTCTAATCCGGAGATTTTAGAGCAGTGGAGGCTGGATGTGCCGGAAATTACCAGAATTGCTATGGGGTTACGAGATGCAGGTGTAGCAGTTCCGACAGATATTATTCATGCTGAAGAATTGGCAAGGTGGCTACTGCAATATCGGCAGGAACATTAGACCTGATTCTGTGCAATAAATATAAAGGGGAAAACAGGCAAGGATGGTGATACATAGTGGGGATGTGTTTGCAGCATGTGAATTTTATTTACGGATTGGGTAGTGGTCAGGAGTATCCGGCATTGCATGATATTAACCTGGAAATTCATGACGGAGAATTCATTGGTTTAGTTGGCCATAGCGGATCCGGTAAATCTACTTTAATTCAGTTGTTAAATGGCTTGGAAAAAGCCAGTAGTGGTGAAATATTATATAATGGTAAAAATATATATGATAAAGATTTTGTGTTAAAAGATTTGCGAGCTAAAGTAGGCTTGGTGTTCCAGTATCCGGAACATCAACTGTTTGAGATGTCTGTAATTCAGGATGTGGAATATGGTCCGACCAATCTGGGCCTGAATCAGCTGGAAGTGGAATTGCGGTCATTTCGTGCTTTGAAACAGGTAGGAATTGGGGAAGATTTGTTAGATGTTTCCCCATTGGCACTTTCGGGAGGGCAGAAACGCCGGGTGGCGATTGCCGGAGTATTGGCAATGGAACCGGAGATTTTGATTCTGGATGAACCTATGGCGGGATTGGATCCAATGGGGAGAACTGAGATTTTGCAACTGCTGGCTCAGATTCACAGGGAAAAGCAGATTACAGTCATATTAGTTTCCCACAGTATGGATGATGTGGCGCAATATGCAGACCGGATTCTGGTTATGAATGCTGGAAAGCTGGTGCTGGACGGGCAGCCCAGACAGGTTTTTCGTTACGAGGATGAACTGCGGCAGATTGGTTTGGATGTACCACAGCCGACGGCATTGCTGCATCGATTAGCCAGGGAGACAACAGGGCTGCGAAGCGATGGAATTACTGTGGGGGAGAGTGTAGATGCCATTTTGAAATGGTTGAAGGGCAAAACGACATAGGTGAGAGACAGTGGCTGCGAAGGGGTGAAAGAGAATGGTAATGAAACAGATAGGAATCTTGCAATAGGGAAGAGGAAGCAAGTATGATACGAGATATTACAATAGGACAATATTATAAGACAGATTCACTGATTCACAAACTGGATCCACGGGTTAAGGTAGTTGGAACTTTTGTGTACATTATTTCTTTGTTTTTATTTCGGCAATTTACGGGATTTTTGCTTACTGCCATGTTTTTTGCTTGGATCGTATATCTGTCTCAGGTTCCGTTTCGTTTTCTTTTGCGTGGATTGCGTCCTATTATGTGCATGTTGATTTTTACTGCTATGTTGAATCTGTTTTGGACACCAGGAACGCCCTTGCTGGAATTGGGAATAATCCATATTACGCTGGAAGGTGTAAGACGAGCTGTTTTTCTGGCACTTCGATTGATTCTGTTGATTTTAGGTTCCTCTGTTATGACATTGACCACAACGCCTAATCAATTGACCGATGCGCTAGAGAGTTTACTGGCACCTCTGAAGCGAATTCACATGCCGGTTCATGAAGTGGCGATGATGATGTCCATTGCCTTGCGTTTCATTCCGATTTTGATAGAAGAAACCAATAAGATTATGAAGGCACAGATGGCACGGGGAGCCGATTTTGAAAGTGGAAATGTGTTGCGGAGACTGAAAAGTATGATTCCGATTCTGGTTCCGTTATTCGCTTCTTCCATACGGCGAGCAACAGATCTTGCTAACGCCATGGATGCCAGATGCTATCATGGAGGCACTGGTCGGACAAAAATGAAACCATTGCAGTATCAGAGCAAAGACAGAGTGGCATATGTGGTGGTGGTCATCTATCTGATTATAATTTTTTGTCTGGGAAGATGGATGCCGTGGTAGTTCTGATGGCACTGATGGTGCTTACACTGGTATGGCAGAAATTTCCTTAAAATCAGAGCGGGGGTTAGCGTGCAGTGTCGCAGAAAGGGAGAAAGTATGAGGCGGATTAAATTGATAGTGGCATATGACGGTACTCATTACCATGGGTGGCAGTTTCAGCCACGGGAAATTACCATAGAAGGTGTATTAAATCAGACAATCAGTACCTTGACCGGAGAGGAAATACAGGTCATTGGAGCCAGCCGCACCGATGCAGGGGTACATGCTCTGGGAAATGTGGCGGTATTTGATACGGAATCTCGGATACCAGGGGATAAATTTGCCTATGCATTGAATCAAAGGCTGCCAGCGGATATTGTAATACAGGACTCCGTGGAGGTGGCAGGAAATTTTCATCCACGGCATCAGAATTGTCGTAAGACCTATGAATATACCATATTGAACCGTAATTTTCCTTTGCCGGAATACCGGAACACGGCATACTTTTACTATGGTTCTTTAAATGTAGAAAAAATGCAACAGGCAGCACAGGCATTTATAGGAGAACATGATTTTGCTGCATTTTGTTCTACTGGTGCACAGGTACAGACCACCGTTCGAACTATCCATTCCTTAGATGTGATTTCAGATGGAGAACAGATCCGGATTCGTGTGCAGGGAAACGGATTTCTCTACAATATGGTTCGTATTATTGCAGGAACTCTGCTGGAAGTTGGAAAAGGGCGGATAGAGGTGTCCGGAATTACGGACATCATAGAGTCTTGTGATCGGGG
This sequence comes from uncultured Jutongia sp., assembly GCA_964409845.1. Taxonomy (GTDB): domain Bacteria; phylum Bacillota; class Clostridia; order Lachnospirales; family Lachnospiraceae; genus Butyribacter. The sequence goes on from CAYPEW010000016.1 coordinate 46,804, forward strand.
ACAGGCAGGCCCTACCGCACCGGCACAAGGTTTGAAGTTAATCGAAATCTGTTATGAAAACTAGAAATAAATCACTCCAGCGATTCGGAATTTATCGTTATCCGCTAGAGTGATTTTTAATTTTTGTATGAGAAAATGTTTGTAGCACAATGGCAGTGTTGAAAGCACTACTGTAACTGGTCACGGAGTGACCGTTTACTCTTAAGTCCAGGCATCGGCATGTTGATGCAGATATTTTTCTTTGGTTGCCAGACCGCCACGGATATGGCGCTCTGCCTTGTTGACATTGAGTACATTCCGAACTTCATCTGCTAATGTATGGTTTACGGCAGGAAGTCGTTCTGTGACGTCCTTATGTACGGTACTTTTGCTTACCCGGAAAACAGTTGCGGTCTGACGGACTGTAGCACCATTTTCCACAATATATCTACCAATTTCAGTCGCTCTTTCTTCTATATCCTTTCTCAACAGGATAACCTCGCTAAACTTGTTTGTACAGTGTATGCATCTGAATAGCGAAGTATTACCAGATATCGAAAGTCCGATTATTGATAAATTATTGGTAATGATATATACTGTATGGAAAAAGACTGATACTAAACTGATGATATGAATATAATTAGGAGATGAATACTTTATGGATACAATCATAAAACAAAGTGCTAATGAAATTAAAGCTACCTTTTTAGATCCATTGACAGAAAATGATAATATAAAAAATAGATTATATGACGAAAATAATCGTCGTAGATTTGATGGAGAATATCAAAGGGATTATACAAGAATATTATATGCGTCTTCTTTTCGCCGTCTTCAAGGAAAGATGCAGTTATTTGCTGTCCAATCAGACCAGTTTATTAGAAATAGACTAACACATAGCTTAGAGGTAGCACAGATTGCAAGATCAATTGCAACAGAAATAGGTTATACCCGAGATGATATTTATGTGGTTGAGGCAGCGGCATTAGCCCATGATATCGGTAATCCCCCTTTTGGACATGCTGGTGAAAGATATTTGAATACACTGGCAAAAGAGTTTGGAGGCTTTGAAGGAAATGCGCAGACATTTCGTATATTAACAACAGTGGAACAAAAAAGAGCAGATTTTCAGGGACTAAATCTTACATACAGGACATTATTAGCTGTCTTAAAATACTATAACAAATTTAATGCAAAACTATCAGAATCCTCTTATTCCAAGCAGAAATTCATATATGATAAAGATTATGAGTTAGTTCAAAAAATTCTTTCTGAAACTGGTGTAGAATTGCGAACTATTGATGTCCAAATTGTGGATTTAGCTGATGAAATAGCATATGCAGCCCATGATTTAGAGGATGGCTTGCGTTTGGGGAGCTTTACTTTAGACGATATTTACCATGATTTTTGCAAGCTTATTTCAGATGAACAAAGTAAGCAGGTATTAGAGCAAATAATATATGAAAGTAAAGATAGGGCCGGCTTTAAGAATAATAAGATATCCTCGTCAGAGTTTTCTAAATTATATCGCAAGGAAGTCACTTCAAGAATTATTAATACATTGATTAATGATATCGGAATTGTGGAATTAAATGAGGCAGAAAAAGAGAAAAAAGGGACAAAAAAGGATAAAGAAATTGGATTTGTTACATACAGTACTTTAGCTTCTGGATTGAAAAAAACAACATATGATTGTATAACAAACAATGATGAAGTTTATGCTTATGAGCATCGAGGGGAAAGGATGCTGAAAGAGTTATATGATTTTTATGCCCAAAAACCGGGATATTTACCTCCGGAATATAGAGCTGAAAATATAATTAATCAGTTTGGATCTGTGTATAAGGAGGAACGTGGTGACAAGGGGCTTCGGGAAACATTACAAAACAGATTGATATTTGATTATATATCGGGAATGATGGATGAATATGTAAAAACCACATATAGCAGACTGAAAAATATATAGATTCCCCCAATTTTTTTGGATATTATAATATAGTTTTATCTTTCGAGGAAAAATACGAATCCAAAATTAAATTTTAATTGACTTTTCAAAAGTTATCAGAGAAAATAATAACGAATGATACAGAATATATCACAATAGAACAGGAGGTTAGATTATGCCATTTATTGATTCTAAAGTAACCAAAACATTAACACCAGATAAGCAGGAGAATATCAAAAGCCGATTAGGACAGGCAATCGGTATTATGGGAAAATCAGAAAACTTTTTGATGGTGGGATTTGAAGACCAGTATGAACTTTATATGGGTGGTCAGAAACTGGATCAGGGTGCTTTTGTGTCCGTACGTGTCTTGGGACAGGTTGATGCAGGTGCCAGCGATCGTATGACAGCAGAAATCTGCAAGATCTATCAAGAAGAACTGGGTATCCCCGGGCAGAATATTTATGTCGCCTATTTTGGTACTTCCAATTGGGGCTGGAACGGAAGTAATTTTTAGAAATCAGGATCTTTATTGATAGGGGCAGGTATTAAGATGAACAATTTTAATAATTTAGAGAGAAGCTGGCGCGCATATGGTGGCTTGGCGTGCAGAAAAGACGGAGTACTCTATCAGGGGGTACCGTATTTGATGAAATATCCTGCCAATCTGAAGAGTAGGGATTTAAAAGGGGTTAATCTCAGTTATGCAAATGATACTGTCAACGAATATCTGGGAAGTCATATTTTTAGTGCACTTGGAATGGAGTCCCAGGAAACCTTTTTAGGCATTGCATCGGACAAGATTGTGGTTTTATGCAAAGATTTTGCAGTGGATGGGGAACTGATTGAATTTAATAAAATAAAAACCACATCCTCTAGAGATCTGCCAGACCCAGAAGATGGTGATAGTACAGATGGCAAGGGTTCTAATGTAAAAAACACATTAAAGGTTATTAGAAATAGTATGTTTTTTGAAGGTTTGCCGGCAGAGGAATTTTTTTGGAAAATGTTTGTTATTGATTTTCTGATTGATAATTCAGACAGGAATAACGGTAATTGGGGGGTATTGCGCAAGGGCAATGTTCGGACTATGGCACCAATATATGATTGTGGCAACTGCCTTGAAAGTAAGTGGGATGATAGCAAATGTGAAAAGGCAATGCAGCAGACAGACTTGTTAGAGGATGTTGTATGGAGAAGAAAGGTCTCTTTTTTTACGGATGACAGTGGGAAAAGAATTAATCCCCTGCGGTTGATTCAATCAGAGGAATTTCCGATTTGTACGATGGTGTTGCAAGATATCTTATCAAAGGATTATGGGGCTGTATTTGAATTAATTAATAGTTGTGAATATCTGTCAGAAATCAAAAAAGAGTTTTATTGCAGTACCTTTGAATTAAGATGGAAGAAGCTGCAGGGATAGAAAACTTTCCGAGAAAGTTTCTCTGATGTGTTATTGAAAATAAAAAAAGCAATGATAAAAATTAAATGCATTTTTATCATTGCTTTTTTGTATCGTTACATTTTCTGATGCACTATTTCTGTTCATTAATCTTCCGGATTGCATCCTGAATATCCTCATATGTCAATTCCTCTCCACTAAAGGATAGGATAGAATGCAGAGGAGTATCGGCAAACATAGTTGCCATCATTTCATCGACACCGGCGCCCAGCGAATCGTCATTGACCCTGTCCTCGCTGGTAAAGCCGCTGACATCCCGAATATGATCCAGCACAGAAGGATCTTTTGCAAATAATTCCACATCTGCCCAGGTGGTAGTATCCCCTGCCACAAATGGAATTTGCTTCTTACTGGTAATCTGTATACTCTGTTTTAAGCGGATATCCCGTGAGCTGGCACTGATCAGAATCTCGTATTCACCGTCTTCTGCGTACCAATCATGAATACCTGTATGATAATAGGAAAATGCCCTGCCGTTTAATTCCATAGTTATCGTTTTGCTTTCGCCTGGCTCCAAAAAGACCTTTGCAAAATTCCGCAATTCTTTCTCTGGACGAATTTCTTCCCCAATTGGATTATAAACATAAAGCTGTATGATTTCGGCTCCGGCTCTCTGTCCGATATTGCGGACATCCACAGATACGGTGATGGTGTCGGCATCTGTAGCTTCCTGTTTGCTAAGTCGCAAATTATCATAGGCAAAGTCGGTATAGCTCAGACCATACCCAAATGGGAACAAAACATCCATGTTTTTCTTATCATAATAGCGGTATCCAATGAAAATACCCTCCTGGTATTTTACCTGATAACGGGTGCCTGGGAAATTCAAATAAGATGGGTTATCTTCCAGACGTAATGGGAAAGTTTCTGCCAGTTTACCACTTGGATTGCTTCTGCCGTAGAGCAAATTTACTGCGGCACCGCCGCTTGCCTGTCCGGATAGATACATGTTCAGTACAGCACTGACCTGATCCAGCCATGGCATTACCACCGGAGATCCACTGTGCAATACAACTACTGTATTTGGCTGTACTTCACAGACTTTCTGAATGAGTTCATTTTGGCAGTTTGGCATATTCAAATGTTTCCGGTCAAAGCCTTCACTTTCAAACGCATCCGGCAATCCGGCAAAGATCACAGCAACCTCCGCGTCACGGGCGATTTGGATAGCTTCCTGTAGGAGTTTTGACTCGGTTTCGTCTACATCTGTCCGGAATCCCTGGGCATAAGTAGTTTCCGTGATGCCATCCTTTGCAATGGCGTCCAGTGCGCTTTCCACACGGTAACAATTGATATGGCTGGAACCGCCGCCTTGTATCCTGGCTGTCTGGGCGAACTCGCCAATGATGGCGACTTTTTGTCCGTTCCGTAACGGCAGGATGCCGTCGTTTTTGAGAAGAACTGCGGATTGTTCTGCAGTTTCTCTTGCCAGTTTGTGATGGGCTTCTTTGTCATAATTAGTGTCCTGTTTATAGGACAGATACTGATTTACTAAAGTTAAAACCCGTGTGACGGCACGATCCAATACTTCCATAGACAGGGAACCATCCTGTACCGCAGCCACAATTTGCTTGTCGGTTTCCCCATGGCTGGAAGGCATTTCCAGATCCAGTCCCGCTTTCAGAGCAGTAACTCGGTCATTCATAGCACCCCAGTCTGTCATAACCAGACCCTGGAATCCCCACTCATCTCGCAGTACATCCTGTAATAACCATGGATTATCACTGGAATAAACCCCATTAATCCGGTTATAGCTGCACATTACCGTCCATGGTTGCGCTTTTTTAACTACGGTTTCAAAGGCACTCAGATAAATTTCCCGTAAAGTGCGCTCATCAATTTCAGCACTGACGCTCATACGGCGGTTTTCCTGATTATTAGCAGCGAAATGTTTCAGGCTGGTACCCACTCCATGACTCTGGACGCCATTGACAAAAGAAGCTGCCAGTTCCCCGGCAAGCAGAGGATCTTCGGAATAGTATTCAAAATTTCTGCCGCAAATTGGGGAACGTTTCATATTAATTCCTGGTCCCAGCAAAACAGCAAGATCTTCTGCCACACATTCTTCTCCCAGGGCGTCACCCACGGAATACAGCAGGTCACGGTCAAAGGAACATGCCATAGCAGAGGCGGTGGGGAAGCAGATTGCCTCCACGCTTTCCCCCATCCCCAAGTGATCCGGGTGCATATCCTGTTTGCGCAGGCCATGAGGACCATCTGATACCATAGCAGAGGGAATGCCCAGGTGTTCCACCGCTTTCGTGTGCCAGAAATCTTGCCCGGAACAAAGCCCAGCTTTTTCTTCTAAGGAAAGGTCTTGTAATAACTTTGGAATATCTAATTGATGTGCCATATTGTATCCTCCTTTCGGCTAATCATCATAATATATCGGTATCTGCTTGTCTGTATAGGACAGTTTTTCTTGCGGATGCAGTGAAATAGGCAGTCGAATAGATCAGCAGCAAAAAATAATCACAGTATCAGCGTTCAATAGTATTATTTGGAAAAATACTGGAAAAAATCCCCATAAAAAGAAAAAGGGTGCTTGACATCCCCGTGATTTGGTGGTAAGATGAACAATGCACTATTGTGGCTGACTAGACTATTTAACTGTACTACTATAGTATAGCATAGTTCGACAGAAAAGAAAAGACTTTTTATTTACTTTTTTCTGGGAAAGCAGTTCTTATAGAACAGAAACCTCTTTCCTCTTTTCTTTCAAGATTTCAGCGGCTCTGTGCAAAATACTCTCAAAACAAGGAGTGGAAAATCGATGGAGAAGAACAGGATACATCCAGTAAAAGTTGGTAATGGTGTTAGGATGAGTTATGCCCGTCAGCAGGAAGTTCTGGAGATGCCCAATCTCATTGAGGTGCAGACGAATTCTTACCAGTGGTTCTTAGACGAAGGTCTCAAAGAAGTATTTCGGGATATCTCCCCGATTTCGGATTTTGGTGGCCACCTCAGTCTGGAATTTGTGGATTTTGAACTGTGCCGTGACGAGAAGAAATACGACATTGATCAGTGTCGGGAGCGGGATACTACCTATGCAGCACCGCTGAAAGTCCGTGTCAGACTTCATAACAAAGAAACCGAGGAGATCAAGGAACATGAGATCTTCATGGGAGATTTGCCATTGATGACAGCAACAGGTACTTTCATTATTAATGGTGCTGAGCGTGTTATTGTTAGTCAGTTAGTCCGTTCCCCTGGTATTTATTATGAAATTGGACATGACAAGGTTGGTAAGGAGTTATTCTCAGCAACGGTAATTCCTAACCGTGGTGCATGGCTGGAGTATGAGACGGATTCCAATGATGTCTTCTCTGTTCGTGTCGATAGAAATAGAAAGGTGCCAATTACCGTATTTCTGCGTGCATTGGGACTGGGAACTAACGATCAGATCAAGGAAGTATTTGGTGATGAGCCAAAGATCCTGTCCAGTATCGAGAAAGATACGACAGACAATTACAAAGATGGTCTGTTAGAATTATATAAGAAACTTCGTCCAGGCGAACCATTATCAGTAGATAGTGCGGAGAACCTGTTAAACAGCATGTTCTTTGATCCGAAGAGATACGACCTGGCAAAGGTGGGACGTTATAAATTTAATAAGAAGTTACATTTTAGAAACCGTATTGCTGGTTGCCGTCTTGCAGAAGAAGTAACCAATCAGCTGACTGGAGAGATTTATGAGGCAGGAACGCTGATTACGGAAGAACTGGCAACAGAGTTGCAGAATTCCGGTCTTGCTTATGTCATGGTTGAGTTAGAAGGTCATGTTACCAAGATTCTGTCAAATATGACAGTGGATATGCGGGAGTATATTCCGGGAGTGAATCCTCGTGAACTGGGTATCACAGAAGATGTGTACTATCCAGTATTAAAGGAGATTTTGGAAGAGAACGAAGGAGACGAGGAAGCGATTCTAAATGCAGTACGTGCCAATGTACCACATCTGGTACCGAAGCATATTACCAAGGAAGATATTTTTGCTTCCGTTAATTATAATATGCATCTGGAATACGCCATTGGTAATAAGGATGATATCGATCATCTGGGTAACCGCCGTATTCGTGCAGTAGGCGAGTTATTGCAGAATCAGTACCGTATTGGTTTATCCCGTATGGAGCGTGTGGTTCGCGAGAGAATGTCTACGCAGGATATTACTACTATTACAGCGCAGTCTCTGATTAATATTAAACCGGTAACAGCAGCAGTCAAAGAGTTCTTTGGCAGTTCTCAGCTGTCCCAGTTTATGGATCAGAATAATCCGTTGTCTGAATTAACACATAAGAGACGTTTATCCGCATTGGGACCGGGTGGTTTGTCCCGTGACCGTGCAGGATTTGAGGTTCGTGATGTACATTATACCCATTACGGACGTATGTGTCCGGTAGAGACCCCAGAAGGACCGAATATCGGTTTGATTAACTCACTGGCGTCCTATGCAAGGATTAATGAATACGGATTTATTGAGGCGCCATATCGCAAGTTAGATAAGTCAGATCCAGAGAACCCTCGTGTTACCAGTGAGGTGGTATATTTGTCTGCGGATGAAGAGGATCGTTATGTGGTTGCACAGGCTAATGAAGCCTTGGATGCAGAGGGACACTTTGAGCGTAAGAGTGTATCTGGACGTTTCCGGGAGGAGACATCGGAGTTTGAGAGATCCAAAGTAGATCTGATGGACGTATCACCAAAGATGGTATTTTCGGTGGCAACTGCCATGATTCCGTTCCTGGAGAACGACGATGCGAACCGTGCGCTGATGGGATCCAACATGCAGCGTCAGGCAGTTCCATTGTTAGTGACGGAAGCTCCGGCAGTAGGAACTGGTATGGAAATGAAAGCAGCTGTGGATTCCGGCAACTGTGTAGTAGCAGAAGAAGATGGTGTGGTAGAACGCTCTGCATCGGATGAAATTGTGGTTAAATCTACTTCTGGCACCAAACGATATAAACTGGCGAAGTTCCAGCGTAGTAACCAGGGAACTAGCATGAACCATCGCCCGATGGTCGATAAGGGAGATACGGTAAAGGCAGGACAGGTTATTGCAGACGGTCCGTCTACCTGTGGCGGAGAGATCGCCTTAGGTAAGAACCCACTCATCGGTTTCATGACCTGGGAAGGTTATAACTACGAGGATGCGGTATTACTCAGTGAGAGACTGGTGCAGGAGGATATTTATACTTCTGTACACATTAATGAATATGAAGCAGAAGCCAGAGACACCAAGCTGGGGGCAGAAGAAATTACCCGTGATGTGCCAGGTGTCGGTGATGATGCCTTAAAGGATCTGGATGAAAATGGTATCATCCGTATCGGTGCGGAGGTTCGTGCCGGAGATATCTTAGTCGGTAAGGTTACTCCAAAGGGAGAGACAGAGTTGACTGCGGAGGAGCGGTTACTTCGTGCCATCTTTGGAGAAAAGGCAAGAGAAGTCCGTGATACTTCTTTGAAAGTGCCACATGGTGAGTTTGGTATTATTGTAGATGCTAAAGTATTTACCAGGGAAAATGGCGATGAACTTCCACCGGGAGTGAATCAGTCTGTGTGCATCTACATTGCCCAGAAACGTAAGATCCAGGTAGGTGACAAGATGGCAGGACGTCATGGAAACAAGGGTGTCGTTTCCCGTGTGTTGCCAGTGGAAGATATGCCATTCCTGCCAAACGGACGTCCTTTGGATATCGTGTTAAATCCATTGGGTGTGCCATCCCGTATGAACATCGGACAGGTATTGGAGATCCATCTCAGTCTGGCAGCGAAGGTATTAGGCTTTAATGTAGGAACTCCGGTGTTTGATGGTGCTAACGAGTACGATATTATGGACACCTTGGAGCTGGCAAATGATTATGTCAATACTCCATTAAATAAAGCAGAACAGGAAGAGCAGATTGCACAGGCGCAGGCTGATGACGATGATGCGGAAGTAGAGCGCTTGAAAGATCTGGTACCGTTTGAAGACAAATATAAAGATATTTTAGATCCGGAAGTATTCAACTATTTGGTAGAGCATCAAGATTACCGTCAGGAGTGGGCGGGAGTGCCGATTAATCGTGACGGAAAAGTACGTCTGCGTGATGGACGTACCGGAGAATACTTTGATGGAAAAGTAACTGTAGGTTTCATGCATTACTTGAAACTCCATCATCTGGTAGACGACAAGATCCATGCACGTTCTACTGGTCCTTATTCCTTAGTAACGCAGCAGCCTCTGGGTGGTAAGGCGCAGTTCGGTGGTCAGCGTTTCGGTGAGATGGAGGTATGGGCACTGGAAGCATATGGTGCGGCTTATACCCTGCAGGAGATTCTGACCGTCAAGTCTGATGATGTGATTGGTCGTGTTAAGACATACGAAGCGATTATCAAGGGAGATAATATTTCCGATCCTGGTATACCAGAATCCTTCAAGGTTATGCTCAAGGAGTTGCAGGCATTGGCACTGGATGTGACCGTGCTGGATGAGCAGGGCGAGGAAGTATACCTGGGCGAAGAAGTAGAGGAAAATGACAATAGCGAAGACATTACCCCATTGATTGATGGTAGTGCAGACTTTGCGTTTAGCAGTGGCGAATCCTTTGAAGCTGCCGGATTTACAGAAGGTACGGCAGAAGAATTGGAAGAGGCGTCATTTGCAGCCTTTGAAGATTAAATGTGTGTAAGAAACTCTATAATCGACGATGCACATGTGGGTGCATCGCCGAAGAGTATCTAACACACAAGAAGAACGCAATAGCAGCGTTCTTCCCATTATGTGCTTGTAGTATATAGGTGTTTTAGTGATATAATACAGTAAGCTTGTGTCTGTACGTTGTAACAGATGCTATAAGGCTTACTGTGACACAAAGTGGCGTGTGCGTAATGAAGCAGCGCAGAAATGAGGACGACTATGGCAGAGAGTAATGTAAAGGAAGAAAAGCATATTATCTATGATGCGATCAAGATCGGTCTGGCATCTCCTGAGAAGATCAGAGAGTGGTCTCGTGGAGAGGTCAAGAAACCGGAGACCATCAATTATAGAACTTTAAAGCCGGAGAAGGACGGTCTCTTTTGTGAGAAAATCTTTGGACCAAGCAAAGACTGGGAATGTCATTGTGGTAAGTATAAAAAAATCCGCTACAAGGGCGTAGTCTGCGACCGTTGTGGTGTGGAGGTTACCAAATCCAGTGTTCGTCGTGAACGCATGGGTCATATTGAGCTGGCAGCACCAGTGTCCCATATTTGGTACTTCAAGGGAATCCCTAGCCGTATGGGATTAATTCTGGATGTTTCTCCTAGAAATCTGGAAAAGGTGCTGTATTTTGCATCTTATATTGTATTAGAGGTGCAGGATGGAATTCCGTTGCAGCAGAAACAGATCTTGTCAGAGGCAGAATACCAGGAGGCTCGTGCTAATTACGGCAATGATTTCCGTGCTGGTATGGGTGCAGAGTCCATCATGGAATTGCTGATGAGCATTGATCTGGAAGAAGAATCTGCAGACTTAAAGGCAGAATTGCGGGAGTCTTCCGGACAGAAACGTACCCGTATCGTAAAACGTCTGGAAGTAATTGAAGCTTTCCGTGAGTCAGAGAACAAGCCAGAATGGATGATTCTGACAGTGATTCCTGTTATCCCTCCAGATATCCGTCCAATGGTACAGTTGGATGGTGGACGTTTTGCTACCTCGGATATGAATGATTTATATCGTCGTATCATCAATAGAAATAACCGTTTGAAGAGACTGTTGGAGTTAGGTGCGCCGGATATTATTGTGCGTAACGAGAAACGTATGCTGCAGGAAGCAGTGGATGCATTGATTGATAATGGACGTCGTGGTCGTCCGGTAACCGGACCTGGAAACCGTCCACTCAAGTCTCTGTCTGATATGTTAAAAGGTAAGCAGGGACGTTTCCGTCAGAACCTGTTAGGTAAGCGTGTGGATTATTCAGGACGTTCCGTTATCGTGGTAGGTCCGGAATTAAAGATTTATCAGTGTGGTCTGCCAAAAGAGATGGCGATTGAGTTATTTAAGCCATTCGTTATGAAAGAGCTGGTAGCCAACGGTACAGCTCATAATATTAAGCAGGCAAAGAAAATGGTTGAAAAATTACAGCCAGAAGTTTGGGATGTGTTAGAGGATGTTATTCGTGAGCATCCGGTTATGTTAAACCGTGCTCCTACCTTGCATAGATTAGGTATTCAGGCATTTGAGCCAACACTGGTAGAAGGTAAAGCTATCAAACTGCATCCATTGGTATGTACAGCGTTCAACGCCGATTTCGATGGTGACCAGATGGCGGTACATTTACCGTTGTCTGTAGAAGCTCAGGCAGAATGCCGTTTCCTGCTGTTATCGCCAAACAACTTATTAAAGCCGTCTGACGGTGGTGTGGTTGCGGTACCTTCGCAGGATATGGTATTGGGAATTTATTATCTGACACAGGAGAGACCGGGTTCTCTGGGTGAGGGCAAGTGTTTCAAGAGTGTCAACGAAGCGATTACTGCATATGAAAACGGTGCATTGACATTACATGCAAAGATTAAGGTGCGCCGTACCGGTATCAATAAAGATGGTGTGGAGGAAAGCCGTATTATTGAATCCACGCTGGGTAGATTTATCTTTAATGAGATTTTGCCACAGGATATGGGATTTGTTGACCGTAGCAAGGATGAAAATTTCCTTGTACCGGAAGTCGACTTCCATGTAGGAAAGAAGCAGCTAAAACAGATTTTGGAAAAATGTATTGCTGCACATGGTGCCACTGGAACGGCTGAAACCATGGATAATGTTAAAGCATTGGGTTACAAATATTCTACCCGTGCTGCCATGACCGTATCCATTTCCGATATGACAGTGCCAGAGGCAAAGAAGCAGATTCTGGATGATGCCCAGAATACGGTAGAAACCATTACACGCAAATTCCGCCGTGGTTTACTGACGGAGGAGGAGCGTTATAAATCAGTCATTAATACATGGAATGAAGCAGATAAGCAGCTGACCACCGCCTTGATGGATGGTCTGGATCAGTATAACAACATCTTCATGATGGCGGATTCCGGTGCCCGTGGTTCTCAGGCGCAGATTAAGCAGTTAGCTGGTATGCGTGGTTTGATGGCAGATACTTCAGGTCGTACCATTGAGTTGCCGATCAAGTCCAACTTCCGTGAAGGACTGGATGTATTGGAGTACTTTATCTCCGCACATGGTGCCCGTAAAGGTTTGTCCGATACGGCTCTTCGTACTGCCGATTCCGGTTATCTGACCCGTCGTCTGGTAGACGTATCACAGGAATTGGTTATTCGTGAGGTTGACTGTTGTGCAGACCGAGATGTCATTCCAGGCATGGAAGTAACTGGTCTGATGGATGGCAAGGAGTTGATCGAGTCTCTGGAGGAGCGTATTACAGGGCGTTTCGCCTGTGACAATATCTATGATGATGAAGGTGTATTGATTGTCAAGAAGAATCATATGATTACACCGAAACGTGCCGCACGTATCGTAAACACCAAGGCGGTAATAGATGCAGGAGAAGCAGCTAAGGTCAAGATCCGTACAATTCTGACCTGTAAGTCACACATTGGTGTTTGTGCAAAATGTTATGGTGCTAACATGGCAACTGGTGAATCTGTACAGGTGGGTGAGTCTGTAGGTATCATTGCAGCACAGTCCATCGGGGAGCCAGGTACACAGCTGACCATGCGTACTTTCCATACAGGTGGTGTGGCTGGTGACGATATCACACAGGGTCTTCCTCGTGTGGAGGAGTTATTCGAGGCACGTAAGCCAAAGGGACTGGCAATTATCGCAGAATTTGGCGGTACCGTATCTATTCGTGATACCAAGAAAAAACGTGAAGTAGTGATTACTAATGCAGAAACCGGAGAACAGAAAGCATATCTGATTCCATATGGTTCCCGTATCAAGGTATTGGAGGGACAGGAGTTAGGCAAAGGTGAAGCATTGACAGAAGGTAGCGTGAATCCACACGATATTCTGGAGATCAAGGGTGTACGTGATGTACAGGATTATATGATCCGTGAAGTTCAGAGAGTATACCGTCTGCAGGGTGTGGAGATTAATGATAAGCATATTGAGGTCATTGTTCGTCAGATGCTCAAGAAGATCCGGATTGAGGATAGCGGAGATTCTGCATTCCTGCCAGGAACCATGGTAGATGCCCTGCGTTTCGAGGATGAAGTAGAGCGTTTGACTGCGGAAGGAAAAGAGCCGCCGGAGGGAAGCCAGGTTATGTTAGGTATTACCAAGGCAGCGTTGGCAACAGATTCCTTCCTGTCAGCAGCATCTTTCCAGGAAACCACCAAGGTTCTCACCGATGCGGCAATCAAAGGAAAAGTAGATCCATTAGTTGGATTGAAAGAAAACGTCATCATTGGTAAGCTGATTCCTGCTGGAACTGGTATGAAGAGATACCGTTCGGTTAAGCTGGATTCTGATGAGGCTGCGGAGGCATATATGGAGCAGCAGAGAATGGCAGCAATGGGAATTTATGAGGAAGAGGAGGAGCCGCCAGCTCCTGTTCAGGAAGTCGAAGAAGAGGAAGTTTATTTCACTTCTACCGAAGAATAGAATATTTGAGATACAAAGCAGGTGCAGTTACATTGATTTGTAATTGCACCTTTTTTGCGCATAGCCAGCAAAGGGAAGTGTCACTTTGTGATGCTGGCTGGTGCAGCGAAATGAGCTTCGTATTTTGCTGTTGTTAATTCACAAGAGAGTGCGAAGCACACTTTGTTCTTGACAATAATGTTCTTATGTGGTATTTTGTTAATATCATAGTGATAATAACAGATGGAAATTAAGTAGAGCAAGAGGGTGGATAAAAGATGGAAACTGGTAATCGTGCAATAGAATGACAAAAGGAGTTGATAAATCATGAAAAGTATTTTAAATGTGATAAAAAGAGAATTTACAGGCTGGAAAATGTGGCAGATTGTATGGATATTTCTAGCAAATGCTGTTATTTTAGGGGTTTCCTTATATCTGGGAGATACGGCACTTGGAATTTTGGCTTCCCTAACCGGGGTATCATGTGTGATCCTATGTGGAATGGGCAAGTTATCAAATTATATTTTTGGTACCATCAATGTAGTATTGTATGCAATTGTCGCATGGAAAGCAAAATATTATGGAGATGTCATGCTGAATTTGCTTTACTATTTCCCAACAAATCTTCTTGGTTTTTTCGTATGGAGCAAACATATTAATCACGAAAACAATGAAGTTTATAAAAAACGGATGACATGGAAACAGGATACTGTGTTGGGAATTGTCAGTGTGGCCGGGGTGCTGGGATATAGCTACATATTGAAGAAAATGGGTGGCAATTTGCCTATCGTTGACAGTATGAGCACCGTTTTTTCTGTCATTGCACAGATATTAATGATTAAGCGATTTGTGGAACAGTGGATTATCTGGATAATTGTTGATATTGTATCCGTCATTATGTGGATTGCAGCATTTTTTACGGGCGGGGAAAGTGTGGCGGTGCTAATGATGTGGTCCGTTTATCTTGCCAATGCTATTATCATGTTTGTGAAGTGGAGTAGGGAATCCAAAGAGGATGCTTCAAAGGAGGGAGAGTTATGATGTATGGGAAAGAATATCAAGTAGGAATGTACGGTGGTGCTTTTTGTCCATTGCATCTGGGACATTTAGAATGTATGATACGGGGAGCAGCATTGTGTGAGACATTGTATATAGTGATATCCTACCGAAATCATTCCAGTGATGTTGATGTAAAAGTTAAGATTAGATGGGTATATCAGTTAACCAAACATCTTGGAAATGTAAAGATATTGACTTTGGAAGATCAATTTACGGATAAAGCTGCTTATACAGAAGAATATTGGCAAAAGGATTGCGATTATATTAAACAGCAGATTGGCAGAAAAATTGATGTGGTATTCTGCGGCAGCGATTATAATGAAAAAAGTTTCTGGAATCAATGCTATCCAGACAGTGAATTTGTAGTATTCCCCAGGAATCAATATAATTCCACGGCCATTCGGCAAGATCTTTATGGACATTGGGATTGGATGCCTCAGATTGTGCGTTCCCATTTTGTAAAAAAGGTATTGCTGATTGGAGGAGAGAGTGTGGGGAAATCAACTCTTACCATCAATCTAGCTCATTACTATAACACCAATTATCTGGAGGAGGTGGGAAGAGAATTATCAGAACTTTCAGGAACCGATGCCTATATGCTATCCGAAGATTTTACCAGAATTTTATTAGAGCATAAGGCAAAGGAGATGAGGTTGCTCCCCCAGAGTAATAAGATCCTTTTTGAGGATACAGATTGCCTGATTACCCGTTTCTTTATGGGGTTTTTGGAAGATGAAAATATTGAAAATAATGCGAGCCTGGCGGAGGCAATTGCCAGACTGAACTACTATGACCTCATTTTGTTTTTGGAACCAGATGTTACTTGGGTACAGGACGGAGATAGAAGCGAAGTTATGGCAGCAGACCGGATTCATTACAGTAATCAAATTCAGAAAATTTATAAAAAATTTGGATTTTCTTTTCAAACTATTCGTGGCAATTATGTGAAGCGATTTGAACAGGCAGTAAAGCTGGTAGATGAATTACTTGAGCAAAATTATTTTTAAGCAAATATTGATTATGCTTAAAGATTGTTGACAATGACGATTCCAAACAGTAGGACAAAACCTATCGTGCCGATGGAAGCAAGAATATTAAGGATGCGGTTTGTATGTTCATGGAACAATTTCGTGCACAGAGTATAGAGCAGACAGCCCAAAATTCCCCCTAAAGAATTGTTAATTAAATCCGTAATATCTGACGCACCGATGGCAAAAATATATTGTACGATTTCAAAAAGCAGGCTTACGCCAATGGCAGGACAGGCACGTTTCCAAAGCTGCCACTCAGGCTTTAACATGCTCAGGTAAATTCCGAAGGGGAGAAATACTATCATGTTGAGCAGTAATTCAGAATAGGACAACTTACCATTTACAATGAGAGAATCGCCATACGGAATCAGGTTTATATTTCTTAACTGTGGAAGGTGATGAATGGATGTAGAGAATTTAAATAATATAATCCAGGTTAGTGCGATGAGATAAATAAATAGTAGTATCCGAGTTAGTGTGTTACTCTTTGCTGATCGAATGTTTTTAGAATGTTCCATGATATACCCCCATGTGTTGTATTGTTGTCGTTTCTAATCTTGTGTTTATGCATATCTACATAAATTAATTAATTCCAATATATTTATGGTATCATAATAATCTTCCAAAAACTCTGACGATTTTCTGAAGTATTATTATGGTACTTTATTTTTTGCAATAGGATATATTAAGCGCTTATTCTTTTTTTAGTCAAAAGTGATATAATGATAAGTGGACTGGGCGAGCTTGCTTGTGAAGGCTAGGCAAGATCATAATGCGAAGTCTTATGATCTAATGAGTACATATTATCTTTAAGAATGCAAAGGAGATGTTATGATGGAAATTAGATTTCATTCAAAATGGTTTGAAAAGTGCATCAGGGATTATTTAGATATTTGGGATAGAGCGATTACAGATGAAGATATATGCGTCATCAAATATCTTTATGTAACTACGACACATAGTTATGAAATAGGATTCGGGCAGGGCGATTTGCCTAAAAATTTTAAATTTTCCGATTGTGGTGATGAGTGGGAATTTTGTTGCCTGGACGATACAGCAAAGTATAAACATTTTGAAGATTTTATAGAGATAGATGATTGTGATGAAGAGATATACCTTTCTTTGAAACGAGATTTGCGAGATTTGTTGGAGGAAAAGGGAGAGAGTGATAATGTAGACAAAGTATCTATGAAGAAATTTGAGATTGAAGTTAAAAAATCTATGAAGAAATTTGAAAGTAGTGTTAAAAAATATATGGCGGAAGATGCTGATTTCGATGGCTTGGTGATGGACGAGGACACTGATGACTATGGAATTTTATCACCGGACGATTTTGCTTATCTGACAGAATTGGAAGTAGTTCGTTTGGTGTCGTGTGAGACAGAAATTCACAATCTTAAATTTTTGAATGCTTTGCCAAAGCTTCGTGTTCTGGAAGTTGGAGAAGTTTTCTTAGATACATTGGAGGGATTGGAAGCGTTGATCGGATTGGAGAAATTATGTGTCTGGTTTAATTAAAATTCAAAGAAAAATGAAAAATTTGAAAAAAACGGTTGACAAGTCATTGTGGGCGTGATAATATATATCTCGCTGACGCAAACAGAATTAGTCAGCACAGACTGTACATACCGACCGATAAACACTGACAGAAACCAATGTATAGACAGTCACGAAACTTGATAACTGAATAGTAAAACAACCCTGAAAATTCTAAAATAAACCATTCAGCCGAATGGAAATGTTCTATATTAGAACAAAAATGATTTTCAGTCTGTTTCATCAGAAACACATGCACTGATGAAACAAGCGAAGCAAACCTTTACGCATATGTAAATATGCAGAAAAAGCTAGTGTAAAACTAGACGGGAGAATAGACAGCACAAAATAATGCGGTGCTTGGTTTATTCACAAACTTTAACATGAGAGTTTGATCCTGGCTCAGGATGAACGCTGGCGGCGTGCCTA
>CAYPEW010000017.1:0-63810 GCA_964409845.1 uncultured Jutongia sp.
TCCCTCATTTCCTGTGGCAATCACAATAACATTTTTCCAGACTCCATTTAATTCTGTAATGAAGTTTTCAAACAGGGATTCTCCATTGTGGGGTCCGTAATTATTTCCAAAACTCATATTGATACTGACTGGCATCTGCAGCACCAAAGCTTTGCGTAGCACATAATCCAGTCCCATCATCACTTCTGTCGTCCGGGAAAATCCGTCTCCACTATTCCCTAATTTCACAATCAACAGTTCGCTCTCCGTAGCAATTCCCCGATATCTCATACCAGTGGATCCCCTGCCATTGCCGGCAGCAATCCCTGCCACCGCTGTCCCATGCCCGGTGCGGCTGTCCGTGGTTGGTACAATGCGGCTGCGTTCCCCAAAAGGTGCCGCTAATGCTTCATCAATATCTGCCGCTGTATATTCTGCCCCCACATCATATCCAGCAGGCATTCTGCCCTGTGCCCTGTCTGTTGGCACTGTCTGATCCCACAAATACCGTATCCTGGTAGTACCATCTTCATTTCGAAAACTGGGATGCGCATAGTCGATACCGCTATCTAATATCGCTACCAGCACGCCGGCACCGGAAAGATTCTCTGACCGACCGTCTGGCACTCCTGCCATACCGCCCTGTCCTGGTTCTGCCTGTACCTGATTCACACAGGAAATACTTCGTCCATTCTGCAAACCAAAAAACAGCGTCTCCGGAGGTTCTATGTATTCTACCTCCGGCAACGCTGCCAAATCCGATAACGCCTGTTCCGGTAATGTCACAATCGCATATTGATGAAATAATTCCACCACAGTACTGTCCGCAAATTCGGACATTGCTTCCCTTAAACTGCCATGATACCGCACAATTACTCTTGCCATTTACCACTCCATCACCAGTGTCGTGAATACATCCACTCAAAAACATACTGCAAGATTAATATATTCCCCATCCCAGACACTGAATCAACATTTTGTAGTATTTTATGAAAGAGTAACAGATCATATACTTATTTATTTTTATTACCGTTCACCACCATTTCTCTTAAGAAAAACGGAATGTATTGTGCAAAGTCTCCCAATTCTGATCTCTCTCATTAATAGTTAACTTTGTTCCATCTTCCATCGTATATCCCTCTGATGAAGCGGACCCCGGATACTCTCCCTGTACTCCCATCCAATTCACACCAATTTCCGGATCGTTCCAGGCCAGTCCACCCTCATCTCCAGGATGATAGAAATCAGTACATTTATAGCAAAATTCAGCCACATCAGACAGCACCAGATAACCGTGTGCAAACCCCTTTGGAACATAAAATTGCTTGAAATTATCTTCTGTTAATTCCACACCATACCACTTACCATAAGTGTCACTATTCGCACGCAAATCTACCGCCACATCGTAGACACGGCCTTTAATGACACGCACCAACTTCCCCTGAGGAAATTCTTTCTGGAAATGCAAGCCACGCAATACTCCTTTAGAAGAATAGGACTGATTATCCTGCACAAATACCATATCCAGTCCTTCCTCCTCTAAATCCCTCTGATTGTATGTCTCTACAAAATATCCTCTGTTATCTCGATGCACCTGTGGTTCAATTACACACAAGCCCTGAATACCACCGACATCTTTTTGAACTTTAACTTGTCCCATATCCATTCATCTCCTTATCGTATTACTAAAGATTAAATACCTGGCAAAATAAAAATTAATATCATTATTAGAATTCAATTTCCAGTAAATAACGTCTGACCGCATCCTGCCATATCGGCAGTGGTGTAAATCCCTGTTCTGTCAGCTTACTTCTGTCCAAGCGACTATTAAAAGGTCTGGCAGCCTTTGAGATTCCATACTCCTGTGTTGTGACCGGTTTTACGGACACATGCGCTTCATCATACTCTGTTCTCCCCATTGCCACTGCCTGGCGGAAGATTTCTTTGGTAAAATCATACCAACTAATATACTCGCCTTCATTGGTTGCATGATAGTAGCCATATTTGTCCGTTTCTATCATATCCACCAACAAACGTGCCAGATCATAGGTATAGGTAGGTGTGCCAATCTGATCATCCACCACGGTTAATTGATCGTGTGTCTTGGCTGCCTGCAGCATGGTTTTAATAAAGTTTTTGCCATTTTTACCAAATACCCAGGCAATTCGTACAATAAAATAATTGTCCAATAAATCGGACACCATTTTCTCTCCCTCTAACTTGCTCTGTCCATAAACATTCAATGGCTGGTAATCCCGACAATCCGGCTTCCATGGTTCTTCTCCCTGTCCGTCAAAAACATAATCCGTACTGAGATACAACATTGGAATATCTCGTTCTTTACAGGCAAGGCTAATATTTTCTGTACCCTTCACATTAACCTGCCATACTTTATCACGATTTTCTTCCTCCTCGGCCGCATCCACTGCGGTCCAGGCAGCACAATGCATAACCGCATCCGGCTTCACTTTTTCTATCGTCTTAAGCACCAGTTCCTGATCCGTAATATCCATGCTTACATATTCTGCCCTGGTTACAGGAGAATCATCTGCAATTCCATTATATGAAGGTGCCAGATCGCTGCCAACTCCCTGGTGCCCACGCCGGGACAATTCATTGACAACATCATGTCCCAACTGTCCACCAACTCCAGTTACTAATATTTTCATCCGAATCCCTCCAACATTTCGTATCTAATACAGCAGATCAACAAAACACATTACATGACCATCTGCCTCTGAACAACACAGCACAGAAACGCAATCCTACTGCTCACAGGAAATAACCAACGTTGCCCTAACGATTGCCATACATTTTCTCATAGTAATTCTGATACTCTCCAGAAATGATGGTCTCCCACCACTCCTTATGATCCAGATACCACTGAATGGTTTTTTTGATACCATCGGCAAATTTAGTCTCCGGCAGCCAGCCTAACTCACTGTGGATCTTAGTTGGATCAATGGCATAACGCATATCATGTCCCTTTCGGTCTTCCACATA
The DNA here is from genome assembly GCA_964409845.1 of uncultured Jutongia sp. Classification (GTDB taxonomy): domain Bacteria; phylum Bacillota; class Clostridia; order Lachnospirales; family Lachnospiraceae; genus Butyribacter. The sequence goes on from CAYPEW010000017.1 coordinate 2,983, forward strand.
AGTAATCAAGCTCTCTGGTTTACCCAATTCCTTGCAAATAATTTTGACAATATCAATATTAGTCATTTCATTGTGTCCGCCGATATTATAGACCTCGCCAACACGTCCATTATGAATAATCAGATCGATTGCCTTGCAATGATCCTCCACATATAACCAGTCACGTACATTTTCTCCCTTACCATAAACCGGCAATGGCTTATCATTCAATGCATTGGCAATCATAAGCGGAATTAATTTCTCCGGAAAATGATAAGGACCATAATTATTGGAACAACGGCTGATGGTAACCGGTAATCCATAAGTTCTATGATATGCCAATACTAACAAATCTGCTGATGCCTTTGATGAACTGTAAGGGCTGCTGGTATGAATAGGAGTCTCTTCTGTAAAGAACAGATCCGGACGATCTAAAGGAAGGTCACCATATACCTCGTCAGTAGATACCTGATGATAACGGGTAATTCCATATTTCCGGCAGGCATCCATCAACACAGCCGTCCCCAGGATGTTTGTGCGCAAAAATACTTCCGGATCCTCAATGGAACGGTCTACATGACTCTCTGCCGCAAAGTTTACAACGATATCCGGTTTCTCCTCCTCAAATAAACGATATACCGCATCACGATCTGTAATGCTTTCCTTGACAAAACGGAAATTCGGGTTATCCATAACCGGTTCCAAGGTTGACAGATTTCCTGCATAGGTCAGGCAATCCAGACAGACAATCCGGTAATCCGGATACTTATCTAACATATGAAAAACAAAGTTGCTTCCAATAAATCCTGCTCCACCTGTAACGATAATATTCATAATAAGCCTCCTATTTTCTATTCTATATTACTTGCAGATTGCTTCGTGCTGACACACTCTCGCAATCCTACCATAATTTCACAATTCGTATTCCCAAAGGATTTTCTCCCATTTCATGCTTATTGTAGGGCGTATTAATACAAGTTTTCCTGATATTTTCCATCCAGTACATCTTTTAAATACTGTCCATACTGATTTTTCTTTAATAATTCAAATACTTTCATTACATCCTCTTTGGTAATCCATCCATTCAGATAAGCAATTTCTTCCAAACAGGCAATCTTGCGGTGCTGATGTTGCTCCACCGTCTTAACAAAAGAGGTTGCTTCCACCAGACTTTCGTGGGTTCCGGTATCCAGCCAGGTAAATCCCTGTCCTAGCAATTCTACATTCAAATTTCCCTGTTCCAGATAAACCCGATTCAGGTCCGTAATTTCCAGTTCACCACGAGCAGAAGGTTTCAGATTTTTTGCATATTCTATAACTTGATTATCATAGAAATACAATCCGGTCACACAATAGTTACTCTTTGGATGTTCCGGTTTTTCTTCAATGGAAACTGCCTTTCCCTCATGATCAAACTCTACAATACCAAATCTCTCTGGATCATCAACGTAATATCCAAATACCGTAGCACCTTTGCCGGATTCTGCATTATCTACCGCTGCCCGCAATCTCTTTTTCAGACCATGACCGGCAAAAATATTATCTCCTAACACCATTGCCACATTGTCATCACCAACAAAGTCAGCCCCAATGATGAACGCCTGTGCCAATCCGTCCGGACTAGGCTGTACTGCATAAGACAGCTGAACTCCAAACTGGTGTCCATCCCCCAGCAGCTCCTCAAAACGAGGTGTATCCTGTGGTGTGGAAATAATCAAGATATCCCTGATCCCTGCATTCATTAATACAGACATCGGATAATAGATCATCGGTTTATCATAAATTGGCAATAACTGTTTACTGGTAACCATGGTTAATGGATACAAACGAGTACCCGATCCACCTGCTAGAATAATTCCTTTCATGATATCCACCTTTCTGTTTGCTTGTAGCATATGTCCATGCAAGCATGACCTTTACTTTGATTCTTCTTTATGATTATAAAAGATGACGTAACGTTACCTTCAAGTCTTTTTTTCTATTTTTTTAGTTTTTTCATTTCTATCCATTACCATTCACAGTTCTGTCAGCAAATTAATCAATCCGTTCCCCTTCTTTCCCATAGAATTCGCAAAATCTTGCCTGAAAGGATACCGGCTCATCTGCTGCATATAAATGGGAAACATCACCAAAAGCACTGACACGGAAGGATGCGATCCCTGGCCTTCTTTCCTCTGTATTAATAGTAGTCACAGATGTGGGTGCGGCACAGAAACCATGCCACAACACCATAGGGGAAATCCCCAGAAGATGGCTTAATATCACGCATTCCACCCCAAAATGACAGATCAACACAATTCGGTCTGCATTTGCCCTCTCTACACGATAATACTGACCGCTCCGAACATAGCCATGACTGGCAAGAAGTTCATCAACTCCCCGGCTTACCCACTGATACTCCTCCGCTATCGTACTGTCCTGCATGATGGGAGTATCCAACCATGCTGTTCTGTCGTAATATTTTTCTTCCATCATCCAATCCTGGGGCAGCCAATCCCAGGCAATCGTCCTGCCTTCCACATCCGGTCTGGCAATCTGTGCCCGGAAGAATTCCTGCATCCAGGGAAGTTCCTCTGCCTCTCTGCCCATTTTTTGCAGGGTAAGGGATGCCGTGTCTTTTGCTCGTCCCAATGGCGATACATAGAACGCTTTCACATCCAGCCTGGATAACCTGTCCGCCAATAATTCTGCCTCTCTCCATCCTTTTTCCGTCAATGAATCATGCTCATAATCCGGATCTCCATGTCTAACTATCAATATCTGCATTTTCTTCACTCCAAATTATCTTTATTTTTAGTTGTTTTAGGGGATTCTTTCTTAGCTTTCGCCGTCGCTGTGGGCTCTGGTGTCGCTGTGATCTCAGGGGTAGGGGTAGCTGTCAGACGGCTCTCCACCTGTTCTTTCTGCATAATCCCCCGTCTCAATTTGGCAGTCAATATCCGAATAACGGATTCCTGCAGGCGATCTTCACTGATGGAGCCATCTTGAACATGCTCCAACAATGCCTGATAGGCTTCCTGCAAATCAGCCGGCATCAAAATCACATCAGCTCCCGCCTTGAAAGTCTGATAAGCTGCTTCCGCCGGGGTATAATTATCCGTAATGGAAGACATGTCTAACGCATCTGTCACGATCAAACCACGAAAGCCTAATTCATCCCGCAAAATTGTCCGCATCACTAATTCTGATAAGCTGGCTGGTTCTCTGGTTTCTGTAACCCGACTGACAGAAATATGGGAAACCATCACAAAATCTGCTTCCGCTTTGATCCCTGCCTGAAAAGGTACAAAATCTGTCTTACGCAATTTGGTAATGCTGCGGTCAATATCTACATTTTCCTGATGGGTATCTCCATCCGATGCCCCCTGTCCCGGAAAATGCTTCAAAGTAGCACTGACCCCTCTTTCCTGGCATCCCTGCACAAACGCAGACACCATATAAGATACCTGTTCCGGATCATCGCCAAAGGATCGATTGCCAATTTCTGTATTGAGTTGGCTGGTCCTCACATCTGCCACCGGTGCAAAATCCACGTTAAAGCCCAGGGAACGGATCTCTCTGGCAATGGTTCTACCCATTTCATACACATAATCCCCATCCTTCGTCTTGCCAATCTCCTCCGCCGAAGGAAATTCCGTGGTCTTCATCTTGGGATTGGAAGCAATTCGCGAAACATCACCTCCTTCTTCATCCACTGCCACGAATAACGGGGTCTGACTCCCCTCCTGCAGTCCACTGATCATTTTCTGCGTCTGCTTAATTTTAGAAATATTTCTGGAAAACAGAATAATACCGCCAACCGGAATCTCCTGCAAAGTCGCTTTCATGGTCCTGGTGCATTTCTTGAATTCATAATAATTTCCTTTGCGGGTATCCAGCTGTTCCAAATTAACCATAAATAGCTGTCCCACTTTCTCCTCCAAGGTTAAATCCTCATAATAGCGGTTCGCCAAATCCAAAGCATCCTTTTCTGACAAGGTAATAACCGGCTGCTCTGACACCTCTGGTTCCTCTTTTGGTTCCGGATCGTACTTCCGAATCGATCCTGTATGGGTACCTGGCAGACTACAGCCAGTAACAATAAATGCAACTGTCAAACATAAGGCAAGAAAACGCTTTCCTCTTCTTCTATCGCTTCGTATCTTCATAAATCTCTCCATTCCACAATAATATCAAACTCTAACCATCAACTCTTACTTTTAGTCTATCATCTGTCAGAAAAATTATCTATAAAAATTTCAAAAAAGATTGTAAAGTGCCCAAGCACCCCCGCATAAGATAAAACTGTAAATATATATCACTGTCGGAAAACGACAGAACGGAGGATTATATGAGTGATTTAGCAGCAACAAACTGTGGATGTTCTTCAAATGAAAATGGATGCAACTGGATTATCATCCTGTTACTTCTGTGCTGCTGTGGCGGCGGAAATACTTTCAGCAGCTTCGGCGGCGGATGCGGCGGAAATGATGGATGCGGATGTGGCTCTATCATCTGGATCTTACTTATCCTGTGCTGCTGTGGTGGTGGATTCTAATCCATCCTAAACAGAATGCTCCTTTGCGGAAAGGGCTGGCACCTAATCGGTGCCAGCCCTTTCTAATTTATTTTACTAATATTTAATGGGCATGTCGTCTACAACGAAGACATTCTCTGTCAATTTCATAAATCGTATCATCCTCTATAATCAAATCACGGTCATCAGGCTTCTCTGCTCTCACATTCTGCGTGTCAGATACATGCATGGCATGGATCGCCTGTTTCTGCCCATGATCATATTGATTACCATAATAATAGTATCGCATTTTTTTCCTCCTATATGTCCCTACCATATAACTTATGCAGATACTATCTCTGGCGCAACGATTTGTTACTAATACGATCATATCTTAAGCACCCTTTGCTATATCAGTCCAGAACCACCTTAGTTCTATCATAAATCTTAGCTATCATTTGGCAAAATACCCAAGGATTCCATCCATTCTGGATGTCATGGACTGAAGCAGCAGGTCCAGTACAGAAATTGCCACCATAGACTCTACCACCACAACCGCTCTTGGTACAATAATCGGATCATGCCTGCCACGGATTTGAATAGCAATTTCCTCACCATCCTGGTTTACGGTTTGCTGCTCCCTGGAAATGGATGGTGTGGGCTTAATAGCAGCACGCAAAATCACATCGCTGCCATCGCTGATACCACCCAAAATGCCACCAGCATGATTCGTCTGCTTTCCGATCCCATCCTCTTTCCTACAGAAACTATCATTAAAATCAGAACCATAGCTGTCTGCTGCCAGAAAACCGTCACCAATCTCTACACCCTTGACTGCACCAATGGACATTACCGCCTGTGCCAGCACAGCATCCAGTTTATCAAAAACCGGCTCGCCCACGCCAGCTGGGAGACCACGCACAATACATTCTACCATGCCGCCGGCAGAGTTTTGTTCTGACATTTTCTCTGCCAGACGGTTCTCCGCCTGTTCAGACGCATCCAAATCCGGCATAAATAGTGGACTTTGGGCAATATTATCTCTGGTGGCTTTTGACCGATCTATGGCAATTCCGGCAATGGACTGACTATAGGCAAAAACCTCAATTCCCATAGCCCCTAGAACTTCTTCCGCCACTGCACCACCGGCTACCCGCCCAATAGTTTCTCTGCCCGAGGAACGACCGCCGCCGCGATAATCACGAAAACCATATTTTTGATCAAAGGTATAATCTGCATGTCCCGGACGATAATAGCTGGCAATATCCGAATAATCCTTAGAACGCTGTGTTTGATTGTACACTACCATAGAAATCGGCGTGCCTGTGGTTTTTCCTTCAAATATCCCAGACTGGATCTGTACCAGGTCTTCCTCTTTCCTAGGTGTGGAATACTTTGTCTGCCCAGGTTTTCTGCGGTTCAGATACTGCTGCACGATCTCCTCATTCAATGGCAGTCCTGCCGGACAACCATCTACCACCGCTCCAACACCCACACCATGGGACTCTCCCCAGGTCGTTACCCGAAATAATTTACCAAATGTAGAACCTGCCATCCTTCTTTTTCCTCCTATGCCGACTTCAGAGCCGTTACACTATCACTACAAACGATCCGAAGGGCTAATTTTTACTGACGATTCCTATAGAAACTAACAATGCTTTTAGTGATGGAATAAGCGTAAACCAGTAAAGCTCATCACAATACCATGATGATTGCAGGCGTCAATCACATCCTGATCACGAATAGATCCTCCTGGCTGAGCAATATAGCTGACACCGCTGCGGAATGCTCTTTCCACATTATCGCTAAATGGGAAGAAGGCATCTGATCCACAGGTAACCCCTTCTGCCTGTGCCAACCAGGCTTTTTTCTCCTCTGCTGTAAAGACCGGAGGTTTCTCTGTGAATACTTTTTCCCATTCTCCATCTGCCAGAATGTCCATATAATCCTCTCCAATATATAGATCAATGGCATTATCACGGTCCGCACGTTTTCCTTCTGTCTTAAATGGCAGATTCAAAACCTGTGGAGACTGGCGAAGAAGCCAATTGTCTGCCTTTTGTCCCGCCAGACGGGTACAATGGATCCGTGACTGCTGTCCGGCACCAATTCCAATTGCCTGTCCATTCTTTACAAAACATACCGAATTGGACTGGGTATATTTCAGTGTAATCATGGCGATTGCCATATCGTCCTTTGCTGCCTGAGGCAAATCTTTGTTTTCTGTTACAATATTACTAAAGAAATCCTCATCAATATTTAATTCATTCCGTCCCTGCTCAAAGGTAATACCAAACACTTCCTTACGTTCAATCGCCTTTGGCTCATAATCCGGATCAATCTGAATGATCGCATAGCTTCCCTTTTTCTTTTCTTTTAACAACTCCAGTGCTTCCGGTTCATACCCTGGTGCAATGATTCCATCGGAAAACTCTCTTTTAATCATTTTAGCTGTGCACACGTCACAGACATCGGATAGTGCAATAAAATCGCCATAAGAAGACATCCGGTCAGCCCCTCTGGCTCTGGCATAAGCAGCTGCCAAAGGTGTCAGCTCTCCCAGATCATCCACCCAATAAATCTTTGCCTCCACTTCACTGAGAGGATTTCCAATAGCGGCCCCTGCCGGAGATACATGCTTAAAGGAGGTAGCTGCCGGTTTCCCAGTAGCTTTCTTTAACTCACGCACCAACTGCCAGCCATTAAAAGCATCCAGGAAATTGATATATCCCGGCTTGCCATTTAACACCTCAATAGGCAGTTCACCCTGTTCCATAAAAATCTTAGATGGTTTCTGATTTGGATTACATCCATATTTTAATTCTAATTCTTTCATAATTTGCCCCATTTCTGCGCTGCTTTTTGTGCATAATGCAATGTTTGTGCTACAGTATGCCTTGCGGCATCTTTTGCAGCGCGCAGTCACAAACTTGCAGAGTGAAAAATTTATTTTTCACTCTTATCCTCCATAATTACTGATGTTTGTTGACAATAACAGACTCGTATTCCCCAGTGGCAATATCAATATAGCGAACAAATAATGATACCTTATTATCTTCATTCAGGCTGTTCCACATCATATCTGTAAATGCATTCATATCATCGGAAATCTCTACCAGTTTTGGCTCTCCCTCAAAACTTGGCAACGGATCTCCATCTCCCATATAGGTATGGATAAAATGACCTTCTCCAGCAACCGGTGTCCCATAAGCAAACATAAATCGCTGACAGGAATCTCCATTTCCATTGTTACTCTTTAAGATGGACAATGCATAGTGGTACTCTCCATCTTCTACATGGATCACACCAGAAATACGAGGTGTATAGTTTGGAGCATCTGGTTCAAACGCCCTGGTACGAAGTGCCTGCTCAAAAGTCTGCTGCTGATCCATAAAATGATAGATGGTATCAGTCTGGTCTCCATTGGTTACAATGGTCTTGTTCCCCAACACACGCACTGGTGCATAAATAATCAAGCTGGGATCGCTTAATTTGGATGGATCAAATGCCTGGGTGCGGATTCCGCTTCCATCTTCCACAAACACACGGTTTCTACTGTTTTCACTACGTCCCATAATGAAATATGCCGTAACAGCATATTTTCCATTCGGAGACATTCCCATCACAATTCCTCTGCCGGGATATGAATTTCCCTTCAACTCATTTTCCAGTGATTTCATCTGCATAATTTTACCTCATTTCTGCATCAGCATTTATGCTGATGGCTTTGTTGCGCATAATGCATCTGTGTGCCTCTTCGTTTAGTGTCCTGCCTGGATAGATTTTTGCTACATCGGAAATAAAAAGGTTCTAATACAGCAAAAACCGCCCAGGCATATTGCCCAGGCGGTCGGCTTTTGCTTCCATACTCCCTGTGGGTAATCCCACTCATCCGCCAGTCGTATGGAACTCTGTCTCTAAGAATACCCTATTCCTAATAAAAATTCAACTGTTTTTTCCACTGCCAGTTTCATTATTTCATCTCGACTGGCGTCTCGATGTGTGCATTCGCACAATGGCGATTCGTGCAAGCACGACCGCCGCTGTGCTCATTATTTCACAAATATCTCCTTGAAATTCTCAGAAATTTTCGCATTAATAAAACCATATTTCTCACAAAATCCAGAAATAGAATCTACGGAATATACATATTCCCTATCGTCATCATGATTAATCATCACACTCAGACTCTTGTAATCCGGATTGGTCTGAATCCACTCTAACATCTGGACATCCCCATCGCTGTTTCCAAATGCCAGTACCGGACACTTGCCAATCTGGTTGTAGATCCGGTAGCTTTTAAGCTCATTCCAGCATCCCTCATATGCTCCGGTAGGTCCCATCTTGAAACCATCGGTCTCATCATACTCTAAGGTAATATTGGAACCGATGCTATGAGCATAATCCGCTCCAAAATAATAATTTGCCCAGGCATAGGTCAGAGCATTACAATTGCCGGATACAAAGTAAATATCAAATCCATTGGCTTTCAGATAATCATACATTTCCAACATTGGCTGATAAAGAATGGCACTGTAAACCAGCTTTTTGTCCTCGTCAAAATAATCCTTCTGAATATCCAGAATGTGATCCTTTACTTCTGCCGGAGTCAGCTTTACCATTGCATCATTATTAACTTTTTTTCCTTTTTCAGCAATCAGTGTTCCATCAATATCGGTAACCACAATTCGATCCTCTGGTGGAACATAAGCATCGCTCTTTTTATCCGTTACCTGGTTGACAAAATCTACTATCTGCTGCTTAATGCCATCCTTTTTCCAGGACTTCAGGGAAGACGCAGACTTCGCATTTTTCGCTGTCTTCCTGGATTCCTGATACAGATTTTTCTTTTTTGACTTAGACACAAAGGTCTTATTGACCTCTATTTCTTTCTTCTCCGGCTCTGGTGTAACTGTAGCCTCCGGAGCCGGTGCGTCCGTCACTTCTGCCTCTGCTGTTTGATCTGCTGCAGATTTCTTGGACTCCTTGTCTGCATTTCCACAGGCAGACAAAGACAAAGTTAACGATAGCATCGCTGCCATCAGCAGCTGTTTTTTTAATTTTCTCATTCTGTTTTCTCCTTATACTATGTCATGATTTTAAAGGTCAAAAGTATTTTGACCTTAGTATCATATCTTAATATCCAGATTTCCACCCAGATTTGGGTCTACAGCCGTCTCCATCATGGACTCATCCATCATTTCAATCAGACCATCCGCCCCCTGTTCCACCAAATCCAAACTCATGGATAATACTTTCGTACTCACTGCATCCATCAGTCTTGCCTGTGACATGTTCATTGACATTTGCTCAATATCCATTGTAACTCCTCCTTCAAATGATTATTTTCCATTTTTGTCTGCCTTCATTTCAAAGTATCTATATACCCCTGTCTCACTTCTGGCAAAACCCTTTGCAACAACCGTTCATATCGTTCATAAATGATACGAGCTACCGTCATATTCTCTTTGCGATAAAATTCTCGATCCCGCCAAGGTTTCTGTGATGTACAAAAATGGATCACAGATGCCTCTTGTATGATCTGATTCGTCACATCATACCCTTCTCGATCTTCCTCCTGCCAGTTACGTAATTCCTGATATGACAACAACTTTTCCTGGTCGAAAACCCCTGTAGCGTCTGTTGACAGAAGCGGAACACAGGGGCAATTATATTTTTGCCAGGGCAGATACAAGGTCTTACCAACATAATATCGATTCAAAGCATCCTGATCAACCAGAGTATATTCTTCAAAATGCTCTAAAATATCCTTGAATACTATTTCCTTTACATGATGCTTCCGAATATATTCCATATCCATAACCAACATTCCAGAGTTAAAATATGGCTGTTCCCTGGAAATGCCCAGAACAGATTTGTGGTAATCAATGTTTCCCTGTAACTCATTATTAATATCATAGCAAGCCGCCAAAGGATTTGTCAAATCCATAGAAAACAATTCCAACAGATTTTGATTTACCACCATATCAACATCCAAATACAGGATTCGATCTACAGAATGCGGAACCAATTCCATCCCCAATATTCGATAAAATGCTGCAACCGAAAACCGATCAAATCCTTTCAACCCCTGTCTACAATCCTCTGTCACTTCAATGCAATATATTGTCTTCTTCCATTTTTCTTCTAATTTCTGCAAAAGCTGTTGATCCTGTATAGATAAACCCGATTGCAGAAAGTAAATGGTAAGATCATCATTCCGATGATTATGTAATAGAGAGACCAATAGCACCAATGCCGGATAAAGATAATTGCGATCAGCGGCTACCATAATATGTAAAGCGGAAGAAACCCCTTCCTCCTTCTTCGTCTGTGTCATAGAATTCTCCTATTTCCTTCCAACCATTTTCAGTAATGTGTCGCAATATTGTTTTTGTATCTTCTGCAGTTCTCCCCTGCGAAAAGGTTTTTCAATATGTTCTATCAAAGGCAGCTGAAACTCATGAAAATACTCCTGTTGATGCAAATAAGGATTCTCAGATACTTCTGGAAAAAGATTCCACATCACTTTTCTGCACGATTCTATATAATCATTCTCATTTTGACCAATAAGACCTCTCGTCAATATAAAATGCAAATTACTGATATAATAGTCCCTGGCAAAAATCAATTCTGTTTCTCGGTAATATCGCTCCAACAAGCCTCTCTGACGACAAACCTCTAACCATTGTAGCATGATTTTTCTCTGATCCACCCACTGCCCCGGCTCCATAGATGTCATAATACTATGATCATGTACAAAATAATGATAATATTCCCCCTGAACAATCGCCAATCGTTTGACATAATACGCCGCCAGATCTGAAAAATACAGATCCTCAAAAGCATAATGCTCACCAAAATGCAGTTGGTTTTTCTGTATAAACTCCCGGCGATATAATTTCGTCACTACATTAACAGTATCAAAGACAGCCATGCCGCCTGCCAATAAATTTCTTCTCTGCTGCTCTGTCTCAATACAAATGAAATAATCGTTCTCCTCCGGTTCCAATCTGCCCCGTGCAGCCATTCCTTCCTGATTCACACGAATCAAACGGCTTCCGGTAATATCACATTGGTATTGTTCTGCCTTTTGATATAAAGTTTCATACATCTCCGGCAAAATCCAATCATCGGCATCCACAAATCCAATATATTTTCCAGTAGCATATTCCATGCCAATATTCCGCCCAATGCCCATTTTTTGATTTTCTTCATTTATAATAACAATGACATTTTCTGGATACTGCCCCTCTAACTCCTGCAAATACTGCAAAGTTTGATCTGTTGAAGCATCGTCTACAAAAATCAATTCCAGATTTTCCCATCCGATAGTCTGATTCCGAAGCGAATCCACACATCTTGGCAAATACTCATATACATTATAACAAGTTGTAATAATACTGATTTTCTTTTCCGACACTCCCACGTTATCTTCTCTCCTATTTCAAAGTATCCATATAATGCTGTCCCTTTTCTGGCAACAGACAGCCATTAATAACATAACGCTGATCCTCTTGATCAAGATAATCATACTTACTATAATAATACCATTTATCTTCATATTTTCCAATATCAATATCACATTCTCCCGATACTATGCCATTCATACCAGTCATATGTAATTCATAATATTTCTCCGGAGCAACGAAAGTCTGTCCCTCCATATTCTCCACACTATCCAACATTTCATTTGTAATCCAGTCGGAATCTGATATAAACAGTTTCTCCGTTTCTTCCTCATCGTAATCACCAGATTGTTCCTGTGGCACCAAATAAAATTCTGCATCCTCTTTACATGCCTGTATAAATTGATCATACTGATCCTTGCGACAATATATGGCTTCTTCCATATACGAACCCAACAAATACTTACCATACATTCCAACGCAGAGCAGATCATAGCCTGTTTCATTCTCCACTTCATACAAGATGCTTTCAAGCTCCTTTTCAAACATGGTGCTTTCAAACCACACTTCCCCATTTTTGATTTCTTCCCCTGACGCAGATCTCCTGCCACCATATTGTACATATGCCTTTGGTTTAGAAAACTTTATGTTTTTTCTTTCCAGATCATAAGGTAGAAGAAGATATTCTTTATTCTTATATTCCACTACTTCATCTTCCCAATCGTCCTGATCTTCTTCTGATTCATCCTGTTCCTGCTGATAGATCCACATCTCTGCGCGTTCCGGCATCATTGCCAATTTGATGTGATTAGAAACATAATTCGCACCTTCTATCAAACCAGGTACCATACAGATACAGCCCAGAATCAGGCAGAGCCTGAACACGATCCGATTGCCTCGTCCCGGTTTCTCCCCCTCTTGATACCTACGCTTGTTCCGCCGTCTGATACCATATGCAATCGCCAATAAAACGAGTCCTATGACTCCTGTCACCGCAAAAAATGTCACAGAAACATATACTAACGTTTCAACCATTTCAATCATTGACATAAGCTCTGACATAACCGTCATAAACAATAAAGGTGCCAGATTAATACAGCTCAACACCAGGAAGAAAATCCCTGCGATCTTATATCTCCGCTTTTTTTCTTTTCCCTTTTTAAGCCTACGCTTATTAATCAGAAAGAAAATCATGGCGATAAGCAGGAAAACCACCCCGACCGCAGCCATAACAAAAAAAACTGCCATGAATATCAGCGATATGAAAGCCATAGTAAATATCCCCCCTCTTTTCTCCTCCCATAACCAAAGCGCATATCCAGCTTTTTTACTATTTATTCATATAAAATCATACCATATTAGCTGTGGAAAAACAAGGAATCGCAAAATCGTCACACTACTCTCCCCTCTTTGATCTCCCCGGACTGGTACGCCTGCAACAACTTTTTCAGGTCAGCTATTTTCTCCAACATCTCCTCCCCCTTATCGGTATCAGCAATATTGGCCCGACTAGGCAGTTTCTCCACAATCTGAATCTTAGGTGTATGCTCACTTTTCCCAGATATAAAAGGCTGATGCTCGGCAAGGCTCAGACTGTGGGAATCATAAATCAAAGTGTATCCCGCAATCCCCGTGGTCTTTTGATATGCTTTGGAAATCCCGCCATCAATGACATAACGTCTACCTTCTGCCTTCACCGGATTCTCACCGTTCTTGATTTTGACCGGAACATGCCCATTAATAATGTGACCGCTCTCTGCATTGATCCCAAACATCTGCAGAATCCTGCGACACACATCCGCACTGTCAGACTGGGAATAATAGGCATTATATTGTTCCTGGTGCAGCTCCTTGTCATTAATACAGCTTCGCTCAAACAGCGTCATTTTATCCTTGCCAAAGAGAGGGGATTTCGCCCCACACCACAGATACCACATAAAATCACAGGCATAATCTTTTTCTTCGCTATGCCCCTGCTGAAAATATGCTTGATTGACCATGGCATCCAATTCATCCAACAATTCTTTACCAGCATAATTTTTACCATGGATACAGACACTCTGCCAGTTTCCATCAGCATCCATAGGAATGCAGCCATGGAACAGCAGATTGCCATTACAAATGTGATACATGGATCCCTTGGTCAACAGAAATTTCATATGCCGATGCAGTTTTTCACTGTGCAAAAAAGAATTGGATAACACCTGCATCAACTCCTGCTCCCCTGTCGAAAGGGCTAATGGATTTTCCGGATCTACAGTAGGAAAATCCGAATCTGTCAGTGGATAGGTTTTCCCCTGAATTTCAATGGTATGCTTTGAAAAGTCTACTGTCTCAAAGAGGCTGCGGTGCTGCATTTCCCATTCCGGGTGTTTTCGGATCAGCTGTCCCTCCAATTTCCATTGGATTACTGTAATTGCCTTGTGCATTTTTGCCACCAGATTTCCATCCACCGGATCATAGATATTATCATCCAGAGTATTGGGATAATAACGGCTACAGTCATGCCCCTGGTATGCCTCCCCTGCAAAGACCGCCAGCGCACGGAGATTCAAGCCATATCCATCCTCTAACAGATCAAAATTATTATACTGCATGGAAATTCGAATCACATTGGCGATCAGAGCCTGGTTCCCACAGGCAGCACCCATCCAGGAAATATCGTGGTTCCCCCACTGGATATCCACATCATGCATGGACAGCAGTTCGTCCATAATAATATCTGCCCTGGGTCCCCGGTCAAAAATATCTCCAATAATATGAAGACGGTCAATGGCAAGGGACTGAATCAACTTACACAAAGAAGTAATGAAACTTTCTGTAATATCCGTATCTATAATGGTGTTAATAATTTCATCATAATAAAAATCTTTGTTGACATCATCGGTGACATTTAACAATTCGTCCAAAATATATACCAGTTCCTTGGGAACCCGCTTCCGAACTCTGGAACGGGTATATTTGGCAGATACCGATTCACAGACCTGAACCAGTCTGTAAATAGTCAGACGTTTCCATTCGTCCGTAATGGCTTCTCTCTTGTGCAATGCCTTAATCTCTTTTTCCGGGTAATAAATCAGCGTGGCAAGAGCCTCCCTCTCCTGATTAGAAACTGTCTTGCCTAACACCAGATCAATTTTTCTCTTAATAGTACCGGAAGCACTTTTCAGCATATGGAAAAAAGCTTCATATTCTCCATGTAAATCGCTGAAAAAATATTCCGTACCTTTGGGCAGGCTACGTATTGCCGAGAGATTTACCATCTCACTGGCAACACTTTCAATAGTAGGATATTCCTTCGCCAACAGCATCAAGTACTTTTTCTCCATAGCTTACCTCTTTTCTGCAATACATTCTGCACATAAATCAACAACAGGGGCGGCAACACTGCCGCCCCTACTCCTTTATTCACAACTGATCATGCAGCAATCACATCGATCTTTTCCACTCTGATAACTCGTTCATCTCTATGGATGATTCATACTATTCCCCTACTCTGTCACCTGTTTTTTCTTGAGCAGTGTCAAAAGGAACATACTGACTACAGAGCCAACCAACAGAGCTACCAGATATAATGGCCAATTTCCCACTACTGCAAATACAAAGATACCACCATGAGGTGCCATCAGAGTACAATTAAACGCCATGGATAAACCACCAGCTACCGCCGCACCTACCATACAGGATGGAATGACACGAATTGGATCTGCTGCCGCATAAGGAATGGCTCCCTCAGTAATGAAGCTCAATCCCATAATATAGTTGACCGGACCATTCTTTCTCTCCTCCTCTGTCCATCGATTTTTGAAGAAGGAAGTGGATAATGCAATGGCAACCGGTGGAACCATACCACCCACCATAACTGCCGCCATAATATCATAGCCGCCGGAGGCAATCGCTGCTGTACCAAATACATATGCCGCTTTGTTGAAAGGACCACCCATGTCAATGGACATCATTGCCCCCAGGATACATCCCAGAACTACTTTACTGCTATCACCCATATTATTTAAGAAACTGAACAGACCGTTATTGATAATACCCATAAATGGATTGATGGCACACATAACTACTGCAATAATCCCCAAACCTGCCAGAGGATAAATCAGCACTGGTTTAATTCCATTTAATGCCCTTGGCATATTGTCGCATAATTTCTCAACCATCAACATCAGGAAACCACCCACAAATCCAGCTAACAATGCTCCTAGGAAACCAGAGGGAATATCTCCTTTCAGGTTGGTAAAGGTAGAACCTGTGGTAGCAAGATAGCCACCTACCAATCCCACCAGGAAACCTGGTCTGTCTGCGATACTCATGCCGATATATCCTGCCAATACCGGAATCATAAAGCTAAATGCAAAATCTCCCATGGTTTTGAAAAATGCCGCCGCTGCTGTGTAACTACCAAAGTTGGCATCCTGCGGTGCTCCAGACATGGAGTCAATTAAAAATGCCAAAGCAATAAAGATACCACCTGCCACTGTAAATGGCAGCATGTTGGATACACCATTCATCAGATGCTTGTAAAGCTTTCTTCCCAGACTTTCATCTCCTGCTGCAGTGTCGTCTGCCTTGGCTCCGGTATGATGGTAAACAGGCGCATCCCCCGCTTCAATCCGGTTAATCAGTTCTTCAGGAATCTTAATTCCATCGGAAACCTTGGTACTGATGACCTTTTTGCCATCAAAGCGTGACATCTCCACACTTTTATCCGCTGCAACGATAATACCATCACATTGATCGATTTCTTCTTTGGTTAACACATTCTTGGCGCCACCGGATCCATTGGTTTCCACTTTAATGGAAATATCCAATTTCTTGCCAGCCTTCTCCAATGCTTCCGCTGCCATGTAGGTATGTGCAATACCTGTAGGACATGCCGTCACTGCCAATACTTTATAACCATCTCCAGAAGCGCTTTCCTTCTTCTTCTCCGCTTCTTCTGGATACTTTTCTTTTTCCACCTTGTCAATAATATCCAAAAACTCCTCTTTGCTCTTTGCAGCAATGAGTTTTTCCCGGAGTTCCTCATCCATTAATACTGTCATCAGGCGTGCCAAAACGTCCAAATGAACATCGCCATCATTAGGTGCTGCAATCATAAAAAACAGATAGGACGGTTCTTCATCCATGGCATCATAATCCACACCATCCGGCACGGTCATAACCGCCAGTGATGGTGCTGTCACTGCCTCGCTCTTTGCATGGGGAATGGCGATCCCTTCCCCAATAGCGGTAGAACTTAATTCCTCTCTCGCCAAAATTCCTTTTTTGTACTCCGCTTTGTCTGCAATTCTTCCTCCCTTAACCTGCAAATCCACCAACATATCAATGGCTTCGGATTTGCTTTTTGGAGATGCCTGCAAAGTCATGCTGTCTTTGCTTATCAAATCAACAATACGCATAATATCCTCCCTTTCCGGATGCTTGTAATCAGATGTCGTTTTTCCTATATTATGCCACATTACGTCTGATATACTTCATAAACTGTCGCATCCTGATTATATTTTTGTTCCTGTAAACGATCAGTAATTATGATACCCCTATTTAACGGTGCAAATGTAAGCAAAGTGATTTTATCAAATTTAGAATGGTCTGCTAATACATAAACCTCCTGACTATGATTGATCACTGTGGTCTTAACACAGGCTTCATTTTGGTCTGGTGTGGAAAATCCTCCAGACAGAGAAATTCCATCTACCCCTATAAAACATTTGTTAAAGTGATACTTTTGCAGGCTCATCTGACATTCTGCTCCCACAATGGCTTCTGTAGATGCCTTGATCTCCCCAGCCGGAACAAAGACCTGATATCCTTTCTGTGCCAGCTTTTTGGCATGGGTAAATGCATTTGTCACAAAAGTAGCATTTTCTACAGAAAGATAGTCTGCCATTTTTTCCGTGGTAGTTCCTGCATCAATAAACACACAATCTCCATTCTGCACCAAAGATGCTGCATACCGGGCAATGGCATCCTTTTCCTGAATAAAAAGAGTAGACTTTTCATTGATATCACGCTCAAAAGCTGTAAACTTTTCATCCAGCGCCATGGCACCGCCACGCACTTTTGTCAGCAAGCCCTTCTCTGCCAGAAAATTCAGATCTCTCCGAACCGTAGATTCAGAACTCTGAAGTATCTGACATAATTCATTTAATCCTATGCTATGATTTCGGTTGACTGCCTCCAATAAAAGAGACTGTCTCTCTTCTGTCAGCATTCTCTTCCCTCCTTTCTGCTGAAAGAATTTGATTGATTTTGATTGGTTTTCAGTAATTTGAAAGAATAATAACATAATTCATCCCTATTTTCAATCAAATTCTTTCATTTCCTTTCAAAACTTTTCAAATTTGTGAATTTACACAAACAACTTCTTTGCTTTTTGTGTAAATTGCCACAAAACAAGTTGACAAGCACTCTCAAAAGCGCAAGCCACATGACTTGCGCTATATATATGCTTAAAATTCTATTATCTTCCATGCAGGCCATGACAATTTTCTAGTCGACCTTCCACAGATTCAACATTGTCCTCTTTGCCTCTTCTGCTATATTCTCTCCTATGAGTTTTTCTGTTCCCGGAATCACTATCATCTCCGATACATGCCTGTAGCATTCCACCGACAGTACACACTCTTCTTCCGTCTCCACATGAATTAAGGAAAGATCCATCCGATAACGAAACATATGCTTTTCCTTGTCATAGGATAGGATTTGATAATCCATATCTTGAATCCAGTAATTCTGCTGAATAATCTGCTCTGCATGCTGTAACATAATCTCCTTATAGGCATTTCGAAATTCATATCCCTTATCATTCAGACATTCTTCGGTGATATATAGTGAAGTCATGAACAAATAGGGAGATAAGATTTTTCCGGAATCACGACACTCCTGATAGCACTTACGTATGGTTTTTTTTCTCACAAAAAGGAAGCCATCATCAAAGGGTGGCAGACTCTGGAACAAAGACTCCCGACAATCCAATAATGGTGAGCGATCTCCTCTTTCCGTTCCCTCTGCACTACCTTCGGTCTTCTCTGTTTCTATATCATTTTCCTCTGTCCCATTATCTGTTGTCTTCACTTCACTATCGGTATCTTCTGTTTCATCACCTGCTGTCTCTGCTTCGATGTCTGTCTCCTCCACTTCACTATCAACATCTTCCGTTTCATCACCCCCATTTTCTGCAATATACGTAACCGGCTCTGTGGATTCCGCAAATTCATCTCCGGTCACATAATATTTCTCTCCCGCCCTCCGTTCTAATTGGATATAATATTCAATGCCATCAATTTCATAAACCAATACCACCAACAGATTTTTGTTCATATACACCTGATTCGTAAAATATTCCACGACTACCTTTCGCAACTTCAAAGGCTTTCCTTGAAAATAATTTGGATAAAGACTTCGGATATATTCTTTGGTGTCCTGAATATAAGCATCTTCATCATCTCCATAAGCCTGTTTCGCATAATACACATACTCTGCATGTTCTGTATCATCTCCTACAATAGCAAGACTGGATAATAATGGCTCTAGATTTCCCTTTGCAAATTCCTTTCCAATATGGGTAAAACGAATATATTGGGAAATGGTTTCAAAACTGTGTCCGGTATGTCGGATCTGTCCATAACTCAAATAAGACAGCAGCCCAATCACAGCCACCGACAACAGAATCGTCAACACTAGCATACTATTTTTTCTTTTGATTTTTTTTCGATATTTTTTCATCGGTTCAATGGAGACCGTTTCCTTTTCCAACTGACCGATCACGCTCTCCACCGGGCTTCCCATCTCTTCCCATCTCTGTCTGCACTCTTCACAACCCTCCAAATGATCTTTGATCTCTTCACTGGTTTCCTCCTCACATAAGTGATCCAGATACAGCGGTAATAAATCTCTGACTACGTTACACTTCATTTCCATCACTCTCCTCTATTTCAATGCTATTTCCTCTCCATAAAACGATGTTGGTAAGCATATCAATGAACATTCACTACGTTTTTGCTCTACTGCTTTAATCATCCTCCTGCTTTAAGCACTGTATCAATTTTTCCTTTGCCCGAAAACAGGTCACTCTCGCCCATACCTCCGACCTGCCAAACACCTGACCAATCTCCCGGTACGAACACTCCCCATATATATGCAGCAAAAAGACCTCTTTATATGGTTCCGGCAATTGGTGTAAATGCCACAAAACCCTCTCTTTCTGCTCCTTTTCAATCAAATGTTCCAGTATGGAGGATTCATTCTTTACAAAATTCATTTTCCCCGACGAAGAATCCTGCCGAAATTCCTCTATGGACAGATTTTGATTCTCTCTCCGCCGCATAACATCCATATATTCATGTTTCGCAATCTGAAACAGCCAGGTGGAGATTTTCGACTGATGCCGAAAAGAATCAATGGATTCAATGGCTTTTAGAAAAGTGGTCTGCACAATATCCTCAGCAAGGGCGGGATTATGGCACAAGCCCAGAAGATAATGATAGATCAATTCTGCATATTCCTGGTAGATTTCATCCATATCCATTCCTATTCTCCCCCTTTCTGTTCCTATTTGCAATCCCACCGCCATGTTTCAAGCAATTATTTACCAACTATCTTGATCCAGCTAACTGCTTCAATTTTACCAACTATCTTTATTCCACTAACTGCTTCAATTTTATTATTTATTTTCATCCTGTTGACCACTCTATTTTTTCATCTATTTTTTCTCCTGTCAATTAGACGAACGATCCCCACATTTGTTACAACTTTTCTCAAAAAATTTGGCAAAAGGAAATGCCCCACAAAATCGTGAAGCATCTACCCTTCTATATTTTATAAAAACCAACAAAATCCTAACTACTCTGTTTATTAAAAAATATACCTTTTCAAACGGAACAACCGCAGCGAAAAAACTTATCCAAAATAAGGAAAAATCAACTGATAAGCCACCGCCACCACTAAAGATAGCAAAAACGTAACCACATATTCCTTCAGTTTCCGATGTAGAATTACTACTCCGATTCCCCAAGTCAGAAGATCCAGCAAATGTGTCACATGAAATCCCTGGGTTACCAGAATCGCCTGCGAAAACAAGACACCTAAAATAACGGCCGATATGCTGACCGCTGCCACTCCCTCACCTCTGGCATACCAGCAGACAAAGGCAGCCGGAATCGCAACAAATGCAGCCAGAACCCAAAACATCATATAAGATACCGGCAAAAATCCTGCCACGAATTTACAATAAACATAATATCCTGCCAGCATACTAATCAAAAAGGAAAAGGTATTTACCGATGCCCGCAAAGGATTTTCCGCATATATAGAGATTACCACCGACATCAGGATCCAGAAAGACAGTCTGCCAAAATAATTAGCCGGATCTAAATTCTGTAGCCATAAGGGAAAAGCATTATACGCCCCTTCATCCAACCATTTCTGCATAACTCCTAGCAAGCAGCCACCTACCAGAATCGCAACTGTAATTGCCATTTTCTTTTGAAAGGACATCTCCTTTTCTGACATTCTGATTCGATCTAAGCACTCCTTCATACATCTTTTCCTCCAACATCCATCACAGCAATCATTCCCTCATATCCCGACAACATACGCTTCCACTACCACAAGCCCTGCAGCCTTTTCACCAACTGTGCCCCCACTATACCAATCAGCAAACCGGATACCATTCCTCCCAGCCACAAAAAAGGCAGATAATATACCAATGATGCTGTCTCCAGAACTGCCATGGCAACCAGAATCTGCCCCACATTGTGAGACACACCTCCTGCCACACTGACCGTTGTAATGGAGAAATGTTTTATCTGCTTCAATCCAATCATCACAATACCACTGAGGATTCCCCCTGCCAGACTGTACAAAAAAGAGACCATATTACCGAAGGTCAAACCCACCAGCAGAATCCGGACAAAATTCAAAAACACTGCCTCTTTCGCTCCCAAACCATACAGCGCAGTTAGGACCACCAGATTTGTCAGTCCCAGTTTCATACCGGGAACTGCCACCATCGTGGGTATCTGCGCCTCTAACCAAGATAACACCATCGCCAGGGCAACCAGCATTCCTAATAATGCAAGTCTGGGTGTTTTTCGATTTTCTGCCATGTCTGGTCCTCCCGTTTCTCCTGTACATGCCAAGCCAGCCAAGTTTTTTACATCTGCTTCCGCACCACACGGTACTCATCCCCGTTACGGTAAAAAGGACAAGCCTCCCGTTTGTTAGTAATAAAACGGACATAATCATCCTCATCCATATTAACATCGCAAATATATTCTTCGTATTCCTCGTCGTAAAAATAATTTGCACAGGTTTCACATTCCATACGAATCCCCCATAACACAAATAGCTTTCTCACAAAAAACTTTCTTAGGAAACCCACAAACACTTGCATTCTAACATGAAAATGCATCTAAGAATCTCTACACAACCTTTACCTGTTCTTCATAATCATAATCATGAGGTGTCTTATTGTCTGTCTTATGCCCCACTGCCAAAGCAATCTCAAAGGAATATCCCTCTGGGATCTGCAATGCCTGAGAAAAATACTCTTTTTTCTCGCCATGCAGAGCATCATAAATACAACCTATAATCAGATTTCCCAGTCCCAGGCTCTCTGCTGCCAGTGCCATATTCTGGACTGCGATCCCAGCATCTACCTTGCTCCATTTGAAATCGTCTTCTGCACTGAGAAAGATAAGCATGGGTGCCTCATAGTAGAAATTATGCGGCTGTTTCTCTTGCCCACGCAGTCTTCTCTTTTCCTCGTCTAACTCTGCCAGGATCGGATTATCTCCATCCACCACCGAAAAACGTATTTCCTTCCGGTTCATCCCAGTTGGTGCCTGCAGACCGGCTTCCAGTATGGTATCCAACTCAGCCTGTGTCGGTTTCTCCTCACTGTATGCTCTGGCTGAACTTCTTTTCTCAATGATTTCTAATACTTGATTCGACATAAAATATTACCTCCATTTGTTGATCATATCACAGATGCCACTACAACTCCATTATCATAGACAAAAACACTATCTCTCCATCTTCCAGTACGCAGCAGAATAAGGTGGTAATTCACTTCCGCCACCGAAGTCATGATCTTTCCCAGTCAGCAAATCCTCTGCCATACCACAGCCTGCATCAAAATGTGCTGTATACGGATCCCCAGATGCATTAATCGCCACCAGAATTCTCTCCCCCTCACAGCGGCGCTCAAAAATACACTGCTGGTTTGTCAATACTACCGAGCGGAAACCACCATAATTCAAAGCCTTACTGTTTTTCTTTACCTCTGCCAACCTGGCAATCCAATCTGTCAATTCACTGGTCTCCGGCTGCTCAAAGCTCACACGAAGTGCCGGATCTCCCTCGCTCTTATCTGCTTTGGTGCCCCATTCGCTTCCATAGTAAACGCAAGGAATTCCCGGCATTCCAAAACACAGGGCATAAATTAACGGCAGATGCTTTTCATTCTTTAGAACACTGGCAACACGGCTCACATCGTGATTATCTACAAAATTTAATAAATGCATTTCTTTATATAAGGTCCATTCCTCCGGTCCATACTGTCTTAACAGAGAGTGGCAGATTTCAAACATATTCATGCTGTTAAAACTGGAATGCATTCCATGGTAGCATTCATAATTCGTAACGGAATGGCACATTTCATCATTCGCCCATTGCTTATAATCCCCATGCAATGTCTCTCCCACCAAAAAGAACTCGTCCTTCAAAGTGTCCGTAAACTGCCGCAGGCGTTTCAAAAATTCCCGGTCCAGACAATATGCCACATCCAGGCGCAACCCATCAATATCAAAAGTCTCCACCCAATATTTTACCGCCGCAAAAATATGCTGGATCACTTCCTCATTTTGCAGATTCAGCTTGACCAGATCAAAGTTGCCCTCCCAGCCTTCATACCACAGACCATCATTATAGTGGGAATTGCCATTAAAATCAATATGAAACCAATCCCGGTATCTGGAATTTTCCCGGTTTTGCAAAACATCCTCAAATGCCCAGAACCCTCTGCCCACATGGTTGAACACACCGTCTAACACAACCCGTATATCTGCCTGGTGCAGTTCTTCACATACCTTGGCAAAATCCTCATTCGTCCCTAATCTGCAATCAATTTTCTGGTAATCCCTGGTATTATATCCATGGGTATCCGACTCAAAGATCGGTGAAAAATAAATTGCATTCGCTCCCAATTTCTGAATATGCGGAATCCAATCCAACACTTTCAAAATACGAGACTCCTGCTTTCCGTCATTTTCAAAAGGTGCCCCACAAAATCCCAGGGGATAAATCTGATAAAATACACTTTCATATGCCCACATTAATTCTTCCTCCTTATTTTCCACAGATGCAACACCTATTGCATCTGTTGTTGTTGCAACAAAATCAATCCATAATTTTAATCCCATACCATCTGCCAGCCGTTTTAAGGTAGATACAGAGGGATTTGCAATACCTCGCTCTATCTTGCTGATATCTGACTGGTAAATCCCTGTCAGATCTGCTAACTGTTTCTGCGTAAAGCCAAGCCTTTCTCTTGATCTAGTCAAATTTTCTGCTAAATCGGCAGCAATATCTGTCTTTTGCTTATGAGCCACTTTTTTCCCTCCTAGCCATGCCGCCATCGGCGGCACAAACAATCAATGAAAAATGCAACAGCATTTTTCCAGTATCTAAATTAGCCTATGATTTTGCAGCCTTATTATTGTTCATCATGATAACTTCTCCAAATTATATAGGATATATCCTATATTGTCAACATTTCCTGTCAGAATACTCGGGATAAACATATTAATTTCACCTATTTCAGCCAATTTTGTGAATAGGAACGTTTTAGTTGCTTTTTTGTATCAGTTAAGATATGATGGGGAAGATATCTTTATAAGAGAAGAAAGAGTATAAATGGAGGAATCAGAATTCCAATGCATATCCGTGATAACTTCAGACATACCATAGCTGCCAGCTATATCGGCTATATTACACAGGCAATTGTAAATAACTTTGCGCCTTTACTATTTGTGACCTTCCATAATACATACCATATTCCACTCTCTCAGATTGGACTATTGGTAACGGTCAACTTTTGCACACAAATTATTGTTGATCTGATATCTGCTAAATATATTGATAAAATCGGATATCGGGCAGCCGCCATCATTGCCCATGTCTTTGCGGCGGTCGGTCTGATACTGCTGGGAATTTTACCAGGCCTTTTTCCCAATCCATACATGGGAATCTGCATTGCCATTATATTCTATGCTGTTGGTGGTGGACTCACCGAAGTAGTTATTAGTCCTATTGTAGAGGCATGTCCCACAGACAGCAGCACTGCTGCCATGAGCCTCTTGCATTCCTTCTACTGCTGGGGTTCTGTGCTGGTTGTGTTGGTGTCCACCCTGCTTTTCCAATTTATTGGTATCCAGTATTGGAAACAGATCTCCTGCATGTGGGCAGTCATCCCTCTATTTAATGTTTTTTATTTTTCCCTGGTTCCCATCAACACCTTGACGGAAGATGGCGAGGGAATGTCCATTACTGCACTGATAAAAACCAAAATTTTTTGGATTCTGGCATTACTCATGATATGCAGTGGTGCCTCTGAGCTGGCAATGAGCCAATGGGCTTCTGCACTAACCGAAACCGGATTGCATGTATCCAAAACAATAGGCGACCTGGCTGGACCATGTTTTTTTGCTGTTTTAATGGGAAGCGGCAGAGTACTACATGCTACTGTGGGAGAACGCTTCTCCCTGGTTCATTATCTAAGTGTTAGTGCAATCCTCTGTATCATTAGCTATATTGCCGTTTCCCTGTCACCCATCCCAGTCATTTCATTGATTGCCTGTGGCATTTGTGGTCTTTCTGTGGCTGCCATGTGGCCCGGCATTTACAGTCTGACATCCATGAAATGTCCTCAGGGAGGTACCGCTATGTTCGCTCTGTTGGCATTTGCCGGAGATATTGGTTGTTCCTCCGGTCCTACCATTGTGGGATATATCTCCACAGCGTTACAGGATAATCTCCGACTAGGACTGCTCTCTGCCATCATCTTCCCCGTTATTATGCTGGCAGGACTGAGGCTTTGCCAGACAAAACAGGCAGAAACCACATCAAGCGGAAATAGGGATAAAACTTAGAACATCATATCATCATAGAACTTATATAATATATCAGACGGAAATCTGGTACAACGAGTATGTGGAACAAGCAAACAGGCAAATATGCCAGTGATGACGTATTCGTTATATCAAACAAGCATAACGACCGGAAAGGAGTCAACATGAGAAAGAAAAGAATCGCCATCGTAACCGGCGCCAGCAGTGGATTGGGCAAAGAATTTACCCGCAGAATTGTCCACTTTCAAAGCATAGACGAAGTATGGTGTATCGCACGGCAACCAGAAAAATTACAGGCAACTGCCAGGGAACTGGGACCTAAAATCCGTACCTTCTCCGTAGATTTGTCCAAGAAAAAACAAATAAAAGCTTTCCGAAAAATTCTGGAGCAGGAAAATGTATGGATCAAGATACTGGTCAACAGTGCCGGTTTTGCCAAATTCTGTTCCTACGATGATCTGGATTTGAACCGGTCCCTGAATATGATTGACGTAAATGTCAAAGGAGTGGTTGCCATGGGATTAATATGTATTCCATACATGGGAAAAGGCAGCCACATTATAAATATTGCATCTATTGCATCGTTTCAGCCCCTGCCCTATCTGAACCTGTACAGCGCTACCAAGGCATTTGTGAAAAATTACTCCCGGGCACTGAATATCGAATTACAGGACCGTGGTATCCATGTTACTGCAGTATGCCCTGGATGGATTAAAACTGCGCTGTTTAGGCGTGCTGATATTGGTGCCAAAAAAACCATCCATCATTTCCACTGTATGAATAATCCAGCTAAAGTTGCCAGAAAAGCACTGCGTGATGCTGCCGCTGGAAAGGACATGTCGGTCTATGGATATTCCAACAAACTTTGCCATCTGGCATCAAAATTTTTACCAGACTCTGTTATCATGAGGGGATGGTTAGACTACCAACACCTGACTCCGAAGCAATCAAATACGGAGCAGAAAAATACTAAAAATACAAGAAAGGAAGAAAATAATACTATGGATTACGGATTAATTGGAGGAAAATTAGGTCACAGCTATTCAAAAGACATTCATGAAATGCTGGCAGATTATACGTATGATCTCTGCCCACTTACCAAAGAGGAATTTCATCCTTTTATGGAAAAGCATGCATTTCGGGCAATCAATGTTACCATTCCATATAAACAGGATGTCATTCCTTATCTATATGAAATGGATGCCAACGCAAAAGCCATTGGAGCAGTCAATACCATTGTTAACAAAGACGGAAAATTATATGGGCACAACACGGATTTCTCCGGTTTTCTATACATGCTGCAAAAGCATAACATCTCTGTACAGGGCAAGAAATGTGTTGTCCTGGGCGATGGTGGTGCCTCCAAAGCAGTGGTTGCCGTACTGAAAAAATGTAACGCCAAAGAAATAATCATTGTGGATGTTATTTCCACGGAATCTGCCATTACCTATGACGAGTTATTTGAGAAACACACGGATGCCCAGTTTATTGCCAATACCAGCCCGGTAGGAATGTATCCAAACAGTGATGCTTCCCCAGTGGACTTAAGCCGTTTCCCACAGTGTGAAGCAGTGGCAGATGTGATATACAATCCACTGGAAACGAAACTGATTACCCAGGCAAAATCACTGGGAATGAACGGTGTTAACGGTCTGGAAATGCTGGTAGCGCAAGCGCTCTATGCCATTGAGTTCTTTTTGGATACCAAACTGGACGAATCCCAGATTGATGAAGTATACCAAAAACTGTATCAGGAAAAAGCATCCGAACAGAACTAAACAAGAGTTAATATGTGCAGGCGTCCGCAGGATGTCTAGCAACTCTGCTGGCGCGCTCATATGTGTAAATTCAATTTCATATTCTCACTTTGCCTTCATGAGAATATGAAACCAGGGAGTCCCTCTCAGGCAATCAATCCCCCCTGAGAGAGACTCCCTTTTCTCTTATACACTTATCTTGACAAACCATTTTCCCCATAGAAATAGCCGCTGCACAACTATTTCCAATACATCCATTATAATAAATTTTCTATCTGTACTGTGATTGTTACTTCCTCTTTATTAATCCATTTTGACATCCCGGTACCCAAGGGATAACCCACCCCCATTTTTTCCCATTTCCAACCATCATCCTGTGATGGTACCAGTCGAATTTTATTCCCTCGTTCCTCTACGACATCGTATTCCGATCCATCATACACCGCTTTCGTTCTCTTTTTGTAGTATGCCTCCACATCCGAACTATTTACAAACTTCAAACATACGATTTTCTCTTTTCCATTCCGAAAATAAAATGGTTTACATAGCTCAAACCCCAGTTCCACATCTTCCATACTGCTGGAACGTAATACAATTTTTCCATCTACTCCCCTCCCCGACAAATACTCCTTGCCTAAATACAAGGCATAACTTGCCTCCCGCATATAACTTTCTTCCTCCTTCTCACTTATTTTTTTGGGTAACGTCTAACTTAGCACAAATTTAAGACAATTTTCCCAACTTGGTAAAATTAGTAGTCTAAATGGTAAAATTAATACACGTGCACCCAAAAAAGAGCCCTCCACCATTCATGGAAAGCTCTCTTTTGCAATTCAAATCATATTATATTCTTTAGTGTTCTCTAATGATCTTCTTAGGACACTTCTGCGCACACAGACCACAGCCTTTGCACTTCTCCTGGTCAATATGTGCAATATTATTTTCTAAGGTAATGGCATCGAAATTACATTGTTTCTCGCAAATACCACATCCGATACAACCCACCTCACAGACTGCCATAACCTTCGGTCCCTTGTCCTTATTAGAACAGCTAACCTCATATTTGGCATCATATGGAGTCAGTTCAATCAGATGATTTGGACACTCCTCGATACATTTGCCACATGCCACGCATTTCTCTTTGTCTACTACTGCCACACCATGCTCCACATGGATGGCATCAAACTGACATGCTGCCACGCAGGATCCAAATCCCATACAGCCATAGGCACATGCCTTATCGCCACGACCTGGAATAGCTGCTGCCCTCTTACAATCTGAGATGCCATAGTAATTCGCCTTGACGCCAGCCTTGTCGCAGGTACCGGCACATTTCACAAATGCCACCATTTTAACTGCCTCGCCGCCATCAACACCCATGACAGAACCGATTTTTTCAGCTACCGCAGCACCACCTACTGGACAGGCATTTACCGCTGCTTCCCCGGCAGCAATAGCTTTTGCCAGTGCATCACAGCCGGCATAACCACAGCCACCACAGTTATTTCCTGGTAAAAATTCCCGGACAGCAATCTCTTTTTCATCTACTGGTACTGCAAATGCATTTGCAGCAACTCCCAACAGAAGGGCGATCAAAAGACCAGTAATACCAATCACTGCAGCAGCGATCAGCACACCATTCACACCAGATGCCAGTAAAACACTCTGTATCATGTTTTCATCCCCCTTCCTATACTAAACCTGCGAAACCGCAGAATGCAATAGCCATCAAACTTGCTGTAACCAGAACAATTGGCGTTCCCTTGAAAGAATGTGGCACATCATTGTTGGCAATTCGCTCTCTGATACCTGCCAGAATCACAATCGCAATCAGGAATCCGATAGCAGTACAGAATCCGCAAACCAAACTTTCAATAAAGTTGTAACCATCAGAAATGTTATTGATTGCCACACCCAGAACAGCACAGTTAGTGGTAATCAACGGCAGATACACACCCAGAGAGGCATGCAGTGCCGGCAGGAATTTCTTCAATGCCATTTCCACAAACTGCACCAGTGCCGCAATAATCAAAATGAATGCGATGGTCTGTAAATACTCCAGCCCTAACGGCACCAGGATAAAATAATAAATCGGATAGGTAATCGCACAGGCGATGGTAATAACGAAGGTTACTGCTGCGCCCATGCCGGCCGCAGTCTCCACCTGTTTGGATACTCCCAGAAACGGACAGATCCCCAGGAACTGACTTAAAACTACATTACTCACTAACATGGATGAAATAATAATGATAAATAAATTTCCCACTTAGATCAATCCTCCTTTCCTGCTGCAGCATCCGGCTTTTTCTCTTCTTCTTTCTGTTTCTCAGCCATTGCTTTCTTTTTAGCTGCTGCTTCTTTTGCTGCCTGTGCCTTTGCTGCCTTGGCTGCCACACGCTCTGCTTCCAGAATCCCCTTGTTGGCTACACAGCTACTGCCTACACACTGAGCACAATTACCGCCACAAGCGATATCAGCACTTTCTCCCTCTACGTTGGTGGCAGAAGGCATCTGCAGCTTATTCTGTATTGCTGTCAAGAATGCCAATACCAGGAATGCTCCCGGTGCCAGAACGAAGAATGTAATATGAAAATCATCTGGAATAAACTGCTTATTAAAGATCGCTCCTGCTCCCAATATCTCACGGCAGATACCAATACAGGTCAGACCAAAGGTAAAGCCCAGACCCATACCAATACCATCAAAGATAGATGGCACGATGGAATTCTTGGAGGCATATGCCTCCGCACGTCCCAGAATAATACAGTTAACTACGATCAACGGGATATATACTCCCAATGCACTATTCAGAGATGGCAGATATGCCTGTAATAACAACTGAATAATTGTTACAAAGGATGCTACAATAACGATAAATCCAGGAATACGTACTTTATCTGGAATCACATTCCTAAGCAGAGAAATCACAGCGTTAGATAATACCAATACGGCTGTGGTGGTTAAACCCATACCCAGACCATTAATAGCAGATGATGTAACGGCAAGAGTCGGACACATACCCAGCATCATCACGAAGGTTGGGTTTTCGGTAATAATACCGTTTTTCAAACGTTCTACACATGTATTCATATCCTACCTCCTATTGTTGTAATGATGCAATAAACTGAAATGTTCCGTCTATTGCTCTGGTTACTGCACTACTGGTAATGGTGGCACCACTGATGGCATTGATGGTTCCAGCATCTGCACTGCCGCTGCCATCCTTTACCACATTCAAATCCTGGTTACTGCTGGTGCCAATAAACTGACCATTCCAGTCTTTGTTGGTAGAATTCTGTCCCAGACCAGGCGTCTCATTGCTGCAATCGGTAATCTGGATTCCCTGAATCGCACCATCTGCATCAATTCCCAATGCCATAGTTACCGCTCCGCCATAGCCTTTTCCACTGCAGGTTACCACATAACCGGCATCCTGTCCGTTTACCTGCGCCTTCAGAACCTCAGAAATTGCAACATCTGACAGACTGCCCATATTATCTGAACTGACTTTTCCTGCTGCCAGATCTGCATTGAACTGCTCTAATGCTTTGTTGATCTTATCATCGCTGACAAATTCCGCACCGTCATATACTGCTGCATATGCTTCCTGCTTTGCCTTCTCTGTCTGATCTTCAATTGGTTTCTTGGTAATGGTATATACCGCACCTAACAGAACTCCAGCAATCAGAGTAATCACAAACAAGCAGATCGTATCATGTACTAATGTACTTTTTTCCTGTACAGCTGCAGTCTCTTTCTTTTCATTATTCGCCATCTTTTAGCCCCTCCTTTCCAAATGGAACAGGAATGGTTACCCGCTCAATCAATGGAACTAACAGGTTACAGATGATAATTGCATAGGAAACACCCTCCGCAGATGCACCGAACACACGGAAGATTCCTGTCAACAGACCTAATAAAATACCGAAGACAATTTTTCCTCTTGGCGTAATCGGACTGGTAACATAATCCGTCGCCATAAAGAATGCTCCTAACAATAAACCGCCACCACACAATTCTGCTGCCAGGTAAGCCACGTCAAATCCCCGTCCACCAAACAACAGAACAAAAATAGCAAAAGTTGCCAGATAGCAAACCGGTATCTTCCAGTCAATGATCTTTAGAATCAGCAGATAAGCTGCACCAATCAACAAAGCCAAAGCGGAAGTCTCTCCGATAGTTCCTCCAATACTTCCCAAAAACATATTTAACAGGGAAGTTGCTTCCTGTGCCTGACCGTCTCCGGCAGCCAGAAGATCTGCTACAGACTGTGCTTTATCTCCGTTTTTTATGATAGCAAGCGGTGTTGGACCAGTAATGCCATCATGGGTAAAAGATGTCATAGATCCTGCAAAAGATACCATCAAGAAACATCTGGCACCCAGAGCCGGATTCATGAAATTTTGTCCCAAACCACCAAATAACTGTTTCACAATAATTATTGCAAAAACACTACCTAAAATCGCCATCCAGATCGGGAAAGTCGCCGACAGGTTCAGTGCCAACAACAGACCAGTCAGCACAGCACTGCCATCATTTACCGTCAATGGAAGTTTCATACATTTCTGCCATATGTACTCCGACAACAGACAGGTCACAATACATACCGCAATCAAAACTGCTGCCCTGATACCAAAATTATAAATTCCGAATACGGAAGCCGGTACCAACGCTAAAACCACATCCCACATGATACTTCTGGTTGAAGAATGATCCCTTACATGTGGAGATGATGATATGTTTAATAAATTACTCACATTACACCTCTTTTCTGCATGCCTGAACAGCATGCCTCTCTTGTACTATTGTATATGTCTTAACAAAACAAATTAGTATTCTGTTCCGAACCACAGACAGATCATCAGATCTGTCAGCAGGATCTACATGCTTAACCACATTACTTCTTGCGGGCCTGTGCAGCCACATACTGCCTTGCCTGCTTGAAGTTCTGGGTCAACGGGCGTTTTGCCGGACATACAAAGGTACAACTGCCACACTCATAACATTCCATGCCATTTAATTTTACAAAAGTATCATAATCATCATGCAATGCCGCCTGTGCCATCTTCTGTGGCACCAGATTGCCCGGACAGGCATCCACGCAGCGACCACAACGAATACAAGGCGTTGGTTCAAATTCTGCTACCTGGTCTTCGGTCATTGCTAAAATGGAAGAAGATGTCTTGGTAACCGGTACATTCAGATCAAACATGGCAAATCCCATCATCGGACCACCGGAAATGATCTTCTTTGGCTCCTCTTTAAATCCGTCTCCCTCTTCTACCAGATCCCCATGATTACATCCCAGACGAACTTCTACATTAATTGGTGTATTAAACGCCTCTCCGGTCAGTGTCATAACACGGGTAATCAACGGAGTCTGCTTGCAAACCGCACGATAGACAGCTATCACAGTGGAAATATTATCCACAATACAGCCTGCGTCTGCTGGCAGTTTCTTGGAGTAAATCTTGCGTCCGGTAGCTGCTGAAATTAATGTACGCTCGCCACCCTGTGGGTATTTGGTTTTCAGAACCTTGACCTCAATACGACTTTCTCCCCGAACTGCTTCTTGCATCTTAACAATCGCCTCCGGCTTATTGTCCTCAATACAGATCAGTCCCTTTGCCTTATCAAAAATCTGCAGAATGACTTTTAATCCTCCTACGATCTCTTCTGGACATTCTAGCATCTGACGGTAATCGGATGTTAAATATGGCTCACACTCTGCTCCATTGACCAGAATATAGTCAATCTTATCCGGCTCCTTCGGTGCCAGTTTAACATTGGTTGGAAAGCCTGCACCACCCATACCAACGATTCCTGCCTCCTTTACGATATCACGGATCTCATCTGCGGAGAGTGCAGTGTAATCCCTGTCCTCTCCCAAGCCAGGTATCGTTTCATACTCGCCATCGTTGTCGATGACCACGCAGGTAACCTGTGAACCATTTAATACCATTCTAGGTTCCACAGCCTTGACAGTACCAGAGACCGAACTGCAGATATTTGCAGAAATAAAGCCACTGGCTTCACCAATCTTCTGTCCTACCAATACTTTGTCTCCCTTTGCCACCACTGGTGTAGCAGGAGCACCAATATGCTGTGCCATTGGGAAAACCATATCTCCCTTTGGAACTACAGTCTTAATTGGCAGATCTTTGGACAGATCTTTTCCCTCGTAGGGATGCACACCCCCACGAAATGTTGCTTCACTCATTCTGGTTCCCCTTTCTTAATCATTTTTTAACCTGATTAATATTGTATCATTTGCACGAAAAAAGTCAATAATATTGTGAAGTTTGCCCGTATCCATTACCAATAGAAAAAGTGCCCCAACCTTTCAATTGCAGGGCACTTTTATACTATAAGCATTATAAAACTTTTCCGATATCTTCCACTGTTACACACTGTCTATCCTATTGCTGTCTATTTTTTCTTCCTAGTTGGCAGCATCAGATTCACCTCAATCCTTGGAATCTCAATAAACTTTGCCAATAAGCCCTCATGATAAAATACTTTGTCACTCTCTGTAATTTCTTCTCCTAAAAACGTTCTGAGAACAAATGGTAATTCATAGTTATTCAAACATTTCAATTCAATTTCTGTATTTCCATTTTCATTTAATATTTCTTTATAATACCCACCAGATCCTGCAATTTGATGAAGTGTAAAAAATTCTGTTTTCAGCGGAACTGGCATATCTTTCATACTATTTTCAATCTGAAGTGCCATCGATTTTTGATCTGATTCATTAAGATCCGATATATCAAGCACAATCTCATCATTAGAAAAGAATACGACTCTGTCTATGGAAACAGATCCATCTATCAAATGACTTAATACAATATCCATAAGATATCTTTCGTATGTGATATGTCTCTTGGGATTACAATTCCCCAAAATCACTTGTCGAATATATTTGCTGTTAATAATATGTTGGTTATCTGTGTATTTTCTGACAAATTCTTCCCATGAATTTGCTCCCTGAAAAATAGTAGGGTCATAATGATGCAAAGCAGAAAAATTAGCCTTTCGCATATCAATACTGATAAAACTCTTTCCATCATTGGATGGTTTAAAAATATCTTTACTTGGAAGATTTTTATGAGTCACAGAATACTGATTCATATCATCTTCGTTAAATTTCTGATACGCTTCTGTGTCCTTGATGCTTAAAATGGCATCATCTTTCACACGGTTGTATTCTTCAAAATAATCCTGTTCACAGGGATACTTCTTCAACTCATTCAAAAATACATTCCATTTTTCAAGTGTTCCATAAAACCTATCATATAACTCCATCCTGTCTGTAAAATATGGCTCCTGAAAGATCCGAATCGGGATACCACAATCCTTACAAAATCTTCCTTTTGCACTTGCTGATACTTCCATTACACTTCTCCTTTCACAATTCGTTCATTGACATACATTTTAAACTCATTAATTTTCTTATGATCTGGAACAGCGGGAAGGGATGTATTATTTTTTGCATAATCAAATCTATTTTCATATTCATTTAACAGATCATAAAATTCCGGTTTTGGCTGCCTATTGTCATCTAAATATTCTCCACCTCGAATACTCATCAGCAAATCATGTTCGTCTGATCGATAGGTAATAATTTCTTCTTTTTCCAGAATGTCAATACACATCATATAAAGACGAATCAAATGCGCCATATGTTTTCCCAGTTTATCATGGCTGATAGCTTTTTCATTTCTCTTTCCCAGTTTATTATAACTGCTGACAATGGCTTTCATCTCATTCCACATCCCTGTCCAATCTCTTAAGGGGTAATGTTTCAAGCACACATCCATGAAAATTTCACTGTCATATTCTTCACAAACTGCTTGATCAATATATAAATTCACGCTGCTTTCATCATGTGGATAATATCTATTTTTAAATTCATATTTTGCATTGTTGATACTCCTCAAAATATATGCCTCATTCTGCGCCTGACCTACTAACCTGGCCGCTTTATTTTCCAATCTCCGAAGCTGGCTGCTGGCATATCCCCCAAATGTATGAATGCAGATTTTTGATAAAAACATTTTCCTATTTTCCAAAAGTTCCCTGCCAATATCAGATAGATGCAAATAATGCTCTGCCTTGCACCCTAAAATCTCTATAGTATTAGGATTATTTGATGTAAGTAGCTGAATCATTTTATTAAAGGAATACACCGTCGTATCCGTATCTACATTCACCACCTGTTCAAAATCAGTTCCCAACAATATATTCTCCTTGGAATTGAGAGCGATTCCCCTTGCATCCAGATCAGATCCTTCTTTATCCATGCCATAAGCATGACTTCCCCCCAGAGTTAAGAGCATAATATGATCCCCTAAATTTGGATCCTCCCGCAAAAAATCATACTCCCTTAATTTCAGTTTTTCTTTGATTTGTTCTATATCCATCTTTTTTTCCTCCTGTCATTAGTATTCTTTGTGCTAGCTATAAAATCTGTATGATTTGCTCATATAAACAGGAACAATGTTCCGAATGAAAAGTCTGATCTGTATGCATATGTCCAAAAAAGAAATGCCCATATTCAACACGATCCTTAATTTTCTGCAAATAATCCGTCAACCTGTCACTCTCATGTGATCCTGATCCATGATCGATCTGATGAAGCAGCGAAGTGCAGGGACTATGGGTAATAATATAATCCACCTTATTGTTGTACTTCTCCAAATTGGATATCCCCCGCTCCATTTCATCCTCATTTGGCAACTCTCTTTCCCACCAACTTACATGATTGATCCGATATAAGGCATATGGATTCTTATCCAGTCTTTTCTTCTTTCTCTTAAAATCTGGATCATCCGGCTCCAGAATACCATCTGCAATATCATGGGTGCTTCCACCACCAAATGTAAAAAAGGATTTGCCTTCTATATTATAAATCTGACCTCTCATCAAATGAATAACAGAGGGTCTGATAAAATTCACAGTTCCACCATGCCATTCTCTGACAGGCAGACTGTCCAGAATATCGTAATTATCATGATTACCGGAGACAAACAATGTGGTAAAAGGCTTTTTCTCCAGCCAATCCAAATGATACTTCTCCTGATTGGAATGATCCCAGATGCCAAAATCTCCACATATTATCACAAAATCTTCTTTTGTCATTTTCTTTTGTTCTGGAAAAGAATCTACCTTTAAGCGTTTCATCCAATTTCCATGGGTGTCACCCGTTATCCATACTGACATCTAATATCACCTCCAAAACCAGAAGTGTCTTAATTACTGAAATCATAAATGAATTTTACTTTGTCTGAACAATATTTCCAAAATAACTTACATTACTAAAAAAATCATAGTAATGCATCAATACAAGGTGACGAATACCATCAGCATCCATATAAATCATCTTAAACTCACCAATATCACCTTGTGCTGTCCAAGATATAATCTCCCAAGAATCATTCATAAAATCAACATCAACACATTTACTTACACCGGCATATTCCTCTAATTCACAGTCTGTCAGACAGGGTGGGTATATTCCCAACAATTCTGATAACAAAATAACTTTTCGAACCTTGATTTTTACCCAGGCACTATACTCATCCGCCAATATGATTTTTTCAAACTTACATTGTACGATAGCAGAATCACGAATCTGTTCCACATGATCATAACCATTAAAAAAAGCCAATGCAGGCATAAATTCCATATAGAATTCATTTCCGATTTTTTCATCAAATGGCATTTTCACTTTTACGATACGAAATTCACCAATTTTAGGAATTCTATCACTACGAGTCCAATGTTCCTCCGATAGTGGTGGTACTTCTTTCTCAAAATCAGACCATTCCATACCAGAGTATGACCAAGCTGAAAAACCATTTGGAACCTCTGTTTTCATTTCATGGTAATCATTACAACAATTGCATCTAAACTTTATTTTATTCCTATCTTCTATTATTTTATCTACTCTATTTTGATCTATCATAATAATCTCCATTCTGCCCCTTTATCTATAAAGTCATCCCCATCCAAAAAATCAGTTTTTCTTTTTTGACGCTTTCAGTATATCTTATATATATCCAAATCGCAATCCACTCTATAGTATAACATTTCTTTTTCTAACCAATCACGTAATACCACACCATAAACCTTTGACTTTGCCCATTTTTTGCACACAAGCAAGAAACATTTCAGAATGGGTAAATTCTGCTTATCCATCATTTTTACATTACATTTTGTTTTATGCACCCTCACAGCCTTTCTGCTGAATTACATTGACATCTACACTATGTCATAGTTAGGAGGAGAACATGAAAACAATTTTATCAATATTTATCATTACAGTTATTTGTACATTAACAGGCTGTGGCAGGAATGTCACTGACCAAAATCCTGATCCAGCTGATTCTGTGAATAAAATGACAACTTTGTCAGAATCATCTAATGAAGGAATTGCTCTCCTTTCAAACAGCAGTAACTGCTATTTTAATATTCCGGACGGGGTCGGCATACAAGGAGTCATACAGCAGGATATTGCCGGAACTACAGAGGGGCAAGTCATTGAGATTCCAGATTGCGGTAAAGTATGTACAGTAACAGATTCCGGATTATACTATATTAAATACCATGAAGACGATGATGACGAAGATAATGGGGAAGAAAACGATAATGGCAGTCTCTGCCGCATTCCGATCCAAAAGACTGACAAGGGCGATAAACTTCTGATCGAACAGAGCGAAACTACATTTCAACCAGAAGAATCTATTCCAGACGATATTTATATAACTGATAAATATATTATTTATACCACTTATCAAGGTAGGCTATATAAACAGACTTTATCAGAGAAAACACCACAACTACTATATGAATGGAAAGATATGAAAAAGTATGATGAGGTTGCTTACTTTAATCTGATGAGAGATTACAATACGAATCATCTCATACAAAAAGACGGCTTACTATTTCTGGCAATGTATACCGGAATATTTACACTGGATCCCGACAGTGGGGAATTGCACCAGATCCATACAGATGAGTATGACAATGACCACAGCCAGGCAGCCTTTAACGGAAATCTTTATATAACCTGTGGAAACGAAGTGTACCTCTATGATGGAACCACGGACCAAGCGGTCTGTCTTCTGGATACAGATGCAATCTATCAAAGTGTTGACACGGTGAATCCATGGAGTGATAGCGATACGGAAACCAATCGCCACTGCAGAATTAAGGGTATCTACCCTGATGGTAACAAGATTTATTATAATATAGAAGCAAATTGGAGAAAAAAAGAAAAAGCAGATACTGGTCGCGAAAAGGGCAAAACGGTTGACCAGTGGCATCGCAGAACCCTGTTGTTCAGCACCCAGATTGGAAAAGACACTGCGCTGCAATATGAGAAAGATTTTTCGGAATACTGGAACCAAACCATCAAACACAAAACTGACTACCCAGATGAGGAGGAAATCGGTGGACTCTACGAATCTCTGGAACTGGGACATATCCACGGAATACAGAATCACACTGTCACTTTCTGCCCGAACGGCAATTCTGTGGATACTATGGTAGAATACGACTTACAAACTGGGAATACCAGACAGCTATCTGATCTGGAAGTGGAGAGATGGAACTATGAGTTGGAAGAAAATGGATACCTTTTTGACTATGACTTCGACTTCAATTGTATACCAGATTGGAACAAGTGGGCTGAGCAACATGGCATCGAAGAATAAATTTTTCAGCCCCTCCTTTCCTACCTAAGCATATTCAACCAATTCATTATATTTTCTTTCACATTAACATTTTCTATGGCATTTACATTTAAATACTCATCTTCAAAATCACTGCCAAGAACAGGAAAACTTGCATAATCCCATGCCCCATCATCCGAATATATAATACCTTCCGTCAAAACAGCTATAGCTATAGCTAAATACCCATAGTATAAATTCACTACTACTGGTTGCCCCATTGTACGCTTAACGCTCCAATGATATCCAACATCCCGGTTTTCGTATATCATTTTTTGAAGTAATTGTGCTTTTTTGTTATCTTCCATTTCCTCACCCCAAACTTTCTCATCCAACTCTGTTAATTGATGATAAAACACATATGCTTCTCCTTCATCATTTAAACGGAATGCTAAATAACGGTTTTCCGTCGAAACCAAAGAAATCGGTTTATAATTAATTTGTGATTCATTTAATGAAACCTCTCTGACATCGACATGAATTTTATAGTTTATATTTTCTTTATACAAAAACTTTTTAAATAATCTCACTGAATATTCTATTATGTCCTCACATTTTGGCAAATCTCTTTTAGTTGGATATACATAAAAATTTGTACTCATTTTCTTTAATCTCCTATTTATTTTGTCATCATTATAACCGCCGTTTTACCATACAGCTCTGCCTTCTCCTTCTCGCTATAATTATTCATATATTTTCCCTACATAAAATAAATTTGCGATAAATTGCCAATTAATATCAGAAGGCATCTCTAGTCCCATATTTACATAATATCCTTCCATATCTTCAACCCAAGAAGATATGCCCATTAGATATGAAGAAATATCTTTATTTTTTCATTCAGTATTTCCATCCTTTTTATCTGCTGCTAAGTTTTTAATAAAGGTAATAAAATCCTATTTATTACTAATTTTATATAACATATCCTCCATAATTCCTCCCATTCTTTTTTGTTATATATACAAAAGGCACCTTTGTTTAAACCATTTCTACAGAATAAACTCCTCGATATATTCTAGTTTTCAATAATTCCCTTTACCTGCAGCAGGTCATCCGCCTGGATCATCTGCAGGATACTGTTGCAATCCTTGTTTGGAAAATCTCGTGAGGCAAGTTTTCAATACACCTAATGCTTCTGTGGATATTCTTTCTTATCATACAAAATCTCTGTATAAATTACTATACTTTACATACCCCATCTGTTTACTAAAAAAACTCTCAGCTATACAATCTTTTGTTCTTAATCATATCAATATCCTTAAGCAGGATATCACACAAATCATCAAGTGCAACATTAAATTGAGTATTATTATATACTATAGTATCACCTGTACTGTCAAAAACAGTAAAATCATATGACATATCATCAACAACAGAAACCGAAATCACGAAATCACTATATAAAAGCATAAATTCTATTTTTTTATCCCCATATTTAAAAATCTCCTCGATTTTTATTCCCTTCTTTTTTATTTCTTTTGTGAGTATACTTTCAATATTATTGAGTCTTTTATTCAATTCACACTCCTCCTTCCTCAATTTAGTAAAAACATGTTCAATATTTTGCCCTATTGGATCAGGAAGTATGATTCCCTTTATTTCTGCAAGCAGTACGCTTCTCTCCTGACAAATAGCTAATTGAATTATCTTCTATCAAACAGTTGCAAAATATAAGTCATACAACGAAAATTTTGTAATATCAATCACATCTGGATCTGTTCCCACTCCCCAAACAATTTCTGGCACTTGTTCTTCTAACAAATCTAAATCAATACACCATATCTCTGACTCATAGTCCAATACATCCACTAGAAACAATGAATCCAATACTGTTAAAGTTTTACTATTTAGCCCGTTTTTATTATAAATAAATGCTATGCCTATTTTGATATTTAACATACAAACTGTACTTCCTTGATATTTATGAATCCATGCCCATTCCTCTACTACTCCATCATCCCAGTTTAATTTAAAGTCTACATCACTTTTCATGATCGCATCTAAAACTTCCCGAAATTCGGCAAGATTTTTATACACTTTTTTCTCTTTTGCCTTGATAAAAATTCTACTTAATTCTCTCATATCTATCTCCTACAGATTTCCAGGAATCCCATGCACAGTGCCTGTCTTTTTCCGGTACACATTTATATAATTTGTCAGTTTTCCAATCCCAGTCACACCAACTGGACCATTTTCTATATAAACTTTTGCTTTATTCGCATCCACATCATATAAAAACTGGTTTTTCCCAGCCGTACCATCTACATGCCGCATCATATTTTTTGCATTTATCGTATACTGTCCATTGGTAAATTCACCCCTGGCATTCGTCGTTATTTTAGGTGCTTCATAACCTGTATATCTATCTATTTGCCCATTTAAAATGACGCTCTATCGCCGCCAGGGCACCTTCCACCCCGCCATCATCCCACAGGGCATCCAGTCCTGCCTTAAACTCCTCCTTTGACAGCTTTTTTCCGATCTTCTTACTTCCATTTTCAATCAGCTGGGCAATCTTCTTCAGTTTTGCGACATCATCCGCATCATTTCCCAGCATCCCTTTCACATACTGCAGTGCATCATCATCCAGATATCCCTTCGCATACTCCGCAAAGTCATCAAAGCTGGTAACCAGCTTGGCGCCCTTGTAGGTCTTGGTTACTTCCGATGGAGTCAGACGACTGGTTCTGCCAATCAGATTCTGGGAAGCACTCTTAAACAAAGCTGTACAGTTTTTAATCGCAGATACCGTTGCCCATAGGAATATCAGATAGACTACCAGCATCGTCGTATCATGGGCAAAGGCTTCCGCTTTATCATACTTGTTCCCTGCCCCCGCTTAATTGCAATCTATACTTCCTTCGTTAACTCCGTGTCATTTATCTTCTTTCTTCCTCATGCCATAAAAATAATCCTGCACTACTTCACGGACATAGGAGTCGTCGTGGTCTTGGTATTGTTTCATAATCCCCCAATATCTCTTATCCCTGGTACAGCCTATTACCAGCAAAGTTTCTGCCAGTTCCCACGAACTCATCGGCACTTTTTTAATCTTCTCTGCCAGTCGATCAATACATTTTCTATATATTTTATCGTATCCTTTTCCTATATCATCCGTGATTGATGAACGTAATCTCTTAAAATAATTTCCCTTTAATTTAAGATCATTTACATCAAAAAAACGGTCAACCATTACATCAAAATATCCTTCTATTATATCACTTGTTTCTAAATCAATTACTAAATTAACTCCTTTCTCCTGAATTCTTTTATGATCTTCTTCATTCATCTTGATAGCATAAAAATACTCTTCTACCACTTCGCGAACATGAGAATCCTCATGATCCTTGTATTTCTTCATTAAATCAAAATACCTCTTATCCTCCGTACCGCTTATTACCAATAAAGTTTGCGCCAACTCCCATGAACTCATTGGCACTTTACCAATTTTGTCAACCAACCTGTCTGCACATCTATATGTATTATTACATATAACTGAAATACCATCAAACAGCA
Organism: uncultured Jutongia sp.; assembly: GCA_964409845.1. GTDB lineage: Bacteria > Bacillota > Clostridia > Lachnospirales > Lachnospiraceae > Butyribacter. Next base: position 46,012 of record CAYPEW010000017.1, read on the forward strand.
CATTAAAATATTCATCTTGAACCGTATTAAAACGATTACCCTGAGCACCTCTTTCTCCCGGCATATCATAAATCCGATCAATAACCACATTTAACAACAGTTCTATTAAGCTATAATCGTTTTCATCAACGTGACCCATGCTAAAGTCACATTGGTATGAATTTGCGATAGACATTAATTGCACCTCATCACCCTCATCAAAAGCATATATGAATTGATTAATATCAAATTTCATGATCACTACCTCCCATTGATTGGTATATGCGTATCATTGGCAAGACTCTCTATATAATTCGCTCTAGTAGGTTCTAGGAGTTTTACAGAATAGAACTTTCCATCCGTCGCCATATAAAATGGTCTCCCGCTTCCATTAATTTTCACTTGAATTCGGTATACCCATCCAGTAGATGCATTTTTTCCCGGTGCAGCAGATGAATCTGGTCCATGGCATTCTGCAAACCATTTATTTCCATTTTCGTCTGTCCAAACAAATTTATCTACACCTTCTGGTATTTTATTGTTTGGTTCCCATGGCAATCTTGTTGAATCAGCAGGTATACTTTCCAAAAAACTATCAATATCTTTTACTCTGCTAAACCGGGATCCATCCAATGCGTTAACAGCATCTATTTTTTCTCCTGCCGCCCTCTCCGCTGTCTTTTGAAGATCTTCAGGCTCAACAGACAGCTTGCCAAATTCATACCCATTTCTTAATTTTGTTCCGGCTTTAGATACCTTCCCTATCGCCGCCAGGGCACCTTCCACCCCGCCATCATTCCACAGGGCATCCAGTCCTGCCTTCAACTCCTCCTTTGACAGCTTCTTCCCAATCTTCTTACTTCCATCTTCAACCAGCTGAGCAACCTTCTTCAGTTTTGCAGTATCATCCCCATCATTCCCCAGCACTTCTTTCGCATACTTCAGGGCATCATCATCCAGGAATCCCTTCGCATACTCCGCAAAGTCATCAAAACTGGTAACCAGCTTTGCTCCCTTGTAGGTCTGGGTTACTTCCGATGGGGTCAGACGGCTTTTCCTGCCGAACAGCTCCTGGGCTGCACTCTTAAAGGAGGACAGGCTTGCTTCTATCGTTTTCACAGATCCTTTCAGAGTAACAATGCCCACCACCATAATGATGAAATCATGGGCAAATGCCTCCAGCTTATCATAAATGGTTCCTGTCCCAGTGGCGGTACTGTAAATTCCTCCTGCCGACTGTGCGATCATAAAGAGACTCTGGATCGTTCCAATTACAGCGGCAATCAGACTTAAAACGGCGACAACGGCTACTACGACCGGTGCATCTATTGCTGACAGGCTGATACCAATGGCTGTACTGACGGCAGCTGCGGAAGCACTCAGTTCCAGATCCCCCAGCGCCTCCTGCAGTCCGCTTACCACACCTCTGCCAACACTCATGCTCACATTTGCCCAAAAGACCAGTCGTTCATCTTTTATCTTCACACTGCTATGATCCGGATCAATATTTGCAAAACGGGAATATCCCACATCGTCAAAGTGGGCAGTCTGCCCACTGCCCATAAAGGCAATGACGAAGTTTTCACTGGAAGCAAAGGCTGTCTTATCCCCTCCCTGATTAAAGTTTCCCCACAGCTCCATACGCCCATTCCGTAGCATGCTGCTATGATTCATAAAGGACTGAGTTTCAAAATTCCCCTTTACCTGCAGCAGGTCATCCATCTGGATCATCTGCAGGATACTGTTGCAATGCAGGATATAGTCTCCATCCACATACAGTGTACCATGATCCAGATTGACCAGTCCATCTGTTTGTTCCAGATTTCCACCATCGGAGATACGGAATTCATATCCGTTACAGTCCAGATAGGTGTCAGACATAGTAATAATGCCGGAAAATTCCTCGTCCTGGATCAGGGTAACCCTGGATTTATACAAATTTAACATACCCCCGGACTGGATCTTGGAAAAACCAATGATCTGGTTTGCTTTCAGGGAAGCTCCACAAAAGTCTACCCCAATACTGGACCGCATGTCAATGCAGGCAGCTTCTCCAAACAGAACATTATCCGGAACCTTCACAGTCTGGATCTTATCTCCACTGAATACTACCTTTGTCTTATCCAGGCACAGTCCAAAAGAAGAAGCCACGTCTTTTTTGATCAGGTCTCCCCGCAGCTCCAGCGTCCCCCCGGTATACCATCTGCCATAGTCAATGTTACGGCAGGCACTGAAATAATCCCCTTCTGCCAGGAAGCGGCAGCTTTCCCGCCCCCGCATTTCCACACCACCGTTCTTTTTGATACGGGTATCTCCTTTTACCCGAATCAGACCTTCTTCTATCATTGCCAATCCCTGATCGGCTATAAAATCCCCGGCTACAGACAGTGTCCCCCCATTCTGAATCCATGTTCCATCATATTGTGTATAGTTCCCTGTAATGGACAGGGTGTGTCCATTCACGTTAAGCTTTCCGAAACATTTCAGGTTTCCGTCTAACGTACCGTTACTGCTGGTATCAATATAACGGTAGTCAAGATAAAGAGTATCCCCATCACAGACAATCTTTTCCACACCTGTAAGCGTCTCACCGCTGAAATCCTGCATGAGGCGCACTGCCCTGCTCTGGCTTAGGTTTAAATACGGAATCTCATCTACTCCCGGCAGATCAATAGTCTGGGTACCGCTTCCGTTTAACAGGAGACTAAAACTGCTCCCTATAATAAGGTTTTCTGTATCTGCATCTTCTGTCTGAAGAAAACTGCCCCCGAGGGTAAGGCTTCCGTACCGGAGGCTGGTCTGCCCGGTGGAATCAATAACCAGATCTCCATGGACGGTAAGCTGTGCAGCATCGAGATACTCGTTCATGCTCAGCTTCCCGCTTCCCTCCATGCGCAGGTCTCCCTGTATTTCCGTACTGCTTTCCCGGGACAGTTTATATGTCCCCTCTACAACCGACAGGTTTCCCTGTACGGACAGACCTCCCCATGTGGTGTCAATCAACTCACTCACTGCCATCCGGACATCCCCGGCAAAATGCAGGGTATTTACACCGGTATCCAGGTAGTCCCCATACCACTGGATCTTTCTGCCATACACAGTGTCATCTTCACTCAGGCTGACATTGGATAAATAGAACTTCTGGAATTCTTTTTCCTGTATTTTCCGGAATCCGTACAAAGTGCGTGCATGGATTTCTTCCGGCAGGTCAATTCCCTTGCTTTCACGGAAATCCAGGGTTCCCAGGCTGATATCCGGGTTGGCAAGACGGATCTTCTGTACGCTGCTTCCCTTAAAGTTGATCGTGAAGTAGTCTATGACTGACAGACTGTTCGCATACCCACTGTCTTTTTGGATGAAGTCTCCATCAAGTATAAGACTTCCATATTTGAGAACACTCTGCCTACTGGAATCGATAAGCAGATCTCCGTGGACAGTGAGCTGTGCACGGTCGATATTTTCGGTCATGTTTAACCTTCCGCTTCCCTCCATGTGCAGGTCTCCCTGGATTTCCGTACGGCTTTCCCGAGACAGTTTGTATGTCCCCTCTGCAACCGACAGATTTCCCTGGACAAACAGACCGCCCCATGCAGTATCAATCAACTCACTGCCATCCGGACATCCCCGGCAAAATGCAGGGTGTGTGCTCCGGTATTCAGATAGTCCCCATACCACCAGACTTTTCTGACATTTACTGTGTCATCTTCACTCAGGCTGACATTGGATAAATAGAACTTCTGGCTTTCTTTTTCCTGTATTTTCCGGAATCCGTACAAAGTACGTGCATGGATTTCTTCCGGCAGGTCGATCCCTTTGCTTTCACGGAAGTCCAGGGTGCCCAGACTGATATCCGGGTTGGCGAGACGGATCTTCTGTATGGCAACCCCGGTAAACCGGATACAGAATGAGTCGCTGACACGAAGGCTGTCTGCATACCCGCTGTCCTTCTGGATGAGATCTCCACCCAGTATAAAATTTCCGTATTGAAGGACACTCTGCCTGGTGGAATCAATAAGCAGGTCTCCATGGATGGTAAGCTGTGCAAGATCGAGATATTCGGTCATGTTCAGCTTCCCGCTTCCCTCCATGCGCAGGTCTCCCTGTATTTCCGTACTGCTTTGCCGTGCCAGCCGGAATGTCCCCTCTGCAACCGACAGATTTCCCTGTACAGACAGACCACCCCATGCAGTATCCAGTAACTCACTCACTGCTATCCGGACATCCCCGGCAAAATGCAGGGTATTTCCACCAGTATTCAGGTATTCCCCATACCACTGGATCTTTCTGCCATATACGGTGTCATCTTCACTCAGGCTGACATTGGATAAATAAAATTTCTGGAGTTCCTTTTCCTGTATTTTCCGGAATCCGTACAAAGTACGTGCATGGATTTCTTCCGGCAGGTCGATCCCTTTGCTTTCACGGAAGTCCAGGGTGCCCAGACTGATATCCGGGTTGGCGAGACGGATCTTCTGTATGGCAACCCCGGTAAACCGGATACAGAATGAGTCGCTGACACGAAGGCTGTCTGCATACCCGCTGTCCTCCTGGATGAGATCTCCCCTGAGATCCAGACTTCCCTTTTGTAAATATGTCTGCTTTGTGGAGTTTATGATGAAATCCCCGTGAACGCTGATTTTAGGAGCAGAATTGTAGGCGCTTAAATCGAGTTTTCCTTCTCCATCCAGGGATAAATCCCCCTGGATATCTACTGCCTCGCTGCTCCCAAAACAGATTGATCCCTTTTGAACGGAGAGCTTGCCGCCTATGTTAAGGCTACACTGATAAAGGGAGAGATCACCAGCGATAACACTGACATTCCCTCCTACGGTAAGCTGCGTATAATTAAGGCTGCAGTTTCCGCTGTTCTGAAAGTAGTCTTTCTGTACCGTAATGCTGTGACCATAGCATTCTAAGCGTCCTCCCATCAGAAAGAGGTTGCCGCATACCAGATCCTCACTGATGGTGGTGTCCGTATAGATGTACAGATCTTCTGCCGGTTCCTCAGTTGGCTCTGCGTCTGGAACAGCGGTTGGTTCCTCGGTAGGACCAACCATTGATTCTGTTGCGGGCTCTGCGGTCGGTACCGCAGTTGGACCAACCATCGCTTCTGTAGTCGGACTGGCAGTCGGCTCTATGGCTGGACCAACTATCGGTTCTATTGTCGGACTGGCGGTCGGTTCCATGGTAGGACTAACCATCGGGTCGGCGATCGGCTCTGTTGCCGGATTAACCGTCGGACTGATGGTCGGCTCTACAGTTGGACCAACCATCGGTTCTGTAGTCGGGCTGACGGTCGGCTCTACGCTTGGGCTAACCGTCGACTCCACTGTTGGACTAATGGTTGGTTCTACCGTCGGCCCCTCGGTCGGTTCTGTTGTGAGATCTGCAGTTGGTGCCATTGATAATACTGCTGTAACCATTCCCCCATTGGGTGCAACACTTGCAACCGGAGTCGGCTCTGATGCCGGGCTAACCGTCGGCTCCTCGGTTGGACTGGCAGTCACATCCCCTGTCGGACTGGCAGTCACATCCCCTGTCGGACTGGCAGTTGCCTCCTCAGCCTGGCTGGCCGTCACATCCACTGACGGCACCGGTGTCACTTTTTCCCGTTCTTCTGCATCGGTAATAGACGCCCCGGCTTCCTGAAAGAATCCCTCCTCTGTCAGACGGTTTAATTCACTGTCTTCTCCCTCTGCCATGAATCCCACAGAAACGCTGGCTTCCGGGGCGAGTTCTGCATTGTATTCCATAGGGGTAATGAGATAACCGCCTTCTGTTTCCTCATACCTGCCATTCCACATGCTGCTAATCTTCGCCTGCCAGGGAAAGGCGATCTGCCAGTCCTGTCTGGTCTGACTGCTGACATTCGTTACGGTAATTTCTCCGGTAATATGCCCTTCCCAGAAGGTATTGATCCTGGAGTTCACTTCATACCATGATCCATTTTTTCCGGTCTGTGCTGCATGCACCGGTATGGTTGGTGTGCATGGCAGGGAGGTGCACAGTATGGCGAATACCAGTACCATGACCAGGATACGTTTTCCTCTTTTGTTCATTTTCTTCATAGATTACCTCCATTCCGGAGCGTATGCAACGAGGCGAGGAGAAATTTGCGAAAGCGATTTCTCCACTGCCATCAAGGCTTATTTGTGACGCTCCGGCACAAATAGCCATGTGAAAAATCAGCACTTCCGTATGATTTTTCACACTATCCCCCTCTTACTTCCAAAAATACAATTGCCATAGTTAAGCAACGCCTGACTATGGCACAAACAATACATAAAAATATTTTTAATAATTACACCGCAAAATATTTCTCCCTCATCTGATCATCAAAATCAACCACCTTATGTTTATCAATGCAGTAAATCCGGTCGCACAACCGTTCCAGATAGACATGTTGATGACTGGTCAGAATCAAGGTTTTCCCTTCCTCTTTTAATTTTTGCAGAATCAGCGTAATCTCCTTATTGGTCTTGTAATCCAGCGCATTATACGGCTCATCCAACATGACAATCGTCTGGTTTTCCATAATCGCCTGGGCAATCCCCAATTTCTGCCTCATACCCATGGAATATTTTCTGACAGATGTTTTATCCCTGTAATCCAATCCCACCATTTCCATGGTTTCCTGAATCTTTTGTTCATCTATAATATTCTGAATCTCTGCCAGAAGCAATAAGTTCTTATATCCAGAGCAGGTCTCAATATACCCCGGTTCGTTAATCAGAATACCAACACGGCTTGGAAAATCCCTGCCATTCTTTCCCAATTCATCACCATTAACAAAAATTTGCCCCTGATCCGGACGAATCATACCAGTCATAATCTGAAACAACACGGATTTGCCCGATCCATTTTCTCCAACCAAGCCAATACATTCCCCCGGACGGATCTGCAAATTGACATCTTCATAGATTACTTTTTTTCGGAATTTTTTGTACATATTTTTGATACTCACTGCATACTCCAATTGCTGATCCAAGTTAAAATTAAATAACCAATCCATACACATTCCTCTCTTTCAATTCCAATGGATACTTCGTAATTTACCAGTTCTCTTAATTTGCAGCACAGATAACGAAAATACCATACAAAGACCTACTACTATATTAGCAATCAGAATTCCTATCCGCCCCAAACCAACCATTTCTAATGCACCATATGTTGCTGAAAGACCTGCGATCAAAATATTCCCCGGTCGCAGGATGGCACCCAGTAAATAAATCAAAAAAGTTCCAAAAAAAGCTGCCAATGTATTCTCTCCATACTGATAAATGCATAGATCAATTTCCAGCAACAATAACAATTCTACCAATCTCCAGAGTAATGCAATGGCAAATCCCAGGTAAATTCCCTCCATATGTATGCCATAATATTTCTGAATCAAAAACAAGTAATCTTCCCTGCTGTCATGTCGGAGTATGATAAAAGCCGTATCTATCAGTGCCAGGCAACAAATAAACTGCACATAATACCGCAATACATATCCGATGCATTCCTTTAATACCACAAAATTCCATCGCTGAACGGATCCATAACGGAATTTTGCCGCCACATTTCGATCTTTCTTTTCATTTTCCAGAAAATAATTGATCCAAAATAGAGGATAAATATAAAAAAACAGGTAATACACAAACTCTGTAACACGGAATTTCTGATAGGAAAACCCTTTCGTAACCAAAAAAACAAAATCAAATGGTGTTATGGTCTGTATCCCTGCCGAAATACAACCTAACAATAGAAAACAAAACAGAAAAATAATACTGTATTTCCAGTTCCCGGAAATATATTCTTTTATGTAGAAATTCTTTTTCTCCATAGTGCTATCCCTCTTATCCCAATCAAAGCAATAATCATAGCTGCTATATTCACACATACTGTCCCTAGTCCCACCAGAAGAAGAGCATGGTGTAAAATATAATCATTATTAAAAAAGAATACATTTAGAACGGATTCATCCACATCTGTCATAAATCCGGCAATCGTACTAATCACACAGACTACCATCTCCCCGATCATTACTTTTCTGCCTCCCAGGTGGTAGCCATAATACAGCATGCTATATAGAAAATAGCAACCCAGATTCCAATATAAAAGAACACACAAAATGGCAAAGACAGGATTCCGGAAAATCTCGGCATATCCAGCTAAAACCTGCATCTGATCTGTCGCATCGGCATACAAAACAGATGCTCGAAAACCATTTGACAGCCCTAATCCAGTCAATCCTACAAAAAATACCAGCAGAAAATTTCCCATTATCATCATCAACAATTGTATTTCTACTGTTAGATTATCCACATTGCATTTCATTCTATAGCTGCCATAACGAATCCATTCCTGCTGTGACATTTTAGGGACAGCATGCATCGTCCAGTATAATAGAAAGAAAAACCAAGCGTAAATCAAATAATAATGATCCGTCAATACATACAAAATATATTCAGTTAGGGACATACCCGTTGCTTTCGCAAAAGGAATAGCAGATCCAGCATAATAAGCTAGAATCAGGGAAACCGCCAGATAACACCAGCGCCCGGGGAAGCGGAACACTCTGTTTCCCACGATTCTTATGTATGCTTCATAACGACTGCTCTTTTTCCTTTGTTCTTCCATTCCCTCCACGGAATCCGCCAAACTAGCAGAAAATATCTGACCAGCGTTTTCCATTTTGTCCCTATTTGGAAGCCCTATTTTTATTTTTGACGCACTAGCCTTCATATTCAATCACGCTCTTCCCTCTCAAAAACAGAACAATAAAAGAAGTAATTACTAGAAACGACGCTGTCCCGACCAGATAATTCCATGCATGCATGCAGGACGGTGTCAGCCGGTTTAACACATATGCTGTAACAATACTGTAATCCGGTATCTGCAGCAATGCTGTTACCAAATTCTCTGCCATACAATATAGAAATGGCAGCACATTAATCAGAAAAATGTTGTCCACATACAGAGCCAGCATAAAGGCAAATAAGGTAAAACATGCTGCATTAATTCCCTTCCATCCACACCATAAAGCTCCGAATAACAGCGGACTATGGATCTGGTAATTCCCAAACACATAATTTACTAAGTCGCTGCCATATCCCTGGTTGAAAATCGGGATGAAAAATATGGTAATCACTAAACTGACAAAATAAATCAGCCAGGTACAGGAAAACGACAAAATTAAACCGGCAGAAATATGATAGCGAATATAACTATTTTTCCGCATCCGTACAGAGGCATAAAAAATAAAATGATTTCGCTTCTGCAAATATATTACAATGGCAAATGGCAGAGTGGCAATCAGCGGCAAAAAGAAGTCCACATACTCACATGCCCAGGTCCATATTTCAATCTTATAATCTGCCACAGAATTACTGGATATCACAAAACAAGATATCATCAATGCAATGAATGCAATGGAATACACAATGACTGCAACCGGAAGGTACTGTTTCATAATCTGTGCTAAATATCTTGTATCAATCTTTTTTAACATAAGGATTCCCCCTCATTGCCCAAATTTGATAAACAAAATACCGTTCAACTTATTGTATTAGTTATTAGTTACTCTTCCAACTGCCTAAAACCTGTACTGTTACCGGAGTAGTGATATCATTAGAAAATTTCAGTCTCATCTGACTACCCTTCGTATGCTTGGAATGTGCCTTAACCGCTTTCTGTGTTCCATCCGTCACATTGCGAAGCCAGTCACCACTGGCACTGGAGTTTTCCATCCGCACATCTACTTTATATTTTCCACCTACTAAAGTTGAATATATATATCCATCCTTCCCAGCCACTGCTTTTGTTTGATAATCAGAGTATCCACATCCATTAAATCTACCTACTACAGTACCATACGGACTTGCCGACGTTCCAGCATAAGCAACACTTCCAGTCAATATCCCTACCATACCTGCTATGGCACCTATCTTGATCAATTTTTTCTTCATTGTACTTCCTCCACCTATTGAACAGTACTTTGCCAACTTCTTTAGTATAACAGGTCAACCTTAACAACACATTATCAGAACCTTAACGGAACCTTAACAGAACCTTAAATCTATCTTAAATCTACTTTAAATTTTCCAGAACAACAAAAAAAAGCATAAACCCAATGGCTTATACTTTTTTTGGCCGTTGCTCTCTATCCAGGTATTTTCTCATATCATTAATCAACGCATCTTACGATAAACTAGCAAGTCATCTCTGTCGGTAACTGAATCCGGAATGTGGTTCCGCTACCTTTCTGGCTTTCTACCACTATCGTCCCACCGTGCGCCTCCACTGTCTCCCTGGCAATAGCCAGTCCCAGACCAGTACCCCCATGCTGCTGAGAATTGGTACCATGGTAATACCGTTCAAAGATATGCCTGCTCTCCTCCTCATCCATGCCCCTGCCATCATCCTGAATATCCAGATAAACGACATCACGAGACAGTTTGCCTATAATCGTAACCCGTACCCCCTCCGGATTATGAATAAAGGCATTGCTGATAATATTAACCAAACATCGTCCCATCAGCTTGGGATCGCAATACAGCTTGATATTATCGGCACAATCTATGATTACGTTTTCCCCTTGATTATGTATCTGCTCAATGTGATCCATACTATTCTGCAGTAGAGACAGCAGATCTACCTCCTCTATCTGCAATGGTATTTTCCCCTCCACCAGTTTCTGGCTCAGCCGAAGATCCTGAATCAGATTCTCCATATACTGCTCCGATTTGGAGATCTCTCTGGCAAACTCCCGCACCTCCTCTGGCTCAAACTGATACTCTGCTTCCGCCAGCATCTCCGCATAGCCACGGATAGTAGATAAGGGGGTTTTCATATCATGGGAGAGATTGGCAATCCACTCCGTCCGCATTCGCTTATTTTCCTGCAGGCGATACTGCAATTCTTCCAACTGTCTGGATACCCCTGCAAAAATGGAAGATCGATCCAATTGCTCTATTGCTGCCCCTTTTGCAATACGAGGTATATCTTCCATAATCTTCATAATAGGTATTGTAATTTTTCGTGAAAAAATATTGGAAGAAACATAGACCACAACTGCGGTAACAATAAATAAAACTATAATAAATTTAAGAAAGATATAACTCCCAAATAAAAGAACAGAATGCTTCTGTACCAGTTTTTGATCGCAGCCGATAATCACACTATAACCAGGATAATCTATAATTTTATTAACAAACACCGTATCATGATCTAGTTGTCCAGAATTCAAAGTATAGCATACCAACTCATAAGGACTATAATGCTCTGGCAATTTTTTATTCGCATTAATACTAACCACTACATTCCCTTGCTCATCTATCAACTGCAACCAACATTGATATTTTTGTAATTTATCCAATCCTATCTGGCTAATTGTAAAACCATTTTCATTAAATATCAAATATGTTTGAATATTTGCAATCAAATATTGTGGCATTGCTTCATCTTCTGGTCGATCCCAAAACAATACCACATAAGAAAACAGTCCCCCTAACACCAAGGTGCAAAACACTGCCCCAAAACTGGTTTTCAAATATTCCCGTATCATTTTTTTCTTCATATCATTCCTCCTTTCTGAGCGATTTACCGCAAAGATCCACACAAACAGCTTGAGGATTCTCTCATGTTAAATCATAGCTATTTTCTTTTCGCTCAGAAACAAAATAGCCAACATAAATTTACCGCTATCTGTATTTTATAGGACAATCCATCTGCTATCCCTTGGTATCAAAGTAATACCCTTTACTTTTTACCGTCTTGATGAAACGAGGATTCGCCGGATCATCTTCAATCTTTTCCCGCAGATGTCTAATATGTACCATAACGGTATTTTCATATCCATTATAATCACTTCCCCATACCTTTTGTATCAACATATCCTTTGTCAAGGTTATATTGTGATTCCTTACCATATACTCTAACAAGTCATATTCCCTGGGGCGTAATGAGACTTTTTCCCTGGCCCGCCTTAATGTTTTAGTCTCCAAATCCAGACAAAATCCACTGCCAAAATAATATTCTTTCTCTTCTTTTTCCTTTTCCTTTTCTTGATTTCCACTTTCATAATAGATCTGTCTACGCAACGCCACCCGTATTCTAGCCACCAATTCCTTCGGGCTAAATGGTTTGGTTAAATATTCATCCCCTCCCACCGCAAAAGAAACCAGCTTATCCGTTTCCTCATTTTTGGCAGACAAAAAGATAACCGGCGCCATAGAAAATTCCCGAATCTGTTTACATACCTCATATCCATCCGAATCTGGCAACATGATATCCAAAATAACCAAATCGGGATCTATCTCTTTTGCTAACTTTACCGCCTCCAAAGCATTTACCGCTTTAAAAACTTTCTGAAATTGTTCCTTCCTAAGTACAATATCCACCATGTTAATAATGGACTTGTCGTCATCTACTACTAGTATCTTTTTGAAATAAATATTATCAATCAAGCGTTCCACCTCCGCATTGCCATACCCTGGTTGTCAGAATCAAAGTTAAATCTTCTAAATTATAACAAAATTTGCATACAAACACTATAATCTAAGAATGCGCAAACTTAACAGCCTGCGCTACAAAATTTTAACTACCAAATGCTACAATGTCAATTTTGGGGGTTGTTCAAGCACTACATTCCAGCATTTGTCTGTTATAATAAAAAACGCGACAAGTTAAAGTCACGCTTTTTCTGTCTATAGATACACGAAGATTGGATAATCTAATCATTTCAGAAACAGGACAGTATATTAATTTGCACCTTACAAGTGCAGCTACAGAATACTAAACTTCGTTTTACATCTTACTCATAATCCAACCAGACATCGGCTGAAAATTCAGCCGTTTGATACGGATCTGCATATCCATCTATAATAGCCACACCTTCCATTTGAAGATGAATCTTTTGATCCAATATCTCCACAATAGTAAAGGAGTACCTTTCTATGGGCTCATGCTCATAAACATAAAACATATCCTCTCTGTCATTTGCCTGCCGCAAATCTTCCACTCCAAACGTCGAACCTGCCAAGGCTTGCACAGTCGTTTTCCCCGTTTCATGGGAATTAATACCGATAAAAGGCGCTATCACATCATCCCGAAATTGTTCCTGTTGGAACAAAAGATCAAAACTAATAGTTATTGTCCCCTCCTGTTCATCACTGCCAAAAATATAAAACTCCGTCTCATTACAATCATCTAACAAAAATGTTACTCCATCTAATATCAATTTCCCTGTCTGCGCCATTCTCGTTTCCTTTCTCTGCCACACTTGTCTAACTAATTTTGTTTAGTCGTTAAGCGGTCGTTTTATGTATCAATTTCTATCTGCTATGTTGTATCATTATATTACGAAAGCTACTAAATGTCGAATTAATTTTTCCCAGAATTAATTTCTATCAACAAGGTAAATATCTCATCCAGAAAAAAAAATACAAAACCATCTGTTTCTCTGCTATAATAAGCAAGAACGGTAATGACTGTTTATTTTCAATTATATCATGGATCATATTCTATAATACATATATTAAAAACTAGAGAATACAATATGCTTACACAGCTTACATGCAAGGTATTTCGAAAGGAGTTCTGAATGAATATTACCATCATCCACGGACAGAACCACCAGGGTTCCACTTGTCAGATCGCCAGAATGCTGGCACAAAAATTACAGGGCGAAGTAACTGAATTTTTCCTGCCACGGGACTTTTCTTCCTTCTGTGTCGGATGCACCGCCTGTTTTTCCAAATCAGAAACATTATGCCCTCACTACGAACAGCTAAACCCCATTACCGAAGCCCTAGACCGTGCGGATGTTATTATCTTGGCAAGTCCTGTCTATGTATACCATGTTACAGGTGCTATGAAAGCACTGTTAGACCACTACGGTTATCGCTTTATGGTACATCGCCCAGAGGAAAAAATGTTCCGCAAGCAAGCAGTGTGTATTTCCACCGCCGCAGGCGCTGGCACCAAAAGCACCAACAAGGATATGGCGCACAGTACCTTCTTCTGGGGAATTGCAAAAACCTATCAGTATGGCGTCAATGTTGCTGCCACATCCTGGGATGATGTCAGCGACAAATTAAAACAACGCATCGAAAAAAAGACCGCTTCTCTGGCACACAAGATTCAGAAAAACCTAGGCAATGTAAAACCATCGCTCAAAACCAGAATCTTTTTTCAGATCATGCGACACATGGGTGGATTGAGCGAGATAGATCATGAATACTGGAAAGCCAAGGGCTGGACAGATCACAAGAGTCCATGGAGATAAAATACATTATAATGTGTTCCGAAGTATGACCCTGCTTTCTCTCATTGTAACAATCACGCTGCTTTTACAATAATCTCATTCATGCTGACTCCCAACAAAAGGGAAATAGCGTACAGATTATCCAGAGATGGCAGCGATTCCCCGCGAAACCATCGATAAATACTGTTGGTATTATTCATTCCCAGATAATCGGAAAGCGCCCGTACTGTAATGCCGCTTTCTGCGCGCAGTCTAGCAAGATTATTGCCGGTAGCTGTAATATCAATTAATGGATACTCCATTTTTCTCACCTCTTTTCCTGGATAATACATAACAGCCCGTGGAGGAATTGAACCTCCGCTCCGTGAGTCAGAGTCACGTGCCCTACCATTAGACCAACGGGCTATCAACAGCCGGTATGGGAATCGAACCCATTCCCAAAGCTTCAAAAGCTCCTTTGCTTCCATTACAACAACCGGCAATCGTGAAGGGAGGAATCGAACCTCCGACACATGGCTTATAAGGCCACCGCTCTCACCCCTGAGCTACTTCACGGCACAAAAGAAAAGCAAAAACCGCCACATACCGGATACCGATATGTGGCGGTCATGTTCTTTCCGAATCCATAGCGACCTTATGATAGATTTCTCTCTCCACAATTTAACGGTACTCGAATAATCCCAGTAAGCTGCTGTTGCTGACGCTGGGATATCTGTATCGTATTCAATTGTCCTAGAAATCCAATAAATAACATCGCTCTGTCTTCCTTTCTCTTATTGATGATAGTGTCATATTAACACAGGGAGAGGGTAGATGGCAAGTAACGCTGTGGGTTACACTGGCGTATCCTTGTGTACTACTAATTCTCTACACGTTTCTCAAATACAATCACAACTTCATCTACCGTATAATTCGTTCCACTGCCAACCATCCCAACTGAAACGGATGATACATTATGACCTAATTCATTGGTAAATATTGTCTTTACATGCCAGCCCTGCTTTGCATAAGAATTGATAAGTGATGACATCTTTCTAGTATCTGTTGAGCCCCCACTATCTACAACACTCTCAACCGCATATTCATATCTGGCATTTATCTGTTGCTTCAACTGTTTTTCCAGCTTTTCACATTGCCTTAACAGGCATACTTGTAAAATATCCTTCATATCTTCCAGAGAATATTCCTCCAGAGTGTTGATCTGCTTTGTCTTTTTCACAGTCTCATGCAATTCACCTTTATTATCCTGATTGTTTTTCAATTGATTAGCCACATAATCATAATTATCCTGACTCAGTGTAATTCCATGATTGCTCATGTAGTCCATAACTAATTTCCTAAATTCCTGCTCATCCTCTGGGACTCCAAGGGTCAGGTCAACCTCCTCTTCTGTTTCTTCAATAATTTCATTCCTCACTAAATTGCTTTCCGTAATAACTTTAAATAATAATTTTTGTAAATCCATACTTTTCTCCTTCATAACTTCTTTTTTCTAGATCATATAAATTTATGGCAATGTATTAAATTTATTATATCCTTTTTACCTGTTTCTCTGTACTTCATTGTTTTTTCAATGAAATACTCCCTTTCCTATTTATCCAAAATAATTATTCCTCATCCATCTCATCCTCATATTTCCAATAATAATATTCCGGATCGCTCTTTTTTACTTCTTTTGACTCTTTCGATGACAAGTTAAACACACAGCGTTTCTCTACATCATGTCCGTCATCTTCCTCCTCAACTTCATAATAACACCTGCCACCAATAATATCCTTTATATATGCAAATCCATATCCATCTCCAGCAGAGTTCAATACTTGGCTCAACTCTTTCTCCGGCTCCATTTCCACCTTCCCGTCCGCATTCTGAGAAATGCAAATCACAAAACACGCTTCTTTCTTGGTTTCTGCAATCCCATGTGCATATAGAGAATTTCCATCCGCAAAGAGGTTAGTAATATATGTAAATTCCGGTTCTATTTTCTTGATTTCTTCCTCACTGACAAGCACATTGTTTTTCCCTGTAGCAGAATCGTAACACCAGATATCATAACTATATTTGTCTGTATTCTCATCCTTATCTGTATAACTGTCATGAATACAGGTGTAATAAACCCTGCCCTCTACAGCCGCCACATGCAATCCACCACTATAACGGTCAATATAATGGGTTGCAACTTTCTGAATTTCCTGACTTCCGACTTTGTGGGCATAGATGCCATGGTCGTCCGTATCCTCGCTCGTTTCATTTTTTTCGTATTTCGCCAAAAGAACCGTTTCATAACAATCTCCTCCCCAGGAACCATATTTCCCTAATGGGAGAGTATAATATTCGTCCTTATCTCCTTTGCTGATAGGAATCTGTTTCTTATTCACTCTGTCATATTCATAATAGGGTAATGTATCGTCCACTCCCGGCGAATAAGCAATAACCTCTTTATCAGCATACATCACCCACATACCATCATCTGCCTGTAACAACTTTTCTGTCTGTTCCACAAGCAGCTGCTCCCCATTTTCATCCTGCCGAATCGGAACACTGCATACCTGCATGTAAAACCCATATTCACCAGATTTATCGTCACTGCAATAAACCGTATATAGAATTTCTTCATCCGTCACATAGAGACTTTCTATTTCCTCATCTTTATTCTTTTCGTCCACACTGGGCATTTCAAATTTCTGTAGTTCTTTTTCGTCCAAGTCGCATTGCACGATATACATTCCGTCCATCGCATAACTGCAGTTCTCTGTACAACTATGGGGATATATAGATGGAATCACCTTCGCAGGCTCAGACTCAGCTAAACTGATTTCTTTGCTGATTGTTTCCGTTTTAGATTGCCCTTTTGCCGTGCTGTCCTCCACGTTATTTTGAATGCCACAGCCCGTCAAAGAAATAATTAACGTACCACAAAGTAATGTTTTCACAATCTCTTTTTTCATTGGAATATCCCCTTTCTATCTTTTTGTTTCAAATAAAATTCTCCTATTTCTCGGAAAGCCCCATCAATTCCTCTCGGCAGAGGGCTTGACCTTCTTAAAATCAACAGTTTCCAACAAACACATAGTTCAGATATTTTTTTGCAGTATCAGCCAGGCAATGTATTTGCGCTATATCTGTCGCCTTCTTATCAAGCATACGATAGCGCGGAAAAAAGCGTGTCACATGAAGCGGAATCGTTTTCCCGGCAGCGTCTTCCACAGTAGCAATCCATGCCGCTTCCTCTTCCATTTCGGAAATTTCGTCGTTCTCCCCGGGTACGATCAATGTAGTAAGTTCCACATGACAGTCTGCGGCCGCACAAATAATGAATTCTTTCACGGCTTCCAGACTACCGCCGAGCTTTTCATAGTATTTCTGCCGAAAACCTTTTAAATCAATATTCATAGCATCAATATAGGGCAAAAGTTCCTCTAATATCGAAAGCTCCGCCGTACCATTTGTCACCAGCACATTTTTCATTCCGGCTTCTTTCACTAAGACGGCAGTATCACGCACATATTCCCAGCCAATCAGCGGTTCATTATAGGTATATGCCACTCCGATGTTTCCGGCGCTTTTATATG
>CAYPEW010000018.1:0-58413 GCA_964409845.1 uncultured Jutongia sp.
ACGGGGGATGCCAGTTCGGATTTGGGACTACCCTAACACTAGGCGCTTACGAAAATAAAAAAGGAAATCGGTTTTTTCTGTCGAATAATTTAACTGTATGGGAAAATGCACGTATATAGCGGCACATCAACAAGCATTGCTTTGCAATTCCTGCAGTATAAGCTGAGTATGATGTGTGACTTCCTAAGTAATTACAGCTTTGGAAATACAGGAAGGAGGGGATGGGATGCGCAGATACACCGAAGAACAGATAGAACAGGTCAGATCTGCCAATGACATTGTGGATCTGATTGGATCCTATGTCAGGCTTAAGCGGTCAGGCAGCGGTTATGTCGGTTTGTGTCCCTTCCATAATGAAAAATCCCCGTCATTTTCTGTTAATCCAGCCAGACAGATGTACAAGTGTTTTGGCTGTGGCATGGGAGGAAATGTGCTGACCTTCGTAATGGAGTATGAGAATTACAGTTTTCCGGAAGCCATGGAATATTTAGCAGAGCGAGCTGGTATCACACTGCCAAAGCAGGAATTGTCCGCAGAGCAGAAACGAGAAGAAAATCTGCGTATGGTATTGTTAGAAATTAACCGGAAAGCCGCCAGCTATTATTATGCCAAATTAAAATCGCCACAGGGACAGATGGGATATGAATATTTGCAGAACCGGAAACTGACAGAGGATACCATCAGACGTTTTGGACTGGGCTATGCCGGGCAAGGGGGCGGTGAGCTCTACCAGTATCTTCGGCATGAGGGCTATGATGACCGTACTCTGCAGGAAACCGGGCTATTCAAAATGGATGAGCGTGGCGTTTATGATAAATTCTGGAATCGGGTTATTTTTCCCATTATGGATGTAAATAACCGTGTCATTGGTTTTGGAGGCAGAGTTATGGGAGATGCCAAGCCCAAGTATCTCAATTCACCAGAAACCAAATTATTTGATAAGAGCCGCAATCTTTTTGGATTGAATTATGCCAAGCAGGGCAAGCGAAAGAATCTGATTTTATGTGAAGGATATATGGATGTTATCGCATTGCATCAGGCTGGCTTTACCGGAGCGGTTGCTTCTCTGGGGACCGCATTTACGGAGCAGCAGGCGATATTGCTACGGCGTTATACAGAAGAAGTGCTTCTGACTTACGACAGTGATGCTGCAGGAACCAAGGCGGCACTTCGGGCGATTCCAATTTTGCGCCGCGCTGGTATTAATGGCAGGATTATTCATATGGATCCCTACAAGGATCCGGATGAATTTATCAAAGCATTGGGAGCCGAGGCTTTTCAGGAACGAATGGATCAGGCAGAAAACAGTTTCTTTTTTGAAATAGGGGTTCTGCGGCAGGAATATGATATTTCGGATCCGGAGCAGCGAACCCGTTTCATTCATGAGATGGCAAAAAAACTCCTGGTGTTTGAGGATAAAGTAAAACGAGATAGTTATCTGGAAGCCCTGGCGGCTAAATACCATATTCGACAGGAAGATTTGCGTAGTCTGATTATTCAGTATGCGAATCAGATGCCGGATGGATATCAGGAAGTGATGGAAAAGCGTCTGCAGGAAAGCAGGGATCGTGCCAGACAAGGAAAAAACAGTCCGGAGGATGGAATTGCTTATACCTATCGTTTATTTCTGTCCTGGTTAATTGAGCAGCCAGAGTTATATAAGCGAATACAGAAGATTATTCAGCCGACGGATTTTGTGGATGAAAGATATCATCAGGTGGCAGAACTTTTATATCAGCAGTTGGAGCAGGGGGAATTGCAGCCCGCCAGAATTATCAATCATTTTCAGGAAATCGAGGAGCAAAAGCAGGTGGCAGAAATGTTTCAGACCGATTTTGCTGCTGAGATGAATAAACAGGAACAAGAGAAAGCGATCAATGAATTAGTGATCCGAATTAAGGAACACAGTATTGAACACCGCACCAGAACCTTAACCGATCTGGGGGAGTTACAAGAGCTGGTACAGCAGAAAAAAATGCTGCAAAATCCGGAGAAACTGCATATTTCTCTATAAGATGGATACAGTAAGCATGACTGCAAGCGTTATTACATAGTAGAAAGGAAGGAACAGCATGGCAGCAGAAAAGAAAAAAAATACGGAGCAGGTAGAAGAGACCACTAAAAATACTGCAGCAAAAAAGACATCTACCAAGACATCTGCGAAATCCACTACGGCAAAGAAGAAAGGTGCTGGGGAAGCAAAATCAGAGAATGTGTCTCAGGAAAAAAAGGATAGTTCATCCAAGGGAAAGGCTGATGATGCATCCAGGGAAAAGAGCAAAGAGGCTTCCAAGACAAAAAAAGGTGCAGGAACAAAGTCGAAAACGGATAATGTGTCCAAAGCGGAAGACGAGTTTGCTGCTTCCAGCCAGGAAAAGACAACGAAAAAAATGGCAGAGACGAAACGGGACAAGTCTTCTTCTGCAAAGACAGCAGAGAAAAAGAATGTTGCAGCAGAAAACGAGGCAAAAAAATTTCGGGATCGTCTGGTAGCATTGTTGGAATTGGCAAAGACCAAGAAAAATGTGCTGGAAAGCAATGAAATCAATAATTTCTTTAAAGATATTGAACTGACAGAGGAGCGTGCTGAGGCGATTTACGATTATCTGGCACAGAAAAATGTGGATGTGTTGCAGATTTCCGATGACCGGGATGACGAAGATGAAATGATTCTGGAGCTGGAAAGCAGTGGAGATGTACCGGATGATGAGGAAATTGAAAATATTGATTTGACAGTGCCGGATGGTGTTAGCATTGAGGATCCGGTGCGTATGTATCTCAAAGAGATTGGTAAAGTACCTTTATTGACTGCTGATGAAGAGGTGGTTCTGGCAAAACTCATGGAAGAAGGAGATATGGCAGCGAAAAAGAAGTTGGCCGAGGCGAATCTCCGTCTGGTGGTTAGTATTGCCAAGCGATATGTGGGGCGCGGCATGCTGTTCCTGGACTTGATTCAGGAGGGAAATCTAGGCTTGATTAAAGCGGTAGAAAAATTTGATTACAAAAAGGGTTACAAATTCAGTACCTATGCGACCTGGTGGATTCGTCAGGCGATTACCAGAGCCATCGCTGACCAGGCGAGAACCATTCGAATTCCAGTGCATATGGTAGAAACTATTAATAAATTTGTGCGGGTACAGCGTCAGCTTTTACAGGAGCTGGGCAGAGAACCTTATCCAGAGGAGATTGCGGAACAGATGGGAATGCCGGTGGAGCGGGTTCGGGAAATTCAGAAAATATCATTGGAGCCAGTATCATTGGAGACTCCAATTGGCGAGGAAGAGGACAGCCATTTGGGAGATTTTATTCAAGATGATAATGTACCAGTGCCAGCAGAGGCGGCTGCTTTTACGCTGTTGCGGGAGCAGTTAGATGAGGTGTTAGGCACCTTGACTGAACGGGAACAGAAAGTTTTGAAGCTGCGTTTTGGATTGGAAGATGGACGAGCCAGAACCTTAGAAGAGGTGGGGAAAGAATTTAAGGTAACCCGTGAGCGTATCCGTCAGATTGAAGCGAAGGCACTCCGTAAATTGAGGCATCCAAGCCGCAGTCGTAAATTAAAGGATTATCTGGAGTGATGCAATTATCCAAGCGTTTGCAAATGGTGGCGGCACAGGTATTGTCAGGTGGAGTGCTGGCAGACATTGGCTGTGACCATGGTTTTACTTCTATCTATCTGGTTTCCAGAGGTCAGGTCAGGAAGGCTATTGCTATGGATGTTCGGGAAGGTCCTTTGGGACGGGCTGCCGAACATGTGGTAGAAAGTGGCTTGCAGGAAAAAATCGAACTACGCTTATCCGATGGAACCGATCAGTTGCAGCCCGGTGAAGCAGATACCATATTGATCAGTGGAATGGGTGGCGCACTGATGGAGAAGATTCTACGTGCCCGTCCGGAGGTGACGAAAGCGGCACAGGAATTGGTAATGTCACCACAGTCAGAGGTTTATCGGGTACGAAGCTGTCTTCATGAACTGGGATTTCGGATTGCCAGGGAAGATATGGTATGTGATATGGGTAAATACTATGTAGTACTAAGGGCAGTTCCAGGAGAGGAGCATTATTCCCAGGCAGTGGAATATACATATGGAAGGGATTTGATCCAGCAGAAACATCCTGTATTTCTGCAGTACATGCAGGCGGAAAGACGTCGCATGGCAGCAATATTGGCACAATTTCCATCTGACAGTGATTTAGAAAGATTGGAGCAATTGCAGCAGGAGGCAGAGGCGATTGAGCTGGTCTTAGAAATGTTGGAAGGATCTGCTTTGAATGAGGAGTAAGCCGAGGCAGAATGAGTACAGAAATCGTTGTGATGTAAAAGAGAAGGAGCTGTCTGTGGCAGATATGGGATTGTAGGAAAGGAGGCTCGCAGTATGAGTACAAATACAGAAAATAAGATTTGCGTAATCATTCAGGGAGAAGAACGAATATTGGATCAGGAATATCCGGCTGGCACCACCTATGAAGTGATTGCAAAACAGGTACAGAAGGAATATCCTTATGATATTATTCTGGCAAAAAGACAAGGAAAACTGGTGGAATTAAATAAAAAGATCGGGACTGTACAGAAGATCGAATTTTTGACCACAGAAAGTAATAGTGGGCACAAAACTTATGTCCGGGGTGTGACACTTTTGATGCTTCGTGCCTTTTATGCAGTTTGTGGGGATCAGGGCTTGAATAATGTTTTTGTAAAGCACCAGATTGGTAATAGCCGCTATTGCGAAGTGGATGGGGTGGAGATTACCCCAGAATTGCTGGCAGAGGTGGAGCAGTATATGAAGGAACTGGTACACCGGGATATGCCGTTTCTGAAGCGTTCTGTGGATACCGAGGAGGCCCTGGAATTATTCGAAAAACATGGCATGCTGGATAAAAAACGTCTTTTTGAGTATCGTCGTGTTTCCAAGGTAAATATTTATACGCTGGATGGTTTCGAGGATTATTATTATGGTTATATGCCTCCGTCCACTGGAATTCTCAAATATTTCAGCCTGGAGCCATATGGAGCTGGTTTTATGATTAATCTGCCAAACCGCAAGACGCCGGATCAGGTATCCGCACATCAGCCTAGCCCTAAATTATTCCATACATTACAGGAAGCAAGTGACTGGGGAAAAATGGTTAATGTGGATACGGTGGGAGCATTAAATGAAGTGATTTCTCACGGCGGTGCATCGGATCTGATTTTGGTACAGGAGGCGTTGCAGGAGAAAAAAATTGCACAGATCGCCGAGCAGATCGCCAGTGATCCCAGCAAGAAATTTATTATGATTGCGGGACCGTCTTCCTCCGGTAAAACATCTTTCTCGCATCGTTTATCCATTCAGTTGAGGACATTGGGCTTAAACCCGCATCCGATTGCCTTGGATAATTTTTTCAAAAACCGGGAGGATACTCCGTTGGATGAAAATGGAAACTATGATTTTGAATGTCTGGAAGCCATTGATGTGGAATTGTTCAATCAACAGATGAACCGTCTGTTGGCGGGAGAGCGAGTGGAACTGCCAACCTTTAACTTCCTTCTGGGACGGAAAGAATTCAAAGGAGATTTTAAGCAGCTCGAGGCAGATGATATTTTGGTAATTGAGGGAATACACGGATTGAATGACAAATTATCCTATACACTGCCAAGTGAGAGCAAATTCAAAATATATATCAGTGCCTTGACTCAGATCAATATTGATGAGCATAACCGGATTTCCACAACAGATGGACGTTTGATCCGGCGAATGGTCAGAGATGCCAGAACCAGAGGAGCTACTGCAGCACATACCATCGGTATGTGGCCTTCTGTCCGCCGGGGCGAGGATAATTACATATTCCCATTTCAGGAAGAAGCCGATGTTATGTTTAATTCAGCATTGATTTATGAACTGGCGGTGCTCAAGCCACAGGCAGAGGCAATTCTGTTTGGAATTCCAAAGGATGCTCCGGAATATATTGAGGCGAAACGCCTGCTGAAATTCCTGGATTATTTTATCAGTATCAGTACAGAGGATATTCCGAAAAACTCTCTGATGCGGGAATTCGTCGGCGGTAGTATCTTCAAAGTATAAAAAAGACTTGAAGTTTCACTAACGCATGAAAAACATTATGCGAAGTGAAACTAAGTCAAGTCTGGGAGTACATATTTATGTAAAGGAGAAGTTTGATGGCAGCAAAATTAATTGATGGAAAAAAGATCTCCACGGAGATCAAGGATGAATTGAAAGAACAGGTAGCACAGTTACAGAAGGACGGCGTGGAGATTACCTTGGCGGTAATTCAGGTGGGAAATGATCCGGCTTCCAGTGTGTATGTGGGCAATAAAAAGAAAGCATGTGCTTATGTGGGCATACATTCCTTGGCATATGAGCTGCCAGAGGAGACCACAGAGCAGGAATTGCTGGATCTGGTGCAGGAGTTGAATGCAAAGCCGGAGGTTAATGGAATTCTGGTACAATTGCCGCTTCCGAAACATATTAACGAAGATCTGGTCATCCGCACCATTGATCCGGATAAGGATGTGGATGGATTTCATCCTCAGAGTGTGGGAAGGCTCAGTATCGGTCAGCCGGGTTTTGTATCCTGTACTCCAGCAGGGATTATTCAGTTGTTGAAACGTTCCGGCATTGCCATTGACGGAAAGGAATGTGTGATTATCGGTCGCAGCAATATAGTGGGGAAGCCAATGGGCATGTTGCTTTTGCGGGAAAACGGCACTGTAACCATCTGTCATTCCCATACACCAGATCTGAAAGCGGTGGCAAAGCGGGCGGATATTCTGGTGGTTGCCATTGGAAAAGCCAAGTTTGTAAACCGGGAATATGTAAAAGAAGGTGCCACGGTTATTGATGTTGGAATGGATCGGGATGAAAATGGTAAACTGTGTGGCGATGTGGATTTTGATGATGTGAAAGAGGTTGCAGGGGCGATTACGCCGGTACCGGGTGGTGTTGGTCCTATGACTATTGCCATGTTAATGAATAACTGTGTTCAATCCCAGCGAATATAGAAGGCGGTGAAGACGTGCAAATAGAGGAACAACCAGTTAAGTTATGTTTTATTTCCCTGGGATGTGATAAAAATCTAGTGGACAGTGAGATGATGATTACGGCATTGAGGAAATCTGGATTTGTTATTACAGAG
Source organism: uncultured Jutongia sp. (assembly GCA_964409845.1). Taxonomy (GTDB): domain Bacteria; phylum Bacillota; class Clostridia; order Lachnospirales; family Lachnospiraceae; genus Butyribacter. The sequence goes on from CAYPEW010000018.1 coordinate 7,134, forward strand.
GAGGAAGCGCAGGCAGAAGTCATTGTGGTCAATACCTGTTGTTTTATTGGTGATGCCAAGGAGGAAAGTATTAATACACTTTTGGAAATGGCAGAATATAAAGAGCAGACAGCAGGGGTGTGTCGGCTGCTGGTGGCAGCAGGATGTCTGGCACAGCGGTATCATCAGGAGATACAGACAGAGATTCCAGAAGTAGATATTATTGTAGGAACTATGGGATATGAGACCCTGGGAGAGAACATTCGGAACGCCTTGCAGGAACAGCGTGGAGTGGTAGAATGTCTAAAGGATATCAATTATCTGCCTGAGCCGTTGACAGACCGTGACAGTATGTCCGGAGGATATTCGGCTTATCTCAAGATTGCAGAAGGCTGCGACAAGCATTGTACATACTGCGTGATTCCAATGGTTCGAGGTTCTTATCGCAGTGTGCCTATGGATAATCTGGTAGCACAGGCAGAACATCTGGTAAAAAATGGTGCCAGAGAGTTGATTTTAGTGGCACAGGAAACTACCCTGTACGGGATAGATTTGTATGGGAAAAAAAGCCTGCCAGAGCTGCTAAAACGTTTGTCAGAGATTGAGGAATTGCGGTGGTTACGGATTATGTACTGCTACCCGGAGGAAATTACAGACGAACTGATACAGGCAATTCGGACGCTGCCAAAGGTTTGCCATTACCTGGACATTCCGGTTCAACATGGATCCGATGAGGTATTACGCCGCATGGGCAGACGAACGAACCGGCAGGAATTAACGGATAGAATTGCCAAGCTGCGTGCAGAGATTCCGGATATTGTGCTACGGACAACCTTGATTACTGGGTTTCCTGGTGAAACGGAGGAGGATTTCGCTTGCTTATGTGAATTTGTGCAGGAAATGAAATTTGATCGTCTGGGTGTGTTTCCTTATTCCCAGGAAGAAGATACACCAGCGGCAGAAATGCCTGACCAGATTCCGGAAGAAGTGAAACAGGAAAGACGGAATGAAATCATGGCATTACAGCAGCGGATTGCCTTTGTCAAAAGTGAGGCGCAGATTGGGCGGGTGCTGGACGTTATGGTTGAGGGCAGACTGCCGGAGGATCATGTCTATATTACCCGTACCTATATGGATGCACCGGATGTAGATGGTTATGTCTTTGTATCTACCGATTGGGATCTGATGTCGGGCGATTTTCTGAAAGTGCAGATTACCAGTGCCGATGAATATGATTTGATTGGAGAAATTGTTTCGGATGAAAGTGTGTAAGAAACTCTATTGTGCCATAGTTAAACATATTTGAGATGATTGAAAGAAGAAAGGATAAAAATAAACTATGAATTTACCAAATAAAATAACGATGCTTCGTGTTATTATGATTCCGTTTTTTGTGGCAGCGATGTTGGTAGATATCATACCATATCACAATTATATTGCGGTTGGGATTTTTATTATTGCCAGTCTGACAGATACCTTGGACGGATATATTGCCCGCAAGTATAATCTGATTTCCAATTTTGGAAAGTTTATGGATCCTCTGGCAGATAAACTTCTGGTCAGCTCTGCCTTGATTTGTTTTGTGGCATTGGGAAGCATGCCTGCGTGGATTGTTATTGTGATTATCAGCCGGGAATTTATTATCAGCGGTTTTCGTCTGGTGGCTTCCGATGCCGGTGTGGTCATTGCAGCTAGTTGGTGGGGCAAGTGCAAGACAGTGGCACAGATGATAATGTCAGTGTTGTTGATCGTCAATTTCAGTGGTTCCGTTATCGATTTGCTGGAACAGATTCTGATTTATCTGTCCCTGATTCTGACTGTGGTTTCACTGGTTGACTATCTGGCAAAAAATTGGAAGGTAATGAATGATGGAAACATGTAAGCAGGAGCCACAGAATGGCTTTTTGACAACGGAGGCTTATTTGCCGGGGCAGGGGACTCATGGTGGACAGAAAGCAGTAGAAGAGAGATTCCGTGATGGGCAGGATGCGGATGAGCTGAGGAGGATGCGACAGGCGGCGCAGAACCTATTAGATACTCTGAAACAGCAAAAACTGCATATCTCCATGGCAGAATCCTGCACCGGTGGAATGATGGCTTCGGCATTAGTGGATCTGTCAGGGGCATCCGATGTGTTTGAGGAGGGATATGTAACCTATTCCAATCGTATCAAACAGAAACTCTTAGGGGTAAAATCGGAAACCTTAGAGCAGTATACAGTGGTCAGCGGCCAGACAGCAGCAGAGATGGCAGAGGGGGTTCATGACAGAACCGGAGCAGAATTGACCATAGCAGTGACTGGTTATGCAGGGCCAGACGATGGCGAAGATGGAACGCCGGCAGGAACGGTGTATATTGGTACCTGGTATGCCGGAGATACACAGAGCAGACATTACCATTTTGCCGGAGACCGAAATTCCTGTAGGAGACAGGCAGCGGAGGCAGCTTTTACGTTTGCTTTGGAAAGGATTAGGCGGAGTGAGTAAAGTAATTGTGGCAGGGGGAGGTCCTGCCGGGATGATGGCTGCTGTTTCGGCAGCGGATCTGGGACATCAGGTAACTCTGTTGGAGCAGAATGAGAAGTTGGGAAAAAAGCTTTATATCACTGGCAAGGGCAGATGCAATGTGACCAATGACAGCGATGTGGAGAATTTACTGGCACATGTGGTTTCTAATCCTAAATTCCTGTACAGTGCCTTTTATTCCTTTGACAGCAGCAGGATGATGGATTTTCTGGAATCGGAAGGGTTGGCGTTGAAAACAGAGCGGGGGAATCGGGTGTTTCCTCTTTCTGATAAATCTTCTGACGTGATCCGAACCATGCAGAATGCATTAAAGAGGCGTGGTGTAAAGGTGGAATTGCATACAAAGGTGATGGGACTTCAAATAGAGGAAGAAAATGTTTTGCCGGAGTATAGTGCTGCAGACGGTGGGAATCCTAATCAGGGGTCTTCTGCTTCGAATCCTGCCAGTGTGTCTGCAAAGATTTCCGGAGTAGAGATGCAGCAGAAAGGGCAGAAACGGATTTTGCCAGCCGATGCAGTGATTGTGGCGACTGGAGGAATCTCTTATCCCTCTACTGGATCCACTGGGGACGGATATCGCTTTGCCCAGAAGTCTGGGCATAAGCTGGTGTCCTGTAGTCCTTCTCTGGTGCCCATTACCATCAGGGAGAGTTATTGCATGGATTTGCAGGGATTGTCTCTGAGAAATGTGACACTCCGGATTTTCCAAAATGGGAAATGCCTCTTTGCCGAGCAGGGGGAAATGTTATTTACCCATTTTGGTGTCAGCGGTCCTCTGGTGCTGTCTGCCAGTAGCGTGTTGAGCGGCAGGAAAATACAGGACTTGCGGATGGAAATTGACCTGAAGCCGGCACTGCAGAGGGAACAGTTAGATGAGCGTCTGTTGCGGGATTTTGCGGAACGACAAAATGTTCAATTTAAAAATAGCTTATCCAAGCTGCTTCCGGCAAAGCTGATACCTGTTATGGTAAAGGTTTCGCAGATTGATCCGGAAAAGCGAATTAATGAAGTAACAAAGCCGGAGCGACAGCGTTTACTAAAATTAATTAAAGGATTTCCATTGACACCAACGGGTTTACGTGGTTATAATGAGGCAATCATTACAAAAGGTGGAGTCTCGGTGCGGGATATCAATCCGGCTACCATGGAGTCCAGACATTGCCAGGGATTATTCTTTGCTGGTGAAGTGTTGGATCTGGATGCCCTTACAGGCGGTTATAATTTACAAATTGCCTGGTCAACCGGATATCTGGCGGGGATTTCCGTACCGGTATGACTGGAAAATAATTATAGAATGGAGGAAAAAAATGCATAACATAGCAATTGATGGACCGGCAGGTGCCGGCAAGAGTACCATTGCCAGAGAGGTGGCAAAGAAACTGGACTTTATTTATGTGGATACCGGTGCAATGTACCGTGCCATGGCACTTTATTTTCTGCGTCAGAATATTCCGGCAGAGGATGAGGAAAAAATCTCCAAACTATGTGGGGAGGTACAGGTATCTATCGAATATGAAAATGGAGAACAGCAGGTATTATTGGGAGAGGAAAATGTCAATGGATTTATCCGTACCGAAGAAGTAAGTATGATGACATCCAATATATCCAAATATGCCGCAGTGCGGGAAAAGCTTCTGAATCTGCAAAAAGAGCTGGCTGCTACCAAAAATGTAGTAATGGACGGCAGGGACATTGGTACCTGTGTACTGCCTCATGCTGATGTCAAAATCTATCTGACGGCCTCTGTTTCAGAGCGTGCCAGAAGACGTTATAAGGAGCAGATTGAGCGTGGTATGGATTGTGAGCTGGATCAGATCGAGAGGGATATCAAGGCGAGAGATGAGCAGGATATGAGCCGTGAGATTGCTCCATTACGCCAGGCAGAGGATGCCGTTTTTGTAGATTCATCTAATCTGACCATCGACCAGGTGGTTGCTGAGATTATAGGAATTTATGGAACAAAGACATATTAAAGAACGGTTTGATATATCCATTGTATTCTGTATGAAGTGCAGAGTAATGGAATACTGTTTCTGCCAAAAAGGAGGACATGCATGGAAGTGACACTGGCGAAAAGCGCTGGCTTCTGTTTCGGAGTAAAACGTGCTGTGGACATGGTGTACCAGGAAGCGGGGAAACCACAGAAAGTCTACACGCTGGGTCCTATTATTCATAACGAACAGGTGGTTGCAGATCTGGAGGCAAAAGGTGTCCATGTTTTGCAGGAAGATCTGTCGGATCTGGAAGACGGGGAAGATGTTACTGTGATTATCCGTTCCCATGGCATCAGTAAGCAGCTATACCAGAAATTGGAACAGCTTAATGTGACGGTAGTGGATGCGACCTGTCCATTTGTTTCCAAAATCCATCGAATCGTGGAGAAACAGTATCAGGCAGGGGATCAGATTGTGATTGTGGGCAATGCCAATCATCCGGAAGTGAAGGGAACAAATAGTTGGTGTGACAATACAGCAATTGTGGTTGGAACCCTGGAAGAAGCTGAAAATTGCGCTCTGGATGGGGCCGGAAAAATAACTATTGTGTCACAGACGACATTTAATTACAAGAAATTTAAAGATATAGTTGAAATTTTCTTCAAAAAGAGTTATGATATAAACGTTATGAATACAATTTGCAACGCTACCGAAGAACGTCAGACGGAAGCCGCTGTGATTGCAGGTGCGTCTGAGGCGATGATAGTGATAGGTGGAAAACATAGTTCGAATACCCGTAAACTGTATGAGATATGCAGTCAAGAGTGTCCGAACACACATTTTATACAGACACTTGATGACTTAGATTTGAAGGCTTTTCAATTCATTCGTAGCGTGGGTATTACTGCTGGGGCATCAACCCCAAATACTATTATTAAGGAGGTTCAATCATATGTCAGAGATGAACAATGAATTTGAACAGTTATTGGAAGAATCATTAGTAACAATCCACAACGGAGAGATTGTAGAAGGGACAGTTATCAGTGTCAAGGAAGATGAAATCGTACTGAACATTGGATACAAGGCAGACGGTATCATCACTAGAAACGAATACAGTAACCAGGCTGGAATCGACTTGACAGAAGTTGTCAAAGAGGGCGACAAGATGAATGCCAAAGTCCTGAAAGTCAACGATGGAGAGGGACAGGTGTTGTTGACCTACAAGCGTCTGGCGATGGAAAAGAGTAACGAGCGCATCAAAGAAGCGTTTGAAAATAAGGAAGTGTTAAAGGCAACAGTGGCTACCGTTCTTTCCGGTGGATTGAGCGTGGTAGTGGATGAGACCAAGGTCTTTATCCCGGCTAGTCTGGTGTCCGATACTTATGAAAAGGATCTGTCCAAGTATGCAGGTCAGGAGATTGAGTTTGTAATCAGCGAGTTCAATCCAAAGAAGAGAAGAATCATTGGTGACAGAAAGCAGCTATTAGTGGCTGAGAAGAAGAAACTGCAGGAAGAGTTATTTGCAAGAATTCATGTAGGAGATACCGTAGAAGGTGTTGTGAAGAATCTTACAGACTTTGGTGCATTTATTGATCTGGGTGGTGCAGACGGACTGTTGCATATTTCGGAAATGTCCTGGGGCCGTGTAGAGAATCCAAAGAAAGTATTCAGCGTAGGTGATAAAGCAACCGTCTTGATCAAGGACATCAAGGAAGACAAGATCGCACTGAGTTTGAAGTTTGAAGACCAGAATCCATGGCTGAATGCAGATGAGAAATACGGAGTAGGTACCATTGTGAATGGCAAGGTAGCACGTATGGCAGATTTCGGTGCATTTATTGAGTTAGAGCCTGGTGTTGACGCATTGCTCCATGTATCTCAGATTTCCAAAGAGCATGTGGATAAGCCATCTGATGTATTGAAAGTGGGGCAGGAGATTGAAGCAAAAGTGGTGGACTTCAACAAAGAAGATCACAAGATTAGCTTGAGTATCAAGGCATTGTCAAATGACTCCCAGGCGGAAGAGGAAGAAGTGGAAGTAGTCGCTGAAGAGCCAGCAGAGTAATTTTGATTATTGGTTCGCCAATCCGTTTGTTGCGGGTTGGCGAATTTTTTTGAATTAAAGGAGTTATGCGCAACAAAGTCATCAGCATAAATACTGATGCAGGAATGAGGTAAAATATGGGCGATTATGAAATTTTTAAGAAAAAAGTATTTCAACTGACAAAAATTGATCTGAGTTGTTACAAGGAACGTCAGATGAGGCGCAGAATTGATGCGTTGATTACCAGAAGTAATGTAAAAGGATATGATGAGTATCTCACATTATTACAGACAAACCAGGATAAATTGGAGGAGTTTATTGCTTATCTGACCATTAATGTGTCTGAATTTTATCGCAATCCAGAGCAGTGGCAGCTCTTGGAAAAGGAAATGCTTCCCTATCTGTTTGAACGCTTTGGAAAGAATATCAAGATCTGGAGTGCGGCATGTTCTACAGGGGATGAACCCTATACATTGGCAATGCTGCTGGCAAAATTTATTCCTATGAACCAGATTCAGATTACTGCTACGGATATTGATAAGCAGGTGCTGGCTAAAGCACAGATGGGACTGTATGATGAGAAAAGTTTAAAGGGTCTTCCAAAAGAATATGTATCCAAATATTTCACCAAAGTAGGTGCCAGAAGCTACCAGATTTCTGACGAGGTAAAACGCTGTGTGAATTTCAAACAGCATAATCTCTTAAAAGATCCTTTTATGAAAGATTGCCATTTGATTATATGTAGAAATGTCATGATCTATTTTACAGAGGAAGCCAAGGCGGAAATTAATAAAAGATTTTGCGATTCTCTGAAACAGGATGGACTGTTGTTTGTGGGAAGCACTGAGCAGATTATTGCGCCGAATACATTGGGATTTTCTACCTTTAAATCCTTTTTCTACAAGAAAAATTAGTGCGTGAACGGAGGGAATGATAGAATGAGTGAGCAGATCAGAGTCGTGGTGGATGCCATGGGAGGAGACGAGGCTCCACAGGTGCCAATACAGGGTGCGATAGAAGCAATGCAGGAAAATGAAAATATTGTCATTACTCTGGTGGGACAGGAGAGTGTAATACATACGGAATTGGAGAAATATCAGTACGATACCAATCGTTTGCACATTGTCCATGCCGATGAAGTGATTGGGTTTGACGAGCCGCCGGTTATGGCGGTGCGGAAGAAAAAGAATTCTTCCATTGTGGTGGGAATGAATTTGGTAAAGCATGGAGAAGCAGACGCTTTTGTATCTGCAGGAAGTACAGGAGCTATCCTGGTGGGCGGTCAGTTTGTGATTGGACGAATTAAGGGAATCGAGCGGGCGCCGTTAGCACCATTGATTCCAACTGCCAATGGTCCAGCCCTCTTAATTGACTGTGGAGCCAATGTGGATGCCAGATCTTCCCATTTATTGCAGTTTGCCCAGATGGGATCCATTTATATGGAGCATGTGGTGGGGATTAGGAATCCTAAAGTGGCTATTGTCAATATTGGTGCAGAGGAAGAAAAAGGGAATATGTTGGTCAAAGAGACATATCCTTTATTGAAAGAATGTAAAGAGATTAATTTTGTGGGCAGTATTGAGGCACGGGATATTCCAAAAGGCGATGCCGATGTCATTGTATGTGAAGCGTTTGTGGGTAATGTTATTCTTAAATTATACGAAGGATTGGCGGGAACACTGCTTCAAAAGGTAAAGCAGGGCTTAATGTCTACCCTGCGCAGCAAGATTGGCGCCTTATTAATTAAGCCGGCACTGAAGAAGACACTTAAGGAGTTTAATACCTCTGATCATGGCGGGGCTCCTTTATTGGGATTGAAAGGACTGGTGGTCAAAACCCATGGCAGTTCAGAACCAAGGGATGTTAAGATGGGAATTTTGCAATGTGTCCAATTTACGGAACAGAGAATAAATGAGAAAATTAAGGAAAATCTTACCGTATAAGAGTTGAAGTTTCACTAATACCTGGAAACCAGGTAAAGTGAGACTAAGTCAACTAGAGTTAAAGAATTGCTTTAACTCTATAAGGATTTAACAGCATGAATGCAGTTAAATTCTTTCCATCGAGAGCCGTTTGGTTCATGATGTATTTTCTGTATAGTAAAAAAGAAGTTCTGGCAGGAAGGGAGCAGTTATGGAGTTTGAAAAGCTGCAGAAGATTATTGCTGAGATTTTATCGATGGATCCGGAAGAAATTACCCACAAGAAAAAATTTGTGGATGATCTGGGGGCAGATTCTCTGGAATTATTTCAGATTATTATGGGAATTGAGGATACCTTTGATGTGATTTTAGAGGATGAGGTAGTGAGTAAGGTAAAAACAGTGGAAGATGCTTTTGCCTTGGTTAAAGAAGCGAAACAGACATAAAGGAGAGCAGACATACTTTGAAGCAGGAAAAAATAAAAGAATTTGAAGAGAAAATAGGATATACTTTTGGAAACCCGGACTTACTGGTGACGGCATTGACACACAGTTCTTATTCTAATGAAAAGCGCTTGAAAAAATACCAGTGTAATGAAAGACTGGAATTTCTGGGAGATGCGGTATTAGAGTTAATATCCAGTGAATATATTTTTCAGCATAATGAGACGAAACCAGAGGGAGTTCTGACCAGAATTCGTGCCAGTTATGTATGTGAGCCGACACTTGCTTTGTGTGCCAGAGAGATTGATCTGGGACAGTATATTTTGTTGGGCAAGGGGGAGGATGCTTCCGGTGGCAGGGAGCGGGATTCTATTTTGTCGGATGCCTTGGAGGCAACGATTGGGGCTGTCTATCTGGATGGTGGATTTGAGTGCGCCAAAGAATATGTTAATCGTTTCGTATTGCGGGATATTGAGCAGAAAAAAATATTCTATGACAGCAAAACAATTTTACAGGAGATGGTACAGGGAGATCATCGTTCTCTGTATTATGAATTATTATCTGAGTCGGGACCGGATCATCACAAATCCTTTACAGTTGCTGTGATGATTGATGGAAAACAGGTTGCATCTGCAACGGACCGAACAAAGAAAAAGGCAGAACAATCTGCGGCATATCAGGCAATTCTGCAGATGGGTGTCAGAAGTAGTCACGAGGGAGAGACAGAATGTATTTAAAGAGTTTGGAAGTACACGGATTTAAATCCTTTGCTAATAAACTGGTATTTGAATTTCATGACGGAATTACCGCCATTGTAGGACCTAACGGCAGTGGAAAGAGTAATGTGGCAGATGCGGTCCGCTGGGTGTTGGGAGAGCAGAGTGCTAAACAGCTGCGTGGTGCCAAGATGGAGGATATTATCTTTTCGGGAACGCAGATGCGGAAACCTCAGGGATTTGCCTATGTTGCCATTACCATCAATAACGAAGATCATCAGTTAAAAATTCCATATGAAGAAGTGAAAATTGCCAGGCGGGTTTATCGTTCTGGAGAGAGTGAATATTTGCTAAATGGTGCCCCATGCAGACTGAGGGATATCCAGGAATTGTTATTTGATACCGGTATTGGTAAGGAAGGATATTCCATTATCGGTCAGGGACAGATTGATAAGATTTTAAGTGGAAAACCAGAGGATCGCCGGGAATTATTTGACGAAGCCGCTGGTATTGTGAAGTTTAAAAAGAGAAAAAATATGGCAGAGAAAAACCTGGAGGAGGAACGCCAGAATCTGGTGCGAATCGAGGATATTTTAGCGGAGCTGGAAAAACAGGTGGAGCCATTAGAAAAGCAATCCGAGAAGGCGAAAGAATATTTGTCTTATCGTGATGAGCTGCGTAATCTGGATATTCATGTTTTTCTGACGGAATATCGGCAGAATCAGAATACCATGGTGGAATTGCAGGGGAAAGAGGAAATTGCAGATCGGGATTTGAAGCAGGCAGAATCGGATTATGAGCAGGCAAAAGCGGAATATGTTACTCTGGAAGAAACTCTGGAGAAACAGAATCAGCAAATGGAGGAATGTCGAGAAACCATTACGGCGGACAAGCTGAAATATAATCAGTGCGAGGGTGACATTAAGCTGTTGCAGGAGCAGATTCATGCAGTGCGTCAGAATGAGGCACATTACCAGGAACAGATACAGGCACTGGATCAGAGGCTGGAAGCTTTGGCAGAAGACCAGAACAGTTACCGGGAGCAGGAAGCTCATTTGGAGCAGGAACTGCAGGATTCTACCCAGGAACAGTCCCAGATGTCGGCAAAGAGACAGGAAGTATTAGATTATATTCGGGATCTGGAGGAAGAGATTGCCAACCATAATGCAGAAATTTTGGCGGCAGCGGATGCGAATACCGGTGTTAAGACACAGGAGGAGCGTTTCCAGACATTATTGGAGCAGAATAATATTAAAAAGGTGGAAATGACCAAGCGGATTCTGGAAAATAAAACAGAGGCCGTGGCATTGCAGGAGATTTTGGATCAAGAGAAACAGGCGTTAGATGATTTGACCGATAAGATTCAGGAGATGGATCATATTGGACAGGAGATGAGCCATTCTGTCCGTAATCTGCAGGGAGAATTGGAGCAATTGCAGGGGGAATATCGGGATATCCAGCAGCATTACCATATGGACAATTCCAGACTGAACTCTCTAAAAAACATGACAGAGCGTTACGAAGGCTTTGGACAAAGCATCAAACGGGTCATGGAACAGAAGAAACAGTATCCGGGAATTATCGGTGTGGTTGCCGATATTATCCGGGTAAATAAGAAGTACGAAATTGCTGTGGAGACTGCCCTGGGAGGAAGTATCCAGAATATCGTAACTGATGATGAGCAGACAGCCAAAAGTATGATACAGTATCTCAAGAAAAACCGTTTTGGTCGTGCGACCTTTCTGCCGCTGACCAATATTCATGGCAGATCGAATGGACAGGCTTCGAATATTCTTTCCGAGGAAGGGGTAATTGGACTGGCTTCTACACTTGTAGAAGCGGAGCCGCGATTCTCTGGACTGCTGGAATATTTGCTGGGGCGTTTTGTGGTGGTAGATCACATTGATCATGCCATTGCATTAGCAAAGAAATATCATCACACCATCCGTATTGTCACGACTGAGGGAGAACTCTTAAATCCCGGTGGCTCTATGTCTGGTGGTGCTTTTAAAAATAACAATAACCTGCTGGGGCGCCGTCGTGAGATGGAAGATCTGGAAAAATCGGTGGCAGAACATAAGGAGCGTATGCAGGAAATCACTGCCTTGATTCAGGAAAAGGAGAAGCAGGGCAGTGAGATGCAGAAACAGATTGAGGCGAATCATGGCATTCGGGAAGATCTGATTTTGAAGCAGAATACGGCAAAGCTGCGCTATGACCGGGCCGATGAGGACATGAGCAAGAACCGGGATACTTTGGAGCAGATCCAGTTTGAGAGTCAGGGAATTGAGAGCCAGAAAGAGGAAATTCGCAGGCAGTTAGAGCAGTTGCAGGATCAGCGCAAGGAAGTGGAAAATCAGAATAAAGTCCGGGAGGAACGGATTGTCCAGTGCCAGGCGAAATTAGAGGAAAACCGGGCATTAGAGGAGAAAATGACCTCTGAGGAAAATGAAGCGAAACTGCAGCAGAACAGCCTGATCCAAAAGAAAGAATTTTTGCAGGAAAATCTTTCCCGTGTGGAACAGGAAATGGAGGGAGTACAGAAGGAAAAACAGGAAGTATCGGAGAACAATGCCCAGTCTGATACCAGAGTCAGGGAAAAAGAGGAACAGATTCTGGAAGCACAGGAAAAAATGGAGCAGCTGTCGGCACAGATCAAGACTTTAGAACAAATGTTGGAGGAAAAGACCAGCTCTAAAGAGGAGCTTAGCAGTAAACAGAAGGGATTTTTCCAGAAACGGGAGGAACTGTCTGAACAGATGAACCGGCTGGACAAGGAGTGTTTCCGCCTGCGCAACCAGCAGGAAAAATTACAGGAAAAGATGGATTCCTACACCGCTTATATGTGGGAACAGTATGAACTGACCTACTCCAAGGCAGAGGAACTACAGGTACAGATTAATCTGCCTCATGAGGAAATGAAGAAGCAGATTCAGTCTCTGAAGAATAAAATTCGATCTTTAGGAGATGTCAATGTAAATGCCATTGAGCAGTATCAGGAAGTTATGGAGCGTTATACCTTGTTAAGCGGACAGCATGATGATCTGATTCAGGCAGCAGAGGTATTGGTAGGTATCATAGAAGAACTGGATGAGGAGATGCGTAAGCAGTTTGCCAGTCAGTTTGAAGAAATTCGGATTCGCTTTGATAAGGTATTTAAGGAATTGTTTGGTGGAGGACGAGGCACTCTGGAACTGACCGAGGACGAAGATGTTCTGGAAGCAGGTATTCGGATTATCGCCCAGCCTCCAGGGAAAAAATTACAGAATATGATGCAGTTATCCGGTGGGGAGAAGGCATTGACAGCGATTTCGTTACTCTTTGCCATTCAAAGCCTGAAACCATCTCCATTCTGTCTGTTGGATGAGATTGAAGCAGCATTAGATGATTCCAATGTGGGACGTTATGCGGATTATTTACATAAGCTGACAAAGAATACACAGTTTATCGTGATTACCCATCGACGCGGTACCATGAACGCAGCGGATATTTTATATGGTATTACCATGCAGGAAAAGGGCGTATCTACACTGGTATCGGTAAATCTGTTGGATGAAAAAGATATTGCAAATTAATCGTAGTTTATTGCAAAATGAATGAAATATAATCAATAATTGCAAATTGGATAGGAAGGGATTACAATAACATGGGTGAAAAAAAAGGTTTTTTCAGTAAATTAAAAGAGGGTCTGACCAAGACCAGAGATAATTTTGTGGCTGGAGTAGATTCTATTTTCAGCGGATTTTCCGAAATTGATGATGACTTCTATGAAGAATTGGAAGAAGTTCTTATCATGGCTGATATTGGTGTGAATACCACAGAAAAGATTATTGAGGATTTGCGACAGAAGGTAAAAGAGCAGCGAATCAAGGAAATCAGTGTTTGCCGTCAGCTGTTGATTGATACCATTAAAGAGCAGATGCGGGTGGACGAACAGGCCTATGATTTTGCGGAACAGACTTCGGTGGTATTGTTGATCGGTGTCAACGGTGTGGGGAAGACCACTTCTGTTGGGAAATTGGCAGGGCAGTTCCGGGATCGTGGAAAAAAGGTAGTGCTGGCAGCAGCAGATACCTTCCGTGCCGCCGCCATTGAACAGCTGACGGAATGGGCTAACCGTGCCGGTGTGGACATTATCTCCGGGCAGGAGGGCGGTGATCCGGCTGCCGTGGTCTATGATGCTGTTAATGCAGCAAAAGCGAGAAAAGCAGATGTGTTGATCTGTGATACGGCAGGACGGCTGCATAACAAGAAAAATCTCATGGATGAGCTGGGGAAAATTAACCGTATCATTGAACGGGAATATCCGGAGGCCAAAAGAGAGACCTTGGTTGTTCTGGATGGAACCACAGGGCAAAATGCGCTGGTGCAGGCGAAGCAGTTCAATGAAGTGACGGATATTACGGGAATTGTTTTGACGAAACTGGATGGGACAGCCAAGGGTGGTATTGCCATTGCCATTCAGTCGGAGATGCATTTGCCGGTGAAATATATCGGTATCGGCGAAAAGATTGATGATCTGCAGAAATTTGATGTAGACAGTTTTGTGGATGCGCTTTTTGAATAAGAGTTGAAGAATCACTAAGCTCAAAAGAATTTCGCTAAGTGATACTATATCAACTCTAGGAAGAACGCAAAACCGGCGTTCTTCGTATCAAGAGTCGATTGCTAAACGATTACCTAAATAATATGGAATGGAGATGGAAATACGATGATGACATTAGATAAATTTGAGGAAGCAGCAGATAAGGTAAAAGAGGTGGTGTTACCCACCAATCTGATCTACAGTGAGTATTTTTCAGAGCAGACTGGTAACAAGGTCTATCTTAAGCCGGAGAATATGCAGTATACCGGTGCCTACAAGGTTCGTGGGGCTTACTATAAGATCAGCACCATGTCTCAGGAAGAAAGAGAAAAAGGACTGATTACGGCATCTGCCGGTAACCATGCTCAGGGAGTTGCTTATGCTGCCAAATTGTTCCACGTGCCAGCTACTATTGTAATGCCTACCACCACTCCTTTGATTAAAGTGAACCGCACGAAAGGTTATGGGGCAGAGGTGGTATTGCATGGTTCTGTTTATGATGAGGCATATCAGTATGCCTTGAAATTGGCGGAGGAAAAGGAAGCTACATTTGTGCATCCTTTTAATGATGAAACTGTGGCCATGGGTCAGGGAAGTATTGCTATGGAGATTGTCAAAGAATTGCCTACCGTGGATATTATTCTGGTGCCTGTAGGAGGCGGTGGACTGGCTGCAGGAGTATCTACTCTGGCAAAGTTCCTCAATCCACATATTACAGTGATTGGTGTGGAACCGGCAGGAGCCAGCTGTATGAAAGCGTCTCTGAAAGAGGGGCATGTAGTGACTTTGCCGAATGTGGAGACCATTGCAGACGGTACTGCTGTAAAAACGCCGGGTGATGTGGTTTTCCCATATATTCAGAAAAATATTGATGATATTATTGAAGTAGAGGATCAAGAACTGATCGTAAATTTTCTGGATGTATTGGAAAATCATAAAATGTTAGTAGAGAACTCCGGTTTATTGACAGTTGCTGCTTTGAAACATCTGGATTGCCAAGGGAAAAAGGTGGTTTCTATCTTGAGTGGCGGCAATATGGATATCATTACGACTTCTTCTGTAGTGCAGCATGGTCTGATTGCCAGAGGCAGGGTATTCAGCGTGTCTGTGTTACTGCCGGATCGTCCGGGTGAGCTGGTCAATGTGGCAAATATCATTGCCGGACATAATGGAAATGTTATTCGTCTGGAACATAACCAGTTTGTCAGCATTAATCGAAATGCTGCGGTGGAATTAAAGATTACTTTAGAGGCCTTTGGTCATGAGCATAAACAGGAAATTCTGGATGCTTTGCGGAAACATGGATATGATGCAAAAGAGGAAAGTCCGACAGCTATCTACTAAGTGTTGCAAAAATTGTGACTGCGCATTGTAATGGACAACATAAGGTTACCGTGCATAAACATTGTATGATGCGCTACGAAGTCATCAGTAGCATACTGATGCAGGAATGAGGTTAAACATGATTAATGAATTATTACATACACCAGGTGGTGTCCGTGACATCTATGGAACGTCCTGTGCACAGAAATTGGCAGTGCAGGAGGATTTGCAGAAGATCATGCATTCCTATGGATTTCAGGATATCCAGACGCCTACTTTTGAGTATTTTGATATCTTTAACCAGGAGCGGGGAACGGCTTCATCCAATGAGATGTTTAAGTTTTTTGACCGTGGCAACAATACCCTGGTACTGCGTCCGGATATGACTCCATCTATTGCCCGCTGTGTGGCAAAATACTGCCGTGAGGAGCAGATGCAGATCCGGTTCTGTTATACGGCACAGACCTTTGTCAATACCAAACAGTACAAAGGAAAATTACAGGAGGTAACCCAGATTGGTGCAGAGCTGTTTCACGATGACAGTTCCGATGCGGATGCGGAGATGGTGGCATTGACCATTGAGTGTCTCCTGCAAAGTGGATTACAGGAGTTTCAGTTGGAAGTAGGACATGCTGATCTCTTCCGGGGTCTGGTAGAAGAAGCTGGATTTGACCAGGAGGAAACAGAGAAATTGCGGGATTTGATTGAAACCAAGAACTTCTTTGGAGTGGAAGATCTGTTGGATCAGTTGACAGTATCCCAGGGATTGCGGGAAATTTTTCTGAAATTACCAGATATTCAGGGAGAGTTATCTACGTGTGTAGAATATATAAAAGAGCGGACACAGAGTACCCGTGTCATGCAGGCTTTGGAACGTTTACAGAAATTAGAGACTATTTTGAATTTGTATGGATTTATGGACTATGTGACCATTGACATGAGCATGCTCAGCCATTACAGTTATTATACTGGTGTTATTTTCAGAGCTTATACTTATGGAAATGGAGAGGCGGTTGCCACTGGTGGACGATATGACAGTTTGGTAGGGCAGTTTGGCATGGATGTTCCTGCCATTGGTCTTGCTATTGTGTTAGACCAGTTGATGATTGCTTTGGAGCGGCAGAAACGATTGCAGGAGGCGCCTTCAGCCGGAGTTTTGCTTTTGTATCCGAAGGAGGCGAGAGAGCAGGCTTTGAAGCAGGCAGCGGAGTTGAGAGCAGAGGGCAAGGTGGTTCAGATGCTGCGGAAATCTTCGAAAGTGCCATTGGAAGAATATGAGGAATATGCGAAACGCAATGGCAATGAACGGGTTCTATACATAACGGAGGAATAATTATGAAGTATTTAACATTTGCTTTGGCAAAAGGAAGACTGGCGAAAAAAACCCTGAGCCTGATGGAACAGATTGGTATTACTTGTGAAGAAATGAAAGATGAGAAAACCAGGAAGTTGATTTTTGTCAATGAAGAACTGGGATTTAAATTTTTCCTGTCTAAGGCATCGGATGTACCTACTTATGTGGAACTGGGGGCAGCGGATATCGGTGTGGTAGGAAAAGATACGATTTTAGAAGAAGGCAGGAAACTCTATGAAGTATTGGATCTGAATACTGGTAAGTGCCGTATGTGTGTGGCGGGACCGGAGTCTGCCAGAAAGCAGTTAAATGATGGTTCCCTGATCCGGGTGGCCAGTAAGTATCCTCGGATTGCCAAGGATTATTTCTATAATGTAAAGCATCAGACCGTAGAAATTATCAAGTTAAATGGATCGGTGGAACTGGCACCAATTGTGGGCTTATCTGAGGTCATTGTAGATATCGTGGAAACGGGATCAACTTTAAAAGAAAATGGTCTGGAGGTTTTAGAGGAGATCTGCCCGTTGTCAGCCAGAGTGGTGGTTAATGAGGTAAGCATGAAGATGCAGCATGAAAGGATCAATACATTGATTCATGATTTAAAGGAGGTATTACCCGCATGAGAATTGTGAAATTGACAGAGCAGGAACGGGAAAATATTCTGGAAAATTTATTGCAGAGAAGTCCGAACCAGTACGGGAAATACGAGGTTACTGTGAATGAAATTTTAGAGGAAGTAAAGCAAAAAAAAGATCAGGCATTATTTGATTATACTGCAAAGTTTGACGGGGTTCAGATTACGACAGATACCTTCCAGGTGACGCAGGAAGAAATTGACGAAGCCTATTCCCTGGTAGATCCACACTTGATTGAAATTATCCGCAAATCCTTAAAGAATATACAGGAGTACCATCAGAAACAGGTGCGTTACAGCTGGTTTGACAGTAAGCCGGACGGAACACTGCTGGGGCAGAAAGTTACAGCATTGGAGCGTGTAGGCGTCTATGTGCCAGGTGGTAAGGCAGTCTATCCTTCTTCCGTGCTGATGAATATTGTGCCGGCAAAGGTAGCCGGGGTAGACCGGATTATTATGACCACGCCTCCGGGAAAAGATGGCAAGGTGTATCCAATTACATTGGTGGCAGCCAAAGAAGCCGGAGTGGATGAGATCTATAAAGTGGGTGGTGCCCAGGCAATTGGAGCACTTGCCTATGGTACGGAGAGTATTCAAAAGGTAGATAAGATCGTTGGACCGGGAAATATTTTTGTGGCACTGGCGAAAAAAGCAGTCTATGGTCATGTCAGCATTGATTCCATTGCCGGACCAAGTGAGATTCTGGTGCTGGCAGATGAGACCGCCAATCCGCGATATGTGGCAGCGGATCTGTTGTCCCAGGCAGAGCATGATGAAATGGCGTCAGCGATTCTGATTACCACCAGTGAGAAATTAGCTGAAAAGGTTTCTGCAGAGGTGGATCAGTTTGTGAAAGAATTGTCCAGAGGAGAGATTATCCAGAAATCCCTGGATGCCTATGGATATATTCTGGTGGCTGAAAATATGCAGGAAGCTATTGACACTGCCAATGCCATTGCATCAGAGCATTTGGAGATTGTGACAAGCAATCCTTTTGATGTCATGACTCGAATCCGTAATGCAGGAGCGATTTTCCTGGGAGAATACAGCAGTGAGCCGTTAGGTGATTACTTTGCAGGTCCGAATCATGTTCTGCCAACTAACGGTACAGCAAAATTCTTCTCTCCGCTTTCCGTGGATGATTTTATTAAGAAGTCCAGCATTATTTCTTATTCCAGAGAGGCTTTGGAGCTGGTTCATCAGGACATTGAGGATTTTGCGAAAGCAGAGAAATTGACGGCACATGCCAATTCCATTGCGGTGCGTTTTAAGAGTTAAAGTTTCACTAATACCTGGCAAAGCCAGATAAAGTGAAACTAAGTTAACTCTGGGAAGAACGCAACAGCATAAATGCTGTAACGTTCTTCCTATCGAGAGTTGATAGTGTATGGATGTCGGTAAATGAGCAGAAAGGGAGGTAGTGTATGGAGAAGCAGCAAGTCAGATATGATGACCGCCATGCGGAGGTGTCCCGCATGACAGGGGAGACAGATATTGCGATCAAGCTGAATATTGACGGCAGCGGAGAAGCGCAGATTGATACCGGAATTGGTTTTCTGGATCATATGCTGTACAGTTTTGCCAGACATGGTATGTTTGATTTGGAGGTTTCTGTCAAAGGAGATCTGGAAGTAGACTGTCATCATACCATTGAAGATACAGGTATTGTATTGGGTGAGGCGATACGGGCTGCAGTGGGAGACAAAAAAGGGATCTGCCGTTTTGGCAATTGTATCCTGCCTATGGATGAATCTCTGGTATTATGTGCCCTGGATCTGTCGGGCAGACCTTATCTGCGCTATGACCTGAATTTGACTGTACCGCGGGTTGGAGCTTTTGATACGGAGATGGTGCGAGAGTTTTTCTATGCCATCAGTTACAGTGCTGGTATGAATTTACATGTAAAACAATTGGATGGGGATAATAACCATCATATTATTGAGGCTGCTTTTAAGGCATTTGCCAAGGCTTTGGATCAAGCTACTACCTATGATCCCCGAATTCAGGATGTCTTATCTACCAAGGGGAGTTTATAAGAGTTGAAGGAGGATTGTATGAATCAGAAAAAGATTATTCCGTTTATTAATGCGGAAAATGAATACCCTGCTAACATTATGCAATTGGCAGAGCGGTATTCCTGTGAAGGGGCAGACGCCCTGTTTCTCTATAACTACACCGGAGATGAGGAATCCAGGGAAGAATTTTTAAATACTGCCAGACAGATTGAGAAAGAAATAGATATCCCTTTTTTGATCGGTGTGTACATTGAGCGTTTTGAAGATGCCAAAAAGGCATTGTATACAGGAGCTTCCAGACTGGTAATTCGCAAGGCGTTACTGCCAGAGGAGGAAGTGATCAGGGAGATAACAGGACGTTTTCCAAAGGACAAACTGGCTATTGAAGTAGATATGAAAGTAGATTTCCAGTCTGCGGAGCAGCTGGATGCCTTTTATGAAAAAGGAATTGGCAGTGTGGTTTTGAAACATATTGATACCACAGCAAGCTTTGAAAAAACCATAGAGGATACCAGTATGCAGGTCATTGTCAGAGACGGTCTGGTTCGTAATGATCTAGGTGATATTTTATCTTATAGAAATGTGACTGCTGTTTCGACAAATTATTTTGAAGAAAAAGATATTTATAAGGCAAAACGTGCTCTGCATGAGCGGGGAATCCCAGTGGCGCTTTTTGACAGCCAGATTGATTTTGCGGACTTTAAGCTGACGGAGCAGGGATTGATTCCGGTTATTGTGCAGGATTACCGAACCAGTGAAGTATTAATGATGGCATACATGAATGAGGAATCGTATCAGCAGACATTATGCACCGGGCGAATGACTTATTACAGCCGTAGCAGACAGCAGTTGTGGTTAAAGGGAGAAACTTCCGGACATTTTCAGTACGTAAAAACCTTGATGTTAGACTGCGATAATGATACAATCTTAGCAAAGGTTCGTCAGGTAGGGGCTGCATGCCACACTGGTAACCGCAGTTGTTTCTTTCAGGAATTGGCGAAAAAAGATTATGTTGAGACCAATCCACTTAATGTATTGATGGAGGATTATGATATCATTACAGAGCGGAAGGCACATCCGAAAGAGGGATCTTATACCAATTATCTGTTTGACAAGGGATTAGACAAGATTTTGAAAAAATGTGGTGAGGAGGCAACAGAAATTGTCATTGCTGCAAAAAATCCTAATGCCGAGGAGTTAAAGTATGAGATTGCTGATTTTCTGTATCACATGATGGTTCTGATGGCGGAATGTGATCTGGATTGGAATGATGTGACAAAAGAACTGGTAAACCGGCGATAAGAGTGAGAAAGGATGGAGATGGATATGATGATGGGAGCTTTATTGGCAAAAGGAATTGCAGATTTTACTTTTGGTGGGGCATTTTTATGGTATTTGGTAAAATTTATTGTTAGCGTGGCTTTAGCCTTTTGTGCTATTATGATAGGGATTCGTTTACGCAAGAGCAAAAACGAAAAAAATAATTAAAGAAGGATTCTTCTATGGAAATTGAGCAAAAATACCGAATCAGGGAATTACCGGATGTATCTGCTTGTGAGAAGCTGGAGATAGAGCAGGGGTATCTCTGTACGGATCCGGTAGTACGGATACGGAAAAGCAATGACAGCTTTATTTTGACCTATAAATCCAAAGCAGGAGTGCAACCGTCAGATCTGGCAGTGCAGATTAACCAGGAAGTGGAACTGCCGCTAACGGAGCAGGCTTATTTGCAATTAAGGGACAAGGTGGATGGTTATCTGATTTCCAAGACCCGTTATAAGATTCCTTTGCCAGATGGTCATATCGGAGAGTTAGATATCTTTCATGGCAGACTGGATGGACTGGTATTTGTTGAAGTGGAATTTGAAACGGAAGCGGAAACCCAGACATTTCAACCACCGAAATGGTTTGGGGAAAATGTCAGCAGGGATAGACGATATTCCAACAGTTTTTTATCAACATGTGAGGATTTTTCCGTATTTTCATGAGACAGGAAAATACTCGCAGGGTAGTTTACAACAAGGGGTTGTAAGGATACGATATACGGTGAAGTAATTTCGGAATCATTCCGGTTACGATACAGTAGTGAATATTAATGGAGGCGCATTATGTACAAAATTTTGAAAAAAGAGTATTTAGCAAATAATATCTGGCTAATGGATATTGAGGCACCGAGAGTGGCAAAGCATTGTCAGCCTGGACAGTTTGTCATTGTCAAGATGCATGAAGAAGGGGAGAGGATTCCTCTTACCGTCTGTGATTATGACAGAGATAAGGGATCTGTAACAATTGTATTCCAGACAGTGGGGGCATCTACACAGGAGATGGCAGAATATGAAGTGGGTCAGTCTTTTCAGGATTTTGTGGGACCGTTAGGTTGTGCCTCAGAATTGATTGAAATGCCAATCGAGGATTTGAAAAAAGAAAAGATTTTATTTGTTTGTGGTGGTGTGGGTACAGCACCGGTTTATCCACAGGTGAAATGGATGAAAGAACATGGAGTAGATGTGGATGTAATCATTGGTGCCAGAACAAAAGATATCTTGATTCTGGAGGAGGAGATGCGCCAGGTTGCGGCAAATCTTTATATTGCTACGGATGATGGATCCTATGAATTTAAGGGAAATGGATGTGACAAGATCAAAGATCTGTATGCCCAGGGGAAGGAATATACCCGTGTGGTTGCCATTGGACCAATGATTATGATGAAATTTGTCTGTCTGTTAACCAAAGAAATGAATATTCCAACGATTGTCAGTATGAATCCTATCATGGTAGATGGTACCGGAATGTGTGGTGCCTGTCGTCTGCAGGTAGGGGATGAGATTAAATTTGCCTGTGTAGATGGGCCGGAATTTGATGGACATCTGGTGGATTTTGATCAGGCAATGAAACGCCAGGCAATGTATAAGACAGAGGAAGGTCGCGCTATGCTTCGCAGGACAGAGGGCGATACCCACCATGGTGGATGTGGTAAATGTGACTAAAACAGCGAGCAGAGAAATTAGATCATAAATTATGATAGAAAAGAGGAGAATCATGGAAGTAGATGTAATGAAAAGAGTTCCTGTCCGTGAGCAGGATCCAAAAGTACGAGCAAAGAATTTTGAAGAGGTATGTCTGGGATATAACAAAGAGGAGGCAATGGCAGAAGCTTCCCGCTGTTTACAGTGCAAGAATCCTCAGTGTGTCAAGGGCTGTCCGGTAAACATTGATATTCCAGGATTTATCAGCCAGGTGGCAGAGGGTAATGTAGCAGAGTCTTATCAGGTCATTAGTAAGTATTCTGCACTGCCTGCAGTGTGTGGACGTGTCTGTCCGCAGGAAAGCCAGTGTGAGGCAAAATGTATTCGTGGGATCAAGGGAGATGCGGTATCCATTGGTAAATTGGAGCGCTTTGTGGCAGATACTGCCAGAGAGGAAGGCATTCGTCCTGCTGCCGCAGAAACTAAAATCAGCAAAAAGGTTGCAGTGATTGGTTCTGGTCCTGCTGGATTGACCTGTGCCGGAGATCTGGCAAAACTGGGCTATGATGTTACTATTTTTGAAGCTCTGCATAAAGCGGGTGGTGTATTGTCTTATGGTATTCCGGAATTCCGTCTGCCAAAGACAAAGGTAGTGGATCAGGAAATCGAAAATGTAAAATCTTTGGGTGTTAAGATTGAGACCAATGTGGTAATCGGTAAAGCTACCACCATTGATGAATTGTTAGAGGAAGAAGGCTTTGATGCAGTCTTTGTTGGATCCGGAGCCGGACTCCCAAGGTTTATGGGAATACCGGGTGAGAATGCCAATGGAGTCTTTTCTGCCAATGAGTATCTGACTAGAAGTAACCTGATGAAAGCCTTTGACGATCAGTATGATACCCCGATTATTGCTGGTAAGAAAGTAGCTGTTGTCGGTGGAGGAAATGTAGCAATGGATGCTGCCAGAACCGCTTTGCGTCTGGGGGCGGAAGTGCATATTGTGTACCGCCGCAGCGAAGAAGAACTGCCAGCCCGTGTGGAGGAAGTTCACCATGCCAAAGAAGAAGGGATAGTCTTTGATCTCCTGACCAATCCAACTCAGATCTTTACGGATGATGAGGGAAATGTGACTGGTATGGAATGTATTCGTATGGAATTGGGTGAGCCGGATGAATCTGGCAGACGCAGACCAGTAGAAGTTCCAGGTTCTGAGTTTACACTGGATCTGGATACCGTGATAATGTCATTGGGAACCAGCCCGAATCCATTGATTTCATCGACTACAAAGGGATTGGAGACGAACCGTAGAAAATGTATTGTCGCAGAGGAAGAAAACGGTCAGACCTCTAAGGCAGCCGTATATGCTGGTGGTGACGCAGTAACTGGTGCTGCAACGGTAATTCTGGCCATGGGTGCCGGTAAAGCAGCAGCCAAGGGAATTCATGAATTCCTCAGTGGAAAATAAAAACTTGATAGCAAATTATACAGAGATATCTGAAACAGTAGTAAAGTTTTAGATATCTCTGTTTTTCTTTAATAATTCTAGTCTTGTGCATTTTGTAGGATTTATCATGGCTTTTTTGACAATGTGCACAAAAAAATGTAATTACAGGGCTGTTCTAATTTTTCTTTTGTAGGATTTGTGAAATTTTTTGCTTTTTTTTGGAAGATATATGCATTGTAGGGCAGGGGAAAGTTTGTTAATATAGGCAATAGAAAATTTCCTAAATCTAAGGGGTTCTATTTTACAGATAAAATGCCCCCCAGAAGGGGGTTCCCACAATCTGTTATCAAATCTGGTTCCAATCTGGGCCAACAATTTATTCCATAGGTTTCTAGTATGAAAAGAGCTTCCATGATAATACAATAGGGTGAATT
The DNA here is from genome assembly GCA_964409845.1 of uncultured Jutongia sp. GTDB lineage: Bacteria > Bacillota > Clostridia > Lachnospirales > Lachnospiraceae > Butyribacter. Next base: position 31,451 of record CAYPEW010000018.1, read on the forward strand.
GACAGGAGAAGAGCTATGACTTATCAGGAAGGTAGGAGATTTTTATATGCTGACGGCAGCTGCCAATTTATGGAAAGACTCTGATGTTGTAGAGGAACAATGAAACAGTCGAATGTGTCGGGTATTTCGTATTCGTTGTACAGGGCATCGTCAGGGTCTTTCTATCGTCAGTGATATATCATTATTCAGTCTGGTGCTAATGCGTTGATGGCATCAGAGTGTTTCGACAAAACAGCGCAGAAATGGGGAGTGATATGGGGGATCTAATGACATATAGCATATTTCAAAATTGTTTAGAGGAACAGTTGGCAGAACAAATACCGGAGGGATACCGCATCAGTATCCAAAAGGTGGTTAAGAATAATGACTTACAGTTGGATAGTTTGGTAATTATGTCAGAGCATGTCAATGTTTCACCTAATTTTTATCTACAGATATATTATGAGAAGTATTTACATGGGATGTCGATGGAGGCAATCATAACGGATGTTTTGGAAAAATATGAAAAAACCAAACAGATAATGGGAAACTATCAGATTGATTTATCATGGGATGCTTGTCGTGACAAAATTGTTTATCGTCTTTCCTCTGGAGAAAAAAACCGTATGCGGCTGGAAAATGTGCCATCTATTCCCTTTCTGGACATGGTTATTACTTTTCATGTGTTGATGATAGAGGAAGAAGATGGAATTGGATCCGTTATGGTTCGGGATGCCTTGCTGCAGGAGTGGAATATAAGTACCAAACAGTTATTTCAATTGGCACAGGAAAATACAATGCGGATGTTTCCTCTGCAGATTCATTCTATGGCTCAGATGCTTTCTAATCTGGAAGAAGAACATCCGGAACTGGCAGAGGAGTATCCGGAGGAAGTGCTGCAGGGACAGGGATTTCAAGATACCTTGGTAGTTAGCAATCAAAAGGGGATCAATGGAGCAGCCGTTTTGTTGTATCCTGGATGTTTAGCTCAGTTAGAAGAACAATGTGCTGGAGATTATTATATTTTGCCAAGCAGTATTCATGAGGTTTTGGTATTGCCGGATGGGGGTCATAATTTTGGAAGTGGTTTGCAGAATATGGTTCGGGAAGTGAATGAAAACTGTGTGCAGCCAGACGAGATTTTATCCGATCATGTATATCATTATTCCAGTGAATTAAAAACCTTAGAGCTCTGTTCTAAATTTTGAAAATCCTAAAAATGGATCTTTACAAACGATAGGATTCCATGTATAATCATTAAAGTGTCGTCTGGGGTGTCCAGGCGGTGTACGCACCTGTAGCTCAGGGGATAGAGCACCGGCCTCCGGAGCCGGGAGCGGGAGTTCGAATCTCCCCAGGTGCGTTTTGGCATAGCATGAAAAGGAGGGGATTGGTCATGCCATTGCGGTATAAGAAATTAATCTGGATTTTTACATTGGCAATTATGCTGATTGGTTTAGGTACTTTTTCTTTGTTGGCTACAGAAATCAGTTTCGCCTTTTCTTCCAAGGGGGATAAAGATTCTGCGGCAGACCAGGCATTGGAAGGCAAATCGAAAAAAGAGATTGAACAGGAAATTCAAGAATTAATAGAAGGATATTTTGCAACGAAATTGCAGGTGAATATGGATGCATTGGGAGATTATGTGAGCGATGTGAGCCATGTTGATGAGAAGAAATTAGTTGCAGAGGCAGAATATATAGAAGCATATAACAATATACAATGCACAATTTTAGACGGAAGCGAAAAAGCCAGTTACCGTGTTTATGTATATCATGAAGATAAGTATTTCGGTATTGATGCCAATATTCCATCTTTGACAGGTTTGTATGTCAAGGCAGTAAAAGGTGGTAAATTTGTTGTTTATACGGGAACTTTGAGTTCTAAAGAGCAGGATAAGCTGGAAGAACTGGATCAGAGTGCAGATGTAATTAAGCTCCGAGATCAGGTCGATGATAAATTGGATTCTCTGATTACTTCTGATCAACAGGTCAAGGAATTTTATGAAATGTTAGAAAATTCTGGCGAGGAGGAAGAAGAAGGAACGGAAAATATTGATCAAGAAGCTGGTAGTGCAGCAGGAGCAGCAAATCCGGTGGCGGGAACAGCAAACCCAGCAGCAGGAGCGGCAAATCCGGCGGCGGGAACAGCAAACCCAGCAGCAGGAGCGGCAAATCCGGCGGCAGGAACAGCAAATCCGGCGGCAGGAGCAGCAAGTCCGGCAACACAGGCACAATAGCAAAAATGTAGTTTATTATACATTGACCTTTATATTAAGTACCATATGGCACAGGATAAATTTCTTGAAATGCAGTTCCAAAACAGGGTGTGGTTTTCGCTGAGAATTGGTAAACTGTGGTATCAGAAATTTAGACAGGTCAGATGGTACTTATTTTGTATTAGCGGAATGGAGACAGGAGATTGCAAAATGGAAAACGAGGATAAGGGTACTGCTATCCGGTTGAATAAATTTCTAAGTGAGGCTGGGGTTTGTTCCAGGCGGGAAGCGGACCGGATTTTGGCAGAGCCAGGACGGGTTTGTGTGGATGGTTTGCCGGCAGAAGTAGGGCAGAAGATTCAGCCAGGCCAGTTAGTTACACTGGATGGTCAGCCGCTTATGCCAGAGGAGGAAGAAATCTATTTGGCGTTTTATAAACCGAAAGGGATTGTTTGCACCACGGCAGAAGAAGAAAATGGTGAGAAAATTTGTAATGTGGTAGAATATATTCAATATCCCAAAAGAATCTATCCGGTGGGACGTTTGGATCAGGCATCGGAGGGCTTACTTTTGCTGACCAATCAGGGTGCTGTTATGGAAAAAATTTTGCGGGGAAGATATCAGCATGAGAAAGAATATTTTGTGAGAGTGGATCACAAAATATCGGATGAGGTATTGCATAAAATGGCGAAGGGAGTTCCGATACTGGATACGGTTACCAGACCTTGCAAAGTATGGCGGGAAACAGAGGACAGTTTTCATATGATTCTGACCCAGGGATTAAATCGGCAGATTCGGCGTATGTGCGATTATTTTGGATATCGGGTGGTATATCTGCGCAGGGACCGGGTTATGAATATTACCTTGAAGGGATTAAAAAAAGGAAGGTATCGAGAATTGACGGTGTCAGAAGTCCGTAACTTAAAAAAGGAGTTGGGAATGTATGAGGAAAGAGGAAGCAAGAAATAAAACAGCACGTATGAAAGAGCTGACCACTATACTAAATCAGGCAGCGGCGGTTTATTATCAGGGTCAGGATGAAATTATGAGCAATTTTGAATACGATAAGCTGTATGATGAATTGCAGACATTGGAAAAAGAGACTGGTATTGTATTGGCAGGAAGTCCCACGGATCGGGTTGGCTATGAAGTTCTTAGTGAATTGCCGAAAGAGGCCCATCCTTCTCCGATGCTCTCGTTAGATAAGACCAAAGATGTAGAACAGCTGAGTAGCTGGCTGGGTTCTCATTCTCAGGAGGGGTTATTGTCCTGGAAGATGGACGGATTGACTATTGTTCTGACTTATGTGGCGGGAAGTCTGCATAAGGCGGTAACCCGTGGCAATGGACGGGTGGGAGAAGTCATTACCAATAATGCTAAAGTATTTCAAAATGTACCTTTGTCGATTCCTTTTCAGGGAGAATTGGTTTTACGTGGAGAGGCAGTGATTTCCTATTCGGAATTTAATAGAATCAATCAGTCTTTGGATCCAGAAGAACAGTATAAGAATCCCAGAAATCTTTGTAGTGGCACGGTCAGGCAGCTCAATAATGAAATAACCGCTGCCAGAAAGGTTAATTTTCTGGCGTTTTCCCTGGTATCCGCTGAAGGGGTGGATTTTGAGAATTCACAGGAAAAGAAAATGCAATTTCTGCAGGAACAGGGCTTTGATGTGGTGGAATATTATCGGGTAACAGCGGAAACCGTGGCAGAGCGTGTTGCGTGGTTTGCAGAGAAGATCGAGAGTAATGATTATCCCTCAGATGGTCTGGTATTGTTAATGGATGATATTGCTTATGGGGAGAGCCTGGGACATACAGCCAAATCCCCGCGGAATGCCCTGGCGTTTAAATGGGAGGATGAAACGGCAGAAACCAGTTTGCAGGAGATCGAGTGGAGTGCATCACGAACCGGATTAATTAATCCAGTGGCAATCTTTGAGCCGGTGGAACTGGAAGGAACAACAGTAAGCCGTGCCAGTGTCCATAATATTAGTATTGTAGAACAGTTAGAACTGGGAATTGGAGATCGGATCCAGGTTTATAAAGCGAATATGATTATTCCACAGATTGCAGAAAATCTTACCCGGTCTGGTCACTTGGATATTCCGTCAAAGTGTCCGGTATGTGGAGAAAACACAGCGATTCATGAAGACAATGGTGTGAAGGTATTGTTTTGTGAAAACCCGGACTGTCTGGCAAAAAAAATAAAGACATTTTCTCACTTTGTCAGCAGAGATGCCATGAACCTGGATGGCATGTCAGAAGCCACAATTGAGAAGTTTATCAATCATGGTATGATTCATGAGTTGGCAGATCTCTTTCGTCTGGAGCGATATCGGGAGCAGATTACCCAGATGGATGGCTTTGGAGAAAAATCTTATCAGAAATTGGTTGAGGCGGCAGAGCGTGCCAGACAGACGGATGTAGTCCGTTTTGTATACAGTCTGGGAATTCCTAATGTGGGATTATCCAATGCCCGCTTGATCTGTCAGGCATATGGACAGGATTTTGACCGGATTCGTCAGGCAGACGCAGAGGGACTGACAGAAATTGAGGGTGTGGGACCAGTGATTGCAGAAACCTTTGTGGAATTTTTTCAGAATCCGAAGATGCAGGAGATAGTGTCACATTTATTAGAGGAAGTAAGGATTGAAGAAAAAGAATCCGGAGATATCCCTCAGGATATGGAGGGACTTACCTTTGTCATTACAGGCGCAGTGGAACATTTTTCCAATCGGAACGAAGTGAAAGCTTTGATTGAGTCTAGAGGAGGAAAGGTAACAGGCAGTGTGTCTGCCAAGACAGATTATCTGATTAATAATGATGCTGCCAGCAATTCTTCGAAAAACCGCAAGGCAAAAGAATTGGAGATACCAATTCTGACAGAGGAAGAATTTATGGAAAAATATAGTATTTCCGGTGTGTAAAAAACTCTAAAGTGGAATGAATTCATAGAAGGGGGCGTTTGATATGCCAATTAAGGTGCAGAACAATTTACCGGCAAAAAAAATAATGGAACAGGAAAATATTTTTATGATGGATGAAACCAGGGCAGTGTCCCAGGATATTCGTCCGCTTTATATTGCTGTCCTAAACCTGATGCCCTTAAAGGAGGAGACGGAAGTACAGTTATTGCGTAGTTTGTCCAATACACCTTTACAGATAGAAATTACCTTTTTGACTACAGCGACCTATATTGGTACCAATACCAAGGCAAGTCATCTCAATGAGTTCTATCAGACATTTGATGATATCAAGCATCGCAAATTTGATGGCTTGATTATTACTGGGGCGCCGGTGGAACAGATGGATTACGAGGAAGTACAATATTGGGATGAATTAAAACAGATTATGGAATGGTCTAATACTCATGTTACTTCCACTCTGCATATTTGTTGGGGTGCACAGGCAGGCTTATATTATCATTATGGAATACATAAATATCTTTTACCGGAGAAAATTGTGGGTATTTACGAACATCGGGTGCATCACCGGAGAGAGCCGCTTTTGCGGGGGTTTGATGATGTTTTTTATGCACCCCATTCCCGTTATACCGGAGTGTGTCATGAGGAGATTGAAGCCTGTGAAGACTTGACGGTTCTGGCCGATTCCGACGAGGTTGGAGAGCTTCTTCTGGTGTCTCGGGATGGTAAAAAGATTTTTGTTTTGGGACATTTGGAATATGACAGGCTGACATTGGATGAAGAATATAAGAGAGACCAGGCGAAAGGGCTGCCGATTGGTTTGCCGTTTCAATATTATCCGGAAGATGATCCATCGAAACGTCCGTTATTGCGTTGGCGGGGTGCCTGTAATGCCATGTATTCCAATTGGATTAATTATTATGTATATCAGAATACACCGTATGACTGGTCGTGAATGTAAAGATTTCATATAGTTTAGGATGCCCTTTTTCTATAGTTTTAATCATTTCATGGCATATGTAGGGTATTATGAGAAAAAACAATGGCATTATGTCGTATTTTTTGCTATAATAAATAGTGGATTGTTACGCTGAAACAGGTAATATTGTTTTTTATCCTGTTTGCAGTATGGGAAGTACGCAAACACAATATAAAATAGATGGAGGGACTAGTTATGAAAGCATACAAAGACATGAGTAAAGAGGAACTGCTCACAGTAAAGGCAGCATTGGAAAAAGAGTATCAGACCCAGGAAGCAAAGGGCTTAAATCTTAATATGGCAAGAGGAAAGCCAGGATTTTCCCAATTGGCACTTTCTATGCCGATGCTGGATGTGATTAATAGTGATTCCGATATGAGAACAGTACTGGGTAATGATACCCGTAATTATGGTGACCTGGATGGAATCGGAGAGAGTAGAAAATTGATGGCTGACATGATGTCGGTACAGAAAGATAATGTGGTTGTCTGTGGAAATTCTAGTCTGAATATTATGTATGATACTATTGCCCGTTCTATGACCCATGGCGTCAAGGGATCTACTCCATGGAGTAAGCTGGATCAGGTCAAGTTTTTGTGTCCGGTTCCGGGATATGACAGACATTTTAAAATCACAGAATTTTTTGGTATTGAGATGGTAAATATTCCATTGTATGATGATGGTCCAGATATGGATCTGGTGGAGAAGTATGTAAATAATGATCCTACTGTAAAAGGAATTTGGTGTGTTCCAAAGTATTCCAATCCAACCGGCATTTCTTATTCTGATGATGTAGTCAGACGTTTTGCTAATCTGAAACCGGCAGCAGAGGATTTCCGGATTTATTGGGATAATGCTTATTGCATCCATCACTTGTATGACGATATACAGGATGAGATTCTGAATATTCTGGAAGAGTGCGATAAGGCAGGTAATCCGGATATGGTATATATCTTTGCCTCTACTTCCAAGATTAGTTTCCCGGGTTCTGGAATCTCTGCAATTGCTTCCTCACTGGACAATATAGAGTATATCAAAAAACAGATGTCTGTCCAGACAATTGGACACGATAAAATTAATCAGTTAAGACATTCCCGGTTCTTTAAGGACATTGACGGATTGCAGAAACATATGAAACTCCATGCGGAGCTCCTTCGTCCGAAGTTTGAGGCGGTACTGGATACCTTGGAAAAAGAGCTGAGCGGACTGGAGATCGGTAGCTGGATTAAGCCAAGGGGAGGATATTTTATTTCCTTTGATTCCCTGCCAGGCTGTGCCAAAAATATTGTGGCAAAATGTAAGGATCTGGGAGTGGTTATGACAGGAGCTGGTGCCACCTTCCCATATGGAAAAGATCCGGAGGACTCAAATATCCGTATTGCGCCTACCTTCCCGACACCAGAGGAGATGCAGGAGGCAGCAGAGATCTTTGTGCTCTGTGTGAAACTTGCCAGCGTGGAGAAATATCTGGCAGAGAAATAAGTGATAGGTATTATAAAAACATAAAGGAAATACCCAAAGAAGTTTATTATCAAAAACTCTTTGGGTATTTTTTTGCCAATTATTCCCTCTATAAAAATAGAGGTTGACAAGGAGAGCGGGATAAACTATACTCTATAAAAATAGAGAATGATAGAAAACGGCACAAACATTGTATTATGCGCAATAAAGTCATCAGCATAAATGCTGATGCAGAAACGAGGTAAATTATGAAAATTAAGAGATCCGAATTATCAGAATGTGAATTGACTACGATGAAATGTATCTGGGATGCAGGGGAACCCATTACCTGTGCACAGATCAGAGAGGAGCTACGGGAGAAATATGCTTTGGATTACAAGGATACCACGGTATATACTTTGTTGAAATCATTGCAGGAAAAGGAATTTGTGGAGTCGGAACGAAAGGGGCTTACTTATTATAAAGCAATTAGGGATGAAGAAGCATATCGGAAAGAAATCTTGAAAAAAACAGAAAATTTCTGGTTTGGAGGTTCTTCTGCCCAGATGGTGGCTGCGCTTTTGCAGGCAAAGGATCTGAGTGGTGAAGAACGGGAGGAAATTAGGAGGATGATAGATGAGCTTGATTAGGGAGTTTATGTTGATATTGCTGCTTACCAGCATTACTGGAAGCCTGTTGACGTTGGTCTGGCTGATGGCAGTTCATGCCAGCATGGGAAAACGAAATGTCCACTATGTATGGTGGATGTTAAAGGGTGTTTTGGCAGGATATTTGCTTCCTCTTGTCTACCTGCTGTTTCACTGGTGTTCTGAACGAAACAGGAATAGTTATGATATTTTATCGGTTTCGAATGTAAAGATGGATCAGGTATTTTTTCTGCTGTTTTTCCTATGGATTATGGGGATGTTTGGGATGCTGCTATCACAACTTCGTACATGGATTTCTTTGCGGAGAATTCAAAGAAGCAGTATGCCAGCACCCACAGAATATGTTCAGATGATGCAGAAATTAGCCACAGAGATGAATCTGCGGAAGACGATTTCTTTATATCAGGGCTATGGGGTTAGATCTCCTTTTATATTTGGTGTAGGGCGTCCCAAAATCTATCTGCCGGTACAAGATTTTTCTGGGGAAGAACTGGAAATGATCTTATATCATGAACTGACTCATTACAGGCAGGGGGACACGTTTTGGAAATTGTTATTTGGATTTTTGGGAAATATTTACTGGTTTAGTCCATTATCTCACTATTTATGGAGAGAGGCAGTCAGGTGGGCAGAGGTAAGTTGTGATGCCTATTGTTGCCAGGAGAAATTTCAGATAAGACAATATTTTCTTTTGGTGTTGAAGATGGGAAGTGATGACCAGAACCGCTTAAATGGCTATGTGCCTATGTGGACGGAGGGAAACAGGGGATTGGAATGGCGGATCATGTACATGAAGAAAAATCGTAGAAATAGACCACGTAGAATAGTTATTACAGCCATTATTATAGCATTTCTATTGGGAGGAGGAGCCACGGCATATGCAACAGCTGAAGGTGTGAGACTGGCTTATTTTGAGGCATATGAAAATACAGTGGAGGAGAGGGAGATACCATCAGGAGTGGGAAAAAAGCTGAAAGGGTACGAAGATTTTGTAAAGAATTATGCGGAAATGCAGATTATTAAGCAAGAGGACACAAATAGCAAGGAATTCACTGGTGATATTCTTAACTGGACGGTGGATCATAATGCCATGCGTTGTACGGCAGGATTCCAGGTGAATGTCGGCAGGAAAATCCGGATAGAATTAAATTTGGAACCTGGTGATAGAACCGTGAAAGCAGGCATTATGAAACCAGATGGGAAAATTTCCTATGTCAGTGGAAAACATTCCCTATCACATACATTTTGTGTATCCAGAACCGGTATCTACAAGGTGTTTGTATCCAATAGCAGTGGCAAGTCTGTTACCGTCAGAGGTTCCTATGTCATACCGGTTTATAGTCTGATTTCTGGAGGATATACAAATCAGGTCAGCGGAGAATTTCAGGGAGCGACAGAGGACGATCCGGCCAGGATGGTAATTAAGAATTCGTGTGTGCAGAATCAGATGGATGTAACATATACAGCAACGGCAGATTCTGATGATAAGTCTGTGAAAGTGGAAATATGTACAGATTCTAATTTTTCCAATGTAATTGCCACAGCAACCTTTAACAGGACACAGCCACATTCTGCAACCTTTGTATTGCCGGCGGATAAAACTTATTATGCCAAAATAACTCCGATTGGAACACAGTCCGTCAGTGGATATTTTATGGCAGATTATTAGTACAAATTATGCGAATATAAAAATCATTGGAAAATAGTAAGGTGTAAGGACAGAGTGCTTTCAGGAAATGGGGGGATTATCTATGCTTTTGATTTCTATGTTTCGGATTGGTTATAAGAGAATGAAACGTTCCTATGTGTTGCTCTTTCTGACACTGGTATTTTGTGTGGCGGTGGTGGCGGTGGCTCTGTTGATGGTTCGTTCCAGAAAGTTACAGGAGGCTGACCGAACCCTGCAATATTATGGAAATTATGATTTTGCTTTTTGTGATGTAAGCGAGGAATTGGAGAGCCGTGTGACACAGGATGGACAGTTTGGAGATTTGGAATATGTCTATGATTTTGGAGAGTTTTACTTTTCAGAGAGTGGTAATGCCATTGAGGTAGGGGCTTTGGGGAGTGCTGAAGCAGAAAACATGTTTTATGTTCATCCAACAGAGGGAAGGTATCCGGAAAAAACCGGAGAAATCTGTATGGACAAGATTGCATTAAAATGCAATGGTTATGAAGAAAAATTAGGGCAGATTATCACATTATTCCAGCAGAATGAAAATGGTGTGACAGAGAAGAAAGAATATACTCTGGTGGGAATGATTGAGTTGCAAAAACAAGATTATGGAACGGTGTATTCCATTAGAAGATATCCAGAGAAAATGTTTTCGCTTAATAATGTGCAGGAAATTAATTTTCCTTTTGCCTATTTATCTGTCCAGGAAATGGAACAGGGAATGACTTGTCAAAAGAAGCACATTTTAGCCAATGTTTCTGCCAAAGAAAACTCAGGCACGGTAATGGATTCCTATTTGTATGATGATCAAGGTCAGCTTGCTGTGGAAGGGATGCATATTGCAATAGATCGGTCTTTCGGGCGGGAATGGACTGCTGTCTGCATTATCGGGAACCAATTAGAAGATGGATCCAATGCAAATGTGGTCAAGGAAAGTATGGAAACCGGAAAAGTGAAAGAGGATGCCTACACAAAGATTTTTATTCCGATTTTTATGGTTTTGCTCCTAATTATTTCTGTTGTTGGCATCTATGATGCAGTGATCCTGTCAATGAAAGAACGCAGAGAGGTATATGGAATCCTGCTGGGACTGGGTATGACCGGCAGACAAATTGTAAAATATGTATTTCTGGAATTTGCCCTGCTCCTAGTGGGCGGAATTGGTGTCGGATGGATAGCGGGTATCGGGATATATCAGATTATTTTATATGGAGCACAGAAACTCTGGGAAATAACCATTCCTTCTGCATTAGCGATGGATTCCTATTATGCACCGTTTATCAAAATAGTAACCAGAGATCCATGGATCTGGTCAGCGGTACTGGCTGTGGTGGTGGCTGGTGTGGCTGTAGTAAGGGTGGCGGTAGATATTCACGCTATGACACCGTTAACATTAATGTCTTCGGCTATTTACAAAAGAAAACGCAAAAAACGGACTGGAAATGTATATTCAGTACTAAACCGTTATGTGGGGCATGAAGGGAGAGTGAAATACTGGTCTCTTTATATTATTGTTGGCATTGTTATGGTGGTGTCGGTGTTTGGATTTTGTTTTTTCCGTGGTAAGGCAAAATTTGATACCTCAGAAATGAAGGATACATTGCAGAAAGCACAGATTGGTGGAATGGATTATTATATGAGTCAGTCAGACTCTGTTTATAATGGGTGCATGCAGTATATGCATGATAGTGGTGTGACGGATGAAATGTATCAGCGTCTGGAGGATAATCCTCTGGTAAAATCCATACAGGGTGTGGTGGTTAACCATCAAACAGCCCTGATTTATGACAGGGATGATATGCTGTTCAATGTGCTGCAGCTGCAGAGCGTATATTATGAAGCGATGAGCAACAGCACGGAAGAAAAGATTAAAGAAAAGGCCAATCAAAAAATGTATCAGATTATGGGTGTTGATACTGTACGGCAGGAAGTATTTCAGGTGCCTACCATAGGGATTCAGAGTGATATGGCAGAGAGGTTTCAGGAATCTGTCATAGAGGGAGAAATCCATCCGGACAAACTTCGGTCAGGAGAAGAGGTTTTGGTTGTGCTGACCGATGAATCCTTAGCGTCTTATTTTACAGTGGGTGAGGCACTGCCATTGTATGATTTTGTCAGACCAGCTGAAATAGACAATAGCCAGGAATGGCTATTAGGACTGCTGCCGGAGTCACATCGATCCGATCCGGCAACTTATTCTGTTTCTGTAGATGGCAGTACAAGTGAGTATTGGTGCTATGATTCCCTCCAAAAAATATCCGCACGGATTGGAGCTGTGATCTGCATTGATCCGGAAGATGATTCTATGTTTTATGATGATGGGGGATGGGGATATACGGTAAATATTATGACAGGAATGGAAGCGTTTGAAGGGTGGGGATTGCCGAACAGAAATTACACCAGAGTAGGTGTTAGACTGCAGGATATTCATGATGCACCAGAGTTTGAAAAGGATTGGATGGCAGTGATGCAGGATGCCGGCTATATGAATTCTATTGATACATACAGCTTATTGCAGAAGATGAATCAAACGAAAAACCAAATCATGTCCATATTTTATTCTGTGATGTTGGTGCTGCTTCTGATCGGTTTACTGTGTATTGGAAATTCCATTGCAATGCGGATTCATCACATGGAGGAAGAACAAAAAATCCTCAGCTTGCAGGGCATGACAAAAGCAAAGATGCTGATCTTGTATATCAGGAGATTCCTAATAATTGGTGTTGCAGGGATATGTTTTAGCATTGTACCGGCAGTGATTTTTTCGTTGATAGTTCAATATGCAAATCGTATGCGGACAGAGGCATATTATGCAGATACCAGTGATGTACTGTATGCAAGGCATCCCTGGATGAATGATTTTCCAAACTTTGACATGTTGAATTCTGATTTAGTAATGGCTGTGACTTTAACAGGGATTTTAATGCTGGTTTTGCTGTCAGTAGTGGTTTGTATGCAGTCAGGCTGGCTGCGGACAGTGATTCGGACAGAGGAACAGGAGGGATAAAATGGAAGCTTTAGTGAAAACCTGTGAGTTGGTTAAATCATATGGAATGGGAGAGGGGATAGTATATGCCCTGAATGGCGTGGATTTCGAGATGCAGGCTGGGGAACTGGTTGCAATTACCGGTACCAGTGGAAGTGGGAAGTCCACTTTGCTGCATATGATTGGCGGGATGGACAGTCCCAGTTCTGGTACAGTTGTTTTTCAGGAAACCGATATTAGCCAGTTTACTGCAAAACAGAAAGCAGAATACCGCTGCAAAAAAGTGGGCTTTGTATTTCAGAATTTTAAACTGATTGAGGAATTGAATGTGCGGGAAAATATTATTATGCCAGTGTTAATTGCTGGGCGAAAGGTGGATGAAGCATATTACAATCAATTGGTGGAGATGCTGGGATTGTCCGAGCGGCAGTCGCATCTGCCCAGTGAATTGTCAGGTGGGCAGAAACAGCGTACTGCCATTGCCAGGGCTTTGATCAATCAGCCGGAACTGCTTTTGGCAGATGAGCCGACGGGAAATCTGGATCATTCCACCAGTGAGGAGATTATGCAGATTTTCCTGAAACTTCACGAACAGGGAAAGACCATTCTGCTGGTAACCCATGACTGGGAGATCGCAGGTCGTTGCCAGAGGCAGGTAGAAATGTGGGACGGGAAGTGTGTAAGAGATGAAGTTTCACTAGCGCATGAAAAGACCATGTGCAAATGAAACTAAGTCATCTCTGGAAAAATGCTTTCGCATTTTTCATTGATTGCTTATGCCAGCGAAGCTGGCATGTCGGGAAGTACGTGTAATATTAGAACAACAGGGTGCTGCCATGATAGACTTTGCACCCTGTTACTGTTATTCTTTGATTTCATCAATGTCTGTGAGATTTACACCACATACATTCAAAATTGCTTTCAAAGATATATATTTTTTTTTCAATTCCGCATACGTTTCAGTAGCATTTTCTTTTTTGGCTAAAACCATGTATCGTTGTATTTCTTTAAAATCATCAATCGCAACTTTAGCAACTTCAACATCAGATGGCATAGAATCCCCCCCTTTTGTCAAAGAGTATAACATAATGGAGGAGTGAAGTCTATTATTTCTAGTATTTTGGTTTTTCTTCAGAAGATCCAATTTAGTACTGACACAGTCTTGGATCGATTAGTATATCTTTTCTAAAATGATCTCTGTCTACATAACCGCTGATGCCACGCACTCTGCCTCGATCAGTGTATTGCCAGCCACTCCAGTGCCGCCATGGATTTTCCATATCCGGGCGGAACACATCATAATCGGCAATCCAAAGCGGATAGCGACGGAAACGGTCATCATCAAAGCGGGTGGAAGCATTAGAGGCATCGCTGTATAGCACTGGTACCTGTTTGGTTTCTTCCTCCAGAGTTGTCAGGAATTCTTCGGAAATAACCCGGACTTCTGGTGTCGTTAAATCACCAAATACCTCAAAATCCATGGCAGGTTTGACGTGCTGTTTTTTATCCCGGATATGGGAGGCAAAATATCTTGCTTCCGCCCGGGCCTCATTCTCGCTTCGTGCCATAACATAGTGATAAAAACCGATTGCCAGTCCGGCTTTGTCGGCATCTCTATAATTGCGTTCAAAATCAGGATCAACATAATCCGTACCCTGGGTTGCCTTGATATAGACGATACGGATTCCATCTGCTTTTACCTGTTCAAAATCAATTCTGCCTGCCCAATGGCTTACATCAATTCCCTGTAGTGTAGATTTTCTATTCATATTCTTTATTCCTCCTGGTGTTAGTGATAGAGATATCGTACCTATGGATTTGTTTCGGTTTTAGATATGATACCTTCTATAAATAGGATATGCCAGCTTATGGAAACAGTGCAGATGAATAGACATTGTTTATAGGTCATGGTATACTTTAGAACAAAGAGTTTCGCAAGCATAGACCCTGCGGCTTACAATGCATACCGTTATATATGAGCATTTTTCTATAGAATAAAAAGCGAGGAAACGATGAAGAAAATTATTGCAGCTGTTATGGCAATCATAATTTGTATTTTATGTGTGGGTTTTATTTTGATTTATCCAAGCATCTATGAAAAAAAGGCAAAAACTACAGTGGATCAGGAACTACAGAACGG
The DNA here is from genome assembly GCA_964409845.1 of uncultured Jutongia sp. Classification (GTDB taxonomy): domain Bacteria; phylum Bacillota; class Clostridia; order Lachnospirales; family Lachnospiraceae; genus Butyribacter. The sequence continues at coordinate 46,462 of CAYPEW010000018.1, forward strand.
TTTGAAAAAGGTAATCTCGGCTAATATTGGAGTAATAACGGTCACAGAGGAGGATGGAGCGACGGGATATAGTGCTGGTGCCAGCGGGTTCATCTTTGATCGGCAGAATAGAACATATTATGCGATAACCGCATATCATGTGGTGGCAAAACAGGATGGATGTCTGATTTTGACAGCATCCATGGATACCTTTCGAGAATATAGAAAGAAAACCTCTGGTACAGGGCATGGTTCTGTGGAGGAATATTATAGTCGCCTTCCCAAAGCGAATATCGAGTATGAGTCAGAGGAATCTGATTTGGCAATTATCCGTTTTGAATCGGATCGAGAACTGGGTGTAGCTTCTGTATCCACTGATGCACCGGCAAGAAAGGATCGTATTGTTACAGTTGGTACACAGGAAGGTGATTTTTTTACAGCTACCTATGGAAAGATCCTTTCAGACAAACTGATAAATTTTGAGGCAGACGATGAATATAGTGAAAATAAGGTTATGAAACATAGTGCCTATGTTACATATGGAAATAGTGGCGGGGGCGTTTTTGACAAGGATATGCAGATTATTGGTATGAATATTGGCGGTGGAACGGATGTTTTTGGAAGATTTCGATATGGTGCTATGATACCTTATGACCAGATACAGAAAGCTATTTCTACATTTCGTGAGGAATCAGGTATCTTTTCATAAAATAATTTAGGAGCATTTTTGTAATCGAATCAAGTAGAATGATTTTCCAGATGGCAAAATTTAGAAAAATCAAGAAAATACAAGGTTTTATTTGACAAATTACGCTAAAGGTGCTATTCTTTCTGTAATAAGTTTGTAATAATTACGTAAAGAATGAAAAGCAAGATATTAAAACGGGGCTGTATGGGGAATAATACTACTGAAAAGTTTGCGAATGAGAATGCCGTAAAATGGCGGAATGGAGAAGGACATGGACAAAGGAAAAGTTTTGACATTAGCAGGTTTTGCGTTGGCATCTGCAGTGGTAGTTGCCTTGGGACATGCTACTTCCAGTCAGGGGAATAGCGCAGCATTAAATGAAGAACCCATTGCCGGTGTGGTGGTAGCATTTAATGAGTTTTGTGATAATAAAATGCCGGAATTGACGGGAGAAGCAGAGAATAATGTAAATGAAGATACGACAGCGGTAGAAACTGTTTCGCAGGGGGAAACAGCACAAACTGTGGAGAGTACGACTGCTGTTCAGCCTGAGGCTGCCAGGGCAGTAGATAGCAATGCAGCGGGAGATGTGGCAGCTGCTAATGGAGCTGCAGGTTCAACTACTTTGCAGGCGGATAAGACAAAGGCACCGGCTGCCACGAAAGCACCGGAATTCAAATTAAATCTGGTCTATGATCGTCTGGGTGTGGTGCAGGTCAAAAATTATTTAAATGTTCGCAAGAAGCCAAGTGAGAGTGCGGAAATTGTTGGTAAAATGACAAATAATTCCGGATGTAATGTATATTCCATCAAAAATGGATGGGCAAAGATTGTGTCTGGCGGGGTAAGGGGATATGTAAAAGCAGACTATTTGATTACGGATGAAAAGGCAGAGGCAAAGGCAAAAGAGGTAGCTACCCGCCGAATTACTGTAACCACGGAAACCTTGAATGTACGTTACCTGCCGTCTATTGATGCCAATGTATACGATCAGATTTCAGCAGATGAAGAATATCGGGTAGCGAAAGAGAACCTGAATCAGAAATGGCTGGATCAGTATATTGCCAAGAATGTGAAAAAATCCCAGTTAAAGGGATTAAATATGAATTCTATCTATGCAGATCTGGATAACTGGTCTTTGATTTCCATTGATAATGAAAAGGCATTTATTTCCAAAGATTTTGTAAAGTTTACTAATAATCTGAACCGTGCCGTAACCATTAAGCAGGAACAATCCGGTTCCGATGGATCTTCCGGATCTTCTTCCGGGGCTTCTTCTATCGTAGCATATGCGATGCAGTTCCTGGGAAATCGTTATGTATATGGTGGTACCAGTTTAACCAATGGAACTGATTGTTCTGGATTTACCATGGGAGTATATCGGCACTTTGGATATTCTCTGCCACGTACTTCTGGTGCACAGGCAGCTGCTACCCGTACCGTTTCGCCGGGAAATGAGCGAGTGGGTGATCTGTTCTTCTATGGAAGCGGATCTGTAAGCCATGTTGCATTGTACATTGGGAATGGACAGATTATTCATGCCAGCAACCATCGGGATGGTATCAAGATTTCCAGTGCCTATTACCGGAAACCAATTAAGATTGGTCGTGTAATGTAAATATTGCGAAATTGTATTTCGGCAGATAAAGGAAAAATATAATGAATCGGGCGGTCTTCTTAGAGAGACCGCCTGTACTTTTTTAGGAGAGTATGCTATATTATTCTCGCAAAGGCAAAGTTTGTTATGCAACTACCAGTGGAGCATAGAGAACAAAGCGTAAGCCCAGCGGCTTACGCTACAAGAATTTGCTTTGCAAATTCTTGGTTGACAGCCACTAAGTACGAGCATTTTCCTATATACGAGCAAAGAGTTTCGCAAGCGAAACTCTAGCACCGCAAATGCGTCGCATCAGCGACATATTATATCTGCATTTGTGTGTGCATCCTGCCCGGAGGGTTATTTTACTCTATAGGAATAGTCGTGTAACAACTATTCCTATAGAGTAAAATAACTCGCCCTTGGGGCAGACTTACTAGAAAGAATGGAGAGAGTGATGGATCTGACACTAAAAATCATATTGGTCTGTATTGTTCTATTAGCGTTGCTTGTGATAAAGATGATTTATGACCACAAAAGAGATCAGAGACGTTTGGAACGATATTTAAAAAGAACATGGGGAGTACCGGCAGACCGTGATTACAACCAGGAACAGATGGAAGCAATTGCCGCCTATTATGAGGCAAATCGGGAAGAAAGAGATATTGATGATATTACCTGGAATGATCTGAATATGGATCAGGTTTATCCGGTTTTGAATCATACCCGAACTAGCATTGGAGAGGAATATCTGTATGCGCTGCTTAGGAAACCCATTGCCGATCTGGAGGAAATGGAAGAACGGGAAAGGCTGATACAGTGTTTTCTGGACAAACCGGAGGAGTCCCTGCGCTTACAAAAAGCATTAGCGGCTATTGGTAAATTAATGAAGATGTCAGTATATCAGCATTTGCAGGGGGTTCATGATTTGCCGGGAGGGAAACTCTTTCAGCATATTTTGGCGTGCTTTGCCATGGTGTCAATTATTTTTCTGTGCCTGATCTGGCCAGAAATTATGGTTCTGTTTGGGGCAATCCTGCTGGCTTGTAATATCATCTCTTATTATCATGCCAAGGCAGAACTAGATCCTTGTATTCGACTTTTTTCTTTTGTTGTCCGCATGGTTGGACAGTGTGAAAATGTGGCATCTGTCCGTATTGTGGGACTGGAAAAATATCAGCAGGAATTAATGGAACTGACCAAGTGTTTCCGGAGATTTTGCCGTGGCAGTAGCCTGGTTGCAGGCGGCAGACGGATGGGGGGAGATATACTGGATACCCTGATGGATTATGTTCGTATGTTATTTCATGTGGATTTGATTAAGGTATGTATGATGCGTATGGAGATCCAGAAACATCAAAAAGAACTGTTTCGGATGTATGAAATCATTGGCTATATGGATTCTATGCTGTCGGTGGCATCTTATCGCAGTATGGAACAGGATCAATATTGTGTGCCAGAATTTGTGGATGATGAGGAAATTTTGTTGGAGACGGAGCAAATTAGACATCCTCTGTTACCGGAGGGCGTTACTAATTCTCTGAATACGAATAAAAGCGTATTGCTGACTGGCTCCAATGCATCCGGCAAATCCACTTTTCTCAAGACAGTTGCCATTAATGCGGTTTTGGCACAGACCATCCATACCGTATTGGCGCAGAGTTACCGTTCCAGCAGGTTCCATATTGCTTCTTCCATGGCTCTTAGGGATAATATTATAGAACAGGAAAGTTATTATATGGTGGAAATTAAATCTCTGAAACGAATCTTGGATTACAGTCAGAATTCCACACTTCCGGTGTTGTGTTTTATTGATGAGGTTTTGCGGGGAACGAATACTGTGGAACGGATTGCTTCTTCCAGTCAAATTCTGCAAGTGTTGGCAAAGCAGGGAAATCTGTGTTTTGCAGCCACTCATGATATTGAATTAACTTATTTACTGGAGAAGGAATATGCCAATTATCATTTTGAGGAGCAGATTACAGAGGAGGATGTTTCCTTTGATTATCGACTGCATACAGGTAGAACCAATTCCCGTAATGCCATTAAACTGCTGCAGATGTTGGGATATGACAGGACAGTGATTGATGCCGCAGAAGATATGGTACAACATTTTCTGCAAACTGGTAAATGGCAGTAAGGAACTCTTTGTATAAACTCACCGCTTCTGGTAAAAACTAGGAAGAAGAAGGAGGAAGCGGTAAATGAAGAATAAAGTGTTTCTATATTGTTGTAGTATATTTGGCATGCTGACTTTGGTGGTAGTTGCTAATTATGTATGCTATCACTCTGCCATCAAGCAGTTTAGCAAACAGCAGAAATCCTATAGACAAGAACTGGCAGAAGAAATGGAATATCAGGTTGCCAAGCAGGTGGAGGAACAGTGGGAGCAGTCTGAGGAGCAGAAAGAAGAAGTGACAGTGGATAATACCCAGGTTAAACTGGGGGTTGACACAGTATATCAGCTGGAAAATTATGATGTGGTCAAGGATCAGACGACAACAGAGTATTTGATTCTGCCAGAAGAATTGGTGGGATATGACAGAGAGCAGACAGATGAGTATTTCAAGAAATATATGAATAATCTTCCGGTGGAAGAATTTTTGAATGGCTTGCAGAGTGCTGGTGTGACAAATTTTTCCACGGAGCGGCTGGTGGTGCACAAGGTATATGACAGCTCCAAGATTAAATTCCGCTTTTATCTTATTGCGGTGGATGGAGAAGTCGTGGTATATTATGGAGATAAGAAGACGGTATATGAATACACGGGTATTTTGACCAATAATTTGTCAGCAGAGGAACAGGCGGCATTGAAGCAGGGGATTGAAGTAGAAGATGAGAATGCACTTTTTGGCATTCTGGAAAATTATTCTTCTTAATAAGTCCGCCCCAAGGGGCGGGGTATTTGATTTTCAGAGGTGCTGTCAAAAAGAATGCGAAAGGGTTCCAGAAATGGAGATTGTCATGCAAAGTATACAAGTGATGGTGGTGGGTGGCGGTGCATCCGGTATGATGGCGGCAATTACTGCTGCTGAGGCAGGGGCGAAGGTACTATTGGTGGAAAAGCTTGGTAGGCTTGGGAAAAAGCTGCTGGCAACCGGAAACGGAAGATGCAATTTTACCAATACGGAGCAAAAGGAAGAATATTACCATAGCCGTACCAATGGTTTTGCCTGGAAGGTTGTCTCTGTCTTTGATGAGGGACAGGTTATGGCATGGTTTCAAGAACATGGGGTGCTGCCCATGGTACAGAACGGTTATGTTTATCCCAGGTCAGCACAAGCGATGTCAGTGCTGCAGATCTTGCAGAGAGTGCTGAACGAGAATGGTGTAATGGTTCACACCGAAGAATCTTTGCGTGATGTGATACCACATTGTAATAAAAACGGAGAAATTCAGGGATATGAGGTGGTAACTTCCCAGGGGAAGTATTTGGCAAGAAAGTTGATTCTGGCACCAGGTGGTGCAGCGGCTCCGGTACATGGAACTTCCGGTGATGGATATGAATGGATGAATCGTCTGGGGATTCCATTAGTTCCACCAGTGCCGGCACTGACTTCCCTGGTGTTAGAGGGAACATATTGCAAAATTTGGTCTGGTGTCCGTGTAGACGGACAGGTGTCCTTGTATTCGGACTCTGGAAAGTGCCTGGGATCAGATCGGGGAGAGATTCAGATGGTATCCTATGGAATCTCAGGCATTCCGATATTCCAGATCAGCCATTTGGCTGCCAGAGAGTTAGAGGAGGGAAGACATCCTTATTTACTTCTGGATAGTATGTGCGAATATTCTGAGACAGAGCTGGTGGAGGAATGGTTTCGGAGAAAATCTATATATTCAAATTTGTCATTATCTGTGGCAGATGTTTTGGAGGGAATGCTGCCTGGTAAACTGGCAGCCGCCTATATCCGGGAAGCTGGCTTACAAAATGGACAGAAGGCGGAGACGGTTCACGAAAAGCAATGGGAGGTACTTGCTTCTCAAATTAAGGCAAAAAGATTGCAAATTTACAGTGTCAGCGGATTTGAAAAGGCGCAGGTTACCAGCGGTGGAGTTTCTCTGGAGGCTTTGCGTGCTGAAACCATGGAATTGCGGAAATATCCGGGATTATACATAGCAGGAGAACTGGCAGATGTGGACGGGATCTGTGGGGGATACAATCTGCAGTGGGCATGGTCCAGTGGATTTGTGGCAGGCAGGGCAGCGGCAGAGGCGCTGCAATGTGCCAGAGAAAGAAGATAAAAGACATATCGAAAGATTTTGGAGAATGGATAATTTATTTGACAGATGGTGGCGATCTGTTATAATGAATACCAAGTTAGTTTATATATTAAACCAAACAGCGGAATATTTATTATACTGGAAATGGAATAGAGGTATTACATGATACGAATCACACAGATAAAAATACCAATAGAACAGGTGGCAGAGATATCTGACCGGGAAAAGCTGCGGCATGGGATTTTGTCAGAAGCGGAGAGAGGGCTGGTGATACAGAAGGCGGCAGACATTTTGAAGATATCTCCGGATCAGATTCAGAACTTTGTATTGCGTCGCCGTTCGGTAGATGCAAGGCAGAAAAATAATATCATATTTAGTTATATGGTAGAATTATCCTGTGCCAAAGAAAGGCAAGTGATAAAGCGATGCAGAAACCGGAATGTTCAGTGGGTAGAGGTGAATCGGAAGCAGGAACGGAATTTTGTCTCTGATTCGAGAGAAGCATGTGTCTGCGAAGTTGGACAGGATGGAGAACGAATACAAAATGATGTACGCATAACGGGACAGAATCACAACGATATTGGTAGACCTGTGGTAATCGGAACTGGTCCGGCAGGTTTGTTTGCTGCACTGACTTTAGCAGAGGCAGGACAGAAACCTCTGGTGCTGGAGCGGGGCTCCTGTGTAGAAATCCGTAGAAAAAAGGTAGCAGAATTTTGGGCAGGAAAAGATTTGGATCCAGAATGTAACGTGCAATTTGGGGAAGGCGGCGCCGGTACCTTTTCGGACGGAAAATTAAATACAATGGTAAAAGATCCCAGCGGCAGAGGAAGGCGGGTGCTGGATACTTTTGTGCGCTATGGTGCACCGGAGGAAATTTTGTATCTGCAAAAACCTCATATCGGGACGGATCGATTAGGAGAAGTGGTTCGTGCCATGAGAAAAGAGATTATTTCCCTGGGGGGAGAGGTATGGTTTGATACCCGGTTTTGTGGATTATCCATAGAGAACAATGCTGTTACCGGGATCCGCTATGAACAGGACGGGCAGATCAGGGAATATGAAACGGATACTGTAATTTTGGCGACTGGTCATAGTGCCAGAGATACCTTTATGGTGTTGTATGATTTGGGAATCTCTATGGAAGCCAAGTCTTTTGCTGTGGGGGTCAGAATGGAACATCCCCAGGAAATGATTAATAGGAATCAATACGGCGACTGGCAGGATAAACTGTGGGCGGCAGATTATAAACTGACCCATACCACAGCATCTGGGCGTGGTGTCTATTCCTTTTGTATGTGTCCTGGAGGGCAGGTGGTCAATGCATCTTCGGAGCCAGGCAGACTGGTGGTCAACGGCATGAGCGACTATGACAGGGCAGGGCGTAATGCCAATAGTGCCATTGTGGTAACGGTTTCTCCGGGAGATTTTGGTGGTCAGGGCATATTAGCTGGAATAGAATTTCAGCGTAAATTGGAGCAGGCAGCCTATGAACAGGGAAAGGGAAAGATTCCGGTACAATTATTAGGCGATTACTTGAAGAATATTCCAAGCACGGAATTGGGACAGGTGAAACCGGATCTGTGTGGCGGATACACATTGGCAAATGTGCGGAAGATTCTACCGAATTTTGTAGGGGATGCCATTGCAGAGAGTATTCCAGCCTTTGACCGTAGGATTGCCGGTTATGGCAGGGCGGATGCAGTCATATCCGGGGTGGAGAGCAGGACTTCTTCGCCGATTCGAATTCTTCGGGATGAGAGCCTGCAGTCCTCGGTACAGGGCTTGTATCCCTGTGGGGAAGGCGCCGGTTATGCTGGAGGGATTACATCAGCTGCCATGGATGGAATTCGGGTGGCGGAGCAGATTTTAGAACAATGATAGTAATGCACATTGAAAAATTGAGGAAAAAAATAAAATAATCCTCAATAGTTTAGTCGGTAGAGCGAAAAAATGTGAAAGAAGAATTTACACATGATGTTTTGGGATGGAGGGGAATCAAATGGACGTATTATATTTTATTAAGCATTATTCGTTTATATTATTTGGAATGAATGGATTAGCAATGTTAGCAGGTGTATTTTTGTTGCTGCCGGTTGTGGGACGATGGAGAGAGTATCCCATTATTATTTATGGCGGTTTTTTATTTGGAATGATTCCTTTTTATTATTTATCAGAAAACATGGTATTTGTTGTGCTGGGCTGTATAGCATTGTCGATTTTATTTGTTTTCATTCATGATTGCTATGGGAAGAAGGTATCATTACCCTTTGTTGTTGTGTTTTTTCAGATGTTACTTATTCTGGGGGTACTGATCTGGTATGATGCCTATAGCAGTAATTCATTCGAGTTTTATCTGACCTTTATGTTGTTGTCGGTGATATTATCATTGGGAATGCATTTGCTGACCGATCTGACGACAGAAAAATGGTCACAAATTGTCTGTCCCATATTTGGTATTGTAGTGATTGCAGCGTCTGTGCTTCATTTTTATCGAATGGATTATGATTACTTTGAAAAGGATTTGCCAGGAGAGAGTATTCCTTTCTTTTTGAATTTATTGGGGATTGATTATGGTATCTTTGATTATCAGTATCCATTTCTTTTCCTGGTCGTGGCTTTGTTGGTGGTGTATGGTTTATTTGCTGGCGTGTTCTTTTGGGTTAAAAAGCAGCGAAAGAGTGGATCGGGGTGTGATCAAAAAGTATCTAATGAATATTGAAGTAATTCATAAGGTACCATTTAGGTGGTTGATATGATAAAAATAATAGATACATATCCTCAAATTTTTGAGGTGTTTGAAAGGGGAAAATTTAGTTTAGAGAAATGGCGACAATACATAAATTTGATTTATGAAAATTCTTCTCATATATTTGAAGATGATATAAAAGAATACTTCGACAAAGGAAAATATACATTTGAAAAGGACTTTTTACCTATTATCAATGCTGTATATAAAAACCCTTCTTTAGAGCAGTTACATTCTTCATTTAAATTAGTTACAAATGGTTTGAATGAAAAAGTTATCGAAAACTTTGGGAGAGAATTACATGTAGATCTTGTTTTATATTTAGGGCTTTGCAATGCTGCAGGCTGGGCAATGGGGATCAATGGAAAAGATACCGTTTTGTTAGGTGTTGAGAAAATCATAGAACTTAATTGGCAAAACATAAATGATCTTTATGGTCTTATATACCATGAATTAGGGCATATTTATCATAAACAGTACGGTTGTTTAAAGCAGTATAGTGACAATAATAAGAAGAATTTTGTATGGCAATTGTTTACCGAGGGAATTGCCATGTATTTTGAACAAGTTTTAGTGAATGACCTTAATTATTATCACCAAAATAAAGAAGGTTGGAGAAGTTGGTGTGAAAATCACTTTCAACAAATAGTATTAGATTTTAATGCAGATTTACAGATGATGGAAACAATGGATCAAAGATATTTTGGAGATTGGGCAGATTATTACGGAAGAAGTGATGTGGGATATTTTCTTGGAACAAAGTTTGTTCACTATCTTTGTGAAAAACATTCTTTTGAACAGTTGATTAATATGAAACTTGATGATATATATGATGAATATTTAGTGTTTGTAAAAATACAACAGCAAATATGAAATATATACAAATTTCAATTTTTCCCTAATAACCTGCCTGGAAAATTTATTACATATTTGAGGTAACTAAATGAGCAAGAAAAAAAATAAGGTATTTTGCAAAGGAGATATTATTAGAACTAATCCAGAGCCGGGTTTTTATGGAGTAGCTGTGGTTTTGGATGATGGTCAAAGAAGCGAATTATCCCCGGGCAGATGGTCACATCCAATGTGTCATATTGCAATAACTCCCCTTTTGTTTCAATTTGAAATAAATATTGAAGATATTGATATTACAACGTTAAAACCGATGATTTTTTCAACTTATTATTCTAAAGAAGGAGAAAAAACTCTTTGGAGAGAAGAACTGTGTATAGGTATTTACACAAATAGAAATAAAATAGGTTTGCCAATAATAGGAAAGTTGGATAATACATCGTTAATTTATAGTGAACCACTAATGTGGACTCCGCAAGGTGACAGATTTTTTCTGTATGGTGATGTAAAGCCGTCTCTTGGCAGAGAAGCGTATATTAATTGGTGTAGACAAAACGGAATTTAAGGAACAAGATCTATGTATTGACTAAGGAGATAACTTATGGATATTAAAGAAATCATTGAATGTGAATTTGGCTTAATAGTTCATGATATTTTTGTCTTAGGGCAGGGGCTTGATAGTGTTGCATATCTTGTAAATAATGAATATATATTTAAACAGTCAAAATATGAGGAAACCAAAAATAATTTAAATAAGGAGATACAAGTATTAAATTACCTAAAAGGTAAAGTTACATTACAGATACCTAATATTGAATATTATAGTGAAGAATATGGTGTTTGTGGTTATAAAGAAATCAAAGGTGATAAACTAACCCCTATTATTTATAAAAATATGAGTGATGATGAAAAGGATAAGTTAGTACAGGATATTACATTGTTTCTAAGAGAAATGCATTCTATGCCTTTACCTAATATTGACGAGTTAGAATTGAATGTAATTGATGATTATAAAAGTGATTATGACACTTTACGGGAAATGATTTATAATAAAATACCTAATAGTTCAAAAGAATGGATAGATGATTTTTATAAAAGGATATTTAATGATGAACGAATTTCCAAATATGTTAAAGCCCTATGCCATAATGATTTAAGCTGTAATCATATTATTATTAAAAACAACAAAGCTGTTGGTATTATTGATTTTGGAGATGTTGCTATTACTGACAGAGATAGGGATTTCATATATTTACTTGAGGATAGCAGTGAAGAAATTGGTAGAGATTTTGGTTTAAGAGTTTTGGAATATTATAATCATCCGAATAAAGATATAGCAATTTTGAAAGCAAATTTGAATGATGAATATTACCCTATTGAACAAATTCTTGGGGGACGAGCAAAAGAATTAGAAAATATGTATAATGCAGGATTAAATAAAATAATAAATAAAGGAAATGCTGAAAACACAGAATAAATATTACAGGCATTTCCTTTTGTTTTTATTCTTGCGAAGGCAAAGTGAGGGCACAAGATGTCCAGTGGACATCTGTTATGTGTGGACCGTAATGGAATGAAGAGTGCAAATGAATTTGCACATTTGAGCGTGCCCGCGGGGGTGCTAGACATCTTGCGGATGTCTGTTAAGCAACGACCGAAGCGGAGCGTAGACCAAATACCCCGCCCCTTGGGGCGGATTTATTAAGAACAAGCTAGGTCATGCCCCGTAGCTTGCTGCGGGGTATTTGACTGATTTTTACACATCCAGGCTGTCCGTTATTTCAATTTTTATCTGCCTATATCGTACGCTATATCAACGTTTTCGTTGATGTTCTGCGCAAAAGAAACTGATGAGAATGAGCAGACGAT
>CAYPEW010000019.1:0-58176 GCA_964409845.1 uncultured Jutongia sp.
GCGGGGACCAGTATGACTATGGGGATGGGGTGTATCAATTAGTTTGGGAAGAGTAGATGGTTTGGTGGGAAATGGAATTTCGATGAATGGCAGAAAAAGCAGAGGGAGCGATTGGATTCAATCGCTCCCTTATTAGATTTTTCCTATTGTTGTCTTTGGATACGTGCGGCATACATGGATCGGTCTTCAGCAGGAATTTTTAAGGCATCCATGGCTTGGCTGAGACTGAGCTTCATGGTTTCCATAAGATTGCGGATGCTTTCTTCTGCGTAACCTTGCCGTTCTGCTTGACGTAATAATCGCATTTCTTTTTCTTCGTCATATTCAAATATGCTCATCTGTATCGCCTCCTGTCTGTATTTGGTCAAAAAATTGGATAGTATTCCCTGTTTGATGCTTTCTGTTACCGCAAGTTTTACAGCTTCTTGTATAGGTTTGTTTTCAGAATATTTTCTAACTTTGTCAACGTATTGTGTATATTCATGCAATAGTTTGCATTGCTCCACAGTAGCTTTATTATAACCTTCGTTGATATTTAACATTCGAACTTTTAACTCCAATTCTGGATCTTCTTCCTGGTGTAGATATAGATCCGATAATTTTAGGGTCTGATCTTCTTCCTGCCAGTCTATCCCGTTATAAAACACGACAAAGCGTGGGTTAGGAATTTGTATTTTTGTACTAGAATATAGGGATTCCTGTCCGACCAGTTTTTCATATTCCCGACATATGTAAAACAGATCCCGGAGCGGCATATTAGGATTGTAGGTAGACTGGTGTTCATAAAGGTTCAATCTGTCTGCCAGAAGAAAGGCTACATCATTCTTCATATTCATATAAATAGCGTTTTCTAATGTAACAATTTCCAGATCCGCTTCCTCTGTATAGTTTGTGCTATTCAATGCATTGTATAGCTGCAACAGATTCCGTTTTTCACGAAATATCATGCGGAATAAAGTATCCTTATATGTCCGATTTACTACTGGTATCTGGTCAGCATAGTTTGTTCCCATATCTTACCCCCATTATATGAAATTAGTTTTTAAAATGCAACGGGTGATTGAAATTGATTCTTATTATGGTGTGTTTAGCAGATGATTACAATAGAAAACCCCAAAATACCATAATGATTCATGCTTTTCCAGAAAAATACCATATTGAGCATGGCATTTACGAAATTGAGGTTGACAAAGGAGACCATCGTGTTATAATTATGATTGACAAAATAAACCAAGAGATGTAGATGCGAGAAATATATGCAATAAAGAAGTTTGGAGATGAGAGAAAACATGTTAGTGAAAGGCAATTGCAAACAGATATCTAATAAAAGAAAAAAGAATACCTGGTATTGTAGGTGTGGAGTGTTGTTTTTAGCAGTAGCACTGACGACAGTCAGTTTGTCTGGATGCGGAGTAGTTCAATCTGATCAGAGAAAAGATTCTGCAGATCAGACAGTGTTCCCATCGGATCAGGCAGAAGATCTGTCAAACCCGACATCGCTAAAGCCGGGCATACAAAACCAGACACCAGACATTCCATATTCCGATCAGATTGATACCATTGTAAAAAATAAGGATACTTGGTGCTTTACCATGCCTGCAGATGCAGGGGAGGAATTTGGGAATAACGAATCGGATTATTATTATTGGGTTACTGACATGGATCAGAATGGATATCTGGAGGTTATCAGCAGTAGTACCACAGGAAATGGTTGTATTTTCTATAATGACTATTATGAGGTCAGTCAGGATGGGAAAAGTCTGAAAAAACTGGAGACAGATGAGCGGGAGGATGCTCCGGCAGCGGATTTATGGTATATGAGAGAGTATAGTCAAGGATATTATGATGAGAAAACAGGTACATATCATTATCCACAACTTGATCACACCCATGGATCTGCTGTTGATACATCAGATGCGCAACTGGATGTGGTTCTGTCAAATGGAAAAGTTACCATAAATACCATATCCTTTATTGAGTCGGAGAGCTGTGGGGAGCCATGGGAAAAGGATTATGGAGTTGTCATAGAGTATTATGCTGGTGCCAAGGCGGAAAAACTAGGGGAGATAAAGAGTCCCTATGATGAAAAAAAGGGGGACTTTATCAACGATAAAAAATTGGAATCCGAGTACAATGAAAAACTAGAAAAACTGTATGAAAAGTATTATGAAGGAATGCAGGAGTTTACGGTCATATCTGATTGTTTTTGCAATTATGATGAAAAGAAATATGAAAATTCGATGGAGATTGCGGTAGTTTCAGAGGAAACACTCCGCAATCGGGTGGAAAAATCCTGGGAGCGTTTCGGCATTCATGTTCTGGAAGAAAAAGCGCTTGTCAATCCGTTTTTCCCAAAGACAGCAGCAGATGATGCAGAGGTTCGATATCTGCTGGATATGTTGAGTGAAGGTAAGGCAACGATGCAGATGCAGGAGGAATTGCGGGGGAACGAGGGTGTTTTGTATCAGGTAACATTCTGTGATCCGAGAGAAGTGTCCAACCGAGAAGGGTCGATATCAGAGAAGAAAGAAAAAAAGTATGTAAAACAACAACTCGAAGAATTTTACTTTTATTTATGGGTAACAGATACACAGATCTATTATATCTCTGGGTTTTATCCTTGTGAGGAGGATTTGGATAATGGAGAGTATGCAGTTAATGATGATAATGAGCTGATAGAGGATGATTATCAAAAAGTCCGTCTGGTATTTTATGGGGTGCTTCCAGAAAATGCCCTTCTGGTTTGTCAGGAAGAAGAAATGGAAGATAGCTTAAAGGAGATGGAAGAAGGAGATCATCAGTGGATCGAGAAACATGGAGAGGATATTCGCTGTTATCGTTCCTATACCTCCAGAGGAGAGGGCTATGAGGGAACCAATATTCTGCAGTTTGTCTGGAAACGGGGAGAAGGGTTAATTGGTGTGAGATACGCCACACATGCGGCAGGTGGGGGCGGTAGATTTTTCTGGAAAGAGGCATATTTAGAACAGGAAGATGTGGGATTTTCCATTGATTGAAGTAGAGATACTAGTGCAGCACAAACATTGGTACATTAGTTGCTCGCAAGGGAGGTTCGCAGCATGAGTATAGTTATGAAAAAACAAGCAGCATTGCTTTTAATGTGCGGAATATTGCTTTTAGGATTAATGGGGTGTGGGCAGAAAATACCAGAAACCCAGGTGAGTGACACTGCCCAGGCTGGCAAGACACAAAAGAAATCGGATCTCTTCCCTGCCACGATAGAACCGGAGCAATCCCCTGTATCCTATGTGGCAGAAAATGAAAAATATGCATTGGCATTGCCAGATGCGGAACATTTTGTGCGGGAATTGCAAGATTTTATCTACTGGGAACATGCAACAGAGATTGAAAAAGATACGCATGGTCTAATGTCGATTCTTTCCAACTTAGAAGATAATAATTGTCTGGAAAAGAAACTGAAATTACATTTATATTATTATGAATGTGACGTATCAGAGATGGACGAAGGACTTTATAATTTCTATAATGTAGTCGTTATGTTTCCAGAGGAATCTCAGATGAGTTATTACAATTTTTACTATAATTCAAAGGGATTGTCTCTGGCTTATGACTATGGATATGATGCTTGGTTTGATGGAGACGAAGAAGATGATGATATATCTTCGCAGGAGTTGGAACAAAGAAATTGGTTCCAAAAACAATATACTTTTTTGGGGGAAACCAGTCTGACCATATCCAAAACAGAGGCGGAAAATTATAAAGTAAGCAATCATTTTGAAGCAGGGGAAAAGGAAGAAATTCTTTCTGCGATAACTAGAGCGATCGGGAAAGAGTATGGTAAGAAAAAGAATAAAGATATGTTTGTCTATGTTCGGGATTTTCTGCCAGGTGACTCTCGGTTGTCGGGAGAAGTGGTTGATTTGGATATGACCAGTGAAAATTACATGCCTCTTTGGTGGATACAGTCTGGGATTCACTATGAGGATGAAAAAAGAGAAAAGTTTGATGATGTATATTGGGATGTTCACTATTCGACAGGATATTCCGGTGCCAGTCAACCTAATTATAATCCGACTGTAAAACAGTTAAAAGAATGGGCGAAAGAAGAAAAAGAGGCGGTTGATGTAGAGAAATGTATTTTGGCATATCAGATCAAAGATGGGGAATTGATTGATTTGAAAGCAGAGCAGAATGACAAAGATATTGCAGGAGAAAGTGTTACACAAATGAAATAGCCTAGGAGAGGGAGAAGGTTTTTTCAGGAATGTTTTATTGAGGGCAGAACAGATAGAAAGGATGGATCGGTGTGAGGAAAAAGAAGCAGAAGCAGGTCAAACAAATTACGAATTATCTTAAATTTGTAGCAGCAGGCATTGTGCTTGTGATTATTGTGGCACTGGTTTCCGGCTGTGGTAGCCAGACGCAGAATAATGGCAGCAGTTCCGAACGAAAGAAAGTGTTGTCAAAGGCGGAGATACAGGAATTGACGGATTTGGTGGTTGATGCGGAGGAGAATTCGGATTACATTGATGAGGAAGATTCGAGAGAGGAAGTAGAAGGTATAGCCACGGAGGATAGCGATTCGAACAGTCGCTACACATATATTTTGGGATATCGAGATAATGGGGAGGATGAGGAGGAAGACGACGAGGAAGATTCTGAGAAGCTCTTGGTGCAGGTCTCCGCAGATCAGAAGATATTGCAAACATTTTCAGAGAACGAGATCGCATTGCATCCTAAAAATAGGGATGAGGAGATAGAGTTTGTGGGGGTAACTGATCAGGAAATTATTTGCAGTGCCGATCTTTATGAAGATGATGCGGTTATCTGGTATCGGATTCCATTGTCCTATGAAAATGGTCAGGAAAAGTTGTTATGTGACAAAAAAGAGATCATATATCAGGAAGAAGATTGGGAGAGTGATCTATATGATGATGTGGAAAAATATCTCTTGTGTGCAAATATAAATGGTTTATTTGTATTGAACAAAGAGAGTGGGGAGAAGCAGGAAATTGATTCTTCCATACTGGAAAATTATGGATATTGCGAAGATCTGGATTCTTGGATTGACTCGGAGGGAGAGCTTCATACGGTGTTGATGGAGTATCAGGATAATGTGCCAAATGCCCTCTATATGTATCAGACAGAAACAAAGAAAATACAGAAAATAACAGACGGAATTACCAGTGAAAGCCGAATGACTTCTGTGGACAACAAGATCTTTTTTACAGGATTGGTAAATCAGCAGAAATCTAATGACTATAATCTTTATGTTTATGATATGGAAACGGAACAGAAAAAAGTGCTGGCAACGGAAACAGAAATTCGGGATATGCTGCCGGGAAAACCGGCAGACAATGCAGACATTATTCGGGAACTGGTTTATGCGAAGGGAAACTTGTATCTGGAAATCCGCTATGGGGATGAGTGCTATGTCTTATCTTGTGCGCCGGACGAGGGAACTTTGACAAT
Source organism: uncultured Jutongia sp. (assembly GCA_964409845.1). GTDB lineage: Bacteria > Bacillota > Clostridia > Lachnospirales > Lachnospiraceae > Butyribacter. Next base: position 5,455 of record CAYPEW010000019.1, read on the forward strand.
TTTGGATGGTATGCCGGAATTGGTCAAACATACAGAATATCAGCTTCCAAAACCAATCACGAATGGGAATGACAGATATTGCAATATGAATGACCATAATATATATGAAAAAACAGATGGAGGTGTGGTGGAGAGGACCTTAGACGGGGCATATGTCCGGACCATACATCTCGCATATCCCTATACACTGATTTATGTGAATAACCAGGAACTAATATACCAATATATACCCGATATATGTGGTGCGCCAATATTTTGTTCCATTCCCCTGACACAGATAGACGGCAATGATTATCCGGAAATAAGCCGTAAGACAGTGATTGTCAAAGGGTCAAATAAAGATATTGCAGGAGAGGTATGGATGGGGGCGATTTATGCAGATGAACGATATCTGGTATATCGATCTTCCTTTCGCAATTTTGGAGTATATGACAGAAAAGCAAAGGCATTTATTGATATTGCAGATTTGCCAGAGCAAGGACAAAGTCTTGCAGGAAAGTGTATTCAGGAACATATGCAAGGGGACAACATATATATGGGATCGGCATACAAGAGTGAGGAGGGATATGGTTATCAACTTTCCTTATATCATTTTGGGGATCAAAAAGCCAGCCGCATAGATCCGTCGAGTTATACATCTGGAACGGCATGTTGGTCTGGCGATGGAAAAGAGATAATTTATATGCGTTGGTCCAATGAAGATGATGAAAGGACAGAATATTGTTCTTATAATATTTCAACGGGCAAGAGAAAGCTTCTCTTTACGGATTTGGATCTCCAAAAAATACTAAACATGAAAGACTGCGGCAGTGTGTATATGAAGTTGGTGGCAGATAAGCTTTATTTATTCATTGATTATTATGGAGAAAACTATGGCACATACAAAGTGTGCTCCTATGAGTTGTCAGGTAAGGGTGGCTTGCAGTATGAATCACAGATCAGTGCTTTACTAGAGGAGGGGAAGGATTTATATTTGTATTCCTGGAAGTATTTCGTGGTTGAGGGAGAACTGCTTCTAATAGGTTGTCAAGAAGATGAGGAAGGTTCTGTTGTTAGAGATAGTGAGAAATATTACTACTATGATTTGGAAACAGGAGAGAAAGGCAGTTTTGATAGGCAGGATCCGGAGTGGTTATATTTGTCTTTCTGTTGATAGATTTTTGGCTACACAAATCTTATTAAATGTGATATAATGAGGGATAGAACACGAGTGCAAATACATATATATGAAATCACATTATAAAGATAGAAAGGCGGTGGAAGTGAATGGCAAAGTATTTGGCATTTGAATCCATGACAGAAGGGTTGGAAAACAAAGTTATTCAGGATCTGAAATTTAAAACAGGAAATTTCTTGTGGAAGATCAAATTCAATGTTCCATTGGATCCCAAGACGGTAAACAATGTGAATCTTTATGTTACAACAGTGAATTTGTCTCCACTTCGAACAGCGATCCGGTATAATTCTTTGGAAAATGAGATCGAAGTAGAGCCGTTGGAGCCATATGCACAGGATGAATCCTACATATTAAATATCACAACCAATGTTACATCTTTATCGGGTAAACCATTAAAAGAACCGCTGCAGGTACAGTTTAAGTTTGATGGAGGGCAGACTGCCGGATAAATAATAATCTGTACTTGTGTACTGTCTGTCGTCGATGTAAAAGCGATGGAGAGATGAGGAAGCAGTTAGTTGTAATGGTATTGCAGGGACAGACTGTGTGAGGAGGCTATGAAGAAAAAAAGAAAACGAATCAATTTAAAAAATATACGTTTACGGGAAAGAATGCTTCTTATTTATATTATAGGAGGCATTATTCCATTTATAGGAACTAGTATTTATGTCAACAGCCGGTCGGGAGATGCGATTCTGGAAGCCAGCAAAACGACACAAAAAGAGACAGTATCTTTTTTAGCTTCAGAGACTAGTCAGCTTATGTCACTAGGCGAACGTGTAGCAGGAGAATTGTGCAGGAACAGTGAACTGTGCCGGATAGTGGGAACAGAATATGTGGACAAGCAGCTGCCAGAGCAGGACAAGCTGGAAATAAAGAATTTGCAGATGTTACAAGATGATTATCAGGAGAGTTTTTCAGGTATCACTATTTATACAGAGAATCAGGCGCTTCATTCCACCAGACCCTTTGCGTTACTGACTTTGGAGGGGAAGGAGACAAAATGGTACAAATGGGCGATCCGGTCTGGAAAAACAGGGTACTGGGGTTATTGTGGAGTGGATGGTCAAAGAGAGATTCAATATGCTCGTGCATTAAAAAATGAAACTGGCACAGTGATCGGTATTATTACTATTCGCCTGAATGACAAACTGTTACAGGAACAGATTCAGGAGAATTCCATGAATATATTACTGCTTCATATGGATGGGCAGGTTGTGTTTTCCAACTTGCCAATGAATCAGAGTAATAATTTTATGCTGCAGCAGATATCAAATTTTGACGAAGATGCAGAGACGATTAGTGTCAGTCGAAATGTGGATGAATATTTGTTGACTTATAGAAAAATACGGTTTCCGGATCAGTCTGGGGGGTATACGATTCTTTGCATTCAGGATTACAGGCAGATCAAAGGAACCTTGAATCACATTACCTTGAATACCTATGCTATTGTAGGAGTGTCGTTGGTGGTATCAGTTTTGATGGTTGTGTGGTTTTCTGGTGTTTTTGGAACACGGTTGAAAGCCTTGCGTCGACAGATGTTTTTGGTGGCAAATGGACGTTATGAGGCGGTGGAGCCGATTGCGGGCAATGACGAGATTGCTGAGATCTATCGGGAAGTAGAAAAAATGATGGGAGATATTCAGGAATTAACCACTAATATTGTTCAGGAAAAGGTACAGAAGGAGAAACTGCATACCCGCCAGAAAGAAGTGGAGTTCAAAATGCTTGCCAGCCAGATCAATCCGCACTTCCTATATAATACATTAGAAACGATCCGTATGAAGGCCAGGGTAAATGGACAGAAAGAGATTGAAGATCTGGTCAAGATGCTGGCGAAAATTTTGCGCCGTAATATTCAGGTCAGTAATCAAATGGTGTCACTGCACTCTGAGATTGAGCTGATCGAAAATTATCTCAAGATACAGGAATATCGCTTTGGAGACCGCATTGCTTCCCGAGTAATTGTGGATTCCGAGGTTGATCTGGAGATGGAGGTTATGCCGCTGATCATTCAGCCATTTGTGGAAAATGCCTTTGTCCACGGCTTGGAGGCTTTGTCCCGACAGGGAGAGCTGGTTGTGGAGGTGACGAGGAATGAGGAAGATGTGATTATCTATGTTCGGGACAATGGTGTGGGTATGCCATATTACAAGCTGGGAGACTTGCGCCATACCCTCAAAAGCGGTGAGAATACCGATCAGTCACATATTGGTATTAGTAATGTCAACCAGCGTTTACGAATCCAATATGGCGAGCAATATGGTGTTCGAATAGATAGTAATGAGGCAAAAGGAACCACGGTGGAGCTTCACATTCCAATCAATCCATAATTATTTGGGTAAAAATGTCTAAATATTATGGTTTTAATCTTTTACGCTTTTGATAAAATGGTAATAACGTGCATTATGCGTAAAAATTATATTTTTAGGAGGAAAAGTGATGAGAAAATCAATTAAAAAGATGATTGCAGTAGCTTCTGCCAGCTTGATGGCGTTGGCATTTGCAGTTACAGCAGCACCTATTTCAGTCGGCGCTACTGGTACTAGCAAGGCAGGTGAGGAGGCAGCAAAGGCAGAGTTTGATCCAAATGGTGAGTACCATGCATATTTTGGTTTGCAGCAGAACGAGTCATGGATTTTCCGTGATGAGTGGTATCATCCAGAGAATGGACTGGGCGGTACTTCTTGGGAAAAAACATCAGGTCTGACATATGAGAGTGGACTCGTTCAGTCTGGCGATGATGGAATTACAGCAATTGAAGGAGCCAAAGTTACAGATGCAGTTATTAAGGGTAACGGCGTTTACACAGTTGGTGTAGAAGGCTTAAACAATGTTCTGACAGACGCTGAGTCTGAAAAGCAGGCACAAATGCGTATGATTTATGTATCTACAGATATGCCATGGACAGCAAAGGATAACCCAGTTACAATTTCTGATGTGAAACTGTCACTGGACGGCGTAAGTCAGGCTCTTCCAGCAGAAGTTTTCTATCCAATGGAGTACATCGAAAATGATTGTGCAGTAATTCGTTTTGATCCGTTCAACTACTATCAGCAAGATAACGGCGATTATCCGGATTGCCCGAGTATTATAACACCAAGAGACAGCATTAAGATTACATTTACAGTTAGTGGTTTTGCAAATGATAACCCAGATGCAGTAGAGGCAACTCCAGAACCAGCTCAGTCATCTGACTCTAGTAGTTCAGATTCTGACAGTGGTTCAGGCGGAATTGGTACTGCTGGTGTGGTTGGTATCGTAGTAGTTGTTATCGTAATTGTTGCAATTATTGTAGTAGTTGCTAAGAAGAAAAGAGACTAAGTCATCGGTTGTTCCCGATTCTTTCAAAGGAAATGGGATCTGCCGATAGGCATGGAAAAAGAGATGAGGCATAACGCCCTCATCTCTTTTTCACTCTTTCTGTTTTGGTTTGTCAGATGGAGTTTGTGGAAGCCAGATAGAAAGTGTGAAAAAAACGTGTATTTTATCTAAATTTTTTATGGTATTTTTTTGCAAATTTTTTAGGTATAATTACTCAGTGGAGGTAATATGCCATATTGGCTTTTGTTGAAATTGAACAAAAGCCGGCATGGACTATAGGTACAAGGAGGTTATTTATGAACGAATATGGTGACAAGAGAGGAGTAGGCGGTCCACTGTATGCGATACAGCGTGTGGCGACATTGCTGTTGGTTGTAGCTACGTTTTTCCCGGCATTTAATCCGGTAAAAGTGTCAAAGATGATCAGCGACAATCTTTCGTTGTTTACGGCTGGTATTTCATATAGTAGTCTGACCTCAGAGTTTGGGCGAGCATTCCGTAGGGAATGGGTTTCAGAGGGAGCTTTTGTAGTGGTTTATATTGCTGCATTAGTTTTGCTGGTCGGTTTAATTGCATTGACAGTAGGTGGATGTATGTCCTTAGGTAACAAGAAAATGCAAAAGACCGGATTGTTGGTTTCATTGGGTGGTTCTGTTGTAGAAATAGTAGGTCTGATTTTATGTTTTGTCGGTTATAATCAGGTGATTTCTACCACAAAGGAGGCCAGAATTGATAGCATTGGACCACAGCTTCCGTCAGGATTGTATTTGTATGCGATACTGACAGTCATTGTCCTTTTGTTAACATTGGCCAAAATGGCGACATTCCCTAAGCTTGAAGCAGATATGAAATATGAAATGGAATCAAGATATAAATTATTCTTGATGTTCCTGCCATTTGTTGCGTTGGCATTCGTATTCTGCTATCTGCCGCTGTATGGTTGGAGATTTGCATTCTTCGATTATAAGTCTGGTGGTACACTGGGTGCAGACAATTTTACAGGAATGAAATGGTTTGTCTACTTGTTCCAGAATTCGGCTACTAGATCTGATATGGTCAAGGTTATGCGTAATACATTGATTATGTCTGGTCTGGGTATCTGTACCAGCTGGATTCCTATGGTATTCGCTATTTTCCTGTGTGAGATGAACAATCTGCATTTCAGACGTTTTGTACAGACGTGTACGACGATCCCGAACTTCATCAGCTGGGTATTGGTATATGCGTTGGCATTGGCGATTTTTGCATCTGATGGTTTCATCAACACATTCATGCAAACTTTAGGTATGTTAGGACCGGATGAAACAGGTAAGAACTATTTAATGGGTAATTCCTTTACCTGGCTTAAAATGTGGGCATGGGGAACTTGGAAAGGTGTAGGATGGAGTGCAATTATTTATATTGCTGGTATTTCTGGTATTGACCGCTCACTTTATGAGGCAGCAACAGTGGATGGTGCTGGACGTTTCCAGAAAATGTGGCATATTACATTGCCAGGTTTGCTTCCTACTTTCTTCGTATTACTGCTGATGGCAATTGCAGGATGTTTGAGTAATGGTCTGGATCAGTATCTGGTATTCCAGAACGCTCAGAACAAAGAAACTATCCGCGTATTGGATCTGTGGGTATACGAATTAGGTATTGGTAACGGTAGTATTCCGTTGTCAACCGTTATTGGTATGTTCAAGTCCGTGGTCAGCGTGATTCTGTTGTTTGGTGCGAATGCAGTATCTAAGGCACTTCGTGGCGAGAGCATTGTATAGGAGGTGAATACACATGGCAAAGACAGCACAAGAGAAATTAGATGCTAAGAGAGAAAAAGAGTATAAGAAGAAACATAAAAAGATATACCGTACGACACCAGGCGATGTGGTATTCAATATCTTAAACTATTTATTCTTTACTATATTTTCAATCAGCTGTATCTTCCCGTTCTATTATTTGTTTATCAATACGATTTCAAGTAATGATCTGGTTAAAAAGGGCGCAATTAACTTTGTTCCAAGAGGAATCAACATTGACAACTATCTGAAATTAAAGGATGTAGGAGATTTAGGTAGTGCGTTTATTGTATCTGTCAGCAGAACCATCCTGGGTACTATCTTGATGGTAGTTGCATCTGCATTTGTAGGTTACCTGGTAACCAAGCAGGAAATGTGGAACAGAAGTTTATGGTATCGTTTTCTGGTTATCACAATGTACTTTAATGCAGGTCTGATTCCGACCTATTTGAACTTGGTATCTTTAGGTCTGACCAATAACTATTGGGTATATATCATTCCTGGTATCGTACAGCCGTATAATATTATTCTGGTTAAGACATATATTGAGTCCATACCAGGAGAGTTGGAGGAAAGTGCGTTTATCGATGGTGCATCTTATATGGAGGTGTTCACTAAACTGATTTTCCCACTGAGTAAACCAATCCTGGCAACAATAGCAATTTTCGGTGCCGTAGGACATTGGAACTCTTTCCAGGATTCCTTGATTTACATGCAGGGTAATGATAAGCTCTTTACATTACAGCATAGATTATATCTGTATTTGAATAAATCAAGTAACTTGGCTAGCTTGATGAGTCAGGGTGGTGGTGCTTCTGTGGACTCCGCAGTGGCAGATGCGCTGAATACCAAAGTTATTAAGTATACCGTAGCCATGGTATCGGTTATCCCGATCCTGTGTGTATATCCATTCCTGCAGAGATATTTTGAGGAAGGAATTATGCTTGGTGCGGTTAAGGGTTAATGCTTTGGGATATAAATAATGATGAGTTTGTGAAGTATATCTTAAAAAGGAGGTAATAAGATGAAGAAAAAAATTTTTAGTAAAAAATTCCTATCCATGCTGCTGGCTTCCAGTATGGTAGTGGGTTCTGCAGCTATGTTATCTGGCTGTGATGGAAAAAAAGGAGATGGCATTACTACACTGGAAGTATATAGCCAGTTAGCAAACTTCTCTGGTGAGCAGACAGGATGGTCTGCCGATGTTTTGAAAGAGAAATTAAATGTCAAGATTAATATTGTTCCAAACAATGATGGTGTGTTTGAAACACGTATGGAAAATGGTAATCTGGGTGATGTGGTAGTATGGGGAGCTGATAACACCAACTATCCATTAGCGGTAGAAGCAGGTTTGTTGTTTGATTGGGAAGAAGAAGGACTGTTAGATGAGTATGGTTCCTTTATTAAGGAAAACATGCCGGATGCCTTAACCAAGAATAAGGAATTAACCAAGACTATTACTGATGGTAAGAGTGATACTCTGTATGGTTTTGGTCATAACGTAGCGTTATCTAGCCAGGATCATGAGTCATTCTTCTATACTTGGGATACCCGTTGGGATCTGTATAAGGAGTTAGGCTATCCTACCATTAACAACTTGGATGATTTTGCTAAAATGTTAAAAGATATGCAGAAACTGTGTCCAAAGGACGATTCTGGAAATCCGGTATATGCCGTTTCCATGTGGCCAGATTGGGATGATGCCATGGTTATGTATGTAAAAGCAACTGCAACTGCATATTATGGTTATGATGAGTTAGCATTAGGTCTGTATGACTCTACAACTGGTAAGTACCATGATGCATTAGAGAAAAATGGACCATATATTGAGATGTTGCGTTGGTATAACAAACTGTATCAGGATGGGCTGGTTGATCCAGACTCCATGACACAGAATTACGACAAGATGATTGAGAAAGTACAGAATGGTGGTGTACTGTTCTCCATCTTCAATTATTCTGGACAGATTGCATTCAATACAGATCCACATACCGCTGCAGGTAAGTTTATGTATTGTATGAAACCAGAAGAAGCAAGCCCTATCGTATACGGACAGAATCCACAGGGTGGTGACCGTATCTGGTCTATCGGTGCTAAGACTGAGGAACCTGAGAAGGCTATGGAGCTGATTAACTATCTGGCTACTCCAGAAGGACGTATGACCATGGAATATGGTCCACAGGGTGTAACATGGGATTATGATGATGATAAACATCCATACTTTACCGAGTTAGGTCAGAAGTGTCAGAAAGATAAGCAGAATACCCAGATGGGTGGCGACTACAAGGGAACCTATCACGATGGTGAGCTTCAGATTAATAACAGTACTTGGTCTCTGGATGCGGAGAATCCAGATTCCAACGGAGATACTTACAACAAGATTAACTGGCCAAGTGAGAATGCAGAAGCAAAATCTGCAATTGAGCAGGATTGGCGTGATAAGACAGGTGCTACTAATGTCAACACCTACATGCAGGCTAGAAAATATACAGTACAGCCAGGAACCTCTTTCTCCAAGAGTACTATGGACAATACTTTCAAGACAACTTGGAATCAGGTAACAGGTTGCATCAAGACAGAGTCTTGGAAAGCAATCTATGCGAAGACAGACAAAGAGTTTGATTCCATTATTGCTGGTATGGAAAAACAGGCTAAGAAATATGGTTACGAGGATTGTAAGAAGTGGTCTCAGAATGAGGCTGCCAGAAAGAAGAGCCTGGAAGATGCATTAACCAAGTAATTTAAACACGGTAGTAAACTATATAGTATGGGCTGTTCGTTTCGGCGAGCAGCCTGTTCTATTCAAATTCAGATATCGGAAAATGCTCGAAAAATAGTTATGCAACAGCATGAGTCATATTAGCATACACTTGGTTCAAAGAGAAACGAGGTAATATGGGTAATTTATTTAGCGTGGACGGTGGCTTATATAAATTTATAAGCAGACTTTGGGATATGGTAAAACTCAATTTTATGTGGGTATTGTGTAGTATACCAATTGTTACAGCAGGAGCAGCGACAGCAGCTGCCTTTTCAATTACACTGAAGATGGTAGATGAGGAAGAAGGATATATTTGTGGTCCTTTTCTGAAAGAATTTAGGGCAAATATCAAAAAAGGAAGTATCATGGGTGTGTTTTTGCTGGTTGCGGCGTATGCCTTGTACCTGGATTTACAACTGTTTCATGCTGCTGGAGATGGCGGATTTCTGTTTTTGGCAGTATTTGTGATCGGTTTGGTTCTGACATACACTCATTTTATATATGCATTTCCACTACAGGCAAGATATGAGAATTCTATTATCAATACGATGCGTAATTCCTTTCGTATTAGCTTAAAATATTGGTTGAAGACGATCGTTCTGTTTTTTATTCTTTTATTGGAATTTGTTCTTTTCTTCCAGTTCAGTTGGGAATTGCTGTTTTTTGGTATCTTGATTGGGCCAGCTTGTATCATTTTGACGATCAGTGGATCGGCGGGACAGTTTTTCCATAATATTGAACGGGAAAATGAGATCCGAAATGAAGAAAATAAAATGACGAAAGCGGCAGAACGAAAAAAATAGGCAAAGTATGCGGAATGAATACATAGAGAAGCCATGAGATGAAAAATAAATAAAGAAATATATAGGAAAACAGAGTAGGCAGGCATCCATACCGTGAATACGATACCACCAAATGAGTCGTATCATATTTATGGGATGAATGTGGGATCTACTCTGTTTTTGTGTATTCATAAGATCGTATAATTTTTTAAAAGTTTCATCCAACAAGCAATTAGAACATTTTCTATTTATGCGTATGGATATGGAAGGAATAAGGTTTTCTAGATGAGAAAGCGAATATTTTGGAGAAATCGTTAATATAGTATAATAAACGAAAAAATGGGAGGGTATCATGCCGAAAACAAGAATTGTCATTTTGCGAATGAGAGAAGTGATATATACAGCGATATTTGTGGGGCTAGGTATCCTGTTGCTGATCATCCTCTTTTTTATGTTCTGGCCGGGAAAAGATCGTGGATCCCAGGATACCGCATTGGAAGGTCAGGAAAAACAGTATCAGGCAGGTGTCTATACAAAGGAACTAAGTATGGGGGATGCCACTGTCAATTTACAGGTGACTTTAGATGAGGATCATGTTAAATCAGTACGGATTGTGCCTTTGGATGAAAGTGTTACAACCATGTATCCACTCATTGAACCAGCAGTAGAAACTATATCCGAACAGCTGCAGGCGGGCAAAGAAATAGCGGAGATTAGTTTGACGGATGAGTCGCAATATACAGAACAGATAATCTTGAATGCGGTGCAGGAGATTATAAGTGAGGAAAAGAAAAATTGAAGAATGAAGGATGAAAGAGTATAATTAAAAGAGTATGATAGAAAAAGCCAGAAGATAGAAGGTTAGAAAATTAATAGTAATAAAGTGGCGGAAGAAGATCGGCAATCATAGTGATAGACAGGTAAGAATATAGAGATAGACAATGGATAGAAAATGAAATAGCAGATAAAGCAGGTTAGCAAGTCAGAAATAGTACTACAGAAAAGAGGATTATATGGCATTACAATTGATCTTAGGCGGTGCAGGCAGGGGAAAAACACAATATATGGAACAGAAGGTAAGCAGGGAAGCAGTCCGCCATCCGGAAAAACAATATTTCGTGGTGGTACCAGAGCAGTTTACCATGCAGACCCAAAAAAATCTGGTAATGTTCAGTGAGCGGAGGGGCTTGCTGAATATTGAGGTACAGAGTTTTCTCCGCTTGGCATTTCGAATTTTTGGAGAAACCGGAACGAAGAATGTACCAGTAATGGATGATATGGGTAAGACCATGATTCTCAAGAAAGTTTTATTAAATGAACAGAAGCGGTTGGGTTATTTTAAGGATCATATACATAAAAAGGGATATATTGCAGAAATTAAATCATTTCTGTCAGAACTGATGCAGTATGGTGTGGAAGAAGAACAGCTGGATGCGATGATGGAGACTGCAGCAGAACATCCGGTATTGCAGCAGAAACTGGCAGATATGAAAGTGGCATATGACGCATTTTTGGAATATATACGGGATCATTATATTACTTCAGAAGAGGTTTTGACAGTATTTGCCGATGTAGTGGGGAGATCTGAACTTCTCCGGGGGGCAGAGATTTATCTGGATGGATTTACAGGTTTTACCCCATTACAATACCGATTGATTCGTGAGCTGCTGCGTGTATGCGATCAGATGTATGTAACGGTAACACTGGATCCCAGGGAAAGTATCTGGCATCTGGATGAACCTTACAAGCTTTTTTATATGAGTAAAAAAATGATTGCCCATTTTCGGAAAATTGCCCAGGAGGAACAGATAGAGATCAAACAAGAAATCTGGACAGGAAAGACGATGGATCAGACGCGATTTCAAGAAGAAGCGACTCTGGATCATTTGGAACAGCAGTTATTTCGTTATCCGGTGAAAGTATGGGAGGGAGAGCCAGAGGGTGTTTCTATTCATATATTGCGTCAACCAGAGCAGGAGGTGGCATTTCTTGCCATGGAGATGATGCGTCTGCGGCAGCAGAAGGATTTTCGTTACCGGGATGTTGCCGTGGTAACTGGAGATCTGGGAATATATGGGATGTTAGTTAGGGAGGAATTTGCACGACTGGGAATTCCCTGTTTTGTTGACCAGAAAAAAAGTATTCTGACCAATTCTTATGTAGACATGCTTTGTGCAGTGTTGGATGTTTTGTTAAAGGATTTTGATTATGCTAATTGTATGCGCTATCTCAAAAGCACTTTTTCTGGTGTTGATCCAGATCAGGCAAATTTAGTGGATAATTTCCTGCTTGCCACTGGAATACGGGGACATAAGCGTTGGCAGCAAGAGTGGGATGGCACTTATGTGTATCGTCGGAAACGAGAAGAAATTGCAACAGAAGCCATAGAAAATATTAATCAGGTACGGGGGCTATTGTGGGACAGGCTGGGATTTCTGTATGAGCAGCTGGGTAGAGGAAAGCATACCGTCAGGGAGTATGCTGAGTTGTTGTGCGATTTTATGGAACAGCAGGGGCATTATATCCAGATCCAAGATCTGGTGGATAGGTTTCGGGAACAGGACGATCCAGAGTCAGCCAGGGAATATGAACAGGTTTACGAAATTGTCATCAATGTTTTGGACAGGTTGGTAGAGCTGATGGGAACAGAAAGCATGCTCTTGCCGGAATTTAGTGAAATTTTTCACACAGGTTTGGAGGAGGCGAGGATTGGTCTGATTCCACCAGGAGTGGATCAGGTGGTTGTCGGAGATTTGAACCGAACCAGACTGGCAGGAATACGGTATCTGTTCTTTTTGGGATTGAATGACGGGAATATACCACAGGCGAAAGGGAGCGGTGGAATTTTATCAGAGACAGAGAGAACATTTTTGACAGAAGCAGAGTTTGAGCTGGCACCTACCAGCAGGGAGCAGATATATACAGAACAGTTTTATTTGTATTTGGGATTGACTAAACCATCCAAGCATTTATATTTGACATATAGTGAGACAGCGAATGACGGAAGCGCCCTTCGTCCATCTTATCTAATCAGCCAAGTAAGCAAAATTTTTCCTGATATGAAATTAAAGTATGAAGAACAGATTCGGGATTATGTACATTTGCTGGCGAACGATCAGGGGGAAAATTATCTGATCCGTGGTTTGCGCAGTGGAAACTGGCAGGATACGGCATGGCAGGAGATGTACCGCCAATACCGAATGGATGAGGGGAAGTGTGGTCGTTTGCGGGATTTGGTGGAAGCAGCATATTATGTGGAACCGGAGAGTCGGATTTCTAAAGCGGCAGCGGCAGCTCTGTATCAGGAGATTATTACTGGGAGTACATCGCAGTTTGAACGATATTCTTCCTGTCCTTTTGCGTATTTTATGCAGTATGGACTGCATCTGGAGGAACGGCAGGAGCATCAGGTGGAACTGTTTGATGTGGGTAATATTGTACATGAGGCTCTGGAGCAGTACACAAAAGAATTATTAAAAAGAAATCTGGACTGGCAGGACTTGCCGGAGGAAGAACGACATATTTTGGCAAACCAGTGTCTCAATATGGTAGTGGAAGAGTATAAAAACGGATTACTATATGATACGGAACGGGACACCTATATGATTGTCCGGCTGCGCCGGATATTGCAGCGTACCATATGGGCAATTACAGAGCAGATGAAGCTAGGGGATTTCCATACGGTAGAAAGCGAGCTGGGATTCATGATGGACCAGGAGGCGCAGAGAATTATAGGCAGAGTTGACAGGGTAGATACCTTGGAGACGGAAGATGGAATTTATGTTAAGGTAATTGATTATAAGACTGGAAATAAGGAATTATCTCTATCGGATCTATTCTACGGACTGCAGATGCAGTTGGTAATTTATCTGAAAGCAGCTGTGGACCGCCGGGCAGATCAGCAGCAAAAACTAGTGATACCAGCAGGGGTATTGTACTATCATATTGATGATCCGGTGCTTCGAGAGAAAGCCCAGTTGGAGCAGCGGGAAGAAAATATTCTAAAAGAACTGAGGATGAAAGGCCTAGTGAATGAGGATGATCCGGTTCTGCCATCTTTAGATCACAATTTTCATGCGGAAAATGGTGGGTTGGCAGCATCCAGACAGTCAATTGTGGCACCTTTTGCGACGACAAAAGATGGTAGTCTGAAAGCAAATTCTGCCACATTGACTACAGCAGAATTTCAGGAAATTATAGATTTTACAGAGAAAAAGCTACAACAGATCGGAGCGGAGATACGGGAGGGGAATACCTGCGTGCAACCATATCAGCGGCTGGATAGCAGTCATGGTACAGCTTGTGCTTATTGCGGTTATCATGGGATTTGTCGTTTTGACCCAAAGATACAGGGGAATCATTATCGTCAGATTTCGAGTATGAGCAGAGATGATGCCCTGCGTGCTATTCAGAAGGAATCGGGAGAATAAGATGGAGTATTCATAGAGGAAAATAGAGAGAATGGCTTGGGACACCATCAAAATAGGAAAAGCAGAATGGCGTGCTAGGAAAAAGTGAGAAGAATGGACGAGAATATAGCCAGAGAAAACAGAAGGGCTGGAAAAAGATATCGTCAGAGAAATTGGGAGGAATAAGATGGATTGGACAGAGGGTCAGCAGAAGGTCATTGATTTACGGGAACGCAATATACTGGTTTCTGCAGCAGCTGGATCCGGGAAGACAGCTGTGTTGGTGGAGCGGATTATTCAGAAAATTACAGATCCGGACAAACCGGTGGATATAGACCGTTTATTAGTCGTAACTTTTACCAAGGCGGCAGCAGCAGAGATGCGTGGTAGAATCAGTGAAGCCTTAGAAAAGCTGGCAAAGGATCATCCGAAGGATGAAAACCTGCAAAAACAGCTTCGTTTATTGCATAATGCCCAGATTACTACGATAGATAGTTTTTGCCAATACATTATCCGCAATTACTTTTCGGTAATTGGTCTGGATCCTCTTTTTCAGGTGGCGGATGAAACAGATCTGAAGCTGATAAAACAGGATGTTTTAGAGAATTTGATGGAGGAGCGTTTTGGCGAAGCCAGGGAGGAAAATAATCAGGCATTTTTGGATTTTACTGAAATTTTTGCACCAGGACGAAATGATAAGCCCATTGATGAGTTGGTATTGAAATTATATACCATATCCCAGAGCTATCCACAGCCAGAGGAACAGTTACGAAAATGGGATCAGATGTATCAGATTTCTTCATTGCAGGAACTGATGGAAACACCATGGATGCAGGAGTTGATGCTGGATGTCAGAGAGGGGTTGCAGGGATATGTTCAGATGGCAACAGCAGCAGAGCGGATTTGTTTGGAAGAGGGAGGTCCAGAAGTCTATCTGGATACCATACGTTCGGATAAACGCCAGTTGAGTGATTTGGTGGAGAAAAAGGATTATGCTTCTCTGTATGAAGCAATGACCATGTTGAATTTTGGACGTTTGAGGGCTGCCAGGGGGAAAGAGATTGATCCTGGGAAGCGTGATTTTGTTAAGGAATTACGAGCAAACTATCAGAAAAATGGTGTTCAGAAGCTGCAAGAGGAACTGTTCTTTCAGACACCAGATGAGATGTGCAGAGATATTCGGGCAATGGCATCTCCTGTCCATGAATTGATTCAGATAACCATGGATTTTGCGGAAGCTTTTGCAGCGGAAAAGAAAGATAGGGGTTGGATAGATTTTAATGATATGGAACATTTTGCCCTGCAGATTTTGGTGGATATCGGAGAGGATGGCAGCAGCAAACCGTCGGCGGTAGCTCAGGAATTACAGCAGCATTATGAGGAGATTTTGACGGACGAATATCAGGACAGTAACTTTGTGCAGGAAACCATACTGACCAGTCTGTGCCGGGCACCAGAGCAGGCACCCTATTTATTTATGGTGGGGGATGTGAAGCAAAGTATTTATCAGTTCCGCCTGGCAAGACCAGATTTATTTATGCAGAAATATAATTCTTACAGCAAGGAAGACAGCAAGATGCAGCGGATCGACCTGCATCAGAATTTTAGAAGCCGTGCCACGGTCTTGGAGTCTGCCAACTATCTGTTTGAGCGGCTGATGCGTGAAGATTTCGGTGGGATTGTCTATGATGATGCGGCAAGTCTGGTGCCGGGAGCAGTGTTTCCGGACAGTAGTTATCGAAATGCAGGTGTTCCAAAAGAAGGACAGACAGAAATATTATTGGTGGAGCAGAAAAATGGGAAAAAGCAAACTTCTTCCGATGGAAGTGCGGGGGAAACTAGCAGCATGAGCGCAGATGATGCTGGATCAGAATTGGGAAAACGGGCATTGGAGGCAGCAGTGATCGGTGAACAGATCCGGAAACTGGTACAGGGAGAACAGCCATTGTATGTAAATGATAAAAAAGGATACCGTCCGGTGGAATACCGGGATATTGTGATCCTGCTACGGAGCTTGAGTGGTTGGTCGGAGGAATTTATTGAAACCTTGACAGATATGGGTATCCCTGCTTATTCTGCAACCAAAACGGGATACTTTGCCACTTTGGAAGTGGAGACTATGTTGAATTTCCTGCGGATTATTGACAATCCCAGACAGGATATCCCTCTGGTGGCAGTATTACGTTCCTGTCTGTTTAGAATAACAGATGAGGAATTGGCATATCTGGGGACGGTGCGTGGAACGGTAAACTATTGGGATGCAATCTGCCAGGTTGTGGCAGGTGCAGAGCAGTTACAGATACCAGAGGAAATGCTCGTAAAATTACAGGAAGATTTGTCCGGTTTTTTGGACAGATTAAAAGGATATCAGGATTTGGCGAAAATTACATCCGTCTACGAATTACTTCATAAAATTTATTATGAAATGGGCTATTATAGTATTATGTCTGCCATGCCGGCAGGAGAAAAACGTGCTGCCAATCTGGATATATTGTTGCAGCAGGCGGTAGAATTTGCGGACAATGGGCATCGTGGAATCTTTGAATTTTGTCGGTATATTGAGAGTTTGCGAAAGTCGGATATTGACTTTGGGGAGGCATCCATTTATGGGGAAAATACCAATGCGGTGCAGATTATGAGTATCCACAAAAGCAAGGGGCTGGAATTTCCGGTGGTTTTTGTTGCCGGCATGGGAAAGCAATTTAATCTGACAGATTGTAAGCGTTCGGTCATTGTGGATATGGATTATGGTATTGGTGCAGAATATATGGATTTGGAATGGCGAGTAAAACAGCCCACTTTGTTGCATTGTTTCATGAAGAGACATGTCCGTCAAAGTACTCTGACGGAAGAAACTCGTATTTTGTATGTGGCGATGACTCGTGCAAAGGAAAAGCTGTATCTCACCGGTACAGTCTCTGGTCTGGAAAAAAAGATGGCTGACTGGCAGCAAAAGGGTCAGATGATGAACCGGATGACTTTACTGTCGGCAAGAACATATCTGGACTGGATTATGCCGGCACTGGCAGAGCGTACTGCCTATCAGAGTTGTATGGAAGATATAATGAATTCACAAATGGAGGATTCTGTGGATGCAGGGGAAACGGAATTGGGAATGACTGGTACAGTTGCAGTGGATTTGCAAGCGACGGATTTAGAAGCGGCAGATCCATTATATCGGATTCGTCTGCAGTGTCCAGAGGGAATTGTTCATACGGAAGCTATGGAACTGATGGAAGACATAGTGCGTAAACAGGAGTTAGAGTCTTGGGATGACAGTATTGTCCGTGATTCGGAGATGGAAGATCTGATGACGAGATATGAGGCATATGCGTATCCTTATCAACAGGAGGCAGAAGTACCGGTTAAGATTTCGGTGTCTGAGTTGAAACGACGTGCCATGATGCAGGCAGAACAGTTAGCAGAAGATTTGGAGAATGCTAATCAACAGATCGAGTTGATAGATCAAATTGATATGTCCGTAAAATCGGACAGAGATGCGGAAGCAGAAAACAGGGAAGAACCAGCTTGTTCGGAGGAAGCAAATATGTCTGTAAATCAGGACATACCCAGACCGTCATTTCGAAAAGAACAGACAGAAATTACCTCGGCAGAGCGAGGTACTCTATATCATTTGGTTATGGAGCGGATGCCGTATCAGGATCTGGCTCCGGAATATGATATGGATGCTTTATTAGACAATCTGGTTAGAGACGGATATATGACAGCGGAGGAAAAGGATACCTTGTCCGTAAAACGTTTTACCTGGTTTATGAAGACAAAATTGGGGAAGCGGATGCAGCGGGCAGCACAGGCAGGAACACTGAATCGAGAACAGCAGTTTATGCTGGGGATACCAGCAAAAGAAGTAATGCCAGATATTCCATCGGAAGAGACGGTTTTGGTACAGGGAATCATTGATGCTTATTTTGAGGAAGAAGGAGAATTGATTCTGGTGGATTACAAGACGGATTATGTGGAACGGGGGCATGGACAGAGTTTGGCAGAGCGATATCAGACCCAAATGGAATATTATGCCAGAGCATTGGAGCAGCTGACAGGGAAAACGGTTAAAGAGAAGATTATTTATTCGTTTTCTCTGGGGGAGGAGATTGTATTAAGTGGCTGAAATTGTATTTGTTTTGCGATATTGAAACGGTGTACAGTGATATTTCTGCAAAAATTTTTTGGAGAAATAGCTCAGGTGGTTATAGCCGCAGGATAATGCAATATCAGTGATGCTATAGGATGTGCTGCGTAACAGATTACAACTGATTTCCATACGGTAGGCATTTAAAAACGCTATCGGAGATTGTTGTAAATACTGCTGAAAAATGCGACAGCATTTACTGCGGCTAATATTTCCTGCATCAGCAATGTTTTCTAATTTTATATCGTCAGAATAATGGTCGTAAATATAAGCGACCATTTTCTTTTGCAGATGAATATCTGGGTTTTCCTGGTCATCATGATGGTAGAGAGAAGCGTTGCTATTGTGATAAATATAATGCCACAGGCAGTGGAGCAGACCAACCAGTAAACAATCTATAGAATCGGGGGTCTGTTTGCGTAAAGCATAAATATTGGATAAAATGTCTGTTACTTGCGGGGTATCTGGGTGGTTCTGGTCAAACAGCCAGTGCGTGATTCCTGTAGAATGAATAATCGGCTGGATGTTTTTCTGGTAGTTGTAGATATTGGATTTTAATAGTTCGGGATCAAATAAAATAACAGCAAACCGACATTCCTGGTTGTTATGGGAATATCCGAAATGCAGTTGATGGGAATTAACAATAATACTGTCTCCGGCTTTTAAAAGTATTTCTATTCCGTTGACATCATAATACATTTCTCCTTCAAAAATATGGATACATTCCAGGTCGGGATGCCAATGGCATAATGCCCTCATATCGGTAAATTGTGAAAGAAGCCTTGTCTGTATTGCATAGGGTATATTGGGGGAATCGTGATGAGCCACTTCCATGGCATCCTGCATAATTTCTATATCAATCATGTGTATTGTTGAAATCCTTTCTATCCGGGGTTTGATGTAAAGTGTTTACAAATTAGTATCTATTGTACCAAACAGTATAACATAAAAATACGAAAGTTACAATTTTAGAACCAAAAATGATAGAGAGAATAAAAAAAGAAAGTTATAATATTCTTACTTAGATTCCATGAATAACCGTGATGATAGGGGATAGAACGCTTATGTATCCTGGTGTCCCGGTCACAATGATAATGAAGGAGGAAAATGGAAATGAAGAGACGATTATTAAAATCTTTATGTGCTTTTGTGTTGTTGTCTGCTCTCTTGCTTACTTCGAATGGTTTATCGGAAGTGGCATCTGCGGCAAAGAAGACGCAAAAGACGCCGAAACTCAGTGCCAAAACCGTGACGGTTAAGGTGGGGAAGAACAAAAAAGTTACATTAAAGAACAAGCCGGCTAAGGCAAAGGTAAAATGGTCGACGAAGAACAAGAAAATTGCTACAGTAAAGAATGGTAAGATTACCGGAAAAAAGGCAGGAAGTACCAAGGTAATCTGTGCTGTAACTTACAAAAAGGCTGGCAAAAAAGTAACGAAGAAATTATCTGTTAAAGTAAAGGTAGTGAAGGCAGAAAATAGTACGAAAAATCCAGTGGCATCTGCATCAGCAGGACCGGGAGTAACGGCATCCTCATTACCAACAGCCACAGTGACGGTTGCACCAACAGCTACACCAGACAGAAATATACCAAAGACTGTAACAGACGGTAAAGCAAGTGATTCTAATCTGACAACTGAGCATACATCTTATGGTGGAGTTCTTACGAAAGATAATGGTATTATGCGTACTAATTTAAGTACACTGGATCTGACAAATGATGCCATGGGAATTGGTTGGAATTTAGGAAATCAGATGGAACAGTCCAATTGGCAGGGTGGTTATGAAGACTTGTTGGCAGCGGAAACCAGTGCAGGAAATCCAAAGGCAACACAGGAGACTTTTGATGGATTAAAGAGTTATGGAATTAATACGGTCCGTGTACCGGTGGCATGGTCCAACTTTATTTCTGATGATGGGAAATTTACTCTTAACGAGGGATTGCTTACTCGTGTTGAAGAAATTATCAATTACGCCCTGAATGATGAAATGTATATTATTATCAATATTCATTGGGATGGTGCATGGTGGGGAATGTTTGGTGCAGAAGAGTTTGATGCAGCAGAAACTCCGATTCGTGACGAGGCGTGGAAGAAATATGAAGCAATCTGGACTCAGCTTGCGGAGCGTTACAAAGAATATTCTGATCATTTGATTTTTGAAGGTGCCAATGAGGAACTGAGTGGTCGTCTGAATGATGATTATACCCATCCAGAGAAAGGGCAGCAGAACCAGACTGGTAAATTAAACGAGGATCAGATTTACACTATGGTTAATGCCATTAACCAGAAATTTGTTGATATTGTCCGCGCATCTGGCGGAAATAATCTGTACCGGCATTTACTGATTCCAGGCACAGGTAATGAATCTTGTGTAATCGGTGGCTATGCAGGTGATGTATACAAGACAGACGGCACAATGGATGATCGTTATAAGATGCCAGAAGATACGAAAGAAAATGAAAATAGCAAGTTAAGTGTATCCATTCATTTCTATGATCCAACAGATTATGGAATTTCGGCGACATCAACAACTCCATGGGGATATCGTGATACTTGGGGAACGGACAAAGATAAGCAGGAAATGAAAGATCTGCTTGGTCGGATGCAGAAGTTTACCGATCAGGGTTATGGTGTCATTGTAGGAGAATGTGGTTGTGTAAAAGGATATAAGGATGGCGTTATTGACTACTTCCGGGAATTGTTTACACTGTGTGATGAAATGAATTATTGTCCGGTAATGTGGGATGAGGGTCACTACTATAACCGGGAAAGTGGTTACTTTACTTATGGTGATGTGGGTGGTCTGATCGCAGAGCTTACTGGTTCCAATCCGGTTCTGCCAGAAGGCGTTAAGCTGATGAATACAGGAATTACTGTGGTTCCGTCCGTAGAGAACACAAATCCTAAAGTTTGCTATACCTGGGAAGGGGAATTCATGCGCCATACCGGAGATGGAGAGATCCCAGATAAGATCATGGCGGATCGTGGAGAAGTATTTGATCCTGTCAATCATGGTATCTATTATACGACTAGCATTAAGGATGGTGAAGGAAATGATGCTTCTGACAAAATGCAGGTTGCCTGTGATGACGAATTCTGGAATATTCATATGTCAGTAGATTGGAGCCAGATTAAGGAACCGTGTATCAAAGTATATCCGGCAGACAATGAAGAGAGCCAGGGTTCCGACCTGCAGGTTGGTTATATGAAAGACGAGAAGAGCGGATTTAAGTTTGATGTAGACTATGACCAGAATACCGGCTCTATGTGGGTAGGTAAATATATTAAATTGGATAGGGAAGTCTTGGTAGATGGAGTGATGGATAAAAAGGGAGATGTGATTGTCTATCCTTGGCTGTGGCTTACAACCAATACCTATACCGGCGCTTCTTATGTAAAAGTAGAGATCTGCGATGGAGCATATAATGCGGATGGAACAGAATATGTTTCCTCGCAGACCGCAGAGTGAGAACCGAATCTCTGATTCGTTCTTATAGATAGTTGATAAGCAAAAACACCCTGGATACTTCCGGGGTGTTTTGCTGTGCAATAATCGGGCTTGCTATGAATGTTACAATTTAAAAGATAAAAGTGATATTTTTTAGTGCAGAAAAATAGTAAAATAAATTTGCTTATCAAAATATTTACTTCGGTGGTGTATCCAGAAAAAATATTTTGCAGGATAACACGGAAGTAATCATATCTTAAGACAAGGAGGAATTGGGGAATGAAGAGAAGGATTTTGAAATCAATCTGTGCGTTAGTGCTTCTATGTGCCCTGTTGGTTACTTCGAATGGTTTATCGGAAGTGGCATCTGCGGCAAAGAAGACGCAAAAGGTGCCGAAACTCAGTGCCAAGACCGTAACGGTTAAGGTGGGGAAGAACAAAAAAGTTACATTAAAGAACAAACCGGCTAAGGCAAAGGTAAAATGGTCGACGAAGAACAAGAAAATTGCTACAGTAAAGAATGGTAAGATTACCGGAAAAAAGGCAGGAAGTACCAAGGTAATCTGTGCCGTAACTTACAAAAAAGCTGGCAAAAAAGTAACGAAAAAACTGTCTGTTAAAGTCAAGGTAGTAAAGGTGGAGAATAGTACAAAAAATCCGGTGACATCTGCAACAGCGAAACCAGTAACAACAGCCCAGCCAACAGCTACGCCATATAATAAAGATGCCGACATGAAGCGCAGTAATCTGACCACAGAGCATCTGTCAGCCAATGGCATTACTACCAGAGATAATGGTATGATGAGGGAGAAGATTGCAAATTTGGATCTGATGAAAATGATGGATCTGGGGTGGAATCTGGGAAATCAGATGGAGCAGTCCAACTGGCAGAAGACTTTGGATACTGTGGAGGCGTGTGAAACCAGTGCTGGAAATGCCGCAGCAACCCAATTGACTTTTGATGGATTAAAGAGCTATGGAGTTAATACTGTGCGTGTGCCGATTGCATGGTCAAACTTTATCTCAGAGGATGGTAACTATACGATTAGCGAGGATCTGTTTAATCGAGTAGAGGAAATTATTAACTATGCGCTAAATAATGAGATGTATGTCATTATTAATATCCACTGGGATGGTGGATGGTGGGGAAGATTTGGTGCCGAAGAATTTGATGCCAAGGAAACTCCGATCCGTGATGAAGCATGGAAAAAGTACATAGCAATATGGACACAGATTTCCGAACGATATAAAGAGTATTCCGATCATTTGATTTTTGAAGGTGCCAATGAGGAATTGAGCGGTCGTCTTAACGACAATTACAATGATCCGAATACGGCACAGCAGAACCAGACTGGTAAGTTAGGGAAAGCAACCAATGAGGTAACTGCGGATGGCAGACCTAGAATTAATGCCGATGAGATTTATGAAATGGTTAACCAGATTAACCAGAAATTCGTTGATATCGTCCGTGCATCTGGTGGAAACAATGCCTATCGTCATCTGTTGATTCCGGGTACTGGTAATGAATCCTGTGTCATTGAAGGTAACGATAATGAAGAGTATATCCAGAACGGAACCATTGATGAGCGTTTCAAGATGCCAGATGATCCTGCTGAAAAAGCAACGGGTGTGAAAAAGATGAGTATATCCGTACATTACTATGATCCGGTTGATTATGGTTTGTCGGCAACTTCCACTGCATCTTACGGATACCGTGATAAGTGGGGTGTGGATTATGTTGATGAGAATGGAGTGGAATACAAAGGGCAGGATGACTATGATTTCATGAGCAACATGCTCGGCAAGATGAAGAAATTTACCGATGAGGGATATGGTGTAATTTTGGGTGAGTGTGGTGTTGTCAAAGGCTACAAGGATAATATTCCTGACTTTATGAAGGAGTTATTTACACAGGCAAGAAACCGTGGCATGGTTCCGGTTTGGTGGGATGAAGGACATTACTATAACCGTGGCGGCGGCTATTTCTCCTATGATGATGTCGGCCAGGTATATGCGGAAATGACAGGTTCTACACCGGTGATTCCTTCAGGAGCTGATCTGATTTATACGGGCATTAAGACAGTTCCAGAGGAGAAAAATGAAAATCCAAAGGTAGTGGCTACCTGGGAAGGCGAATTTTTGCGCCACACTAATGGTGATGCTGCAGAAATTTTACAGGTAGAGCGTGAAGGCGACTGGGATCCAACCAATAATGGTATTGGCAAGACGACTTCGTTGACGGATTCCGAAGGAAACATCACAAGTGGAGAAGATGCGAAAGCAAACTATGAGAATTTATTTGCTCCAAAGTGGAATCTGAACGAGAAACTTCCAGCATTCGGTTATACAAATAGTACCACAGGTGCAAATGGCGAAACGGTGGATAATATGGTTGCAGAGATCAACCAACAGTATTGGAACATTCATTTCAAGGTGGATTGGAGCAAGATAGAGAAACCGTGTATCCGTGTATATCCTATGGATAATGAAATTAGCCAAGGGGCAGATTTGCAGCTAGGATATTGTGCTGAATGGACAGAAGATGATCTGGATGTTACAGCGGTAGGAACGGCAGCAGTTGATAACGATAAGAAGATTGACAAGGATTCCCTGACAAAAGAAGAACTGGATGCGTTGATTCAGGAAAAAGGTGAGAAACAGGTTGCCAAGAATATCAAGAATGGTGCGGCACCAGGCAAGTGTATTGATGGTAAAGCATATAATGATGTAGATTATATTCAGGGAACCGGATTGTTCTGGGTAGATAAATATATCACACTGGATCAGGAATATCTGGCAAAATATCCTTGGCTGTGGGTTACAACCAATACTTACACAGGTGCTTCCTATGTGAAAGTTGAAATTTGTGATGCTGCCTATAATGCAGACGGAACAAAATACGAGGAAGCAGAATAAAATAGTCACCCCATAATTTATGGTTTGGGTGGTATCCTATCACAAGGAGGTTTCCACCCAACCTATACTTTCTTTTCTATTGTTTCTTTTGTATACAGGAAGATTCCAGCAGCGATGTTGCTGGGGTCTTCCTATTTTTGTACCGGAGTGTTAGAAATAGAATCGGAATTTTACACTTCATGGTCTGTTGTTGAATTCTCTGATAGAATCTATTTATTGAGACGATATATGTAGGCACGTCCCTCTGTGCGGACGTGTTTGATGGTGCCAACGTATTTTAGAACCTGGATGGCAGTTTGTGCATATCGTGATGCCAGTCTCGCATGTTTGGCAAAATCCTGGACGGAGAATTCATCGGGAAGTCCGTCAGGAATCATACAGTCATATTCCTGTGTGCTGCCAATGAAAAATTCATCCACCAGTGCTTTGGGGATCCTGTCATATCGAGTGGAGCCTTTTTTGCGGTCACGGCTCCATCCGTTAAGGAGACGATATTCTTCTACATCAATCAGAGGCAGGCATAGTTGTAGATTCGGGTGCTTAAGGTAGGGTTTAATTTTGTATAATTCATAAAATGCGTCATATTGGGTTCCTGTTTTGGGAGATTTTCGTTTCTGACTGACCTCCCCGGTGTTCTCATCAATCCAGTAGAGCCATTTGGTGTGAACAATGGGATGTACGATAGTTACAGGATATTTGTCCAGAAAATAATCCAGTTTTCGGCGCATGACATTCATATTGCGGGTCTGGATTTCAATGATCTCACCATCTCGCAAAATATCGGCAATATAGCTTCCTACCGGAATTTCCTGGTGTGTTGGATCCGGTTCGTAAAAGTTTTTCAAAACGGCATGGACAGTTTTTTCGGAAAGAGTGCCGATTCCATCTCGAATTCTTTCTTTATTAATAATCTGCTCGCATGCATGGGCGAATATATTCTGATCAAAATCCGTAACCGACATAATTTTCAACAACCCTTCACTGAAACTGTATTTTTCTGTTGATGCAACGAATAAGTAACTGATGCTACGAATTGCTACATTGCTATCTACTTTTGACCCTAGCATCATCTTAACGTGTCAATATCTTTCTGTCAATCTGCATATTTCCATTTGCTTCGTGCATACTAAACGAAAGTAGAAAATATTAAATCTGTATGACGGGCATGAAAATGATCTGTACTGGTACAGCAAAAACCGTATCAGACAATGGAGGAAGATAGTGCGATGGCAAATACAATATTTGAAGTAAGCGATTATAAGCAGAGGCAGCAGGCGATTGACAGCCTGTTAAACATTCAGGATACCTTTGATATTCTGAAACGAGAATTTAAGATTGGCAATAAAAATGCTACCTTTTATATGATTGATGGTTTCCTGAAAGGGGAGACCATGGAAAAGGTAATGGAATTCCTACTGGGGATTACAGAGGAAGATACACCGGCTACCTTTGATGATTTTACCAAAAAAGGGATGCCATATGGTGATATTATTACCGTAACCAAGGAAAAAGATTTTCTTCAATATCTGTTATCGGGATTAAGTCTGCTGGTGGTGGACGGTTATCAGGAAATTTTGGCGGTGGATCTCCGGGATTATCCGGCGAGATCTGTCCAGGAACCAGATAAAGATAAAGTTCTACGGGGGCCTCGAGATGGTTTTGTGGAGTCCATTATGCCGAATATTGCATTGATCCGCAGGAGGATTCGTGACGTGGATCTGATTTTTGATATGCAGAGTATCGGCAGCAGTTCCAGAACGGATGTCTCTTTGGTATATATGAAGAACCGGGTCAACCAGAAAGCATTGAAAAAGGTACAGGATCGGATTGCCGGGATACGGGTGGATTCCCTAACCATGAATCAGGAAAGTCTGGCGGAAGTGTTGATGCCAAGAAACTGGTGGAATCCCTATCCCAAGTTTAAATATACAGAGAGAGCAGATACTGCAGCAGCATGTATTTTGGAGGGGAGTATTGTGATTCTGGTGGATAATTCTCCAGCGGCCATGGTAATACCCACATCTCTCTTTGATATTATTGAAGATCCCAATGATTATTATTTTCCCCCGGTTACAGGAACTTATCTGCGATTTAGCCGGATGCTTACAGGGGTGCTGGCTTTGTTTATTACACCAGTATACGTCCTGCTGTTGCAAAATCCCCAGTGGGTGCCGGAATGGTTGGAGTTTATTTTGATACAAGATGAAATGAATGTGCCGCCTATTTTGCAGCTTTTGATTTTGGAACTTGCTATTGACGGACTGCGTATGGCTGCAGTTAACACACCGAATATGCTGAATACCCCCCTTAGTGTAGTAGCAGGTATAGTGTTTGGTGATTATACTGTGCAATCTGGCTGGTTCAATTCAGAAATTATGCTGTATATGGCATTTGTGGCAATTGCAACCTATACCCAGAACAACATGGAACTGGGTTATGCCATTAAATTCCAACGTATTATTATGTTAGTGCTGACAGGCATTTTTGGCATCTATGGTTTTGTCGGTGGATGCATTCTGACACTAGTGGCATTTTTTACCAATCGTACCATGGCAGGGAAAGGATATCTCTATCCTCTGATTCCTCTGGACGGGCATCAGCTGTTCAAGCGGTTTTTCCGTATCAGTTTGACCAGGAATGAGAAAATTAGCAGAAGTACCAGGTAAAGAAATCCTATGTCGTATGGGAAATGGTTACTGTTGCCAAGGCAGTTGTATAGAATATTGTTGTTCCACATTTTGTCAGTGTCGAAGGTGTTATTGGCTTTGAAATGGACGGCATTGATGGAGATATTTGACTTGACGTAGATGGAATAGAATGTTTTCTTTTTCTGCATGTTATGTTATAATGGTCTCTAAATATGTTCCAGAATGTTGCTATCGCAGCAAAGTGGGCTTCGCATTTTGTTGTTGTTAATTTGCGAGAGTGTGCGAAGCACACTTTGTTATGGATTATGGGGTGTCCGTTTCTGGGTAATAGAACGATCTGTAACATACTCTGAATTGTAGCGAGATGGTATGATTATGCAACTATCCTGTCAAAGAGGAAAGAGTTCAGAACGGAGGATGAAGCAAAATGAAGAAAACTAATCAGAAGAAGGAAAAAACAGGTATGCGATATTCCGTGGTGCATACTATTACTGGAATTGCATTGTTGCCATTAATTGTGATGGCAGTTATTTTGACCGTAGTGGGTATTAATAGTATTCAAGATGGAATGCAGGATGAGAAACTAGATGCTTTGAAAGCTATGACGGTAGCTCTGGAAGGGGCATTGGATGCTGTCGATCAGGGAGAATATACTCTGGAGGGAGAGGATTTACATAAAGGCAGTTATAATCTGACGGAACATGTAGATATGTTGGACAGGCTGGTGGACGGAACAGACATGGACATCACTTTGTTTTATGATAAAACAAGAAGATCAACTACCTTGAAAGATGCGAAGACTGGAGAGAGGATTGTAGGAACCGATGCCAGTGACAAAGTCTATAATCAGGTAGTAAAAGAGGGTAAGGCTATGGGTGCCACGGATTTGAAGATCAATGGTCAACATTACTATGCCTATTATTCCCCGATGAAAAGCTCTGATGGCAAGGTAATAGGAATGTTTTTTGCAGGGGCGCCGGTAACTAAGTTTAATGCATACATAGCTCAACAGGAGAAAATTCTATTTTTTTCTGCGGTTGCTGTGACCGTTATCTCTTTCATTCTAATTCTTTTATTTGTTACGCCGATTAAGAAAGGGATTGTGGCGACAAATCGTGCTGTGCAGGCGCTGTCAGAGGGAGATTTGCGTACAGAGATTGATCAGAGAGCGTTGAAGCGGAAAGATGAGCTGGGTGCGATGTCCCGTGAAACCAATAGATTGAAGGAACAGTTGGTAGAAATAATAACCAAGGTTCATGAGGGATCGTCTTCTTTATTGAAAGCCGGAAACGAATTGAGCGATATGGCATCTCAGACCAGTCAGACAGCAGATGAAATTAGCCAGGCAGTGGAAGATATTTCCAGAGGTGCGGTATCCCAGGCGGATGATATAGATGCAGTATCCAACGATATTATGTCCATGGGTGAAGAAATTGCCGGAATTGTAAATGGAGTAACAAAACTAGATCATACATCGACGGAAATGGAAGCAAGCCGTAATTCAACTATGTCGATTGTAGATAATTTGGCAGCATCCAATCAAAAAACATTAGATGCGATTGCCAAGATTGGAGAGCAGATCAAAACAACGAATGAATCTGCCAGCAAAATCAACGAAGCGATTCAGATTATTACTTCCATAGCAGAAGAGACTAATCTGTTGTCACTGAATGCATCCATAGAGGCGGCCAGGGCAGGAGAGCAGGGCAAGGGCTTTGCCGTGGTAGCGAACCAGATTCAGAAGTTGGCAGAGCAGTCAAACGATTCCTCTCAGAAGATTGCGGAGACGATTGCACAGCTGATACAGGACTCCAACCGGACAGTAGATGTGATGCAGGAAGTGGAGCAGATTATCAATGAGGAATCCAATAAATTGGAGCAGACCAGAACAGAGTTTGATAACGTCAGCAAGGGGATTGAGCGTTCCAGAACAGAGACCGAGGGAATTAAGGGTCGGACCACAAGTTTCGACAACTCCCGCAAAAGTGTGGTTGATATCGTAACTGATTTGTCTGCCATATCAGAGGAAAATGCGGCGTCTACACAGCAGACCACAGCATCTATGCAGGAATTAAATGCCACCATTAATTTGTTGGCAGAGGAAGCCCTCGATTTAACGAAGTTGTCAGAAGAATTGGATCAGGATGTGAAGTTCTTCCGGCTATAGAAGGAGATTATGCAATGATTTTTGATACCCATACCCACTATAGTGATGATCGTTTCGATCCGGACAGACAGGAGCTTTTGTCCGGTATGAGGAACAGAGGCGTGGGGCGTATTGTGGAAGTTGGTGCCGGGATCGCATCTACCAGGGATGCCATTGCTCTGGCACAGCAGTATGATTTTATCTATGCAGCAGTAGGGGTTCATCCGGGAGAAGTAGAGGATTTAGAAGAATCTCATATGGACTGGCTGCAGGGACTGATGCAGGGCGACCGAGTAGTGGCAGTGGGGGAGATCGGACTGGATTATCATTATGACAGCCCTTCTAGGGAGGTTCAGAAACAATGGTTTATTCGTCAACTTCAAATTGCAGCAGATACGAAGATGCCGGTTATTATACACAGCAGGGATGCGGCACAGGATACCTGGGAAATTATGCAGGAGCATTGTGCCTGGGAGAACGGTGGTGTGATCCATTGCTTTTCCTATAGCGTGGAGATTGCCAGGCAGTATCTAGAACAGGGATTTTTCCTGGGAATTGGTGGGGTGGTTACCTTTGATAATGCGAAGAAACTCAAAGAGGTAGTACAGATGGCACCGATAGAACAGTTGGTTCTGGAAACGGATTGTCCGTACTTGACACCAGTACCGCATCGGGGAAAACGGAATGATTCCGGATATCTGACTCATGTTGTGGATGCAGTTGCCACTTTGAAAAGAATTAGCCGTGAAGAAGTGATCACAGTGACGGAGCGAAATGCGGAGCGTTTGTATCGTCTATAAGGAGCTTTGTCATACCCCGTTCCTTGGGCGGAGGTATAAAGAATAACTAAGATATAAATTAGGTCATGCCCCGTGGTTTGCTACGGGGTATTTGACTGATCAGATAGGAGACTACATATGGCTACTTTGGGAATTCCCGAAAATACGATACGCATACTACAAAAATACGATTTTCATTTCCAAAAAAAATTTGGGCAGAATTTTCTGATAGATCCCCATGTCTTGGAGCGAATTATCGCTGCTGCTGACATTACACAGGAGGATTTTGTATTGGAGATTGGTCCAGGAATTGGGACAATGACACAGTATCTTTGTGAGAATGCTCATGCGGTAATGGCAGTGGAGATTGATCACAATTTGATCCCGATTTTGGAGGAAACCTTACGATCCTATGATAATGTTACTATTGTCAATGACGATATTTTGAAGTTGGACATTGCTGAAATCGCAGAGAAATATAATGAGGGAAAACCCATTAAGGTTGTGGCAAATCTGCCCTATTATATTACGACGCCTATTATTATGGAATTGTTTGAGAGCCATGTACCGCTGGAGAGTGTAACAGTCATGGTGCAGAAAGAGGTGGCAGACCGAATGCAGGCAGGACCGGGAACCAAGGATTATGGTGCTCTGTCTCTGGCAGTACAGTATTATTCTCAGGCAGAGATTGTGGCAAATGTACCGCCCAACTGTTTTATGCCAAGGCCGAAGGTGGGGTCGGCAGTCATCCGTCTGACCTGCCACCGGGAGTGTCCGGTTAGGGTAAAGGATGAGAAGATGTTATTTCGGGTAATCCGGGCCTCTTTCAACCAGAGGCGTAAGACATTACAGAATGGTCTGGGCAATGATGGGAGTCTGCCTGTCAGCAAAGAGCAGGCGGCGAAAGCAATAGAAGCTATGGGCTGGTCGCCGACGGTTCGCGGGGAAGCATTGACGCTGGAGCAGTTTGCGGCGTTGACGGATCAGTTGTTTTCCTGATAGTGTTAGCGCCTTACTCCAACCGGATCCGGTGCAGCATAAATGCATCCAATTCTTTTCTGAGAACGCTTTGATAATGGCGGCTAATGGGGATCGTTACTCCGTTTTGCATGAGAACTTTCTTGTTCTTTTCTGTCAGTTTCGTGTAATATTTCAGATTAATAATGGCTGAGCGGGAAATGGCACAAAAGCCAAGTTCAGACAATTCTTCTTTCCATTCTCGCAATGCTTTTCTGGTCAGATAGGTCGTGCCGTCTTCGGTATAGATATTAGTATATTTCTGTTCTGCCTGTAGGTAAAGAATATCCCGGCAAATGAGAGTTACGTTTTTATCTACGACAACAGGATAGAAGTCTTTTGTAAAATAAGCAGCCTGTTTAATGCATTGTTCTACGGCATGTTCAGCAATTGGCTTGGTCAGGAAAAAAATTACGTTGCGTCCAAAGGCGTCTGGCATGAGTTCCTGATGCGTGGTGGAAAAGACAATTAAAGTAGTTGGACTGAGCTGTTCCAACTGTTTTTTTACTTCAATTCCGCTGATGCCGTTCATTTCAATGTCTAAAAATACCAGATCGAGAGAAGTCAGTTCCGGTGTACTTAACAATTCATCACCAGAGGAATAGGTGTTAATATTTTGATATCCCAGGTGATGACAGTATTTTTTTAATAGATTTCTTTCTTCTGATTGATCATCACAAATCCCAATTTTCATGGTGTATCTCCTTATGTCTTGTTTTAGTTTTATGAGAAAATCTTCTATATGGCTAATTTATAATAATAGCTAAATGTAGATTTGTTTCTCCGTTTATAATAGCAAGGATAAATGGAAACATCTAGTACAATGCGACGAGTGGTAGAATTATGCGACGAATGGCATGACTATTATGTATTGCGTAGATAAGCAGAGGCTGTAAAGATTCCATTTTCATAGAGAAGATCTAATTTTCCATCATATTTATTTACAACATTCTGAACGTTAGACAGTCCAAACCCATGGTTGGTCGTGTCTGCTTTCGAAGTAGACAGATTGGTCAGCTTGTTAGAATCATAGGGTTTTGAGGTGTTTTCAATTTGGATCAGGATATATTGCTCGTTGGCAAACAGAGAAATATGTATTTTTCGAGTATCAGATTCGGGCAGGTTCTTTTGTGCCTCTATGGCATTTCGTAATAAATTGGATAGTATGATGCAGAGGTCGGTATCGTTTAGAAAGATCTTCTCCGAAAGTTTTCCGTTTACTTGAAGTTCTGTATGATCCGATATGCGTTCGTAAAAATAATTGATAATGGCATCAGCGACAGGATGGTTTGTAGACAGATAGTAAACCTGTTCCTTAATTTGGGAAAGATTGGTAATGTACTTTTGCAGTCCCGTCCAGTCATCCTTTGCCACCAGTCCCTGCATGGCAGTGATATGGTAATTGTAGTCATGTCGGAAAGCACGCAGATCCAGTGTTTTCTGCTGTAGATCCTGGTAATGCTGGGTTTCTAAATCCAACAGATTCTGTTGAATGATATTAGTCTGTTGCAGGAGAGAATGGTAATGGTGCAGTCGGAAATAGAGGAATAGTAGAATAATGCTCATCAGAATCATGATAAAAATGGCAGCCAATAGGATATGACTGAGATACTCTCCCAGTGGATAACCGTCAATGAGAAGGCTGGATAAACTGGATAGAATAAAATCAACCAGTGTGACAAAGGAAAGCAAGATATATCCCTGCCAGTTGATGTGTAGGATGGAATCCCTGCTTAGGAGTTGTTTTTTACCAATGTAAAAGGACACGACAATGATAATGATGCAGATCAGACAAGCCAAGATATTATAGGGTCTTATGTCCGAGGTAGGAGAATGTCTGGTAATAAAATAGTAGCCATAGCTAGCTATGTTGGAGATAATATTAAGGGCAAGGGTAAATATAATGGTCCAACCAAGGTTGAGATACCATTTCTCCTGCATGATGAGTAAAATAATTATCAAGATACAAAATGTGTTGGGTTCAGGGACTTCTGTAACACAATCATATACGGACCATGCTGCTGTAATGAGCAAAAATGTCAGAAAATGTAGGGTAGACTTTCTGATTCTTGATTGTAATATATTGTGAAACATACAAAGATAAGTTGTTAGCTCTATCCAGAAAAATAGTAAATTTTGCATGATTTACCTCATTTCCGTATCAGCATAAATGCTGAGATCCTTGTATTCTTGTGCGATATATAAGTATTGTTTCTTATAGAATACACCGAGCGTTATAAAGTGTCAAATAATATTTTTATTTGTCAACATTTGTCAATATTTTTACCATTCGTCGCAAAAAACGACCATTCGTCGCATTTATGTTGTCAGGTTGGTAGGTGTATGCTATGGTTTGAGTATAAATATTGCAATATTTGTATTGTACTTTTCTCGTAAAAGTAAAGTAGAGGCATGTAAATTTGTTTTTTATATCATTCAAGTGGAACAGAGTGGTAATTGAAATGAAAGGAGAGGATCAGATGTTATGTGTTTTTAATTGGTTTGCCTGGTGGAAGAAGCGGCATTAAAAATACGTTCTAGTTGTAATCTATTGGTTAATAGTACTTATAAAATTAAATAATTGTTATGAGTATTGAATAAGAGAAAGGAAAATGATACTATGAATAAAATTAATAAAAAGAAGAAAAGTAAATTACTTGCTATGGCGTTGTGTTGTTACTATCCAGTGTGATGTCTTATACTCCAAAAGCAGAGGCAGCCACTATCCCTTATGCCAGTCCATGGGGAAAGTTGTATCGGACACCAGAATGGCAGAATAAATATGGCCGGGTTTGGTGGCAGACGTTGGGTAATAAAAATGGAGGCAATATTGCCCTGGAAAGCTATTATACATACGGCAGCAGTGTAAGTGTAGAACATAAATATAAAACCTCTAATGGAAAATATAAAACAGTAAAGAAAACGGATTCTTCCTATCATGATGGCAGTGCAGTAGAATGTGTAGCGGGAGGAAGTGGTGCTGGAATTTCTACAACATTTCATGCTGGGGCATATGGGGTTAGTTTTGATAAAGACAGTAAATTATTAAAGAAATTATTTGGAATATTGTTCCCTGTTCTGCTATTGTTAGCGGCAGAACAGGGAGCTAAAAAGAAATTAAAGTTAATACTATATTATAAAACATGTATCTACAGAGAAGTGTTTTTGTACGCATGAGGCGTGTATAGGTATATGTAGAAAAGGGATAGATATGACAACGCATAAAAAAGGTAAAATAACAGTAATCGTTATCGGTTGCATTTTGATTGTCAGTTATATTTTGTATGTATATATTATGGAACAGAAAACTTCTATAATAAAAGACGCAGACCAGTTTGGAGAGAATGCAACATGGAAATATGGTGTACTGTTGGATAAAGATAGAGTATTTTCTTCTAATGGTGGACCGATTTGTTATACTGACATGTCCAAAAAAATGACCGTACCCCTATGTACTAGGGCAGACTGCGAGCATAATACGGATGATTGTACTGCTTGTTATGAGTCAAATGTTGATTTTATCTATCCGTATCAGGGAAAATTGTATCTGGGATGTAGGACAAATAAGGATTTGCTATTATACCGAACTAATCTGGATGGCTCTGACCGGGAAAAGATTGCCGACTATTCATTAGAAGATGTGATCAGTGAAGTACAATACATGGTAGCACAGTCAAAGATATATATTGCCCTGCAGATAGAAGATACCAGTTTGATGATATTAGATGAGGATGGGAATTGTTCGGATGTACCAAACTATGGGGAATTACTATGTTTTGACCTAAATACTGCGAAATATGAGAAAGTTGCTGCTTTAGGAAAAGGATACTATGGCTATAATCTGTTTCTTCGTTATGTGGAAGGCACCAGGCTTTATTATGAGTTCGAGGGGCGAGAGCTTCCTTACGATGAAATGTACCATTCGGAAACGGGAGATCTGTTAAAGCCGGAGCTTGCGGATCAGGAAGTCGAAGAAGTGGCAAGTATAGATTTAAATACAGGGAAAATCCAAGCAGAGGATCGTTACGTGACAAGGGATTATGTTGGAAGTGAAGAAGATATTTCGTATTTTCTGGAATATCAAAGTGGCCATATTTTATCTGGAGATATTCGTCTGGAGAGGAATGGAGTCGAGGATCAGAAGATACATATTAAAGATTTGGAACAGAAAGAAGGAGATCTCTGCCTGTTAAAGGATCATTTTGTATTCAATGAAGAGGGAACGGGTGATAAAGAAGGCAGAGTAAGTTTTTTTGACAGATCCGGTAACCAGGAATTTGTAATAGAGGAAACAGATAATTATGTGATAGGAGAACGAGATTCCTATTATATATTATGTTCTTTTGTTTATCCCAAAAATGAAAGTGGTATGGGGAGCTATATTGAAAAAAAAGACATTAAGCAATTAAAGACAAAAGCAGTAGAGCTATGGGAGGACTAATCTGCCATGAACGAATTAAAAGTAACAGACCTTACAAAGATTTATCAGAACGGGAAAAAGGCATTAGATGGATTTTCTTTTACTTTCACAGAAGGAATCTATGGGATTCTGGGACCAAACGGTGCGGGGAAATCAACATTGATTCATTTGCTGACGGATCAGTTTGCGCCATCTAGCGGAACGATAGCCTATCAAGGCAGTGATATCCGAGAATATGGACAGGAGTATCGCAGTATTTTGGGTTATATGCCACAGCAACAGGAGTTGTATCCAGATTTTACTTTACAGCGTTTTCTATCTTATATGGCGGGCTTAAAGGGATTGGATAAAAAGACGGCTTCCGAACAGATTCCTTATCTGATGAAACGAGTTAACCTGTATGATTTTCGGAGACAGCGGTTGGGGACTTTTTCTGGGGGAATGCAGCAGCGTGCTTTGATTGCACAGGCATTGTTAGGAGAACCGGAGGTATTGATTCTGGATGAACCGACGGCGGGATTGGATCCGCAGGAAAGGATCCGTATTCGGAACCTGATATCTGAGATTGCATTCCACCGAATCGTACTGATTGCAACCCATGTGGTATCGGATGTAGAATTTATTGCCAAGGAAATTTTGCTAATGAAACAGGGAAAGATTGCGGCGCATCAATCACCTGAGATTTTATGTGAAGAAATTCGGGGGAAAGTGTATGTGGCGCAGTGTACAGAAGAAGAATGGAACACTGTAAGCAGCAGATATACTATCAGTAATCTGTCTCAAAATGCAGGACGGATACAGGCAAGGATGTTAGCGGAGCAGAAACCGGAGGAAGTCAGTGCAGAACCGGCTGTTCCATCTCTGGAAGATGTATATCTGTATTATTTTGGTGAGGAATCTGCATATGAATCTTAATTGTCTGGAATTACAAAAATTAATAATAAATCGCCGGGTACTACTGGCAATTACGGCAATATTTTTCTTGAATTTAATTACTTCGTATTATATTTATCAGGATCAGACTGCTGGTAAGATAAGCTATTCCAGTGCCTCATATAGGGCGGTATACCGGGATCTGGATAATATGGATGCTGAGCAGGCATATGCCTATCTGGAAAATTATTTCAATGAAATTGTGCAGGTGGATGGGGAAACGGAGAAACTGAAATTTCGCTACACAGGAGAGGCAGCTGCGGAAAGGTTTCTGATCTCAGAGGTTATGAGTAGCCTAGATCAGTGTATCCATTATGACGACTATCTAAATCATCTGGACGAGGGGCGGGGCTTGCTAGAGGAGGCTGGTCTTTTACAGATCGCTACCCAGTATCAACAGAGAAATGTTGCAAAACAGAATCAGGATAAAGAAATTATGAGGGGGAGAGAAATAGAATATGGCCCCTCGAAAGGGATTCGTTTGTTTGGAGATACTGTGACAACGGATTTTTTTGTTATGCTGATTTTGATGCTGTTAGTGGTTCAGTTGGTTACCAGAGAGAAGGAAACGGAACAAATTCGTTTGTATCGTGCTACTGGCAAAGGGCATAATTACTTAATTCTGGCTAAGGTTACCGCGATATTGGTTTGTACAGTTGTCATTAGTATGATATTCTGGGTCAGTAATTTGATGATAGCTGGAGCATTATATGGATTTGGGGATCTTCACCGCCTGATTCAGTCTGTTGACGCATATCGGGATTGTCTGAGACCGATTACAGTAGTCCAGTTTTTGGGACTGTTTTTCCTGTTCAAAATTATGATCTATACATGCCTGGCTCTCTCCCTAATTTTTCTGGCTATTATGTGTAATCAGGCACAGGTGTTATACTTTATTGTTGTTGTGGTCAATCTGATAGAGGCAGTGCTCTATTTTTCTATTCAGGAATCCAGTCGGTGGATTTTATGGAAGTATCTGAATTTTTTCGCTATGTTAAAAGTAGGAAGTGTCATTGGAAATTATAGGAATATAAATATTGTCAATGTCCCCCATCCTTATTTGATGGTATTTTTGGTTGTGGCAATTCTGCTGTCAATCTTATTTTTTGGTGTTTCTGTGAATCTTTTTAGTTGTCAGACTGAGAGAAAACGAATCGACCAAAGGTCATGGTATTACCGTCTGCCTTGGATCAGCTGGAGTGAAAAATCTCTGTCCCTGTTCCATCAGGAAAGCTATAAGTTATGGATGAATGGTAGATTTTTGTATGTGCTGCTGGGTTATCTGCTGTTTGTGGTTATGACCTATCAGCCGGCTTCGAAAGCCTTTTATATTGCAGAAGACCCCTATTATGACATGTATATTGATTATGCGAAAGGACCAGTCACAGAAGAAACAGAGGCATTAATATCTAGAGAGGATCAGAAATTTGCATTACTGGAAGAGCAGTATGCGAATGGAGAGATTACAGAAGAATATTGGGATTCTCAGATGCGTCCTTATCAGGCATTTGAGCGGTTTCGAGATATTACTACGGTACATCTGAAAAAAACAAGTGGTGAATATCTGCATACAGCGGGGTATCAGTTGCTGACCGGGGATCCCATATCTAATCAGAAAGACATTAAACTGGGACTGCTAGCGGTTGTTGTTATGCTCTATCCTCTGGCATATCTTTTTGGAATTGACCATCAACTGCAGACAGTGTCCATTCTGCGGGCGACGGTATATGGTAGACGCAGAAGTTTGTTTATCCGAATAGCATTGGGCATCTTGGTGGTAACCAGTATATATTTGTTAACCTATGTTCCGTTTTATTTTAGTGTTTTGTCAGAATTTGGAACAGAATCGATCCATGCACCGGCATGTAGTTTGTTACATTTGGGCAGGATACCACATAGCATCAGCCTGCTGCAGTATTTGGTTTTGATAGCAGTATTACGTTATCTAGGTTATCTTTTGGTAATGGCTGTTATGCTTTGGATTTCTGGTAGAACTGCCAGTGTGATTGGTGCATGTGTGTTGGGAATATTAGTGCTGATATTGCCGTTGGTCTTTGTCTATCTACAAATTCCGGGAATGTCGTATGTTTTACTGAATCCCCTGATTATCGGTAATGTGTTTGGGTAGTTCTGCGCAAAGGAGAATAAAGCGCATAGACTTTCGGTTAATTAGTTAACTGTCAGCAGTGCTCATGCGCTTGGCTTCGTTTTGGTCTCTATCAGTGCGGCATTCCGTTTGCGCTCGCGTAGCATTCTCAACTGTTTTACCACATAATTGTAAATCAGGAATAGTACGATTGCGCCAACCCCATCCAGGAAAGAATGTTGTTTTAAAAATACGGTTGACAGGCAGATGGAAATGCATAACAGGAGGGAAGCATAATACCATCCACGCTTATTTTTTGCCAATAGGGCAGATGCCAGGCTGGCATGGACCACGATGGAATTGTACACATGGATGCTGGGAAATACATTAGTGGAGGTATCTGTTGCATACAATCCGGCAATGATTCTGGTAAAAACATTATCCCGCACAAAGGAGGATGGTCTCATAGTCTGAGCGTTTGGAAAAACGGTACATATGATTAGGAAAGTAGTCATGCCCAAAATCAGCGTTATCATGCAGTGGTAATAATCCTCTAATCGATCCAGTTGGAAAAATAAAAATACCAGACCGACAATTACATACAAGAACCATAACATATATGGGATAATAAACACCTCACAGAAAGGAATCCAGTCGTCCACAATACAATGGATATTGGTAAACTTTACATTGTTGCGTTGTTCTAATGCAACGAACCAGGTCATATAGGGAAACAGATATAAAATGAAAAGTGCGTGCTTGTATTTGTATAGAAATTCTTTTAATTTCGTGTTCATGAAAATTCCCCTTTCGAATCGGAAACAATTTCATAACGCTAATGCGCTGGTAAGATTATTCGTAATTCGCTGTTTGTCATATGGACATCGTGATATTAGTATAGTGATTCCTTCCAGATAGCGCAAGGGGATTTTCTGATTTTCCAAAAATATTAAGATTTTTGTCAGATTTATCATTCTGAATAGATAGTGGCGTTAGAATTTTGTCCAGAATAATTGCCATGTTTTTTCGAAATGGATTGACTACCACTTGCGGGAATGTTTCCAGTCAATTTCCTGACGGATATAGGCAAAGGTTTTTTCCTCGCCTTCTTTTGCCAGCATGTGTAGTAGTAGTTCCAGTAATTTCTGTGTCTCTGGGTGCAAAACATAATGTTCCCGGTTTTTCTCATAATATGCCAGAGCAAAGCCGTCGTCGTAGGTTTCCCGATTGTAGTTTTTGCTGGCAGCAATACGGTCGCAGAACATTTCCAGGACATAACGGGTAGGCATGGGCATGCCTTGTAGTCCCTGGGAAGGATCCATGGGGTAGTCGATCCAGTATTCAAAGTGGTGACGGTTGCGTCCCTTGTGATGCAACCATGCTGACGAATAGCCGTGCCCCTGCTTCTCGCCAAAGTTAGGACTGCGTTTGCCGCCCTGGTAGTAACGAACTCCATTCCAAAATTCCACCGGATGATATTTGGACCAGTCGTGTGTGATTCCTTGTTTATATAACCCGGCTTTGAAACAATAATGACGGACTAATTTTTTGTGATGTAAAATGGTACCCAGATGACCAAAAAAATTAGAAATCCAGTTCATGATTTTTCCAACCTTTCTTTATATAATTCTATTTTGTTAAGATCTTTCTTTCAACGTGTGCCCATTCCTTGTCTATTAAAGCATTGTCAGGATTGGTTGTCTTTATATTTTCTTGCCCATTGTCTGGGCGTACAGCCTTTTTGTTTCCGAAATGTTCGTATCAGATGGCTGCAGTCTGCAAAACCTGTCTCCTGGCTGATGTAATTCAGATCCTGATTGGTAAAAAGCAGCAGATCTGTTACTTTATTAATGCGTACATATTCGATATATTCCTTGCATGGTCTGCCATATGTTTCACGGAATAATTTAGCAAAGTAAGAATAACTCATTCCACAATAATCTGCAAGTGTCTGTACCTGTAGAGGTTCATTAGAATGAGCATTAATGTATTCGGTAATCTGTTCAAAATTGTAATTGCCTGATGCAGATGTAGTCAGGATATCGTCCAACTGTATGCCACTATCTAACCATCTACGGATAAAAGCAGTTAACAGGGCAGTGATATTTGAGGAGATCATTACATCATGCCCATAATGGTGAGACTGCATTTCTCGAATACTGCATGCTATGAGTTCCCTGGCAGATACATCCTGGATGCTGTCAGCTGGAAAGAATATATTAGCTGGATTGAGGGCATAAGCCTGTCTGGAAAGTCGGTTAAAATGTATTTTCCAACGATTGGCGACAGGTAATGCAGACAGATCAAATTTTAATACATAGTATCTGATATCTGCATGCTGGTCGGTGTGGACAGGAATCGGATAGATTGCACCGTGTTCCAGATTAATCCGGGGGTTTATCCCCTCCTGCAAAAGCCGACACTGGGATGCCGGATAGTCTGCTTGATATCCAGATAAGTTTTCTTCCTCCTGTTTTAGTGCATCTATAGTATGCAGATGCTGTGGTGGAAAATAGATCAGGTCACCCGGATGCAGGGCGTAAACATGATCATCACAGCTTGTCAGGGCATGCCCCTCTAACAGGTAGATGATTTCAATGAAATAATGCCAGTGTGGCAGAATAGGAAAGTTCTCTGATGTTGCTTGGTGTAAAAATGCTTCCAAAGGGGCATTTAGTCTATCGCTATACTCAAAATATTGGTCCATATTTTCTCCTTGTAAAATAGGTTTGTTCTATTTTTGAATGTATTCATTATATCATAGTATCGTACGATATTATACTATTAGAAGGTAGCAATCCAGCGATATTTTTTGTAAGATGAGATAGTCTGTCGGAATCCATCGAAAGAAATGGATAGTGATAGTAACAGACATTGGTACATTAGCTGCTCGCAGAGAGGGATCGCAGCATGAGGAAAAGAGTGAAACAAAGTCATCAGTATAAATGCTGATGCAGAAATGAGGAAAATTATGACACCAATGAAATGGTTTTATTCTTTTTTGAAGAAATATAGATGGAGAATGTTTTTGGGTTTGGTTCTGGTTACCATTCTGGTAATTGCTGCCCTGGCATCTCCTTATGTATCAAAATTAATTGTGGATGAAGTCATTGAAGCAGGCAATTATAATATGTTGCGGCAATTGATTTTACTGTTGATCGGCTGCTGTGTGGTAAAAGGGCTGTGCCGTTTCTTTTCCCAGGTGCTTTTTGAGACCAGTTCCCAGGGTGTATTGTACACTATGCGAGATCAGGTATACCGCAAGCTTTT
The DNA here is from genome assembly GCA_964409845.1 of uncultured Jutongia sp. GTDB lineage: Bacteria > Bacillota > Clostridia > Lachnospirales > Lachnospiraceae > Butyribacter. The sequence goes on from CAYPEW010000019.1 coordinate 47,504, forward strand.
ACAAGAAGATTTCGATTTTTATAATAAGAACCGTACCGGAGACTTAATGAGCCGCCAAACTGGTGATATGGATGCGATCCGGCATTTTGTGGCATATGTTATTTATGTGGTTTATGAAAATATTCTATATTTCATTCTGTCCATTATCATGATTTCCGCAGTAAATATACGATTATCAGCATGTATGATGCTGATTTTACCCTTAACCGCAGCCACTACATATTTTCAATCCAAAAATGTCCATCCGGCATTTCAGAAGTGTCGGAATGCTTTTTCCAGTCTAAATACTTTGGTACAGGAAAATATCAGCGGAAACCGTATGGTCAAGGCATTTGCCAAAGAGGACTATGAATTGGAACGTTTTACGGTAGAAAATGATGGCTATATGAAGGCAGAATTGGGTGCGGCAAATATTTGGAGTAAATATGTGCCGGTATTTGAGCTGCTGTCCAACTTATTGACCATTGTGTTAATGCTGCTTGGTGGTTATATGGTCATTCAGAAACAAATGACGCTGGGAGATCTGGTGGCAGTCAATGGTTATCTGTGGATGCTGACTATGCCATTGCGTATGGCGGGATGGTGGATTAATGACATTCAGAGATTTACTACGTCTGTAGAAAAAATATATCATACATACAAAGCAGAACCGAATGTGAAACAGCCTAAGAATCCGGTAAAACATAAAAAATATGAGGGAAATATCAGCTTTCGACATGTTTCCTATCAGGCAGATGATGAGGATATTATCCGTGATATCAGCTTTGATGTACAAAAGGGGCAGACGGTGGGCATTTTGGGAACTACCGGTGCTGGCAAATCTACGGTTATTAACCTGCTGTGCCGTTTCTTTGACGTGACAGATGGAGAAGTATTGGTGGATGGCATCAATGTAAAGGAACTGGATCTCTATGAGTTACGGGAAAATATTGGAATTGCCATGCAGGATGTGTTCCTGTTTTCGGATACCATTGAAGGAAATATTGCTTATGGCAGGCCGGATTGCTCCTTTGAGCGAGTGAAGGAAGTAGCAAAGATGGCAGATGCCAATTTATTTATCAAGAATCTGCCAGATGGCTATGACACCATTGTGGGAGAACGGGGAGTAGGTTTGTCTGGTGGTCAGAAGCAGAGGATTTCCCTGGCGAGAGCGCTTTTGAAAGATCCGTCTATTCTGGTGCTGGATGATACCACTTCTGCTGTGGATATGGAGACGGAGAGTTATATCCAGCGTCAGTTGGAAAACATTAATCACAGTTGTACTACTTTTATCATCGCATATCGAATTTCTTCCCTGCGAGATGCGGATCAGATTCTGGTTATGGATCAGGGGCGGATTATTGAGCGTGGAACCCATGAAGAATTGGTAAAGCAGAATGGATACTATGCAACGGTGTATTATCATCAATACCCTATGGCAAGAAAGGAGGCGTAGTTTCATGGCAAGGAATCGTTACGATCAGGATGAAATCCTGGAGGATTGTTTTGATATCAACCAGTTGAAACGTTTGGGAAATTATATCAGACCATATAAGGGAAAAATGCTGCTGGTTTTGTTTTTGATGCTGTCGTCTTCCGCTCTGCAGATGTTTATTCCCAAGTTTTTCCAGTTGGAAATGGATGAATACATACCAGCGAAAGATATGCGGGGAATTGTGATGGTAACGGTATTGGCAGCGATTATCATTCTATATTCCGTAATTTGTACCCGTGTTAAAATTGTATTGACTACCCGAATTGGGCAGAGTATCATTCATCAGATCCGGGAAGATTTGTTTGTCCATTTGCAGGAACTGCCTTTCAGCTATTATGATGAGAGACCCCATGGTAAGATACAGGTGCGGGTGGTTAATTATATCAATAATCTTAGTGATTTGTTATCCAATGGTATTTTGAATACCATAACAGAACTGTGCAATCTGTTTTTTATTTTGATTTTTATGTTTAGCATGAATGTCAAACTGACCTTGGTTTGTCTATGTGGTCTTCCGGTGCTGATTGCCTATGTGGTATTTCTCAAGAGAAAGCAGCGTTCCGCCTGGCAGATTCAAAGTAATAAACAGTCCAATCTGAATGCTTACATAGCAGAGAGTATTAATGGAATCCGTGTGACACAGGCATTTGTCCGGGAAAAGGAAAATACCAATATATTTAATCATCTGAGCATGAGTTACCGCCATGCCTGGATGCGTGCCGTGATTTACAATTTCTGTATGGGTCCCATGGTTGATTTGATTTCTACAGTAACTACAGCGTTTATCTACGTCATCGGTGTTTCGGCGATTATTGGTGGAGATATCAAGGTGGGAGTGGTTACTGCCTTTACCGCATACATTACTCGTTTCTGGCAGCCGATCAACACCATTGCCAGCTTTTATAATAGTGTGCTGACGGCGATTTCTTATCTGGAACGAATTTTTGAAACCATTGATGAACCAGTGGAAGTAAGCGATGCTCCAGGAGCAAAGGAAATGCCGGATATTCATGGAGAGGTTGCCTTTGAACATGTGAGTTTCAGCTATGAGAAGGGAATTGGTATTCTCCATGATCTGAGCTTCCAGGTAAAGCAGGGAGAAACGATAGCAATTGTGGGACCGACTGGTGCCGGAAAAACTACGATTGTCAATCTGTTGAGCCGTTTCTACAATGTGGACAGTGGCAGAGTATTGATTGATGGGATTGATATTTCCCAGGTTACACTGCGTTCGCTGCGTACTCAGATGGGCGTCATGATGCAGGACAGTTTTATTTTCTCAGGAACGATTATGGATAATATTCGTTATGGGAATAAAGAAGCCACCGACGAGCAGGTTATTGCAGCGGCAAAGGTGGTTTGCGCCCACGACTTTATCATGCAGATGGAAGATGGATACGATACCCAGGTAAATGAAAGGGGAAACCGTTTATCTGTGGGACAACGGCAGCTGATATCCTTTGCCAGGGCATTACTGGCGGATCCGGCGATACTGATTTTGGATGAGGCTACTTCCAGCATTGATACGGAGACGGAACTGGTGTTGCAGGAGGGGCTGGCGAAATTATTGGACGGCAGGACTTCCTTTGTCATTGCTCATCGTTTGTCCACGATTAAGAATGCAGATCGGATTATGTATGTGGATCAGGGACAGATTATGGAATCCGGCAGCCATGACCAGTTATTGGAACAGGAGGGATATTATCATCAATTATATCTATCACAATATAAAGATATCATACAAGGGGCATAGAAATCACGAAAGGGTAAATGCCTTGATTTTCCTAGAATGCAACGAAAAGTAGCGCAGAAAGATTTTGTTGTATACAACTGTTGCTAGTGCAACTGCATCTTTGACATTATTATTGTATCATAATAATAGAAAGGTGGTTGCACTATGGGCAGTCAAATAGTCATATCGGCAAAGCATTTAAAAAAATCTTTTGGTAAAAAAGAAAATCTTCAGACCATCTACTCGGATTTGAATATTGATATTTACAAAGGGGATTTTACTGTTATTATGGGTTCATCGGGAGCAGGGAAATCTACCTTAATGTATTCCCTGTCGGGAATGGATAAGCCAGATGGAGGACAAATTGACTTTGATGGTACAGACATCACAGAGTTAAATAGTGACAAACTGGCGGTTTTCAGACGGAGCCAGTGCGGATTTGTATTTCAGCAAATCTATCTGATTGATAACATGAGCCTCATGGATAATGTTATTACGGCAGGGATACTTACAAACAAGAATAAAGAGGAAATTAAAAATCGTGCAAAGGAACTCTTTTCTTTAGTAAACATTCCAGAAACCACATGGAAGAAAACTCCTTCCCAGATTTCTGGCGGTGAAGCACAAAGGGCAGGTATTGTGAGAGCAGTCATCAATAATCCAAATGTACTTTTTGCGGATGAACCAACGGGTGCATTAAATTCAGCCAACGGAACAGCGGTTCTTGATGTCTTTAGCTCCCTCCATGAGAAAGAACAAAGTATTGTCATGGTTACGCATGACAAAAAATCAGCTTTAAGAGGAAACCGTATTCTTTATATTAAAGATGGTGAAATTTTTGGTGAGTGCGATTTAGGGAAATATGAGCCGGATAATGCAGAAAGAACAGAAAAGTTTGAAAAATTCATTACGGAAATGGGGTGGTAGTAATGAATAAGACAACAACATTGATTATGCATAATCTGAAGAAAGCAAAAGGTCAGTATCTATCCTTTGGCTTTATTATTTGCCTGACAGCATTCATTATGAATATTGCTCTTGTGCTTGCTTTTCAGACATTCAGTGCTTATGACAACCATTTTTCTGAGCTTAATACTGCAGATATCAATCTTGTGATTCCACAGCTTCAGGATAATAGTGAAATCATTTCTGAAATTGAGAAAATCCATGGCGTTCTGGCGGTTGAAAAACATGACGGCGTATTTGTTTCTGCCACCGTTCGTGAATTTGCGGATTCTGATTTTGATATGAATACCATCTTTTATAATCTTGATGAGGCAAAAACACTGAATCGCTTCACTGTTTCGGAATATTTGAAAAAAGATGAAAACAGCGTGTATATACCAATGTATATGGAGGAGCTGGGTGGTTTTTCTGAAGGCGGGAATATTACCTATTCTATAGGCGACAAAGATTATACATATGAAATTGGTGGAATTGTATCAGAAATGCAATACGGCAATTACGGTATCGGGCTGATTGGTGTATATTTTCCGACAGCTGCCTATGAGAAATTTGCAGATGAACATAATGAAGAGAAGATTACAGAATACTCTTTAAAAATTGCTGCGGATGCGGATTTGTCTAAAATCAAAAATGAGGTGACCGAGCTATTAAGCGACAAAAATATTGCTGCACTAAACATCAACGACAGAGTTGCCAGCAAGCAGACCAGAACCATGGTTTGCACTCTGCTGATTGTCATATTTCTGGCACTTGCAGCAATCATATTGGCAGTAAGCATTTTTCAGAGCAGCTTTCGGATACGCAGTACGATTGAAGATGAGCTGGCACAGATGGGAGTTCTAAAAGCGGTTGGTTATACCAGTCAATTGATTATTTGTTCTGTCGTAGTGCCTTATACGATGGTAGGGATCATTTCCGTAGTAATCGGTGCGGCTTTATCTTATACGGCTTTGCCTGCTGTGGCAGCGATTTTGGCAATTCAATCAGGTTTTACCTATACTCCTGTCTTTGATGCTGTCGCCCTGTTGATTGTACTAATAATACCAGTATCCGCAATCGTTCTGTTTGCTTATCTTTCTGCAATGAAAATACATAAGTTAGAGTCGATAGATGCCATAAGGGGAAGCAAAGGCACAGAGGGTACCGGGCAAAATATATTGTTATTTGTTTTGTCCATTGCTATAATGGTTCTGCTATCCTTTGCAGGGACTCTCCTTTACAATGTAAGCGTCAAGTCTGACAATTTCATAAATACACTTTCTGAAGAAAGCCCTTCTGCAATTTTTACGGTGCAGAAGGATAAAATGTCGGCGTTTAAGGAACTTCTCCAAAGGGATGACAGGGTAAAACTCGTTCTGGAATATTCTTCTGCATCCGTGAGTTACACAGATGGAAGTCTTACTGCCTTTGTGTGTGAAGATTTTGGAAGTGTAACAAATGATATATGCTATGAAGGAAAAAGTCCAACGGACGAAAATGAAATTGCAGTGGGGAATGTGCTTGCAGATGACTACTCCATTGGCAGTAAGATAGAGATTACTGCCGATGATAAATCCGCTGTCTATGTGGTAAGCGGTTATATCCAAAGTGTCAATAATGCTGGAAAGGTATGTCAATTAACCAGTAAGGGCTATGAAAAAATCAGTGAAGGAATAAATTCTGTCAATGTTTATCTGCATGATAAAATTGCTGAAAAGTTTATAGGTGAGTATGAGGAACAGCATGATTCTCTGATTGCTTCTTCCATAAATTATGAAAAATTAAACGAAAATAACAGAACAATGTATACCGGCATTGTTTCGGCAGTGACAGTTGCTTTATTTGTAATTTCTGTTTTAATGGTGCTGCTTGTATTATATGTAATTATCAATTCCATGATTAGCAGACGCAGACAGGAATTTGGTATCTATAAAGCAATCGGTTACACAAGCAGGCAGCTTACCATCATGACAACGTTCCGCTTTATGCCCGTTGTGGCTCTGTCAGCGGCTCTTTCAGCTGTAGCGGGAATATGGTATCTTCCTGCAATCAATCAATTTATTTTCAGCCAGATTGGAGCAATCAAAAATCATTTCGTAGTATCCATTTGGACACTACTTGTATTGGTACTTGTTTTCACTGCTACTGCGTTTTTAATCAGCGTACTGCTGGCAGCACCAATTAAAAAAATTACTGCATATTCCCTTTTGAAGGAATAAGGGGCGAAAAGAGTTTTACACTGAAATATGGAGGTTAATTATGAATTTTTCTGAAAAATTAAAAGAGATACGAAAAAATGAAGGATTGTCACAGGAGCAGCTTGCTGAGAAAATGGGTGTATCCAGACAGGCTATCACAAAATGGGAGACGGGTAAGGGTTTGCCAGATGTTGAAAATATGGTAATTATAGCAGAAATTTTTAAGACTACTTTAGATGATTTGCTAAGAGGTTCTGCTGTAAAACAAGAACAGGAGAAACCTGTTTTTATCAGCGAAACTATTTATGATATTAACTGTGAGAAACATTTTGATGTCAATATCGGGAATGCGGCTACCATCATATTATCTTCGGGGACAGATGAAAAACTGCATATCAAGCTGTCCTCTGAAACTTTTGAGAATCTAAACACAATGTTTAAGATAAAGCTGGATGAAAAGAGAAATAAGCTGGATGTAAATTGCCTAAATAAGAACAAGCTAAGCCGTTATGAATTGGAAGATTCCCTGACGGTAGAGATTATTCTTCCGGATAAATATTCTGACCATTGTGAGATATCGGCTTCTGTTAAGCTACTTGTTGTAAAAGACCTTCATCTGCGTCGTTTAGAATATGATGGTACTGCGGAACGGGTTCTGATTTCAGATAGCAGCGGCAGTCTGGAATTCACTTCAAAAACAGATTATGACATTACGATTGATAAAATTACAGGAACATTGGATATCAATCAGTGGAAAGCAAAAGCAATTGTTCATCTTTCGGAAGATAATATTGTAAATGTCATAAACAAGGGGCGAAAATGTGATATATATTATATGAAAGAAGGTACTATCATAGAGTATGAAAATTTTGCTGACGGTGAAAACGAACTTAGTGTTTCGGGAATATTTTCGGAGTTGATTGTAGATTTGTATTTGAAGGGAATTGGGTGTTGATTAGAGAATGAGAAAATAAAGATCCCTAATACGATGGATTATCCATTGTATTAGGGATCTTTGGCATATAAGTAGTTGACATATACAGCAATTCAAAACGAAAACCATATGTCCCATATTTTGCTTATAGCAAACTATAGAATAATTGACTTAATGATAGGATGCTTCTTTTATATCCAGTACATTGCCACAGATCTGTAAGCTGCTGATTTTGTCCAGTTCAAAGGTGTAGATACTGTAATTATAGTTCCACTCATCCTTTAATTCTAGCACAGACCTTCCATCTTCCATATATTCTTTCAGATGTTTCTGTAATTCTGTCCATGGTGAGAATTGAATGACTGTATTATCCTCGGCGCCAAAAAAACCTGAGAGCTGCAGAGAATCTTCGTGTCCGTCTTTGTATACAACGGTTGCAATTGCTTCTGGATCTTCTTCACCGATGGTATCGCTGATATCATTGCAGACTTTCGTATTTCCTTTCGCAATCATTCCTACACTGCTGAGAAATACACTTCCTTCCGGACTCTTCCATTCATAGTAGTGTGGCTGTGTTACCTTAATATCAGAGAAAGTAAATGTTTCCTTTCCCATCTGGATAACGATTTCGCCACCGTCTGCTGGAAATAGGGTTCCATAAAAAGATAGCCGTATTCCGTCGAGAGAATCTCGTTGTTCTGAATAAACCGGATCAATTTCATAGCTGGCAAATTCTTTTGTTGTGTTCTTTTTGGTATCAGTGTAAGAGGCTTTTACCTTATTTCCGACGGCAAGATCCCTTTCTTTTCCGCCATCTTTTTTTGTTACTGAGAATGCTACGTAACCATTGCCCAAAGAATCCAGATAGTGCTCATTCATCGTTAAATTATGACCTGTTGCTTGTGTGGATTTACCTTGGCGTGTACTCTTGCTGATGACCCTTTCCTCTCTTTTTGTAAATTGATCTAATATCGTTTTTACTGGTTTTACTCCAGCCGCATAGGAAATACCGATACCACTGGTCAACAATACTGCAATGATTGCTATGGCTGCACATGCAGCAGATCTCCCAGGGTAAAAATAAGCTCTATGCTGGCTATCTTCTGTGGCAGAGACACCTTTGAAAATTTTCTGGTTCAAGGCATCGGATGTCCCTTTTTTGGTTCTTAATATTTCTTTCATACTTTCCTCATATTGATATTTCATAACCCATCTCCTCCATTTCTTTCGCAATTTGTTTTCTTGCTAAAAATAAGCGACTTTTTACCGTTCCTTTTGGAATGTGCAAAACAGATGCAATTTCCTCCAAGTTCATTTCCAAAAAATAATGCATATGAATCACGACTTTCAATTTGTCCGGAAGTTTTCCGGTAATCTGATATAAGTGATGATATAATTCTTTCTTTTCTATTTGCGATGCAAGTTCATCCGGATATACCAGATAATCCTGACAATCCTCTAATGCTATATCATAAGCGTGTTTTCCTTTCTTGCTGACTGTTTTTTTCCAAAGTCGAATAGCAATGCCAATAACATAATTTTTTGCTGACAGCCAATCCTGCTCGGAACCGGATAGTTTGATTTTATGTCGTATTTCTATTGCTTTTAGAAAGGTATCCTGATATAAATCTTCTGCATATTCGGGTCTACCGGTTAAATGCAGGCAAAAACCATATATGGAATCTCCATATGTGTGAGCCAGATTCTCCAATTCCTGTGTAGTTATGGTCATCACCTCCCTTGTATCGCCAGGCGGCGCCACCTGGCTACCCTTCTATTATATACTGCCCTGTTCGGAAGAAAAGGTTCAGTATATTTTTGATTTATTTTATATCTTGATTTTGTAATTACTGGTAAACGTTGGATGATTTGTCGAAAATAATTGAGAATGAAGTGTTTCTGTGATATTATATTATGCAAGGAAATTTGAGGACTTTGGAAATTTAGAAAGAGAGGATATGCTTATGGGGTTACATTTGAAACGAGTGTTGGCATGTGTTACAGCGGCATCTTTGATGCTGGTATCAATGCCGGAGTATCCGGGGGTATTGGTGCGTCAGGCTGATGCAGCAGAACGGATAGTGTCTGCAGAGCAAGGTGTACAAGAACAGGGACAGACACTGGACAAAAAACAGAAGGGAGCGCAAGAAGCAGCAACAGAGGAGAGCAGTTCTGCTGTTGTATTCTCCAAAGAAAGTGGTACTTATGGAGAAGCATTTGATTTGGAGTTAAGTTGTAGTGCAGAGGTTGTTTCTGGGACAGCTATCTACTATACCACAGATGGTAGTGATCCATCGGATTCCACCAATAAAGCCAGAAAGTTATATACGTCAGGCGGTATCCATATCGCTGACCGCAAGGGGGATCCCAATGTTTTGTCGGCAATTGACCCGATTTTGTTTGATGCAACAAACGTAAAAGCCAGTTCAGACGGAAAGAGTTTTGAAAGTACGGTTGAGAAACCATCCGACCAGGATGTAGACAAGTGTACCGTTATCAAGGCTGCGGTGCAGTATGCGGACGGCACCTGTTCGGAAGTACTGACCAATACATATTTTATTGGAGAGATGGCAGACCACATCGAAGGAATTCGCCAGAGCTGTGAGGCTGCTGGTATGGATCTTTCGGTAATGTCCATTAGTATGGATGCAAATGATCTGTTTGATTCTACCAAGGGAATTTATGTCAAGGGAGATGTGTTTAATCAGGCATTGGAAGAATATCTGACAGAGAATGGGAGCATTTCGGATTGGGATGCGGTAAATGCCAGCCGGGGTATGGATGCCAATTATAAACAAAAGGGCAAAGCTTGGGAGCGTAAGTCGCATATCGATTATTTTGAGAGTAACGGAACGGAGACAAACTGTAAATTACAGCAGGACTGCGGTATCCGTATCCAGGGTAACTATTCCCGTTCCGATTATCAAAAGAGTTTTCGGCTTTATGCCAGAGCGGATTATGGAGAGAAAAACTTTAAATATGGATTTTGGAATCAGGCAAAAGATGATCAGGGACAGGTCGTTGAAAAATACAAAAAAATTGTTTTAAGAAATGGTGGAAACTGTGCCTTTACGACGAAGTTTTCTGATGCCTACTGGCAGTCTCTGATGGAGGGAATAGATTGTGATACACAATCAGCCAGACCTTGTGTAGTCTATCTGAATGGTGAATATTGGGGTGTCTATATTTTACAGAATGATTTTTGCAGTGATTATTTTGCAGATAAGCATGGAGTGGATAAAGACAGTGTTGTTGTTTATAAAGGAGATGCAGATGCAAACCGGGTTCTGGGATATAAATTAGATGAGGGAACATTACCAGAGGGTGTTACCAACGAAGATTACTATTTTGAAGAGATTGAAAACTTCATGAAGGAACATGATGATATAT
>CAYPEW010000020.1:0-57424 GCA_964409845.1 uncultured Jutongia sp.
TCGCCATATTCAATTCTTTTGTAAACTTTTTCGTTTACAATGGGACCTACAGGGCCCGATGTGGTTGTCGAGCGTGTATTGAAAGGCGGGAAGGAATACAGTACAGACAGCATTGTGATCAATGGTCAAAATTATTATGCCTATTATAAACCAGTAAGGAACATGGAGGGATCGGTTGTAGGTATGGTTTTTGCCGGGCAGCCGTCGGAGGATGTTGATGCAACGATACGGAACAAAACAATAGGAATTCTGTTTATTTCTCTTGTTATTTTGGTAGTGGCGCTGGTGGTCTGTTCGTTCCTTGTTAAGGGAATCGCGACCATTGTTGTCCGGGTTAGCGGTACGCTTGGCAGTATTTCCGACGGCAATCTGCGGGTTGAACTCAGCGAGGGTGCGGAGAAGCTTGGTACAGTAGCGCAGAAGAGAACGGATGAAATCGGTGTAATGGTTGCGTCTATGTATGGTCTGGCAGAAAAGCTTCAGAGTATGGTCGGCAGCATTAAGGAAAAAACTGACAATCTGCTCCAGTCAAGTGATTCTCTGGAATCCGTTGCGTCGCAGACAAGTTCTACGATGGAGGGGATCAGCCAAGCGGTAAAGGGTATCGCCGAAGGTGCTCAGACCCAGGCAGAGGATATCGAGTCGGCGACCATGCAGGTTACGACCATCGGTTCTATGATTGAAAAAATTGTCACGAGCGTGCAGGAACTGGATAGTATATCCATGGAGATCAGAGAGGCAGATAATGAATCCGAGCGGATCATCAGCGAATTAAGCATATCGAATGACAGGACTTTAGAGGCGATCAGGAAAATAGATGCTTCCGTAAACACGACCAATGAATCTGTCGGGAAGATTCAGGATTCTGTCAACCTGATTACGGCGATTGCCAGTGAGACCAGCCTGTTGTCATTAAATGCCAATATTGAGGCAGCGAGGGCGGGAGAAGCCGGCAGGGGATTTGCTGTTGTGGCTTCACAGATTTCCAAGTTGGCTGAGGATTCTAACAGTTCTGCCGAGACGATTGGAGATATCATTCAGCAGCTGGCGGGAAATTCCAAAGCATCTGTTGAGATCATGACAGAGGCAGGTGAAATTATTGTAGAACAGCAGAGAAAGCTGGAAGAGACAAAGAAAAAATTTGCTGAGGTCAGTGAGAAGATCGAAACTTCTATCCAGGAAACCAAACAGATCTATGCGCAGACCAAGGAGTGCGATGAGGCAAGAATTAAGGTGGTCGATGTGATACAGAATCTGTCTGCTGTCGCAGAGGAAAATACGGCATCGACAGAGGGAACAAATGCGTCGATGCAGGAGCTGAATGCAACAATCGCCCTGCTTGCGAATGCGTCAAAGGATCTGAAAGATATTGCGGATGATCTTGAGCGTGACGTTGCGTTCTTTAAAATATAATTTCGGGAGGAAATGATTATGGGAAAAAAGATATTGTTATTTCTTCTTACATCTGTCATGGTTCTTTCCATGACTGCTTGTGGAGATTCGGAAAAAAAGGATGCGACGAAGGAGAATGTGGGTGAGAACATGAAGATCGCAATCGTCAGCAGTCCTGCAGGGGTAGACGATCATTCTTTTAATGAAGATAATTATAATGGCATCCTAAGTTTTATAGAATCTCATCCGGGTGCAACGGTAACGCCCGTACAGGAGCCTACCGGTGATACAGAGGCGGCTATTGCGGCAGTGGCAGATATTGTGGCGGATTATAACGTTATTGTATGCTGTGGTTTTCAGTTTGCGGGAATCTCCGAAATTGCGCGGGAAAATCCGGATGTTAAGTTTATTCTGGTAGATACCTTCCCCTCTGATGAAGATGGCAATGAGGTGGAGGTGGATAATATTTTTGCAATGTGTTTTGCGGAGCAGGAATCCGGCTTTTTTGCCGGCATGGCGGCAGCGCTTGAGACAAAAACGGATAAGGTGGCTGTCGTAAACGGTTTTGCTTATCCCTCTAACGTAAATTATCAGTATGGCTTTGAATGCGGTGTGAAATATGTGAACGGGACGGAGGGAAAAAATGTAGAGATTATTGAACTTCCTGCCTATGCAGGAACGGATGTTACCGGCGCTGACGTGGGAGGTAACTATATCGGTTCTTTTGCAGACATAGAGACCGGAAAGGTTATAGGAAAGGCTTTGATCAAAGAGGATGTTGATGTTATCTTTACAGCGGCCGGTACAGCCGGAAGTGGTGTTCTGGCAGCGGTTAAGGAGGCGGATGACGTCTGGTACATCGGGTGTGATATTGACCAGTATGATGACGGCGCTGACGGGAATCGGAACGTCATGTTGACTTCTGCCATTAAGGTGATGCATCGGGATGTTGAGAGAACATTGAATGCGATCTCTGTCGGCTTTTTCGGAGGCGGTAATGTAACTCTTCAGGCTGACACAGGTTCGACAGGTTATGTAAGTACAGAGGGAAGAAATCAGTTATCGGCAGGAACGATCGAAAAGCTGGATGCAGCCTATGAATCACTCATATTAGGAGATATCGTGCCGGCGGCTAATTTTAACGGTATAACACCGGATGATTTTACATGGGAAATGGCAAGCCATTAAAATGCATTAAAATAACAAATCCTTATTTGACATTTCCATGCAAATGCGATAGAATACATTTCTGGGAACAGGGAAATCTGTTCCCACAGTACGGCGTGTGGCTCAGTTTGGTAGAGCGCATCGTTCGGGACGATGAGGCCGCAGGTTCGAATCCTGTCACGCCGATATCGCAAAGGATTCAGACAATTTTATATCGGGAGTAATCCTTGGCAGGGGCGCCGAAGGTCTTGAGTATATCGGGATCTTCGGTTTTTCATTTTGTCGGGTTTCGGGGTATTGAAATACGGATAGTTTTCGTGTAAAATGGTAACGATTATGTGATCTTTTACAGAAAGGTTCATGAACAGATTAATTACATCCTAATGGGACGACGAAATGGAGGCATTCCAATGTACAAAATTAATGACAACTACTTAAAACTGCCTGGTAGTTATCTATTTTCCACGATAGCGAAAAAGGTAGCAGCATACAGTGAGGCACACCCAGATAAAGAGATTATCCGCATGGGAATTGGTGATGTGACACAGCCATTGGCGCCAGCTATTATTGAGCGTCTGCATAGTGCTGTGGATGAGATGGCTCATGCAGAAACCTTTAAGGGCTATGCACCAGACCTGGGATATGAATTTTTGCGCAGTACCATTGCACAGAACGATTACAAAAATCGAGGCTGTGATATTACGGCAGATGAAATTTTTGTCAGTGACGGTGCCAAAAGTGACTCCGGTAATATCGGGGATATCTTTGCAGAGGATAACCGCATTGCGGTTTGTGATCCAGTCTATCCGGTTTATGTGGATACCAATGCCATGTCCGGGCGTACTGGTACCTACGATCCGGCTACGGAGAAATGGTCTGGTGTGATTTATATGCCATGTACCAGGGAGAATGATTTCTGTCCGGAACTTCCAAAGGAGACACCGGATATTATCTATCTGTGTTTTCCGAATAATCCGACTGGTACCACTATTACCAAGAGCCAGTTGCAGGTCTGGGTGGATTATGCTTTGAAAGTAGGGGCAGTGATTATTTATGATGCCGCTTATGAGGCATATATTTCCACACCAGATGTTCCACATAGCATTTATGAATGTAACGGAGCCAAGGGATGTGCTATTGAGTTGCGCAGCTTTTCCAAAAATGCTGGATTTACTGGTACTCGTCTGGGATTTACGGTGATTCCAAAGGATCTGAAGTGTGGTGAGGTATCTCTGCACAGCCTGTGGGCACGTCGTCATGGAACGAAGTTCAATGGTGCGCCATACATTATTCAGGCGGCAGGTGCTGCGGTTTATACGGAAGAGGGCAGGAAGCAGACTGGTGAACAGATTGCTTATTATATGAATAATGCAAAGATCATCCGCGAGGCATTGACGGAGGCTGGCTATGAAACTTATGGTGGTGTTGATGCACCATATATCTGGTTAAAGACACCGGATCAGATGACTTCCTGGGAGTTCTTTGATTATCTTTTGGAGGAGTTAAATGTGGTAGGTACACCGGGATCAGGATTTGGTCCTAGCGGAGAAGGATATTTCCGTCTGACTGCTTTCGGTAGTTTGGAAAATACAAAAAAAGCCATGGAACGCATTAAAAATGCATAGAAATAATATGATGTTAGGGGCGATATACCTTTTGAACCCAATATTATAGTTGGCAATAGAAGCCAGATAGTCAATCAACTTACGGCAGAATTAGGGGAACTGTCGTGTACAAAAACAAAATGAGGTGGAATATGAAAAAAATAAACAAATTTATACGCATGATGATGGTCGGCTGTTTATCCATTGGGATTCTGCTGGCAGGAAACAGTATTTCCGTTTCAGCTGATGCGGTAATAGATGGAGAGGATACTAGCTTTGATCGCTATATTGCCTTTGGGCAGGACTTGACTAATTCAGAGAAGCAAAAGGTCCTGGCTTCCTTTGGTATTACGGAGGAGGAACTGAAGGATTACAAGACCATTGAGATTACCAACCAGGAAGAACATGAATACCTAGGAGAATATATTGAATCCTCTGTTATTGGTAAGCGTGCCCTGTCTTCGGTTATGATTGTCAAGACAGAGGAGGGTAGTGGTATCAATGTCACTACGGACAATATCAGTTATTGTACCTCCGGTATGTATGTCAATGCTCTGGTAACTGCGGGACTGAAGGATGCCGAAGTAAAGGTGGCTGGACCATTTAGCATATCTGGAACTTCTGCTCTGGTAGGAGCTATGAAAGCCTATTCCGTGATGACAGGTGAGGAGATTACCCAAGAAACTATGGATACCGCCACCAATGAGCTGGTAGCAACAGCAGAACTGGCAGACAGTATAGATGATAGTGGGAAAGCGGAGGAATTGATTGCCGCCGTGAAGCAGAAAATCTTTGCAGATGGACTGACCAAGTCTACCGATATCCGAGATGCCGTAGAGGCTTCAGCGCGTTCTCTGGACATTGATTTATCATCGGAGGATGTGGATCAGATTGTGGATCTGATGGAAAAGATTTCCAAGGTAGATGTAGATGTGGATGCCATCAAGGAACAGGCAGGAGCTATTTATGACAGGCTCAAAGATGCCGGAGTGGATTTGGGAAACGTAGATACGAAAGGTTTGTTTGAGAAGGTAGGCGATGTTTTCGCTAATATTTTTCAGGCGATTGTTGATTTCTTTAAAGGATTGTTTGGATAAAACAATGAGCAAAGCCAAGGAAATGGTAATGCTGCATAGCAGCGGTGCCAAGCGCCTGTGGCGCTTGTTTGGCACGGTGCTATGCGCCAGTGACGCATGCTTAGCACGGACTGGAATGGAATGTAGACCGAAACGGAGTGTAGACCAGCCCATGTTTTAACCAAGGAAAATGATATATGGCAGAATGGAGGTTACTATGGCAAATGTGATTACAGATGAAACCATGGATTATGTTGGTATCCTGGCGAAGCTGGAATTAAGTGGAGAAGAGAAAGAGCGTGCCAAACGGGACATGGAAGAGATGTTGGATTATATTGATAAATTAAATGAGTTGGATACTACAAGTGTAGAGCCGATGTCCCATGTCTTTCCTGTTCATAATGTGTTCCGTGAGGACGTTGTGGTCAACGGAAATGGTCAGGAAACGACTCTGGCAAATGCACCAGAGCGTAATGGAGACAGCTTTTTAGTACCAAAAACGATTGTTTGATGCTAGGGTCAAAAGTATATAGCAATGCGTGTTTACACGCAATTTGCTATATACTGGCTTGACCCACCAAACACCGACATGAAGCAGATTTGCCTGCAAATATGCGGGAATGGAGGTGTTTGTAGAATTGCGAAAATTGCGTAGCAATGGTCCTAAGTGCCGGTGGCACTTGTTTAGGACGGACCGAAACGGAGTGTAGACCAATTCGTAGCATCAGTTGGGGTCAAAATACCTTTTGACCCCAACATCATTGTTTAATAGCTACTATATTTAAGGAGGATGCCATGTCATTGATGAGTTTGACAGCCGTAGAGCTGGGGAATAAAATACGAGCAGGGGAAGTGACGGCAGGAGAAGCTGTGGAGGATGCCCTGGCAGCGATCCGTGCGAGGGAAGCGCAAATCAATGGATTTGTGACTGTGGATGAAGATGGAGCGAGGAAACGGGCAGAAGAAGTACAGAAGCAGATTGCAGATGGAAGCTTAACTGGACCATTAGCAGGTGTTCCGGTTGCCATCAAGGATAATATGTGTATCCAGGGGATGATAACAACCTGTAGTTCCAAGATCCTGCATAATTTTATTCCAACCTATACTGCAGAAGCCGTATTAAACTTGGAGAAAGCAGGGGCAGTCGTCATTGGTAAGACCAATATGGACGAGTTTGCCATGGGAAGCACCACAGAAACCTCTGCCTATGGAGTAACCAGGAATCCGTGGAATCCGGATCATGTACCAGGTGGATCTTCTGGTGGATCTTGTGCCGTTGTTGCTGCGGAGGAGTGTTCCTATGCTTTGGGTTCTGATACGGGTGGTTCTATCCGTCAGCCTAGCTCTTTTTGCGGGGTAACTGGTTTGAAACCTACCTATGGTACTGTTTCCCGATATGGCTTAATTGCCTATGGATCTTCTCTGGACCAGATTGGTCCGGTTGCCAAAGATGTCAGGGATTGTGCGACGATATTAGAGGTGATTTCTTCCCATGATTCCAAAGATTCTACGTCTGTAGAACGAAAGGATCTGGATTTTACCTCTGCACTGGTTGACGATGTGCAGGGGATGAAGATTGGTATTCCAAGAGATTATCTGGGAGAGGGACTGGATCCAGAAGTGCGGGATGCTGTGATGGCTGCTGCTAAAGAATTGGAAGCCAAAGGGGCCATTGTGGAGGAATTCGATCTCAGCCTGGTAGAATATGCCATTCCAGCTTATTATGTAATCGCCTGTGCGGAGGCAAGCTCCAATTTGGCGCGCTTTGATGGTGTGAAATATGGATACCGGACCCAGGAATATCAGGATTTGCACAATATGTACAAGAAATCCCGTTCTGAGGGATTTGGAGCAGAGGTAAAGCGTCGGATTATGTTGGGATCTTTTGTGTTAAGTTCCGGTTACTACGATGCTTATTATCTCAAAGCATTGCGGACAAAGGCATTGATAAAACAGGCTTTTGACGATGCTTTTCAGAAGTATGATGTGATTTTGGGGCCGGCTGCGCCTACAACAGCACCAGAATTGGGCAAGAGCCTTAGTGATCCGTTAAAGATGTATCTGGGCGATATTTATACTATTTCAGTCAATCTGGCAGGACTGCCGGGAATTTCCGTTCCTTGTGGTAAAGATCAAAAAGGACTGCCGATTGGTTTACAGTTAATTGGCGACTGTTTCCAGGAGAAAAAGATTATTCGGGCAGCCTATGCCTACGAACAGACACGTAAAATGGAACATTGTCCTATGGCGCAGAAATAAGAGAGTGGTAGGTTGAAATAGGATTTTAAGACAGAAAATACACTGTTAAATTTTTATTACTATATAATTAGCCGTTAAATATGGCATGGAGGTTAGTATGAAACAGTATGAAACCGTGATTGGACTGGAAGTGCATGTGGAATTAGCCACCAAGACGAAGATCTTTTGTTCCTGCTCCACAGAATTTGGAGGAGAGCCAAACAGTCATACCTGTCCTGTATGTACTGGTATGCCGGGATCTTTGCCAGTATTAAATAAACAGGTGGTGGAATATGCTGTGGCAGTGGGCTTGGCTACCAATTGTACCATAACCAGGAATTGTAAATTTGACCGTAAGAACTATTTTTATCCGGACAATCCACAGAACTACCAGATTTCTCAGCTGTATCTGCCAATTTGTAGAAATGGTGGGATTGAGATTGAGACTCCGGAAGGAGGAAAAAAGACCATTGGTATCCATGAGATTCATATGGAGGAGGATGCTGGCAAACTGGTTCATGATGAATGGGGCGAAAATTCCATGGTGGATTTTAACCGTTCTGGGGTGCCATTAATTGAGATTGTATCAGAGCCGGATATGCGTTCTGCTGAGGAAGTTATTGCTTATTTGGAAAAACTTCGTCTCATTATACAGTATCTGGGTGCTTCCGATTGTAAACTGCAGGAGGGATCCATGCGTGCCGACGTTAACCTGTCTATACGGGAAGTGGGTGCAGAGGAATTTGGAACCCGTACGGAAATGAAAAATCTGAATTCTTTCAAGGCGATTGCCCGTGCCATTGCCGGGGAGACGGAACGGCAGATTGATTTGATTGAATCCGGGGAAAAGGTGGTACAGGAAACCAGACGTTGGGATGATACCAAGGAGTATTCCTATGCTATGCGTTCCAAAGAGGATGCCCAGGACTATCGGTATTTTCCAGAGCCAGATCTGGTTCCGGTGCTTATTGATGATGAATGGTTAGAGCGGATTCGTTCTGCCCAGCCGGAGCTACATGATGAGAAGTTGCTTCGTTATCTGGAGGAATACCAGATTCCAAAATATGATGCAGAGATCATTACAGGAGACAAACATCTGGCAGATCTTTTCGAGGCTACCACGGCAATTTGTGGTGTGCCAAAGAAAGTTTCCAACTGGCTGATGGGAGAGACGATGCGTCTGGTCAAGGAAAATGAGATGGATCTGGATCAGGTAGATTTTTCACCAGAGAACCTTGCCAAATTAATTCGTTTGACGGAGGACCGTGTGATCAACAGCTCTGTGGCAAAAGATGTCTTTGAACATATTTTCAAAGAAGACATTGATCCGGAGCAGTATGTGGAAGAACATGGCTTGAAGACCGTGGCTGATGATGGGGCATTGCGTGCCACGATTGAAAAGATTGTTGCAGATAATCCGCAGTCTGTAGAGGATTACCGCAGCGGTAAAAAGAAGGCAATTGGATTTTTGGTGGGACAGACCATGAAAGCCACCCAGGGCAAGGCAGATCCGGGGATGGTTAACCAGATTTTAACAGAATTATTAAATTAAAGTGATAGTATAGCTGGCAAAAGGTTTGCAGCTGATGTAGGAAAGGGGTGTTTGATATGCAGCAAGAACAAAGAAGAAGCAGACGAATTCCGGTAACCATGTATCTGGAGGTATCCTCTGTGTTTAAACAGGATAATGTCAAGGTGGATAATATTAATGCACCAATCCAGATTCTGGATGTTTCCAAAAATGGTATTGGGTTTATTTCGGAAAGCATATTACCAGTAGGATTTTATTTCAACTGTCGATTGACCTTCCAGGAGCAGGAGAATAGTCTGAACTGTGTAGTGCAGATCATCAGACAGAAACCCAGAACGGATGGAAAGTACATTTATGGCTGTGAATTTGTGGGAATGGCTTCGGTTTTTGATTATATTTTTGAGGAAATGGAAGAATATTATGATAAAAAATAAATTCGGTTTTGGAATATGGATTACAAGTGTAGATCCAGTGGTTCTTTATTCTGCTGTTAAAAAAGTGCAAGCTGTTGAGCTTGCACTTTTTTACGCTAAACGCTATAGGAAGGTGCTTGTATATAACAGTATGCCAACAAAAACGCATTAGCGTTTTTGCAGCGTAAGCCCCAGGGCTTCGCTATCATCAGGCACGGATATCAAAGGAAAAGCGTTTCATTTCTTCGGTGGCATTGGTTTTGATTTTGGTATTTAGGAAATCATCCATGGTCACGGGTTCCTCCTCCTGCCTGCTGACCACAATATTGGTCTGATAGCCAAGGCTGCTCAGGCTGTCCTGGAGCAGTCCGGCATTGGTGCGTAGCAGATCAATGGAGGCATCTTCTGTGAGACGGAAATTCGCCTGTATATCCTGCTTATTTTTATCCAGTCGGATTTCTACAGATCCCAGATGCTCCAGATCCAAATGCAGCAATACGCTCATTTTTTCCGGATTCATGCGACGTTGGTTCTTCTGCGTATATACATATAATTCGCTGTTGGTATTCTGATTCGGCAATTTCAGAGGCAGCTGCATATAGGAGAAATTCTCACTGAGTTCTTTCATTAGGATAATATTGCTCTCGATATCCCGGGCATGGTGCTGCATCTGTTCCGAATCCGATCCGGAGAGAGAATTGCCAATCAGCTGTTCTAACTGACTCATCTGACTGGAAAGCTGGTTGTACAATTTATCCGGCTGTCCTTCCTGCTGTAGCTGCTCCGGTGTCAAGCTCCAATGGGTATGCAGAAAACGGGCAAAAACCTGTTCAAAACTTTCTGTCTGGAACATTGTCTGCAATACAGAACTATCCGACATGGGCAGTACATTTTTGATCACATGCATGATCTCCTGGGTGCTGGCCTCTCCGGATATGATTTTGTGAATCAGTGAAGAACTAACCGGTAGTTGTTTCATAAGATCGGCAAGTTCGTTTCTGGCGTCTGCTGTGAGATAATTTCCAGTCAGGTCATGGGAGGAGGCATCAGTAGAATACAGATCAGCCAGGGTATCAATTACATTCGGCTGGGTTCCGGCAGTGGAGGATTCTGCAGTACCTTCTCCGGCATTTCGCAGCATCTGCATGGTATTAGTCAGGGAAGAATTAACCGTTTCCTGAAAGGAATGGAAGATCTTTCCGGCAAATTGCAGAGCAGAGCCACTGCTGCTCTGTGCGGTGTCATCCTGGGAAACTGCTGTATCCTGCGTGGAATTAGCTGCGGTTTCTTCGGCAGAAGATGCTTCAGCGGTGTCAGCGGCTACTTCTGCTTCCTGTGCAGAGGTGGACTTCAGAGTCAAGCTATCTCGGAAAGAATCTGCAATTTCCTGTAGGGATCGTCCTTCTGTTGGCTCCAGTGCCTGTTGGATCAAGGCGAGTTTACTCAGAAGCCCCTCCCCTTTGGGATCATTTTCCAGTGTCAAGGTTCCATCCATGGCAGCATCCCGAATCATTGTCAACGCATCCCGCAGGGAGAGAGTGCCATTTTCTAGAGATTCCATGGTTTCTTCTGTCATGGCGGTACCAGACAGAAGCTGTTTCAATTCTGCTTGTTCTTCCGCAGACAGAGAGCCTATCGTCAGCATTAGTGATGGATCAGCCTGATCCTGGGGCATCGTAATCTGCAACAGGGTTTCGCCAAATTGTGCGACAGCATCTGCAGAGCCGTGTTCTGCCAGTGCACTTAGCAGAGCGGGTATTTCCGAAGAATAATTCTGCAGCTGTATTGCCAGCATATCCGTACCACTGCGGTAATTGGTAAAGGCAGCGATACTCTCTGGAGTTACCCGCATCATGAGTTTGTTCATTAGTGCCAGTGTATTCATATCAGTAGTTTTATTATCATATGCCTGCTGCATTAGCTGCTGGATGGATTGCCGGTTGATAGGCATCATATTATCCATTAATGCTTTTACGGCGGATTGATTGTGCTCGCTCAGTGGCAGACCGGCATTTTCTAATGCTTTATTAATCAGAGAAAGTTCAGTTTCTGTATAATTTCCCACAGGTTCGATTAACACACCTTGTGGCGTCAGACTGTTCAGACGGAAAGCAGCGGTTTGTCCAATGGAGAGCATGGAGCTGTCAGAAATCTGTCCACGGATCATGGTATTGTTTTCCAAAGTAATGGTAATTTCCCCGCCAGACAGATCCGAGATTTCTCCCCGTATTACATCGCCTAAGGACAGATTGGTAGCAGCACGGGCTACTCCGTATTGGCGGGCATTTTGTACATTGGGAGCCGATGTCGCTGGTGCATTCCGGTTGCCGTTTGCTGCCTGTCCGGTGGTTCCCCGATTCACCTGCTGCTGTCTGTTACCGGATGCCTGATTGGTATTCAGTGGGGTTATTCTGGGTTGCTCCATGGTTTACCTCATTTCTGCATCAGTGTTAATGCTGATGGCTTTGTTGCGAATAATAATATATAGTTTGTGTTACGGTAAGCCTTATGGCGTTCATTGCAGTGCAGACACAATACTTGTAACACGAACATAGTTTGTGTTGTGAAATAATTATTTTCTCATTCTTTACTGGTAAGTATATCGGAAAAAAAGGATATCGGATAGAGTTTTTCGGAATAAAAATATGAAAAAATAGTCTGTAAATGTAGGGATTTTTACATGATATACCGGATTTTGTGAAAAAATATAGAAAAATGCTTGACAATTACTAGTGGGAGTGCTATCTTACTTTATAGATGTTAGCACTCCATTAAACAGAGTGCTAACAATAAGCGGAGGAGGTGAAGATGTGGAATTAGATGAGAGAAAGCTCAAAATACTTCAGGCAATTATTCGTACTTATCTAGAAACTGGAGAACCGGTAGGCTCCCGGACGATTTCCAAGGATGCGGATATGCATCTGAGTTCGGCTACGATCCGAAATGAGATGTCAGATCTGGAAGAAATGGGTTACATCCTTCAGCCACATACCTCCGCAGGCCGTATCCCTTCGGATAAAGGATACCGTCTTTATGTGGATACGATGCTGGAAGCCAAAACGGCCGAGGTGGATAGCCTCAAGGAAGAGTTGGATGAAAAGGCAGATAAGATGGATGTTCTGCTGAAACAGGTTGCAAAGTTTCTGGCGACCAATACCAATTATGCAACTATGGTTTCCGCTCCCAGATATCAGTCCAAGAAAGTTAAATTCATTCAGTTGACTGCGGTAGATGAGGAAAGCTTACTGGCAGTGATTGTATTGGATAACCACTATGTCAAGAATCAGTTGATTCATCTGGATAGTTCTTTAGATGCCGAACGTCTGACCAAGTTAAACTTCATATTAAATACGACTTTGAACGGTTTGGATGTAACGGAAATGAATCTGGCTATTATACAGCAGATCAAGGAGCAGATGGGTGGAGATTCCGGTGTGATTGATTCGGTGCTGGAAATTATCGGTGTGGCATTAACCGCAGAGGAGGATCCAGAAGTTTATACCAGCGGAGCGACCAATATTCTGAAATATCCGGAGCTGACAGATAAGTCCAGTGCAGCAGAAATTTTGAATGCCTTTGAAGAAAAGAAGGTTATTAACAATTGGTTAGAGATTCCTGCTAACAATAATGTGCCATCCAATGAACTGCATGATATTCAGGTATACATTGGAGATGAGACACAGGTGGACAGCATGAAAGATTGTTCCATGGTCACAGCAACTTACCGGATTCATGAAGGTGTGTATGGCAAGATCGGTATTGTGGGACCGAAACGGATGAATTATGACAAAGTAGTTGGAACCCTGCAGTCTCTAATGACGCAGTTGGATGATATATTTAAGGATAAGTAGAGAGGTGGTTAGAACTGTGACAGATACAGAAAAGACAGTGGAACAGGAAACAGTAGATACAGCAGAGCAATCTGAGGATTCTACACAGAATGTGTCAGAAGAAAACCTAGATACAGCAGAAGATGTATCTACAGGAGAAACAGAAGACAATGCATCCAGAGAGGAAGCAGAGGAGCAGTCTTCCGAGACAGATGACAAGGATTCCAAGGTTAAGAAACTCTTTGACAAGAAAAAGAGCAAGGGGCAGTCAAAATTGGAAGAGAAGATTGCCGAACTGGAAGAAAAGAGAGTGCGTCAGCTGGCAGAGTTTGAGAATTTTCGGAAACGATCCGAAAAGGAGAAATCCCAGATGTTTGAAATGGGTGCCAAAGACGTAGTAGAAAAAATTCTTCCGGTAATTGATAATTTTGAGCGTGGTCTAATGACTGTGCCAGAGGAGCAAAAGGAAGATTCTTTTGTTCAAGGTATGGAATTAGTATATAAACAGATCATTACAGCATTGGAAGAAATGGGTGTCAGCCCTATTGAGGCAGTGGGGCAGCCATTTGATCCGAATTTGCACAATGCAGTGATGGCAGTTGACGATGACAGCCTGGAAAGTGGTACTGTGGCAGAGGAATTGCAGAAAGGATACCGCTACAAAGACAGCGTTGTACGTCATAGTATGGTGAAAGTAGTAAATTAAGATAAATATTGTTATTGATTTAGGAGGTAATCATTATGAGTAAGATTATAGGTATTGACTTAGGTACAACCAATTCATGTGTTGCTGTTATGGAGGGTGGAAAGCCAGTCGTAGTAGCCAATACAGAGGGAGCCAGAACCACACCGTCTATCGTGGCATTTACCAAGTCAGGTGAGAGGCTGGTGGGTGAGCCGGCAAAACGTCAGGCAGTTACCAATGCGGAGAAGACCATTTCTTCCATCAAGAGACATATGGGTACCGATTATCGGGTTGCTATTGATGAAAAGAAGTATTCTCCACAGGAAATTTCAGCCATGATTCTGCAGAAGTTAAAGGCAGATGCAGAGGGCTATCTGGGAGAAAGTGTATCCGAGGCTGTTATCACAGTTCCAGCATATTTCAATGATGCACAGCGCCAGGCTACCAAAGATGCCGGTAAGATTGCAGGATTAGAAGTAAAACGTATCATTAACGAGCCAACAGCTGCAGCGTTGGCATATGGACTGGATAATGAGAAAGAACAGAAGATCATGGTTTATGACCTGGGTGGTGGTACCTTTGATGTATCCATTATTGAGATCGGTGATGGTGTCATCGAAGTTCTGGCTACTTCCGGTGATAACAGACTGGGTGGTGACGACTTTGATGAAAAAATTACCCAGCATATGATTAGTGAATTTAAGGCGCAGAATGGCGTGGATCTGTCTAATGATAAGATGGCATTGCAGAGATTGAAAGAAGCAGCAGAAAAGGCAAAGAAAGAACTTTCTTCTGCCACAACTACTAATATCAATCTGCCATTCATTAGTATGAATGAAAGTGGTCCGCTGCATTTTGATATGAACCTGACCAGAGCAAAATTTGATGAATTGACCAGTGACCTGGTAGAGAGAACTGCTACTCCGGTTACGAATGCATTAAGAGATGCCGGTATTACCGCATCTGAATTAGGGCAGGTATTGTTAGTTGGTGGTTCTACCCGTATTCCGGCAGTACAGGATAAGGTAAAACAGCTGACCGGACATGAGCCAAGCAAGTCTCTGAATCCAGATGAGTGTGTTGCTCTGGGTGCTTCTGTACAGGGTGGTAAGTTAGCAGGTGATGCCGGTGCCGGCGATATCTTGCTTTTGGATGTAACCCCTCTGTCATTGGCAATTGAGACCATGGGTGGTGTGGCAACCCGTCTGATCGAGAGAAATACCACGATTCCAACCAAAAAGAGCCAGGTATTCTCTACAGCAGCGGATAACCAGAGCGCAGTAGATATTAATGTATTACAGGGTGAGCGTCAGTTTGCCAAGGATAACAAGTCACTGGGTCAGTTCCGTCTGGATGGTATCCCACCAGCCAGAAGAGGTGTGCCACAGATTGAGGTTACCTTTGATATTGATGCTAATGGTATTGTTAATGTATCCGCTAAGGATCTGGGAACTGGTAAGGAGCAGCATATAACTATTACAGCAGGCTCCAATATGTCAGATGATGAAATCGATAAGGCTGTCAAAGAAGCTGCTCAGTTTGAAGCAGAAGATAAGAAGCGTAAAGAGGGAATTGATGCCCGTAATGATGCAGATAGTATGGTATTCCAGACACAGAAAGCTCTGGATGAAGTAGGAGATAAAGTTAGTGCAGACGAGAAGTCTCAGGTACAGGCAGACATCGATGCATTAAAGGCAGTGGTAGACCGGACAAATCCGGAATCTATGTCTGATGCCGATGTGGATGAGTTGAAAGCTGGTACTGAGAAGCTGATGCAGAGTGCACAGAATGTATTCCAAAAGATGTATGAGGGTGCTCAGGCAGCCGGTGCAGGCCCAGATATGGGTGCTGGTGCAGGTCCGGACATGGGCGCAGGAATGAACTCCGATGCAGGTAATGATGATGTAGTGGATGGCGAGTACCGAGAGGTATAGAAGAGTTGAAGTTTCCCTAACGCAGGACAAAAAAGCTGCGTAAGGAAAACTATGTTAACTCTCAGAAGAACGCAAACAGTATAAATACTGTTGCGTTCTTCTTATGAAAAGCCTGTAGTGCATATAGGGCTTGTGGATGGCTGTAACAATCGTTATTTTTTAATGAATTTTAGAGAGAGCAGGATGATTTATGGCTGAGAAGAGAGATTATTATGAGGTGCTGGGCGTTAGCAAGACAGCATCTGACTCCGAAATAAAATCTGCTTATCGCAAACTGGCAAAGAAATATCACCCAGATATGAATCCGGGTGACCAGGAGGCGGAAGTACGGTTTAAGGAAGCGTCGGAGGCATATGCAATATTAAGCGATGCAGATAAGCGCCGTCAGTATGACCAGTTTGGTCATGCCGCTTTTGACGGGGGAGCCGGTGGTGCTGGTGGCTTCGATTTCGGTGGCTTTGATATGGGAGATATCTTTGGGGATATTTTCGGAGATATTTTTGGTGGTGGCAGATCTAGTAGGGGTGCTTCCAACGGGCCAATGAAAGGGCAGAATATACGGGTACAGGTTCGTCTGACCTTTGAGGAAGCTTGTTTTGGCACTGAGAAGGAATTGGATCTGACATTAAAAGATGAGTGTGGAACTTGTCATGGTACTGGTGCTAAGCCTGGTACTACCCCAGAGACCTGTAGCAATTGTGGTGGAAAAGGTCAGGTGGTATTTACATCCCAGTCCCTGTTTGGAGTCGTCCGTAATGTGCAGACTTGTCCAGAATGTCGGGGAACTGGAAAAATTATCAAGGAGCGTTGTCCAGATTGTAGCGGCAGTGGATACATCAGTAACCGGAAGAAAATTTCCGTTACGAT
Organism: uncultured Jutongia sp.; assembly: GCA_964409845.1. GTDB lineage: Bacteria > Bacillota > Clostridia > Lachnospirales > Lachnospiraceae > Butyribacter. The sequence continues at coordinate 16,738 of CAYPEW010000020.1, forward strand.
TCCAGCTGGCATTGATCATGGACAGAGTGTTCGTATCCGGGAGAAAGGGGAGCCTGGTGTAAACGGTGGACCAAGAGGAGATCTTTTAGTTGAGGTATTGGTCAGCCGTCATCCGATTTTCCAGAGACAGGATAGGGATATTTATTCCACAGCGGCCATTACCTTTACGGAGGCGGCTCTGGGTGGAGACGTAAGAATTCCGACAGTAGATGGCGAAGTGATTTATACTGTGAAGGCAGGTACCCAGCCGGGAACTACAGTGCGCCTGCGTAACAAGGGAGTTCCATCTACCAGGAACAAACAGATGCGTGGCGACCATTATGTAACGCTGGATATCCAGGTGCCAACCAAGATGAATGGCGAGCAGAAAGAGCTTCTGCGTGCTTTTGACAAGGCAATGTATGGTGATAAGGAAGCTAAGGCAGAAAAGAGCAGCACCAAAGAAAAGAAAAAGCCGTTTAAGCGTAAGAAATAGAAAGTGCGACATAGGCACCTTGCGAAGCAATTCTTGGTACAGCATTTATATGTTGTATACCAGATAGTAAAAAAGCAGTAAATCCATATTGTAATGGGTTTACTGCTTTTTTGGGAAAATGTTCGAGATAATATTTGATGATTATGTATCGAGATTGTCGATCAAGAATTTGCTTTAAAGCAAATTCTTGCAGAGAAGATTTAGTATCACTTCACATGGTATTGTCATGTGTTAGTGATACTAAATCTTCTCTTTTTTACCAATCCTCCACATCTTCAAATGGATTTACTGCATTTGATAAGTCAGGTTCTTCCTCATCTTCGTCCGGATCCTTTAACAGGGTTTGAATTTGCTCTGGGGTAATTCCATCCTGCATTTCCGTGGTGTCCGGCTCTTGTGCAGCGATTTGGATTCGCTGTTGTTCCTGTATCTGAATGGCGGACAGAATGGATTCAATCTCATCATCATGGTTATTAATCGGACAAGCCTCCATTTGATTGAGACACAGATAGTATTTGATAATCATGCCGCTTTCCAGTGTTAATTTCTCCGCATTGCAATAATCGGAATCTCTTTGGTAAGGCAATCTGTCATACATAGAAATGGGATGATCCAGAGAACCGTCATATTTTGCAGAAATAATATTATCGTACATTGAATGACTCATAAGAAATACCTCCTGATTCTTACTTTACTATATAGGAAAGTGCCCGTAAAAAGTGGCACGCAACAGCATAAATGCTGTATCAAGAATTGATTTATAATTCTTGCAGCGTAATCTGCTAACCTTATGCTTTTTATTATATGACAGGATAGAAAAAGATGCAATGGAAATCTTAATGACAAAAGTATAAATAGCTGGAAATTTGTTACTGTTCACGGATAATTTTTTTATATGAAAAATTTCTGTAATTGATTAGTTCATATTTGACATTTTAGTGAGGTATGTTATAATTACGGTTGTTAATTTCCTATCAAGCAAAAATGGAGCAGAGAAAGCTTATGAAGCAATATATTAAAAATTTTTTACGGTATAAATATTTACTGCTAGAATTGATTAAAAAGAATATTAAATTAAAATATCGTAGATCCTATTTAGGAATTTTATGGACATTAATTGAGCCATTATTGACGATGATGGTACTGACATTGGTATTTGGTACCTTTTTTGGAAATAACGACGAGCAGTATCCCGTATATATTCTGTCGGGACGTCTGCTGTATTCCTTCTTTAGTTCGGCGTCCAAGGCAGGTCTCAAGTCGGTTAGTGGCAATGCCGGAATGATTAAAAAGGTATATGTTCCCAAATATATTTATGTTTTGTCAGCAGTTATTTCCAATTTTGTTACATTTTTGATTTCTCTGATCATACTGGTAGGAGTTGGTGCTGTACTAAATGTACAACCTACGATATACTTATTCCAGGCTGTGATTTCCTTATTGATTTTGTTTGTGATGACCATGGGTATCAGCATGATTCTGGCAACGTGGAATGTATTTTTTCGGGATATTGAATATATATGGTCAGTGGGTACGATGTTAATTATGTATGCTTCTGCTATATTTTATCAGACGGATCGTGTGATTAACACTGGAAATGGTTGGATTTTTAACGTGAATCCGATTTATATGTGTATTTCCAATTTTCGGAATTCTGTATTATATGGATGTCCGATCAATATGCGTTATTGTGTGACATCTTCCATTGTGGCGATAGCATTGTTATTGGTTGGCATTGTATTATTTAACAAGAAACAGGACAAATTTATATTGTATGTATAGGAGGCAGCTCGTGAAAGAGGTTACAGCAGTAAAGGTAAAGAATGTTGGTATGCGTTTCAATCTCAGTCAGGAACGTGTAGACAACTTAAAAGAATACTTGATTAAATTTGTCCGCCGGGATTTAAAATACGATGAATTCTGGGCGTTGAAGGATATTGATTTTGAAATCAAGAAAGGAGAACGACTGGGAGTCCTGGGACTGAATGGTTCTGGTAAAAGTACCTTACTTAAGGTGGTTTCCGGTGTTTTGAAACCATCGGTAGGAACGGTGCAGACAAAGGGGGTCGTGGCACCACTATTGGAATTAGGTGCCGGATTCAGCGCAGAATATACTGGAAGAGAGAATATATATCTATATGGTGCTGTTTTAGGTTATACCAAAGACTTTCTGGATGAAAAATTTGATGAGATTGTAGATTTTTCCGGACTGGGAGAATTTATTGAGGTACCGCTGAAAAATTATTCTTCTGGTATGAAGGCAAGATTGGGATTTTCAATTGCTACAGTTGTAGAACCCGATATTTTGATTCTGGACGAAGTGTTATCGGTGGGAGATAAGAAATTCCGTCGGAAAAGTGAGAAAAAAATCATGAGTATGTTTGACCGGGGAGTAACGGTATTATTCGTATCCCATTCCCTGGAACAGGTATGCCGTCTTTGCGACAGGGCAATTATATTAGATAGTGGAAGATTGGTTGCCAAGGGATCTGTAGAAAAGGTGGCAAGAATTTATAAAAATATGACAGAATAATGGTCAGACTTCCCGACATGACCAGACAAGAAGCAGCGGGTTTTGCTGCGGTTTTTGCATGGAAATGCAAAAACGTCTGGGAATGACGGAGAAGTTAGGATGTGAAATGTGATAGAGTGAAATAAAGAAAGTTTCTTTAATATCAGTGTGCGAGAGGTACAAGCGGGGGGAACCGATATGAAATGGAAACGTTATGTATGCTTTTATGTTTTGTTACCATTTTTGTTAGAGATCATCATTGAATCGCTGAGTCGTAAATCGGTGTTCTCTACAGTAAGCTATATGCTTCATAATCCATTACTTTTTGTTTTTAATACTTTAATTATTATGCTGACCTTGTCAATCGCCATGTTTTTTAAGAGGGAAATATTTGTATTGACAACAGTTTCTGTGGTCTGGCTTGTTTTTGGTATTGCCAATTTTGTGATTTTGCAGTTTCGGGTAACGCCCTTTTCTGCGGTGGACTTTACCTTGATTACCAGTGCCATCAAAGTTTCCAGCCATTATTTCAATATTTTTACTATCGCCATGATGATCGTTGCAGTGATTGTGTTGTTTGGTGGTATGATAGGTCTGTTCCGCAAAGCACCGATAAATGACCGTTACAGTCATAAGCGTCTGCTGTTTTCTGGAATTTTTTGTGTTACGCTGGGGGTTGCCATTGCTGTAATTCATAGCAGTAGTCATTCTGTGCAGGCGTTATCTACGAAATATACGAATATTGCGGAGGCATATGAAGATTACGGATTTGCATATTGTTTCGCCAACAGTATCATTGATTCCGGGATCAAGAAGCCAGAGGATTATAGTGAGGAATCGGTGCAGGCAGTGGTAGACTCTTTAGAAAAGCAGGAAAATGAGGAACAGAGACCGAATGTGATTATGGTACAGTTAGAATCCTTTTTCGATGTGGATTATGTGAAAGGATTGGAGTTTTCCAGGGATCCTTTGCCATTTTTTCACTCTCTGCGAAAAAAATATTCTACTGGACTAATTACGGTACCTACGGTGGGAGCGGGTACTGTCAACACCGAATTTGAGGTGCTGACTGGTATGCGTCAACATGACTTTGGGGTCAGTGAATATCCTTACAAGACCATTTTGAAGTCTACCGCCAGTGAAAGTGTCTGTAATGATCTAAAGAAGCTAGGATATCAGACTCATGCAGTGCATAATAACGAAGCAACTTTTTATGGAAGGAATCGTGTCTTTTCCAGTTTGGGGTTTGATTCTTTTACTTCAATGGAATACATGAATGGTATTCAGGATAATCCAAATGGCTGGTGTAAAGACGATATTCTGACAAAAGAGATCATTAAGACCTTGGATGCTTCGGAGGAACCAGATTTTACTTTGGCGATTACCGTACAGAGCCATGGCAAATATGAGGGGATTGAAGTGGCAGATCCGCAGCCGATTCAGGTCAGTGGCGCACCGAAAGGGAAAGAGGAAGCCTACCAGTATTACGTCAATCAATTGTATGAAGTAGACCAGATGATCGAGTCTTTGGTTCAGGAATTGTCGAAACGTCAGGAGAAGACCATATTATTGCTTTACGGTGACCATTTACCAAGCTTGGGACTGGAGGAACAGGATCTTACTAACGGCAATCTCTATCAGACACAATATGTTATTTGGGACAATATGGATCTGAAGAAACAGGATGGTATCTTTTTTTCTTATCAAATTTATTCAGAAGTGTTAAAACGTGTGGGAATTCATGAAGGATTGATTACGAAATATCATCAGCAAAAAAATTGGATGGAGGAAGGGTACTATGAAGGTCTTACAACCCTGTCCTATGATTTGCTATATGGAGAAAATTATGCCTACCAGGGAATGAATCCATATATGGCCACAGAAATTCGGATGGGCGTGGATCCGATTACCATTACGGAGGTACAGGAGACCGCAAATGGATATCGAATCAAAGGAAATGGATTTACTTCTTTTGCCCACGTCCGTTTCCAGGGAAAAGAATTGGAAACGGAATATAAAGATGCCGAGACCCTGCTGGTAAATGGTAAAGTGGAAATTAAATCAGTGGAAGATGAGGAGTATGATCCGGATACAATAGAGAAACCAGAGGATGTTCCTAATGCCTTTGTGGTACAGATTCAGACAGAGGATGGTGTTTGTCTCAGCTCTACGGATGCTTTTCAGTGGGGAGTTGATATGGCGGATCAAAAATAGTGCACAGCAGAAACACAGATCCGGTCTATGGATTTGCGGAGCGGATGAATAAGTAGATAGAATGAGAGTTATATTTTGTCGAAAGACCAGATATAACTCTTTTTTTTGATGCGCCCGTTTGACATACTTCGCTCTCTTATCCATGTATACTAGTATCGTCATTAACAGATAGCAGTAATCGACAGAGGCAGCGGATGCCAGCGTAGAAAGTCAGGTAAATATGAAGGTTTATCTTGATGTTTATTTCATCTTGAACTTTATTATGAACTACTTTTTGCTGTGTATCACAGGAATCGTGAGACAAAAAAGGGCACAGCCGTACCGATGGGGCATGGTAGCGGGAGTCTGTAGTGTTGTTTCCACAGGGATTTATATGTGGAGCTGCATACAGGGAAAAAAAATTCTGCTATTAGATGTATTAGTTTTTCCTATCATGGTATGGATCGCATATCATCCACTGAATCGTATGATCTGGATACAGGATATTCTTTTGTGTGCTATAACAGCTGTGATGACCGGAGGTTGTTTATACGCTATGATGTCTGGTCTGGCAGCATGGCAGGGACCGGTTTGGCAGGGGCATACAGGTGTACAGGAATATTCCTTATGGTGGATTTTGTCGGGATTGTTACTTCTATCTGTAGTATTTCTGCTGATCGGCAGGGAGTGGTTACAGCAAGTTTCCTTTCAGAAAAATATTGGAGAGGCAATGGTTATTCACAGGGGGAAACGAATTTCGATTCGTATCCTGTACGACAGCGGTAATCAACTGATTTCTCCTTACACTGGAGAACGTGTTGCAGTCATTTCTAAGGATTTGGCAGAGCAGCTGGAGATTACACAGGAACAGCATCCTTTGTATGTTCCCTATCATTCCATTGGCGGCAGTGGTGTGCTGCCGACATACCGTATTGAGCGTTTGGAATGGCAGAACAAGGAAAGTATGGAAAGTGTTCTAGTAGCAGTCAGCGATCAGCTGGAACAGCAGGAAATACAAATGATATTAAATATTACATAGCACATAGAATGGAGGAAAAATATGCTGAAGATATCAGTAACAAACAAGTTTCAATTTCGTATGATGCCAGAGTTCAGAGGGTTATTTTGCAATAAAAAGGGAGGAGAGATTCATTATATTGGTGGGGCAGAGATCCTGCCAGCGCCTTTTTCGGCAGAGGAAGAAAAGGAAATACTAGAAAAACTGGGAAGTAGCCAGGATCAGGAGGCTAGAAGCCGATTGATTGAACATAATCTGAGACTGGTGGTATATATTGCCAAAAAATTTGAAAATACCGGGATTGGTGTGGAAGATCTGATTTCCATTGGTACCATTGGGCTGATTAAAGCCATTAACACCTTCAATCCTTTGAAAAATATTAAACTCGCTACCTATGCATCCCGCTGTATCGAGAATGAGATACTAATGTTTCTTAGGCGTAATAATAAAATAAAATACGAGGTATCCATTGATGAACCCTTGAATGTGGATTGGGATGGAAATGAATTGTTGTTATCGGATATTTTGGGAACGGACGAGGATGTCATTTCCAAAAATCTGGAAGATGAAGTAGACAGACGCCTGCTCTATCTGGCACTGGACCAATTAAATGAGAGAGAACGGGATATTATTGAACTGCGTTTTGGTATCAATACCCGGGATGGAAAGGAGCGGACACAGAAAGAAGTGGCAGATATGATGGGGATTTCGCAGTCCTATATTTCCCGTCTCGAAAAGAAAATTATGCGAAGGCTGAAAAAAGAAATACTGCGCATGCAACAGGTATAAACGGATAAGTAAATTTAGACCTGTGGGTATAATCTACGCAATTTGGTAAACCCTACTTTATATCAGATCGACCGGTGGAGGAAGAGATCATGGCAATGTATAAAGTAGAGATTTGCGGCGTGAATACAGCGAAGCTGCCATTACTATCCGAGGAAGAGAAAAAGGAACTATTTGAGAGAATTGGAAAGGGAGACCGGGAGGCCAGGGAAACTTTTATTAAGGGGAATCTCAGGCTGGTATTAAGTATTATTCAACGTTTTTATAATTCTGGTGAAAACATTGACGATTTGTTTCAGATTGGCTGCATTGGTCTCATGAAAGCCATTGATCATTTTGATGTGACCTTGAATGTTAAATTCAGTACTTATGCTGTACCGATGATCATCGGGGAAATCAGGCGGTATCTGAGAGATAATAATAGTATCCGTGTCAGCCGTTCCATACGGGATACGGCATACAAAGCGATTTATACCAAGGAAATGCTGATGAAACAGTCGGATAAAGAGCCGACGGTGGAAGATCTGGCAAAAGAACTGGATATTCCGGCAGAGGATATTGTTTTTGCTCTGGATGCCATCCAGAGTCCGGTATCCCTATATGAGCCGGTGTATGCAGAAAGTGGCGATGCCTTGTATATTATGGATCAGATCAGTGATAAAAAGAACAAAGAAGAAAACTGGGTAGAGGAGATATCATTAAAAGCAGCGATTGACCGACTATCCGGCAGAGAACATCAGATTATTCTGCTGCGCTATTTTGAGGGCAAGACACAGATGGAGGTGGCAGAGGAGATACAGATTTCACAGGCACAGGTAAGTCGATTGGAAAAAAAAGCCTTACGATCCATGAAACATTATTTGAGCTGATCCTGCATAAGATGATAAAAAGGCTGCATTTTGTTTATCACACAGTGATGTGATTGTATGCTACAGTTGTAGAATGGTGTTTTGGACAGAAGCGGCATATAAAATCATCGGAGGAGCAGCATGAGACTCTGTGAGTTAAAGGAAAAGGAAGTCATTAATATCTGTGACGGGGAGCGGCTGGGGAATGTGTGCGACTTGGATTTTGATATCGAAACAGGCAGAATCTGCACATTAATTGTACCAGGCCCCTGCAAGATATTTGGAATATTGGGAAGAGATCATGAATATATTATACCCTATGGTGCCATTAGGCAGATTGGGTCGGATGTGATTCTGGTGGAGATTAATATAGAAAAATGTCTGCATAAATGTCAGTGGGCATGAAAGAGTTGAAAGGGGCTGTCGGAAATAAGACAGCCCCTTTTACAGTAAGATATTCCTCCTTGTAATTCAATAAAATGTAGTGTCTATTTGAAATTATCCTTGCATTTTTACTTTGGTATTGATACACTACTTATACTAAAATACCATTAGAACGGAGAAAAGAGTGAAAAATGCATTTTTCACTCTGCAAGTTTGTGTATGGACGCCATAGATTTACTGTACACAAACGTTGCATCATGCGCAAAAACCAGCGCAGGGAGGAGAACTATGAAGTGTCCATTTTGTGGAGAAGCAAATACCAGAGTCATTGATTCCCGCCCAGCAGATGAGAATTCTTCTATTCGTCGTCGCAGGGTCTGTGATCAATGTCAGAAGAGATTTACTACCTATGAACGTGTGGAAGCGATTCCTCTGGTGGTGATCAAGAAAGATCAGACCAGAGAGCCTTATGACCGAACAAAAATTGAGAGTGGCGTTTTTCGATCTTGTCATAAACGACCAATTTCAGTACCGCAGATGAATGATCTGGTGGATCAGGTAGAAGCAAATATTTTCAAACAGGAGGCAAGAGAAATTCCCAGCAGTTATATTGGGGAACAGGTTATGCGTTACCTTAAGGATTTAGACGGAGTTGCCTATGTACGTTTTGCTTCCATTTATCGGGAATTTAAAGACGTCAAGACATTTATGGAAGAAATTGAAAAATTCTTACATAAATAGATTGTATTTTCATTGAATTTCATGATAAGACAGAAGATTAATTGTTACAGTTTCAGAAAATGTTATTTTTTTAATTGATTTTTTATTACGTGTGTGATAATATAATAACTGGGGAGCACCTTTTGCGTAATACGTGAAAGGATGTGAATATGTTTAGTGAATCTAATTGTGCAGCGATTCAAGGAATTGATGGCTGCATCATTCAGGTAGAGGCAGACGTTTCAGATGGTCTGCCCTGCTTTTCTTTAGTTGGTTATCTGGCATCAGAGGTTAAGGAAGCCAGGGAACGGGTTCGCATTGCTATTAAGAATAGCGGATACCGTCTTCCGCCTAAGAAGATAACCGTCAATTTATCTCCGGCTGACATCCGTAAAGATGGAACCGGATATGATCTTGCCATTGCTGTGGCAGTTTTGGCAGCATTTGGCTATATTCCACAAAGTGAATTGCATCAATATGTTTTTTTGGGGGAACTGAGTCTGGATGGACAGATCAAAGGAATTAACGGTGTTTTGCCCATGGTTTATACTGCCATGGAGCACGAGATTCCATTTTGTATTGTACCGATCGATAATCTTCCGGAGGCAGCTATGGTTTCTGGAATCCGTGTGGCAGGAGTCCGCACCTTGCAGGAGCTAGTGGAGTTATTGCAGGGTAGCAGAGCTTGGGAGGATTTTGCGGGCAAGGATATTTCGATTCTGCCGGTAGAAACTTCCATTCCAGATTTTTCTGAAATCCGGGGACAGGCGGTGGTTAAACGTGCCGTGGAGGTGGCAGTGGCAGGAAGGCATAATCTGTTAATGATCGGACCGCCAGGCTCTGGTAAAACCATGATTGCCAGACGGATTCCCGGTATTATGCCAGAATTAACCTTCGAAGAACAGATGGAGATTTCCAAGATCTATTCTGTGGCAGGATTATTGGGTGGAAAAACTCCCTATATATCCGAAAGACCATTTCGCTCTCCACATCATACCACATCCCAGCCAGCACTGGTGGGAGGCGGCAGATATCCCAGGCCGGGAGAGTGCAGTCTAAGTAGTGGTGGTGTTTTGTTTCTGGACGAGTTGCCGGAATTTCAGCGCCAGGTTATAGAAGTTCTCAGACAACCTTTGGAGGATGGATATGTCACAGTATCCAGAATGGAGGGGAGTTATCGTTTTCCAGCAAAATGTCAGTTGATTGCAGCTGCTAATCCCTGTCCCTGTGGCTTCTATCCCAACAAACGGAAATGCACCTGTACGTCGGGACAGATTGAGCGTTACTTTGGTAAAATCAGCCAAGCTATTCTGGATCGTATTGATATCTGTACGGAGACGGTTTCTTTGGATTATCAGGATCTGGAACAGGATACTGCCAGAGAGGAGACCTCCGGGCAGATCAGAAAACGGGTTATGGCAGCACAGCAGATTCAGCTGGACCGCTATCGGCAGGAGTCCATTCATTTTAATGCGGAACTGACAGCTGGGGAAATTAGGAAATATTGTATTCTGGAGCCGGAAGCCCAGGCGTTTTTGGAAGAAATGTTTCAGAGCCTGGATCTGACAGCCAGGGGATATCACAAGATCCTTAAGGTAGGGCGGACGATTGCGGATTTGGATGGAACGGAGAAAATTAGTCGTAAGCATATTAATGAGGCAATATGTTATCGCATGTAAGAAATGTGTGTGTACACCAATATTGTAAAATTTTTATACACAACATAACATAGAAATGAGGGGAATCATGGATCAAAAGGTACTGGCATTCTGGCTGGCGAACCAACCAGGAATTGGCAGAAAAAAGATACAGATATTATGGGACTACTTTGGTAGTATAGAGGAAATATTTTTCAGTAAAGAGCATACACTACAACAAGTACCCGGAATTTCAGACAGGGAACGGAAAATCCTGCAGCAGGACAGGGAATATGCACTCTGGCAGGAAAAGCTATGTTGTTTGCAGCAGAGAGGAATTCGCTTTATCTGGCAAAAAGATCCGAAATATCCGGCACGACTGCATAGAATTCCGGATCCGCCATTTGCATTGTATGTTCGTGGGGAGATTCCGGATGATGATAAATCGGCAGTAGCTATTGTGGGATCCAGAAATGCTTCTCATGAGGGTCTGGAAATTGCCAGAAAATTTGGAAGAGAATTGGCAGAGAACGGCATTCAGATCATTAGTGGACTGGCAAGGGGAATTGATGTTACTGCCCAGAGAGGGGCATTGGAAATTCCTGCTGGAAGAACCTATGGAGTGTTGGGAACCGGAATAGACATCTGCTATCCCAGGAATCATATTGAAACATATATGCAGATTATCCACCAGGGAGGGCTGATTTCAGAATATGCACCTGGAACACAGGGAAGGGCGGGAATGTTTGCAGTACGTAACCGAATTATCAGCGGGCTTGCAGATGGAATTCTGGTTATTGAGGCAGGAGAAAACAGTGGCTCCCTAATTACAGCGGAAACAGGACTGGATCAAGGGAGGGAAATCTTTGTTGTGCCAGGCAGTATTCTGAATTCATCTTACCAGGGCAGCAATCGACTGTTGCAGGAAGGGGCATGTTTCGTGACGCAGGTACGGGATATTCTGGACGGTTTGGGGATTTTTTATGATGAGGATATCAGCACAAAAAAGAAAAAAATAGAGCTTATGCTTGAAACCCCAGAAAAAATAGTGTATGCTATTTTAGGTTTTGATCCGATTCATATTTCTGATCTGGCAGAACGCACGGGACTTCCCGTAACCGAAGTTATGGATTCCCTGGGGAATCTGGAGCGAAAGAAATTAATCCGTATGGTGGGAAATCATTATTATGCATTGATCCTTTGAAACAGACTTTTTGATTCTGGTGTGTGATGTCAGGCTTCTGCATAATAACGGAAAGTGGAAAGGCAGGTAAGTTTCATGGCAAAAAATCTCGTAATTGTGGAGTCACCGTCTAAAGCGACGACGATTAAAAAATTCTTAGGGAGTTCCTACGAAGTAGTTGCGTCAAATGGACATGTTCGGGATTTACCAAAGAGTCAATTGGGAATTGATGTAGAGAACGATTTTGAAGTGAAATATATTACCATACGGGGTAAGGGAGAACTTTTGGCGAAACTTCGCCGGGAAGTGAAAAAAGCAGATAAAATTTATTTGGCAACTGACCCGGACCGGGAGGGAGAGTCTATTTCATGGCATTTATCCAAGGCACTTAAATTGGAGGATAAAAATACCAGCCGTATTACTTTTAATGAGATTACCAAGACAGCAGTGAAACGCTCCATTAAGGAAGCGAGAAAGATAGATATGGATCTGGTGGATGCACAGCAGGCGAGACGTGTGTTAGATCGCCTGGTGGGATATCAGATAAGTCCCGTTTTGTGGGCAAAAGTTAAGAGAGGACTCAGTGCAGGACGTGTACAGTCTGTGGCACTGCGAATTATAGCCGATAGAGAAGCGGAGATTAACAATTTTATATCTAAGGAATATTGGACCTTGTCAGGAGAATTCAAGGCAAAAGGGGATAAGAAACCTCTGATTGCTGAGTTTTATGGCACTACCAAGGAAAAAATGTCCATTGAAAGCGAGGAGCAGTTGGATCAGATTATTCGGGATATCCAGAAGTCGGAATTCCATGCTTCGGATGTGCGAACATCCACCAGGCAGAAAAAGAGTCCGTTGCCATTTACCACTAGTACATTGCAGCAGGAGGCAGCCAAAACACTAAATTTTTCCACCCAGAAGACCATGCGTATGGCACAGGGATTATATGAAGGTGTGGCTGTGAAAGGACGGGGAACCATTGGACTGATTACCTATCTGCGTACCGATTCCACCCGTATTTCCGATGAGGCAAAACAGGCAGCGAAAGAATACATTCAGGAAAATTATGGAGTAGAATATCTGAGAAAGACTGATCAGTCTGGCGGCAAAAGCAATCAGAAAATACAGGATGCCCATGAAGCAATCCGTCCTACTTATGTTGATTTGTCTCCAGCGCAGGTCAAAGATGCTCTTTCCAGAGATCAGTTTCGTCTGTATCAACTGATCTGGAAACGTTTTTTGGCAAGCCAGATGGCTCCGGCACAGTATGAGACCACATCAGTTAAGATTGATTCTGATCAATACCGTTTTACAGCCAGTGCTTCTAAAGTGGTATTTTCTGGCTATCTGTCCATTTACCAGACAGAAGAAGATAAAGTAGATAAGAAAAAAGTATCTGCCAATATCCAGAAGGGAACCATACTGTCAGCCGATAATTTTGAGAAGAAGCAGCATTTTACCCAGCCTCCGGCACATTTTACCGAGGCATCTCTGGTGCGGACAATGGAGGAACTGGGCATTGGCAGACCAAGTACCTATGCACCGACGATTTCTACGATTATTCAACGTCGGTATGTGGCAAAGGAGCAGAAGAATCTCTATATTACAGAACTTGGTGAAGTGGTTGATTCTATTATGAAGAAATCCTTTGCCAGTATCGTGGATGTTAATTTTACAGCATATATGGAAGGATTGTTAGACCGCGTTGAGGATGGATCAGTCAAGTGGAAGACAGTTGTAGAAAACTTCTATCCGGATCTCCATGAGGCAGTGGAGAAGGCACAGAAGGAACTGGAAGAAATTAAGATTGAAGATGAAGTAACGGATGTGATCTGTGAACAGTGTGGCAGGAACATGGTGGTAAAATATGGACCTCATGGTAAATTCCTGGCGTGTCCGGGATTTCCTGACTGCCGCAATACAAAGCCGTATCTGGAAAAAATTGGAGTACCTTGTCCAAAATGCAAAAATGATGTGGTTATCCGTAAAACCAAAAAAGGTCGTCGATACTTTGGCTGTATGGCTTATCCGGACTGTGATTTTATGTCCTGGCAGAAACCGTCTGCGCAAGCCTGTCCGGAATGTGGTGGTGCTATGGTAGAAAAAGGCAATAAATTAGTATGTATGGATGAGCAATGTGGCTTTGTGAAGGTATTGGAAAAAGATACAAAGTGATTGCAGGATAGCATGGAGACGAGAGATGAGTCTGGAGTTATTGGATAAAACGAGGAAAATACAACGCATATTGAATGAGCAGGCGTCGGATAAAATTGATTTTACAGAGTTTTGTAATATATTGTCACATGCTCTGCGTGCAGCGGTTATGCTGGTCAGTTTGAAAGGAAAGGTGTTAGGGCAGCAGGCACCTGCAGAAATTCCTGCAATTCCAGAACTGCAGGAGCTGGATTATGGTAGTTATCTGGAGCCGTCTTTACAGGAACGCTTTTTGAATGTGTTATCTACCAAGGAAAATGCCAATCTGATGACATTAGGATTTCAGTCTGACAAATTGGATCAGTATCAGTCTATGATTGTTCCGATTCGAATGTCAGGAAGACGTCTGGGAACTTTGGTTCTATACCGTTTAGATCCAATATTTTCCATTGATGATATTATTTTGGCAGAATATGGCGCTACCATGATCGCATTAGCCATGCAGCGGGCATTGAGCGAGGAACAGGCAGAAGAACAGCATAAAGAAGAAGATATGGTAGTGGCAGTTCGCACCTTGACAAAATTGGAAGGAAAGGCTATGCTATATATATTAGAGGAATTGGATGGCAAAGCAAAAGGGACTTTGATTGCCAGCCGCTTAGCGGATCAAGTGGGGATTACTCGATCTGTGATTGTAAATGCTCTGAAGAAATGTGAAAGTGCAGGTGTCATTCAGACAAAGTCTTCTGGAGTGAAGGGGACCAGCATTCAGGTTTTGAATGAGTTATTTACCTCTGAAATGTTATTACGGAATATGAATTGACAGAAGGAACTGGTATTCATAGGAATGCTCAGTTTCTTTTACTTTTCTATTATGTAGGAAAATGCTGGTATTTTGTGGCTGTCAACCAAGAATTTGCAAAGCAAATTCTTGCAGCGTAAGCCGCAGGGCTTACGCTTTTTTATGGTTTAGAAAGCAAAGTATTTTTATATATTTTGAAATTTTATCTTGTAATTTATCAGATTTCCTTTATAATATAATAGGTATGATGAAATGGAATAATTATCTTATCAGAAAGGGGTGATTTTGTGATTGCATCAGGGGCATATAATTACATAAATGTTCTGGAAAAGGGCTGTGATGCCAGCTGGACGCGTAATTCATTGATCTCCAATAATATTGCCAATGTGGATACACCTTATTACAAACGAAAAGATATTAATTTTGAGGAATATCTCAAGAATGCATTGGTAGGGGGATCTTCTTTGGATGATGAAATCGCAGATGTAGATCTTGATGAGTTAAATGCACTGACATATACCGATTATGGCAATGTGGACTATCGTTTAGACCATAACAATGTAGATATTGATACGGAAAGTGCCGAGTTGGCCAAGAACCAGATCAAATACTACACCATGATGGATTCAATTTCGCAGGAATTTAACAGATTAAAGACTGTGATGGCGAAGTAATATATGAAATGAGGGAGAATACTGTGGAATCCTAATGATTCTAAGGAGAGCATAGACAAAGGCTGTACTGAGAGTTATTAGGATTTCACAGTGAAGAAATATTACATTATGTGCAAAAACAGCACAGAAATGAGGTGG
Source organism: uncultured Jutongia sp. (assembly GCA_964409845.1). Classification (GTDB taxonomy): domain Bacteria; phylum Bacillota; class Clostridia; order Lachnospirales; family Lachnospiraceae; genus Butyribacter. Next base: position 32,262 of record CAYPEW010000020.1, read on the forward strand.
ATTATGGGAAATGTATTTTCGGCGATGAATATTAGTGCGACAGGAATGACCGCACAGAGAACCCGTCTGGATGTTATTTCACAGAATATTGCCAATGTGAATACGACAAGAGATGCGGATGGTAATGTATATCGCAGAAAATCTGTGATTTTTGAAGAAAAGAATTATGTATCTTTTCATGATACTTTGATTCATGCGACAGGTACTCTGGGAAAAGGAGTTAAGATCTCGGAAATATTTGAGGATACTACGGAAGAAGGGAAACTGGTTTATGATCCTTCTCATCCGGATGCCAATGAAGATGGTTATGTGATGTATCCTAATGTAAATACAGTAACGGAAATGACGGACATGATTGACGCAAGCCGTTCTTATGAGGCAAATGTAACTGCTTTTAATGCATCTAAGAGCATGGAATTAAAGGCGTTGGATATTGGTAAATAATGACATGCAATATCAGTTGTGATAGATAACTATAATTTTTATGGGCAAGGAGTGAATGAACAATGAATTTATCAGCAGTATCAGGCGTAGGATTATCAAATGCTTTTCAGACACCAACGATTTCTTCCAGATTATTAGAGGATTCTGAGTTGGTAGTTAATCCAGAAAAAAGCAAAAGCGCGTTTTCTACGATTTTTGATTCAGCAATGAACATGATTCAGGAGGCAAATGCATATAGCAATGCTGCAGAGGAAGAGGAAATTAAGTATGCTTTAGGGGAATCGGACAGTATTCATGATTTACAGATTGCGCAGCAGAAGGCAAATGTTTCGCTACAGTATACGGTTGCTGTGAGAGATGCTTTTATGGAAGGCTATAATAGCATTATGAATATACAGTTCTAAAAAAGCCGTATGCGGCAGTAGGAGAGTTGGATTATGCAGGAAAGAATAAAAGAAGTTCCCGCTAAGTTTGTGGAATTTTGGAATAAATATACTGGTAAACAAAAATCAATTATTATAGCGGTTATCTGTGTTGTGTTATTGGCAATTGGCGTGACTGCCTATTTTGTGTCCCGTCCAACATGGGTGAAATTTGAGGCATTTCGTAATGTGGACGATGCCAATGCTATGACTGGCGCTTTGAATGATGCTGGTATCAAGTGGAAGGCTTCCGGTGATGGATTGACTTTATATGTTCATGACAAGGACTATACCAATGCCCTGTATGCCATGAGTGATAACAATCTGGTGGATACCGGATATTCCTGGGACAAGGCATTTGACAATTCCATGTCTACCACGGAAAGTGAGAAAAGTCAGAAAAGGCTTCTGGCTTTACAGTCTGAACTCCGCAATAGTATGCTTCACTATTCCTTTATTGAAGATGCGGATGTCTTTATTGATGTGCCGGAATCTACATATAGTGTGTTGGATGAAGAAGGGAAAACATCTGTTACGGCACAAATTACCCTGAATGAAAAGAATAAAGATCAAATGACAGCGGAAACAGCACAGTCCTTGGCTTATTGGCTGGCAAATGCTGTCGGAACGGATGCGGAAAATGTTCTCATCAATGATAATTTGGGGAAATGCTGGTACAATGGCTCCACACAAAGCGGATTAGGTAGTTTTGTTGCAGGTAGTAGTGTGGACGAGTATTGTGAAAAATTACGCAGTACCATTGCGGCTAATGTGACAGATTTGTTGGTGGCATTAAATTATGATGAAGTCAAAGTAGGTACCCAGGGAATTCAGTTTGATCTGGATATGGCAGAGCGGGTATCCGAGACATATAGTGTAGATGAAGGGAGAGAGTACGGTTATCCTACCAAGTTGTACAACTATCAATCCGAGGGTAGCAATGGTGCTGGAGGAGAGCCGGGAACCGGATCTAATGATGATGATACTGATACCGTGATTAATGCTGGAAGCAGATCAGGCTCCAGTGTTACGATTGAAAAGCTGGAAGGTCTTTTGACCAATAAAACCATTGAAAATATTAAACATGAGACACCGACGATTCAGGTGGATCAGTCTTCTATTGGTATTGTGGTATTACAGTATCAGGTCTATGAAGAAGAAGCCCTGGAGGCGGACGGAACACTGGATAATATGACTTTTGATGAGTTTATAGCTGCCAACAGTGAGCGGACAGCGATTACATTGCCAGATGAGCAGAGACAGATGCTTTCTGATGCTACTGGTGTGGATGTGGGAAGAATTACTGTGGTAGCGTATCAGGTGCCAAAATTTGTAGAAAAAACTCGTTCTTCCAGGGGAATTCAAGATTACCTGATGATTATATTGGCAGTTTTGATTATCGCATTATTGATCTTCGTAGTTCTGCGAGGTACTGCGCCTGTCAAAGTGTCCGACGAAGAGCCAGAGTTATCTGTGGAGCAGTTGTTAGCCACAACCAAGGAAAACCAGTCCTTAGAGGATATCGAATTTAGTGATAAATCGGAGACACGAAAACTGATTGAGAAATTCGTGGATGAAAATCCAGAAGCAGTAGCGCAGTTGTTGCGGAACTGGTTGAATGATGACTGGAACTAATGAAACGTATGCAGAAAGGTGGTTATATAAATGGCAAAGGGTGAAGAACTTACCGGAGTACAGAAAGTAGCGGTATTATTGATTGCTTTAGGACCAGATAAGTCTGCTAACATATTTAAGCATTTGAAAGAGGATGAGATCGAGCAGCTGACATTAGAGATTTCTAACATGAGAAGTATTTCACCTTCCATGAAAGATTCTGTGATGGATGAGTTTTATGATGTTTGCCTGGCACAGCAATATATTGCTGAGGGTGGTATTGCATATGCCAAAGACCTTCTGGAAAAGGCTTTGGGTGCCGAGCGTGCCAAAGATGTTATTGGTAAACTGACCGCGTCTTTACAGGTGCGTCCGTTCGAATTTGTGCGAAAGACCGATGCCAGTCAGTTATTGAACTTTATTCAGGATGAGCATCCACAGACCATTGCATTGATTCTGTCTTATCTGTCTTCAGGACAGTCTTCAGCGATTATTTCGGCATTACCACCGGATAAACAGACCGATGTTGCCAAGAGAATTGCACAGATGGATCGGACTTCACCGGATGTCATCAAGGAAGTGGAGAAAGTATTGGAGCAGAAATTAGCGTCATTGGTAAATCAGGATTACACCGTTGTCGGTGGTGTAGATGCCATTGTGGAGATCTTAAACACCGTAGACCGTGGAACCGAGAAACATATTATGGAAAGTCTGGAGATCGAAGAGCCAGAATTGGCAGACGAGATCCGCAAGAAAATGTTCGTCTTCGAGGATATCCTATCCCTGGACGACAGATCCGTTCAGCGTGTGCTGCGTGAGGTTGATAATAATGAACTTGCAATTGCTTTGAAGGGATCCAACGAAGAAGTTCAGAACCTTATCTTCAACAACTTGTCTAAGCGTCTGGCTAGTATGATTAAGGAAGATATGGAATTCATGGGACCAATCCGTATGAAGGATGTAGAGGAAGCACAGCAGAAGATTGTCAATATTATTCGAAAGCTGGAGGATTCTGCTGAGATCATTATCTCCAGAGGTGGAGGTGACGAGATCGTTGTCTAATGTGATTAAATCCGTGTATTTTAATGTAGATCCGGGACAGAGAAAATCTATTGATTCGGACAGTCGTATTGAGGAGTTTATCCCTAATATATATACACAGAAACAGCAGGAGGATGCAACATCATCTTTTCAGCCGTTATCGTTAACGGATGCTACTGCAGGGGGGCAGGAGGGAGAATTCCAGGATGGCATATCAGTAATACATATGGACGATGTACTGGAAGAAGAACGTCAGAAAATCTCGCAGGAGATTTCGCAGGAACTACTGCAGGAGACGGAACAACAGACCAGACAGATTCTGGAAGATGCCAAAGCAGAAGCAGAGCAGATTGTAGCCCAGGCGAGAGATGAGTATGATGCGATTCGTTCAGAGGCAGAAGAACAGGGGCGAGAAGAGGGGAGACAGCAGGGACTGGCAGAGGCAGAAGCTACATTGCAGGAAATGATTGCCAGACAGCAGGCAGAATATGAGGAACGGTCGAAAGAACTGGCAGAGCAAGAACGACAGATGGAGCCGTTTTTTGCGGATTTGACTGTGAATTTATTAGAAAAAATTACAGGCATCCTGTGTCAGGACAAGAAAGAGACGATCTTACATTTGATTGAGCGAGCAGTACACAATCTGGAGAAACCCAAACAAATTAATTTGCGGGTTTCCAAGGAAGATATGGCGAATGTTTCCATGCACAAGGCACAGCTCAAAGAAGCAGCGGAGGGCGTGGAAGAATTTGATATTGTGGAGGATTCCAGTTTGACTGCAAATCAATGTATTATAGAAACGGAGAATAAGATTATTGACTGTAGTCTGGATGTACAGCTGCAGAGTCTGCGGGATCAGATCCGCATGTTAGTATAGACGTTTTTCTACCTGTTAAAGGAGTATGTGATATGATGGATTTATCCAAATATAATATGTTATTAGATCAATCATTTGAAAAGCGTCTGGGCAAGGTTTCCAAGGTGGTTGGTCTGACCGTTGAGTCCATTGGGCCTACTGCAAAACTCAATGATTTGTGTCGTATTATTGCCAAGGATACCAATCAGGTAATCCATGCAGAGGTGGTTGGTTTCCGGGATGACAGGGTTCTGTTGATGCCTTATGACCAGACCGAAGGTGTAGGGGTAGGAAGCCGTGTGGAAAATACCGGTGCTCCCTTAAAGGTTATGGTTGGTGATGATATATTGGGATCCGTAGTAGATGGTCTGGGAGTTCCTATGAATGGCAAGGAAATTTCAGGTGCTTCCGCATATTCCGTGGAGGCAGAGCCGCCGGATCCGTTAACCAGAAAATTGATTGATGAAGTTCTTCCTCTGGGTGTGAAAGCAGTAGATGGCTTGATTACTTTGGGAAAAGGACAGCGTATTGGTATTTTCGCCGGCAGTGGTGTAGGAAAAAGTACCCTGTTAGGAATGTTTGCCCGGAATACCAAGGCAGATATCAATGTCATTGCTCTGATTGGAGAGCGTGGACGCGAGGTTCGGGAGTTTTTAGAGAGAGATTTGGGAGAAGAAGGGATGCGTCGCTCCGTGATGGTGGTAGCGACTTCCGATAAACCGGCTTTGATTCGTAAAAAAGCGGCAAAAACAGCAACAGCCATTGCTGAGTATTTTCGGGATCAGGGAAAAGATGTTTTGTTGATGATGGATTCCCTGACAAGATTTTCCATGGCGCAGCGGGAGATTGGGTTGGCGTCGGGGGAACCTCCGGTTTCCAGAGGATATCCGCCTAGCGTTTATTCAGAAATGCCGCAGTTATTAGAGAGGGCAGGTCGTTCCGATAAGGGTTCCATTACCGGATTATATACTGTTTTGGTAGATGGAGATGATTTCAATGAACCGATTGCAGACACCGCCCGTAGTATTTTAGATGGACATATCGTGCTGGATCGTAAGATTGCACATTCCAATCACTATCCGGCTATTGATATATTACAAAGTATTTCCCGTGTGATGAGTACTATTGCATCTCCGGAACATAAGGCGGCAAGCGGTAAACTTAACAATGTACTGGCTACTTACCGGGAAGCAGAGGATTTGGTAAACATCGGGGCATACAAACCGGGATCTAACCCGAATATTGACTATGCATTGGAGAAGATTGATCTGGTAAATGAATTTTTGATGCAGGGAACCGAGGAAAAGTTTGACTTTGCGGAAGAAGTAGAACAGTTGTGTGCCATCTTTGACGATGGAGGGGAGACTGCAGAATAATTTTTCCGAGATAGTTGGTGGCAGATATGGCAAAGTTTATATTCAAAATGGACAATATTTTGTCTATTAAGGAAAAGCTGGAAGATCAGGCAAAGGCAGAATATGGTATGGAGCTGATGCGGCTTCGGGAGGAAGATGAAAAGAAACTTCGTCTGGAAGCGAAAAAAATTGGCTATGAGGCAAAGCTGACCAGAGAATTACAGGACTATCTGGAGATACAGCGGATCCGTAGCTTAGAAAATGCTGTGGAAGTGATGAAGTTCCAGATTAAGTTGCAGCAGCATGTCATCGAACAGCAGGAAGCAAGGGTTGCAAAAGCCAAAGAAAAATTAGATGAAGCCATGAAAGAGCGCAAAACATTTGAAAAATTAAAAGAAAAAGCTTTTGAGACATTTCGTCAGGAACTAAATGCGGCAGAGCAAAAAGAAATTGACGAATTAGTCAGTTTCCGTCATGGAAATGGGATAGAAAGTGAGGATTAAGTAAAATGGCAAAAAAAGACGATAAAAAAAACAATAGGGAGCAGGAAAGTGCAGGCAGCAAATTAGTTACTACCCTGATTGCAATTATCATCATTATTATATGGTTGGCAGTGTTTGCTTTTCTGATTAAGATGGATGTGGGTGGAATCGGCAGTAAGGTCTTATATCCGGTTTTGAAAGATGTACCTGTTGTCAACAAGATTCTGCCGGAAGCTTCCGAAGAACAGCAGGCTTCGGAGGGAAATTACAAGTATACTACGCTCAAAGCGGCTAATGCCAGAATTCAGGAGTTAGAAGGACAGCTGGCTTCAGAATCCGGAACCACCACTGCCAATTCCGATTATATCAAGGAATTAGAGAATCAGGTTCGGGATTTACAGAAATATAAAGACAATGAAGATGCTTTTAACAAGCGGGTTGCAGATTTTGATGAAAAGGTGGTGTTTGCTGAAAATGCACCAGATATTTCAGAATATCGTTCCTATTATGAATCCATTAACCCGGAGACTGCAGAGAAGATTTATCAAAAAGTAGTGGAAGCAGAGAGATATAGTGAGAAAGCCAAGGAACTGGCAACCATGTATGCCAACATGGAGCCGGCATCGGCAGCGCAGGCGTTATCGGAAATGAAGGAAAATTTGGATCTTGTCTGTGATATTTTGGAGAACATGGGCGAGAAGAAAGCAGCGGCAGTATTGCAGGAGATGGATAGTGTCTATGCGGCACAGCTGACCAGGAAGATATCCGCTGTTAAGTAGGGTGTATCCAATCCCTTAGGGTTCTAAGGAAGATTGTTTACATATATATCAAATATATAAGGAGGTGAAAATGTGGCAAGTGTAGGAAACGTAATGGCAAACAAGGGATTAACTGATTTGGCGGCTGCTGTTGCACCAACTAATGCTGCCAAGGGAAGCAACGAATTTGGCAATTATATTCAGCAGACTTTGGATAATCAGAAGTCAGCAGAAATGGTTTCCGGTGCGGTTAAGAAAGATACCACTGTCAAAGAGCAACCTGTATCATTGCGTCAGGATGGCGGAAATAGTGTAAGTGAGCCAGTTCAGATGAAGACGAATGGAGCACAGGAGCAAGGAGGTCTCAAAGAGGATCAGCTTACAGCAGTGAATCGAGAGATACGAAATGTGGTAAAAACAGCATTAGGTGTTGATGAGGAAACCATGGAAACAGTTTTGGCAGAAATGGGAATTATGCCAATAGAGCTGTTACAGCCAGAGAATCTGCAGCAATTTATTCTGCTGGTAGATGGTGGTCAGGAAATTACAGATTTTCTCATGAATGAGGAAATGATGGGAGATTTCAACTTGGTATCGGAGGTATTACAGGCTCTGGATATGACAGAGATTACAAATACACCGATGGCAGAGATCTTACAGCAGATGACAAAATTATCTGAAGAAATTCCAGTGGATATGGTTTCATTGTCTGATGATGCTTTAACAGATTCGTTGTCTCAGGATTCTGGATTACCATTGTCGCAGGAGACAGCAAATGCATTGCCGGAAGAACCGGAAGTTGTTGTAGTACAGCAGGAGAATCCGAATTATGCGGTTAAACAGACTGCACCGGAGGATACTCAGATACAGGCAGATCATCAGGGGCAGGTGGTAACGTCAGTCGGTCTTTCTGATTCTGCATCACAAAATAATGCTTCCCAGAATATGGGGAATTCAGAGGCATCAGATCAGCAGGAATCCCAGCTTCCAGAGCAGTTTACATCTGTTAGACCAGAGCCGGAACCAGAAATTATCGCAGTGGGGAATCACGTTCAGCAGATGGTGGCAGATTCCGTCAGTGAAATTGCAGCACCACAGCCAACACCGCAGATGGTTCAGATTGTGGAGCAGATCGTGGAGCAGATCCGTATTCATGCCCAGGCTGGTACCACAACCATGGAAATGCAGCTCAATCCAGAGTCATTAGGTAAGGTGTTACTGACTATTTCCAACAGAGCTGGTATGATGACAGCAAACTTTACAGTGCAGACCGAGGAAGCTAGAATGGCAGTGGAAAGCCAGATGTATACCCTGCGTGAGAATCTGGAGCAGAAAGAACTCAAGGTAGAAGCTGTTGAGGTAACGGTATCCAACTTTGAATTTACGCAGAGTGGCGAAAACGGCGGTGATCAGAAGAATTTGAACCAGGGGGATGGTAGAAGTCGTAGATTCCGGATGGAAGATCAGGAAGATGATGGCGAAGAAATTTCCCAAGAAGCAGAAGCAGAGCGTGTCAGACGTAATGTGATGCGTGATAATGGAGGCAGCGTTGATTTCATAGCATAGGAAAGGAGGAATTGATAGATGAGTAGTCCAATTGCGCCAGTGTTAGATGGTAAATTGCAGATTTCGGAAACTTCTCAGGATACAGAGAGAAAGACCGGATCGACTTTAGGAAAAGAAGATTTTTTGATGTTATTGGTTACCCAGATGCAGTATCAGGATCCTTTAGATCCGGCAGATAATACAGAGTATGTGGCACAGTTAGCACAGTTCTCTGAGTTAGAAGCCATGCAGAATCTGGTAGATAATTCTAATCACAATTCAGCATTTGCCCTGGTTGGTCAGGAGGTATATATTGAGGAAACCTCAGAGGGAGGATTTACCCAGAAAGTACAGGGAACCGTGGAATATGTATCTATTCAGAACGGAAAGCCTTATGTTTCTGTAGAGGGACAGCTATATTCCTATGATAGTATTATTCAGGTATTGGATCCGACTTATGTAATTTCCCAGTATCTTCCAAGTGTGGAGAAACAGTCAGTGGTATATCGTCATCATGATCCACAGGATATTACGATTAAAGATATCAATCTGGGATCTGAGGGATATGAGGCTAGTGGTTTTGCAGTGGCAATTATTCCGGAAAATGGAGAAGCAATTACTGTTGATGCAAATAAGTTAATATATTCCAAGGGTACTCTGGTTATTAATAAGAGTGCGTTTGAGGGACTGGATGCAGGAAAATACAAACTGGCATTTGTATTTGATGATCCAAATAAGACGATGGTTTACGACAGTGTATCCTTAGAGGTAAGAGGTAACAAACCGGAAGTACAGAAACCAGATGATACGGATCCAAACGAAAAAGATCCAGAGGAAAAGAAACCGGAAGAAAATAATTCAGAAGCATAAGAAACTAGTAGGTTTCCCAGCACAGAAACATCTTGTGTGGGAGATTGAGAGCAAGTTATAAGAGAGCAATAGTGAAGTATATTCACTATAGTGAATTGTATTCACTAGAAAGAAATGAGGTGGAGCAACATGCAGAGATTGGAACAACGATATTCTCCATCAATCCAACAGATGTCCGGAATGCTGGCGAGCAAGCAGCCGGAGAAACAGAAATCCGTGGATTCTGAGCTTTCTTTTCAGGAGATTCTGCATACGGCTGCCAAGGATGAAAAACCGGTACAGAATCTGAAGTTTTCCAAGCACGCCAATGCAAGACTGGCGACGAGGAATATCAATCTGTCTGCGGAGCAGATGGAACGTTTAGAGACAGGTACAACGAAGGCACGGGAAAAAGGAATTCAAGAGTCTTTGGTAATGGTCGATAATCTGGCATTCATTGTGAATATCAAGAACAATACTGTGATTACGGCAATGGATGATTCTTCGGATTCGATTTTTACAAATATCGATGGAGCAGTAATTAGTTAATAGGAATACAGCGATACCGGACCTCACGGAGGTATAGGATCCCGACTGATAGACGGATCCAAACGTATTCCGTCATGTATGAGTTTAGGAGGACAAATATTATGATGAGATCACTTTACTCTGGTGTGGCAGGTTTAAAAACACATCAGACCAAAATGGATGTTATTGGTAATAACATTGCGAATGTTAACACAGTAGGATTTAAGTCCAGTGCAGTTAACTTTGCAGACACCTTTTATCAGACTATGTCTGCAGCTACCGGGCCAAATGTAGAAACCGGAGCAGCAGGTTCTAATGCAAAGCAGATCGGTTTAGGATCTTTGGTTGCATCTATTACTACTAATATCACAGAAGCAGGTGGTACTTCCACTACAAACCGTGCTTTGGATGTAGCGATCAACGGAGATTCTTTCCTGGTTGTAAAATCTGGTGGAGCAACTTATTTTACTAAATCCGGTGCCTTGAATGTAGATGAGAATGGTACTCTGTACTGTACCACCAACAATGCTACTGTACAGGGATGGCTGGCAGATGCAGATGGTAATATAGTTCGTGATTCTGTGAAGGATCTGGCGGTTATGACACCAGATAAAACTACGATTGCACCAACAGCTACCGGAAATGTTACTCTGACCGGTAATATTGATAAGAATGATACAGATTTGGAGACTACTGTTGAGAAGACAACACAGGAAGGTTTCCGTATGACCTTTAGTTTCTATGATCGTATTGGTGAAGAATTTACGGTGCAGATGTACCTGCAGAATTCAGCTACTTCCGGTGCTTATAACCTGGTAGTCAGTGATGTGGTAGATTCTACTGGTAAATCTATTTTTGTAACAGAGAGCGTAGATGCAGATGGTAATAAGACCTATGCGGATTCCGGCGCTACGGTTATGTTAGGTGGAACGGAGTTTAAGTTGGCAACCGTAGATGAAAAAACTGGAAAACATACTTTAGAGTATGATGGAGATGCATCTCAGATTGTCTTTAACCCAGATACTGGTGAATATAGTACTACTGTAGAGTCTGTTGAGAGACCGGATTCTTCTATCTATGCTGGCAAGGCAATTGTTTTTGATGTTACCAATCCGGGAACCGGCAGAGATGATACCTTTGTCCATTATGTGGTAAATAATGGTAATGAGTCTGGCGGTGTGGAGGTTGATGTCAGTTATCTGACTCAGTTCTCACAGGGTGGAAAGGGAAATACTTCCTATACCCGTGGTGATGCAGATGGATATGGTGCTGGTAATATAGCTGGTGATATGATGGGAATTTCCATTGATGAAGCTGGCAAGGTAATCGGTACATATACCAATGGTGAGAAGAAGGTATTGGCGCAGATTGCAGTAACCACTTTTGAAAATCCATCCGGACTGGAAGCGGTAGGAAACAGTTTGTTCCAGGCTACTTTGAACTCTGGATTGTTTGATGGTGTCGGCGAGGATATTACGGCATCTGGTGGTAAGTTTACAGTAGGAGCCTTGGAGATGTCCAACGTAGACCTGGCTTCTGAATTTACCAATATGATTACTACACAGCGTGGTTTCCAGGCAAATTCCCGTATTATTACCACTTCGGATTCTATGTTAGAAGAACTGGTTAACCTAAAGAGATAATAGGTAATAATTGCATAATTTTATAATGAATTCGCATATATGTATGTGTGAAACTTGAACGCATTGCGTTTGGGAGATCGGATGGCATTGACAATGGGCAGATAGGCATCTACCCATTGTCCAATGCTATTTATTCACAATCATAGGAACATCATACAGTAGGCTGTCTTACAAGAAAAATGTTTTATTATTAGACGGGCATTTATGCGTGGATGGCGATGGTGTTCATGAGAGGGGATTAGCGTATGATTGATGTGACGAAAATGAATGGAATGGAAATTACAGTAAATTCTGATTTGATTGAAATAGTAGAAGAAACGCCGGATACAGTCATTACTTTGACAACTGGCAAAAAAATAATTGTAAAAGAAAGTAGACAGATGATAAAAAATCTAGTAAAATCATATAAGAGAGAATGTAATCATTTTGAATAATACATATCTTACATTCTACAAACTAAAGCAAGGTGGTGGAGAAAAGTGGACATAGCAACACTGATAGGACTGGTAGTCTGTCTGTTCATGGTGTTCTTGGGTATCGTAACAGGTGTGGACGGATTTGCCGGATTGCCTCATTTCGCAGATAGGGTATCTGTATTTATTACAATTGGTGGTTCGATGGCTTGTATGTTGATGCAGGCAAAGAATATTCCGGACTATCTGTCGTGTTTCAAATCTTTTAAATTAGCATTAAAAGTACCGGAAGCACATGAGGGAGAAGTGATAGGCAACATTATCAATTTGTCCAATGTGGCACGTAAAGAGGGTTTGTTGGCACTGGAAGAAGCTGCCAACAATATCGAAGATGATTTCCTGAAAAAGGGAATTATGCTGATTGTGGATGGTACCGATCCAGAGCTGGTGCGCAGTATCATGGAGACGGAATTGAATTCCCTGGATGCCAGACACAATGAAAAGATTGCTTTCTGGGCAAACTGGGGTGGTATGGGTCCTGCCTGGGGTATGATTGGTACCTTGATTGGTTTGGTTAACATGTTATATAACATGGATGATATGAGTAGTATCGGACCAAACATGGCGGTGGCGTTGTTGACCACATTATATGGTTCTTTGCTGGCAAACTGGATCTGTGTGCCAGTATCCTTTAAACTAAAACAGAATAATGATTTAGAGGTAAAGATTAAAGAAGTTATGGTAGAGGGCTTACTGTCCATTCAGGCAGGAGAGAACCCTCGTGTCATTGAGGAGAAGTTGAAATCATTCCTGGCTCCTTCTGTTCGTAATGAGATGGCAGAGGAAAATGCTGAAGGCGGTGAAGCGTAATGGCGAAAAATAAGGAAAAAGCAGAGATCAAAACCGATGGATGGAAAGATACTTTTTCTGATTTGATGAATCTATTGCTATGTTTCTTTGTGTTATTATTTTCCATGTCTACGGTGGATGAAGTAAAATATGCAGAATTAGTGGCATCTTTGTCCAATAGTTTTAGCATTTTTAATGGTGGTGCCCAGGCGATTGGTAAGGGAACTTTGGTTTCCAGTGGTGCTACCCAGTTAAATAATCTGGACGAGTATTACTCTGATATGGGTAAGAAAGCAGAGGATGAAGAAGATGCAGATGATCCTTTAGCAGAGCAGCAGGCAAAGCAGAGAGAGGAAATGGAAAAACTGTATGGTGAGATGACAGAGCAGACAGAGGCAAAGCATCTGGAAGACGATCTGGATGTTACCATTGATCCTGGCTTTCAGTATGTCATGTTATCCCTGAGTGGAAGTGTTCTCTTTGATTCTGGTAGTGCGGAGATTCGAAAAGAAGCACAGCCTATCTTAAGCAGGGTTGGCGATATCTTGAAACATTATGAGAAAAATCAGATTAAGATAGAGGGGCATACCGATGATCGTCCGATTAAAACCGCAGAATATCCTAGTAATTTATGGCTTTCCACAGCCAGGGCAACTAAGGTGCTAGAGTATCTTAATGAAAAGAAGAATCTGAGTTTGGAACATTTAGAAGCATCTGGTATGGGAGATGTGCATCCAGTGGCTTCTAATAAGTCTGCAGCTGGCAGGGCAAAAAACCGGCGTGTAGAAATAAAAATATATGGTTTGTCTGAGTAATCAGACGGCTAGAAAGGTGTAGAGAGATGAAAAAAAATATTTTTAGTGTAATTATCACAGCATTAACGGTAATCAATGTGGTATTGACGGCAATTATGTTTTTCGTTATGCTACCAACTTTTCAAAAAACGAATAATCTTATTACGCAGGTGGCTTCGGTGCTGAATCTGGAATTAGATGCCGATGGAGATGCCGGCAGTGACGAAGACTATGCCTTGAAAGATCTGGAATCAGTCGTAGTGGATTTTGAAGAACAGCAGACTTTGAATCTCAAACAGGGCAGCGATGCAGATCCTCATTATGCTATGTTGAATGGTTATACTTTATCTGTCTATAAGAAAGCAGATGATTATAAAGATGTCAGCAAAATTCTGACCAATAACCAGGCTGAGATCACAGATATTATCCGTTCCGTGATTCAAAGTCATACTTCAGAGGATATTTCTCAGGATCAGATCCAGAAAGAAGCATTGGAAAAGATCAGAGAGCATTTGGATTCCAAGGCAGTAAAGAAAGTTATGTTAGATAATTTTATGTTCCAGTAGAAATAGAATCAAATAAAATGTTTTCTTTCTGTGGAAAATATGGTATGATATTAATCAGACTGAGCTTGAGAGGTGAAAAAAATGGGAGACACCTTATCGCAGGACGAAATTGACAATTTACTTAGTGCGCTGAGTAATGGTGAATTGGATCCGGATGAGTTAAATGAAACAAAAGAAAAAAGAGTAATCAATTACAACTTTGCCAGACCGTCTAAATTTTCAAAAGATCATCTGAGAACTTTGGAGATTATTTTTGAAAACTATGGGCGTCTGCTTTCTACACATATGCCAGCATATCTGCGTAAAAATGTGCAGGTCGAGGTCATGAATGCAGAGGCAAATGCGTATTCTGAGTTTTCTAATGCCTTATCCAATCCAGTATTGTTGGGAGTTGTTGACTTTTCTCCGCTGGAGGGGAATGTGATATTGGAGCTGGCATCGAATCTGGGCTTTGCTATTGTTGACCGTTTGCTGGGCGGTGGTGGCGAACCGTTAGAGAAGAGCCGTGAATTTACAGAAATTGAATTGATTATTATTGAGAGAGTTTTGGAAGTATTTACAGATCTATTGGTGGATCCATGGGGCAGTGTGGTGGAGATTGAGCCAAAATTGGAACGAATTGAGACAAATTCCCAGTTTGCCCAGTTTATTTCGCCAACAGAGATGACCGCCATTGTTACGATGAATATTACCGTAGGCGATGTAGAGGGTCTGATGAATATTTGTATTCCATATTCCTGTGTGGAAAATGTAATAGATAAGTTGAATACGAAGTACTGGTATTCAACGATGAAAGAGAAAGACGATGGAACCTACCATGAGGCCATTGAGAGATTGATTGATCATGCAAAGATTCCGGTTCGTGCCTTGTTAGGCAGGAGTTGGATTTCGGTAAATGATTTCATGAATATCCAGATTGGTGATATCATTAAATTAGATACCAAAATTGAGGATGAACTGGAGGTATATACAGGAAATATCAAGAAGTTTCATGCTTTACCAGGAGCAACTTCTGATTCCTATGCCGTCCGTGTTACATCTGTAATAAGGGAGGAACAATAGCGTTATGGATGGAATGTTATCACAAGAAGAAATTGATGCTTTGACTGGTGATTCTTCGAGCACAGCAGCAGAGGCTGGTGAAGAATCGTTAACGGATGCAGAGCGTGATGCAGTGGGAGAAATCTCAAATATTAACATGGGTACTGCTGCAACGACATTATCAACATTGTTAAATACGAAAGTTACCATTACAACACCTCGTGTTTCCTATGTGACCTTGGATGATTTGTCTGCACAGTATGACAGACCATGTGTGTTTATCCGAATTTCATATATTGAGGGAATTGATGGGAATAATATTCTGATCTTAAAGGAGAATGATGTTAAGATCATTACCGATTTGATGATGGGTGGCGATGGATCTAATACAGATGGAGAGTTATCAGAGCTGCATCTGAGTGCCATCAGTGAGGCGATGAACCAGATGATGGGATCAGCAGCTACTTCACTATCATCTATGCTGGACAAGAAGGTGGATATCAGCCCGCCAGTAGCCAGCTTAATTGATTTGAATGATTCCATCAGTGATGATGAGATCAGTACATTTTTAGAAGGGCAGATTGTACAAGTTGCTTTTGATATGCAGATTGGCGATTTGATTAACAGCCAGATTATGCAGTTATATCCATTTGATTTTGCAAGAGAATTATATGAAAGATTCATGGGGACACAGAATGAGCAATTAGAGGAAATGCCTGCATCGGAACCACAGCCTGCACCGGAACCGCAGCCGCAGCCTGCACCAATGGCACAGCCGGCAGCAGCACCAATGCAGCAGCCTGCAATGGATCCAAATATGATGCAACAGCAGCCTATGATGGGAGGTCAGCCAATGATGATGCCGCAGATGCAGAATGTTAATGTACAGCCGGCGCAGTTCCAGCCATTCAATGCTGGTGTTAGTCCATTAATGCAACAGGAAAATATTGATTTGATTATGGATGTGCCTTTGGAGGTTACGGTGGAGTTGGGACGCTCCAATAAATCCATCAAAGAGATTTTGGATTTTGCACCAGGTACCATCATCGAGTTAAATAAATTAGCTGGTGAACCGGTTGATGTTCTGGTAAATGGAAAGTTTGTTGCCAAGGGAGAAGTTGTAGTTATTGAGGAGAACTTTGGTATTCGAATTGTAGAAATTACAAAATAAGAAAAATGCTGGAGGTGTGGATATGCTTTTGCTTACGTCTGAGTTTTCTACACTTGCCAGCATTATTAAGTTTATTGTTCTGTTGATTATTTTTATCGTTCTGCTGTTTGCTGCTTCTTGGTTTACTAAGTGGTATGCAGGGGCTGCTATGCCGAAACAGAAGTTTCATAATGTTTCTGTCATAGAAAGTTGTCCCTTCGGTCCTGGAAGAACGATTTTTATTCTTAAAATTGGTGAAAAATATGTAGCAGTTGCAGTAGCCAAGGATCAAATTACAGTATTGACAGAACTGACTGAGGAGGAATTAGATCTTGAGCCACAGGAATTTATAAAGCAGGGCTCGTTTAGCGATATGTTTTCTGAACTAGTCAAAAAAACAAAGAAACAGGAGACCAAATAGGATGAAACGATGGTTTAATAAAAAAAGGAGAAGAGAGTTCAGAAAAGTCTTATTAGGCTTGTCGATGATGATCTGCATTTGTTTGGCGGCAGCACCATCTTATGCTAGAGCTACAGGTACTGCAGGTGTGGATCAGACTACAGAGAATGAGATTAGTGCCAATCCGGATGCAGATGATGATACCTTTGATCTGAGCATTACTTCTAATCTGGGTAGTACCAGATTGGAATCAACCTTACAGATTTTGATTCTGTTGACGATTCTGAGCCTGGCACCATCTATTTTGATTTTGCTGACGTCTTTTACCAGGATAATCGTCGTATTTCATTTTTTGAGGACTGCTTTGGGAACACAAACAACGCCACCTAATCAGGTGTTGGCAGGTCTGTCGGTCTTTATTACCCTGGCTGTTATGGCACCGGTTTTCAATGAGGTAAATACCAATGCAGTACAGCCGTATATGTCTGGAAGTATTCAGCAGGAAGCAGCGCTGGATGCAGGAATTGCACCATTTCGTAGTTTTATGTTGAAGCAGACCAGAGATAAGGATTTGAAACTGTTTATGACCATTAATGGACAGTCTTCCGATGAGATAGAGGATGTGGAAGACCTTTCCATTATGACTATTATACCAGCATTTATTATCAGTGAATTGCGGACGGCATTTATCATTGGATTTGTATTGTATTTACCATTTATTGTAATTGATATGGTTGTGGCTTCCACCCTGATGTCCATGGGTATGATGATGCTTCCGCCTACAACAATATCTTTGCCATTCAAGATTCTGTTGTTTGTATTGGCGGATGGATGGAATTTGTTAATTGGTCAGTTAGTACAATCGTTTCAATGAAACAACGGAGGAGAGGTGTAGTATATGAATGAAGGAATGGTAATTGATATTGTCAGGCAAACTGTCTGGACAGCAGTGGAATCTGCAGCGCCTCTTTTGATTGTTTCCTTGATTATTGGTTTGGTTGTCAGTATTTTTCAGACAATTACTTCCATTCAGGAACAAACTTTGACCTTCGTGCCTAAGTTTTTGGCGATTATGCTGATTCTGGTTTTATGTGGAAGTTGGATCATGAATAACGCGGTAGAACTATTTACCAGTTTAATCTCTAATATACCACAATATATTAGGAATTAGTTCATACAAGGAGTGACAGACAAATGAGTTTTACAGTAGAATACCTGGAATATATTATGTTGGTATTTATACGGGTGGCCTCGGTAGTTGCAGTCGCTCCTTTTTTTAGTGCAAAAGAAGTTCCACGGAAATTGAAAGCCTCTATAGCTTTCTTTTTGGCCATTATTGTGGTTAATACCATAGACTATACTTCTGTGCAGTATAACAGTGTATGGGCTTATTGTGCGTTAGCGTTAACAGAGGCAATTACCGGTATTTTGATTGGTTTGGGATCTATGCTCTGTTTATATATACTTAATTTTTCTGGTCATATGATAGATATGGAGATTGGTTTTTCTATGGTTCAGGAAATGGATCCAACTACCAAGGTTGCTTCCACTGTTACAGCAAATTTGTATTCTTATGTTTTTATGCTGTTTTTTTTGATTTCTGATATGCATTACTTTATTATTGATGCCCTGTATGATTCTTATCAGTTGATTCCTATTGGAGGAGCCAGGCTTAGTGGTAATCTATATACCATTATGATTACTTATATTACAGATTATTTTATTATAGGATTCCGGATCATTCTTCCTATTTTTTCCTGTATTCTGGTTATTAATATTGTGTTAGGTATTCTGGCAAAGATTGCACCACAGATGAATATGTTTGTGATTGGTATGCAGTTAAAGATTTTGATTGGTTTATTTTTGGTTTTTGTTATATTACAGTTGTTTTCTGGCGTTACAGACTTTCTTTTTGAAGAAATGCAGAAATTAACCCAGCTTTTTATGCAGAATATAGCACCATCGTAATAGAAACGTATTTTTGGCGTTAAGGTATTTATGCTGGTGGCTGATATTCACAATATGACAGAGTGGACATTTGCTATTTTTGCATAAAAGGAGTATAATCATAATATCTGTAGCTACGCACTGAAATTTACCGAAAGCGAGAGTAGATATGGAACGAAAAAGAGCTCATGATTGTTTTTTGCAAAGACAGACGGGATATTTTCTGTCATATGATTTGCAGCTGTTTGCAAAAGATGGTGATGGCGGTGAAAAGACAGAAGAACCTACTACAAAAAAATTACAGGATGCCCGGAATAAAGGACAGGTGGCGAAGAGTACAGATGCTACAACGGCAGTGTCATTATTAGTTTTTTTTATGATGTTACGGTTGATGCTGGGAACTTTAGGGAAAAGTTTTATGGGGAATTTTTCCGGAATGTATAATCAGATTTCCGATTTAACGAATGATGAGTTTACTCTGCAGTTGGCATGTGCCTATGTTGGCAATGCGTTACGTCAGGTTTTACTGACAGTAGCACCCTTTTTTGCTACAGCGTTTGCAGTCGCTTTTGTGACGAATTTGGTACAGGTTAAATGGAAAATTACATTGGAGCCAATGAAGCCCAAATTTGATAAGTTTAACCCGGTAAGCGGATTAAAACGCTTGTTTTCCAAAGATAAAATCGTCGAGTTGCTTAAAAACGTTGCCAAAATCATTGCGATTTTCTATGTGATTTATAGTTATCTCAAGGGAAAATGGAATCTGGTTCTGGACATGTATGAGTATTCTTTGCTGCAGGCATTGACGCTGATTGGAGATATCATTATTAGTATTGGTCTGCGGATCAGTATGTTATTTATTATTATTGCAGTGGCAGATTTTGCATATCAGAAATGGAAATTCCATGAAGATATGAAAATGACCAAGCAAGAGGTCAAGGATGAATATAAAAATTCAGAAGGTGATCCTAAGATCAAAAGCCAACAGCGTGCTCGGATGCAACAGGCATCTAGAAGACGTATGATGCAGGATGTACCAAATGCAGATGTGGTTATCACAAACCCGACACATTTGGCAGTGGCAGTTCGTTATAATAAAGAAGTAGATAATGCTCCGGTGGTAGTAGCAAAGGGTGCCGATTATCTGGCACAGAGAATCAAGGAGATCGCACGGGGCAGTAATGTGGAGATTGTGGAGAATAAACCATTAGCCAGGATGCTGTATCATAATGTGGATATTGGTGCAGAAATACCGCCTGAGCTATATCAGATGGTTGCAGAAGTTTTGGTTTATGTATATAATTTGACAGGTAATGATGGCAGGGAGGATACCATGAAATGAAAAAAGCAGATTTCTTATTAGGAGTATACATATTAATTCCAATTGTATTTTTAATTATACCGATTCCGACGGGATTGTTAGATGTGTTGATGATGCTGAATCTGGCTCTGGCTATGACGATCCTGTTTACAGCGTTGTTTTCTACGGAAGCATTACATATGTCTGCTTTTCCTACTTTATTGTTGATGACGACACTGTTTCGGATTTCTTTGAACGTAGGATCTACCAGAAATATTTTGTTAAAGGGATATGCCGGGCAAGTGGTTACCGCATTTGGTAATTTTGTGGGCGGTGGTAATCTGGTGGTAGGTGCCATTGTCTTTTTGATCCTGATTATTGTACAGTTCATTGTTATCAATAAAGGATCGGAGCGTGTATCCGAAGTTACTGCCAGGTTTACTTTGGATGCTATGCCGGGTAAACAGATGGCGATTGATGCGGATTTGAATACCGGGGCGATTACCGATGAGGAGGCAAAAGAACGTCGTCAGAAGATACAGGACGAATCGACATTCTTTGGTGCCATGGACGGTGCTACCAAGTATGTTAAGGGAGATGCAACGGCAGGTCTGGTTATTACGGTTATTAACTTTGTGGGTGGATTGGTTTTGGGAATGGTTTTTCAGCAGTTACCACTCATGGAAGCAGTGCAGAAATATTCTATTCTAACCATTGGTGATGGTTTGGTCAGCCAGATTCCTTCCCTGGTTATTTCCCTTGCCACAGGTGTTCTGGTTACAAAAGTTTCCAAAGAATCTGATTTGGGAAATGTATTACTCAAACAGCTTTTCTCCATCCCGAAAGTATTGTATATTGTGGGTGGAACTATGGCACTTTTGGGCTTAACCCCATTGCCAACATTGATTTGTTTTATCTATGCAGTATTGTTTATTGCAGCGGGCAGGGCAATAGAGATGAATATTGAGGTGCAGGATATCGAATCAGAAGTGGACGAGGAGGAAGAGACTGCAGAGGAAATCCGGCGTCCGGAGAATGTTGTTTCCCTGTTACAGGTTGATCCGATTGAATTGGAGTTTGGTTATGGTATCATTCCATTGGCAGACGTTAACCAGGGTGGTGACCTGCTAGATCGAGTGGTTATGATTCGTAGACAGATTGCTTTGGAGCTGGGATGCGTGGTGCCGATGATCCGATTGCGAGATAATATACAGTTGAATCCCAATCAGTACGTGATCAAGATTAAAGGTGTACCGGTCAGTGATGGCGAGATACTTTTCGACCATTATATGGCAATGAATCCGGGATTTGTAGAGGAGGAAATTACCGGTATTCCAACCTTTGAGCCGTCTTTTCATTTGCCGGCAATCTGGATTACCGAATCTCAGAGAGAAAGAGCAGAATCATTGGGGTATACAGTAGTAGATCCCCCGTCTATTATAGCAACCCATCTGACAGAAGTGATCAGAGGACATCTGGATGAATTGCTGACACGCCAGGATGTACAGAATCTGATTAACAATATTCAGGAGGCAAATACGACTCTGGTATCTGAACTGGTGCCAAAGATGCTCAGTGTGGGTGAGATTCAGAAGGTATTACAGAATCTATTGCAGGAGGGAATATCCATCCGGGATCTGGTTACAATATTTGAGACCTTGGCAGATAATGCCAGCAGTACCCGGGATACGGATGTGTTGACGGAATATGTCAGACAGAGCCTGAAACGGGCAATTTCTAATAAATATTTCCCGGCCAATGAAATGACCAGCGTAGTTACCCTGGATCCTCGGATTGAGCAGGATATTATGGGATCCATTAAACAAACGGAACAGGGAACCTATATTAATTTGGATCCAGAGAAAACGCAGGATATATTACAGTCAGTGAAGGAAGAAATGGACAAAATGGAAGAATTGGGTAAAAATCCAATTATTGTCACTTCACCAATTGTCCGGTTATATTTTAGAAAACTCATTGAAGAACAGTTCCGGGATTTGATCGTAATATCCTATAATGAAATTGATACTGATGTAGAATTACAATCGATAGGGATGGTGACAGTATAGTGGTTATCAAAAAATATATTGCAACAACAGAAGAAGAAGCAATTGGCCTGGCAAAAGAAGAGTTGGGCGAAGATGCTGTGATCATGAATGTGAAGACGATGGTACCTAAGGGGATCAGTAAACTTTTTAAGAAGCCGGCAGTAGAAGTTACGGCGGCTGTTGATGAAAGTGCAGAGGAGACAAAAGAAGCACCTGATTTTAGTAAACTGCAGGAAGCGATCAGGGAACAGGAGGAGTATACCGCTCCGGATTCAAAGGCAGCAAAGCAGGAGGCGAAGTGGGAGAAGTTGATCCAGAGTGACCAGATTGTGGAGGATACTCCAAAACAGGAGGAACAAACAGAAGCAGATACGGAGACGGAAGCGATTGAGCAAAAACTCAATAGTTTACAGGATCTTTTAGAAAAACAGGTATTACAGTCCCATGATAAGCCGGAGAAAGAATCTGAAGATACAGAAAAGGATAAACCCCAGTCTTATTTTCAGTTAATCCGGGAGAAAATGATTGAAAATGAGGTTCATGAAACCTATGTGGATCAGATTTTAGATTCCGTACGGTCCGGCAAAAATAAGGAATGGACTTTAGACAATGTTCTGGCAGGTGTCTATCAGAAAATTATATTATCTTTTGGACAGTCCCACCTTATTGATGTACGAACCAAAAAGACGAAATATATCTTTTTTGTGGGTCCCACAGGTGTGGGAAAAACCACCACAATTGCTAAAATTGCATCGACCTTAAAGTTGACGAAAAAAACCAAGGTCGCATTAATTACATCGGATACTTATCGAATTGCGGCTGTGGATCAGCTCAAAACTTATGCGAATATTTTGGGAATTCCGCTGGAGGTAGTTTATTCTGCCGATGAGATGGATAAGGTAATGGACCAGTTAAAGGGGTATGATCTGGTTTTAGTGGATACGGCGGGCCGTTCCCATCAAAATCCAGAACAGATCCAGGATATGAAAGAGTTATTGGATAAAGTTCCGGCGGAAAACAAAGAGACATATCTGGTACTCAGTGCAACTACCAAGTATAAGGATTTGGTCAAAATTGCACAAACGTATCAAAAAATTACAGACTACTATCTGGTATTTACAAAATTAGATGAAACAGATACTGTTGGCAACATTTTGAATATCCGTATGTTGACAGGTGCTGCACTGGCATATGCCACCTGGGGACAGAACGTTCCGGATGACATCGGTAAGATTGATGCACAGAAAATGGCGAAACAGCTTCTGGGAGGAAATGGTTAATGGATCAGGCAGAACGTTTGAGAAATATCATTAAACAACAGAATATTAAAAGACATCTAGCCCGCGTGATTACCGTAACCAGTGGCAAGGGTGGTGTAGGCAAGTCGAATGTTTCTGTCAATCTGGCGATTCAGTTAAGCCGTCTGGGGAAAAGGGTAGTGGTTCTGGATGCGGATTTTGGTCTGGCAAATGTGGAAGTTATGCTGGGACTACGACCGAAATATAGTTTAGCAGATATGATGTTTCATGGAAAAAGCGTTCAGGAAATATTGACGCCGGGACCGGAAGGTATCGGATTTATTTCCGGTGGTTCTGGCATTATGGAACTAGTGAATCTGGATAAAGATCAGATTCAGAGTCTGGTGACTACTATGTATGATCTGGATCAGCTTGCAGATGTTGTATTGATTGATACTGGTGCTGGAATTTCGGATGCGGTCATTGATCTGGTTATGTGCAGTACAGAAGTATTGCTGGTGGCAACACCGGAACCTACATCCATTACGGATGCTTATGCTTTACTGAAAACCATGCGCAGGCGTGATTCCTTTGACTCGGATCATATGACGATTCGCATGATTGCCAATCGAGTACATTCCTACGAAGAAAGTAAAGAATTGTATTACAAATTGAACACCGTATCCAGAAAATTTTTGCAGATGGATATGGAATATATGGGAGCAATACCAGAGGATATCAAATTGCAGAATGCGGTTAGGAAGCAACAGCCGGTTTCCATTGTGTTTCCAGATGCACCAGCTTCCAGAGCAATGATGGAACTGGCGACTGTTCTGGTCAATGGAGGCGGTCAGGGACAGATTATGCGATACAAAGGTCTTTCTGGCTTATTGGCAAGAATGTTTCGTAGCAGCAGGCAGTAGATGATAATGGTTTTGTTTCATTTTCCCTTGTGAGTATTTTTTCAAAGTAAATTGGGGGTTTTATATGAAAAATATATTAGTGGTTGATGATTCTGCACTTATGAGAAGGGTAATCTCTGATATAATTAACTCAGAAGAACAGCTTCATGCAGAATGGTTTGCTTCCAATGGGTTGGAAGCATTGGAGATTTTAGAGGAAGGCAATGAGGTAGATGCGATTGTATTGGATATCAATATGCCGAAAATGGACGGCATGGAGTTTTTGCGGGAAATGAAACGCAGGGACGACCATACAAAAGTATTGATTGTCAGTACGCTTGCCAGAGAAGGCGGTAAAGAAACCATTGAGGCTCTGGAATTGGGAGCTTTTGATTTCGTAAATAAGCCAACCAGTCTGGCGGTGGCGAAAGGACCAGGCTTTAGCCGTACCTTGATCTGGATGCTGTTAGCAGCAACGGGATTGTCTACGGAAGGCATGACAGAACAGGATGAATCGGAGGAAAAGGAAGCAGAGAGTAAGCCGGTCAGGCAGACTCAGATGCAAAGAGCAAAGCAGGTCTTTTCCCGTGCGGAACGTATTCTGCCGGATGGTGCGAAAGGAGATTGTTCCAGACATTCCAAGGAACCATTGGGTAAGGGGGCAAGCAAAGTGGTGGCACTGGCATGTTCCACAGGTGGACCAAAGGCGCTGCAGACACTTGTTCCTATGTTGCCAAAGAGATTGGATGCTGCTGTTATGATTGTACAGCATATGCCGGAAGGTTTTACAAATTCTCTAGCGAAACGCCTGGATGAACTTAGCGAGATCCGGGTAAAGGAAGCCGAGCATGGAGAGGTTTTACAAAAAGGAACCGTTTATATTGCAAAGGGCGGTTCACAAATGCGGCTGATCGAAAAGAATAAGCGGATGCATACGCTGTCTGTTACGGTCGAGGCTGCCAGAAATTCATTAAAACC